>JAQBEY010000029.1:0-41748 GCA_032123655.1 Betaproteobacteria bacterium
GCCAGACCAGAGCCTTACTGCGTTGTGTGAGCACTACGTTTGTCTTGGATCTTCCCCGGACAGCACCATCCCGAAGGACAGCATCCACCCAGGGTCCCAGACCACGAGTACCCACACCTATCGGTTGCAAATTGTTAAAGAACTGTGCCGCCTGTGGCCGGGTCCTTCGCAGGATTTCCGAATACAGTGGCAGAGAGGCGCGATTATACATCGGAAACAGGGTTGGTCAACACCCCCCCTCCCGCTGACCGCAGGAATGCAGAGAGGCTTCCGGATAGTCGGGATGCCGCACGGGCCGCTGCTAGAATTGCCAAACGGTCGCCCTACCCGTGCCGGGGGCGCCGGGCCACGTGAATCGTCCCGGCCGACAACCTGTCCGGCCTCCCGGTGCCGCCGCTATCAGCGGGATTCCGGCGCGATACGGGCCAATTCATTTACCGACCCGCGAACCCCGAAGTCCGGACCTCTTTCCTACGTCATGCGCGTGGCACTGGTACACGATTGGCTCGACACCTGGGGCGGCGGCGAAGCCGTCCTCGCGGAACTGTTGCGCATGTTTCCGAGTGCCGACGTGTTTACGCTGGTCGACTTCCTCCCGGAACAATATCGCGCGCGCATTCCGGATGTGCACATCACGACATCCGTGCTGCAAGGCATGCCCGCCGCGCGACGGTGGTTTCGGCATGCGGCAGCGGCCTATCCACAGATCATCGAGCGATTCGACCTTCGCCAATACGAGCTCATCGTTTCGGATTCGCACGCCATCGCCAAAGGCGCACGTACATCTCCAGGACAGGTTCATGTCTGCTACTGCCACACGCCGGCGCGCTTCGCGTGGACGATGGCCGATATCTACCTGGAACGCGCCGCGGGCGACAGCCGGTTGGGCGCCGTGGCGGCCGAGGCAGTGCTCAGGCGATTCCGCCGCTGGGACCACGCGCGCAGCGCGGATGTCGATCTGTACGTCGCCAACTCCCGTCATATCGCGTCGGCGATCGAACGCTGCTACGGGGCGCCCTCGCGGGTCGTCTATCCGCCCGTCAACGTCGCCCGTTTTCATTCCCCCGCGTCCGGCGGGCGCGGGACGAGCTACGCGACGCTGTCCCGACTGGTTCCGTACAAGCGCGTGGACTTGATGGTCGAAGCCTTCCGCCGGATGCCCGAACGACACCTGAAGGTGATCGGCGACGGCCCCGACCGTGCGCGGATCGAAGCGGGTCTGCCCGCGAACGTCGAGTTGCTTGGCAGGATCGACGATTCGACGGTCGCCCGGATCCTGTCCGAAGCCCGCGCTTTCGTGTTCGCCGCCCTGGAGGATTTCGGCATCGCGCCAGTGGAGGCGCAGGCTGCGGGCATCCCGGTGATTGCCTATGGAGCAGGAGGCATTCTCGAGACCATTCGGGGCCTCGACACCACGCAACCCACCGGCGCATTCTTCGACGCGCAGACCCCGGAGGCAATCGTCGCGGCGGTGGAACGCTTCGAGGCCGAGGCCGGTCGCATCACGCCGGAAGCCTGCCGCGACAATGCCGCGCGCTTCGCTCCCGAGCGTTTTCGCGAAGGAATGACCGCGGCCATCGAATTCGCGTTGCAACAACGTGGCAGTGCTGCCAGCGTCGACCGTGAGCGTCCGGCATGAAACGCAGCGTCCTCAAGGAAAACTCGACGCTGTTCGACATGGGGCTGCGCATCCTGGACCCGCTGTACGTCATCGGTGCGGGCGTCGGTGCCTACTTCGCATATTTCGGCAGCACCGACATGCCGGTGCGATACGTGGCGGCGCTGCTCGGCGTGGCGCTGATCGCCCTCAGCGCCTTCGCCGCAACCGGGCTTTACCGATCGCAGCGGGGCATCAGTTTTGTCGACGAGACCCGCACAATGTGCATCGCCTGGCTGGCCATCGCGGTCACTTCGGGGATGTTCCTGTTCCTGAGCAAGACCGGCGCGGATTTCAGCCGCGCCTGGGCGCTGATCTGGATGGCCGGCGGACTGGGCGGGCACGTCCTGCTGCGCGCGGCGATTCGTCTTGCGCTGCGCGCAATGCGCAGGCGTGGACTCAATCTGCGTCACGTCGTCATCGTCGGCGCCGGCGAGCACGGACGCAACGTTGCGCGCCGAATTCGCGCGGCGCCATGGAGCGGGATGAACGTGCGGGCGTTCTACGACGACGACGCGAAAGCCGGGACTGTCCTCGACGGCGTTCCCGTCGCCGGACCAATCGCGCAGCTCGCGGCGGATGCGGACGAGCGCCCGACCGACCAGATCTGGATCGCGTTGCCGTTGCGTGACGAGGGTCGCATCCGCGCGATCCTGGACGCGCTCCGGCAAACCTCGGCGATCATTCGCTTCGTCCCCGACATCTACGGCTTTCACCTGCTCAATCATTCGGTGACGGAAGTCGCCGGAATGCCGGTTCTCAATCTCACGGATTCACCGCATTCGGGCGCCTATCGGACGTTGAAGGCGGTCGAGGATTACCTGCTCGCGTCGATCATGCTCATCGTGGCCTCGCCGCTGTTCGCCCTGATTGCCGCGGTCATCAAGCTGACCTCGCCGGGCCCGGTGCTTTATCGCCAGGCCCGGGTAACCTGGAACGGCCAGCGCTTCGACATGCTGAAATTCCGGACCATGCCCGTCGACACCGAGACCGGCAGCGGCCCGGTGTGGTCCAGCCACGGCGACAGGCGGCCAACGCCGTTCGGCGCATGGCTGCGCCGATTCTCGATGGACGAACTGCCACAGGTGCTGAACGTGCTGCGCGGCGAGATGTCACTCGTTGGCCCGCGTCCGGAGCGCCCCGCGTTCGTCGAGCAGTTCCGCAAGGAGATTCCCGGTTACATGCAAAAGCATCTGGTCAAGGCAGGCATCACCGGCTGGGCGCAGGTGAACGACCTGCGCGGCGACACCGATCTCGCCCGCAGGATCGAGTACGACCTCTACTACATCGAGCATTGGTCGGTTTGGTTCGACCTGCGCATACTCGCGCTGACCGCCTGGCATGTCCTGAAAAGCCGCAACGCACATTGAACAACGAGCAAAAAACTCCACCATCTGCCGCACCCACGATCTCATCCGGCGCGGCCGATTCCATGCCCGCTGGCCAACCCGTGGAAACCCCGGTCGGGCGCAACGAACCGTGCCCCTGCCGAAGCGGCAGGCGCTACAAGCAGTGCCACGGCTCGACCTCGCGCGGATCGGTCGTGGTCGACGAGCGATCCATCGACGCGAAGTCGCTGCTCGTGCGTGGGGGTGAGGCGCATCGGCGCCACGATCTGGATGCCGCCGAGCGCGACTATCGGTCGGTGCTCGCACACGAACCCGCGAATCCGGTCGCGCTGCATTACCTCGGCATGCTCCTCTATCAGCGCGGGCGCGCCGGCGAGGCGCTGCCGCTTCTGGAACGCTCGCTCGTGCTTCTGCCGAACAACGCCGAATTTCACAGCAACCGCGGACTCGCCCTTGCCGCCGTTCTACGCGATCACGACGCGGTGACCGCGTTTCGCCGCGCGCTGGAGCTCGCACCGAACCACGCCGGCGCCTGGAACAACCTGGGTCTGGTCCTGCAGGCGACCGGGGACGTCGGCGGCGCGGTGAACGCGTTTCGCCGGTCGCTCGAACTCGCGCAGGATTCCCCGCAGGCGCACTGGAATCTCGCGCTGGCCTTGCTGCTGCTGGGCGAATACGGCGAAGGTTTCCGCGAGTACGAGTGGCGACTGCACACACCGGAACTCGCGCCGTTCCTGCGCACACAGGGCGGCCCGCGATGGGACGGCAGCGACCCGGCGGGAAAGACGTTGCTGCTTACTTCAGAACAGGGCCTGGGCGACACGCTGCAGAATATCCGTTTCGCGACGGTGCTCGCCTCGCGCGGCGCACAGGTCGTCGTTGCGGTACAGGCCGCACTTGCGCCATTGGTCGCGACAGTGTCCGGCGTAGCAACAGCCATCGCGGTCGACGACCCGCTTCCCCGCTTCGACGCTCACGTCTCGCTGATGTCGCTCCCTGGCCTTCTGCACGCCGGTCCGGACGCGATCTTTGCTCCCCGGCGATACCTGACACCCGATCCGTTGCGCCTGCTCGAAGCGCAACAGGCGGTCGAAGACTCCGCGCCCGATGCGCTGCGTGTGGGCCTCGTCTGGTCGGGGGCCGCCAATGGCTACAACCCACGGCGTGCCTGCCCGTTGCATCGCCTCGGTCCGCTGCTCGAGATCGCCGGAGTGCGCTGTTTCTCGCTGCAGCGCGAAGGCGAAGCCCTTGCCGCAGGCGACGCACCCTTCGCTGCGCAACTGGTCGCCTTGCCGATGCGCAACGACTTCGCCGGAACGGCGGCGCTGGTCGATGCACTGGATCTGGTGATCAGCGTGGACACGAGCATGGCGCACCTGGCGGGGGCACTGGGCAAACCGGTGTGGATTCTGCTCCCTTTCGCGCCCGATTGGCGCTGGCGCCTGAACCGCGAAGACAGCCTCTGGTACCCGACGGCACGATTGTTCCGACAGCGCGCCATCGGCGACTGGACCGCGCCGCTGCAAGCGGTCGAAGCCGCGCTGCGGGGGCTCGCCTCGGCGCGCCTAGGCGCAGGCTTTCCGAACAAAGGCAGCTAGCGCATCGATCGGCGCCGGGTCGTCGAACAGGCGACCGCGGCCCGCGCGAATTCGCGAGACGACCACATCGCGATAGGCAACTTCGCGAGCGAGTCGCTCGACAGCGCGAATATACGCGTCCTCATCGTCGACGATGAGTTCGTCGCAGCCGATGAGGCGCAACATGCCTGCACTTTGCCGGCCGCGCATGAAGGTTCCAGATTGGGTGACGATCGGCAGTCCGCAAGCGAGTGCGTCGAGACTCGTGTTGCCTCCTGACCAGTACAGCGTATCGAGCATCACGTCGCACACGGAATTGATGCGCAGGAAATCCTCGTGGCTGCATTGCGGCCGCGTGGCAACCCGATTCAGGTCGACACCCGCGACGGCGAGGCGCGCGTGATACCGGGCAGTAAGCTGGGGGTCGCGCCCTTCGAACACAACCAGCGTCGCCCCGGCGATCGCGGCAAGGATGCGCGCGAAGAGCGCATCGTTGTCGGGGTGAATCTTGAACAGTGACTGTGGGCACAGCAGCAGCGGTCCGGAAGTCGGCAATCCGCATGACGCGCGTGTTGCCGCAGCGGGCACTTCAGGAGACGCATAACGCGTCCCGATGCCCGGAAGCGTGACCAGCCGTTCAGTGTAGTGGCGCGCGGGATTTTCAGGTTCCATCGCAGCAACCGAAAGGAACACGTCGATGGTGTCGTGTCCGGTGGTGACCGGATGGCCCCACCCGGCGATCTGCAGCGGCGCCAGGCGCAACGCGGCAAGCGCGAAGGTCTCGGCGCCCATGCCCAATTCCGGATACACCAGCACGTCGAGCGCATCGGCACGGATGCGCGGGGCGAGTTGCGAAGGTCGCTCCCGCGCACAATGCTCGAAGCGATCGGCGCGCGCCCGCAGGCGCTGCGCCAGCGGATCGATCAGCGGAAACAGGTGATAGACGACCACTTCGAATTCCTCGCGCGGCAGGTCGGTGATCCAGTGCTCGAAATATCGCCCGACCGTGCCGTCACGAAAAAACGCCGACGCAAAACCGATCCTGATCCTGGCGCCGCTTCGCGGGTTCGCCGCGAGCGGCTGCCGCCATTGCGGCGCGCCCTTGGCCACGAGGCCGCCCGCCACGCGCGCAAAGCGTGCCTGCAGGCCACGATCGTCTTCCCCCTGGTACGCCAGGAGGAAATTGGTCCAGCGCAATTCGTCCAGCAACCGGTCGGTGGAAAGCGCGGCGCCCCGCGCCGGAGCCTCGCGTTCGAGCGTTGCCATTCCTTCGGCGTACCGCGTTCGCGCCGCCGTGACTGCCTGGCCATCGGCGGCGAGCATCGGAAGCGCAAGCTCGTGACCGAAGAGCGCCCGCAGCATCTGGGGGTCGCGCGCCAAAGCTATTGCATAGGCCTCGCTAGCGGCGGCGACATCGCCGCGTTCGGCGCAGGTTTCCGCGAGCTGGAAAGCGGACTGCGCGTCCCTTGGATCGGCCTCGCAGGCGCGGCGGAAAAGCTGCGCCGCAGGCAGGAGTTCGCTGCGATCCTTCAGAAGCCTTCCCAGCGTGAGCAGTGCGCCGCGATGCGTGGGCTGCAGCTCCAGCGCGCGGCGCAACGCGGCTTCGGCGCTCACATCGTCTCCCGCATCGCGGGCCATCCCCCCCAGGTTCGCCCAGGCGAGCGCGTAGACAGGATCAGCGCGCACTGCCCGTTCGCAGGCCGCCAACGCTTCGCCGATTCGACCGGCCTGACGCAGCGCGTTGCCCAGGTTGTTCCAGGCACGCGCATGATTCGGGTCGGCCCTGGTCGCCTGATCGAACGCCCCAAGCGCGTGCTCCGGCCGCCCTGCGTCGACCTGCAGGATGCCAAGCTCATTCCAGAGCCCCGCCAGTTTTCCGTTCAGCGCGACCGCCGCTTCCAGATCGCCAATTGCCGCAGCGAGGTTGCCTTCCGATTCGTGCGCACGTGCGCGCAGCGCCAGCGCGGATACACGGTCGGCCACCGTCACCGTTGGATCCGCCAGAAGGGCTTCGGCCAGCCGGCGCGCATCTGCAGCGTTGCGCGAGGCCAGCCGTCCGGCGATCACGGCGAGGCGCGGGTCGGCCATCATTCCCCTCAGTTGGACTGGCCAGTGCCGTCCGCGTGGACCAATGCCGACCGGTATGCGGCTTCCAGATGCCGCGTGTGGCCGGGCATGTCGACCAGCGGCGAGGCAGCGAGTCCAGCGGCGATGGCCGCGCGCAATTCGGCACGAAACGCGCCATCACCGGCAAGGCGCGCCGCAATGTCGACGTAGTCGCGGCCCGAATGCGCGATCGTCTGCTCGACGCCGAGGTTGCGCAGGATCGAGTAGGTGGTGCGCTCGCCATGGCGTTTGCCGACCAGCGTGACCACCGGCACGCCCATGTCGAGCGCCTCGATGGTGCCGTTGACGCCACCGAAGGGCATGGTGTCGAGCACGAGATCGACGAGGTGGTAGCGCGCCTGGTTCTCCGCGTCGTCCCGACCTTGCGCCAGAAAGATGAGCCGGTCCTGACTGATCCCCGCCGCGGCGGCGAGACGAAGGTAGCTGGCACGCGCCGCCGGCTGCGCCGGCGAGAAGGCGAGTCGCGCCCGCGGAATGCGTTCGAGAACCTCGCGCCACAGCGCCAGGCAGCGCCGCGACAGTTTGAGCGGATTTACGAACGCGCCGATGATCACCGCGTCGGCGGGAATTGCCAGCACATGTCTATGAAAGCCATGCGCGGGTGACGGCGCGACGCGCCGGAACGGAAACACGCAGCCTTCCATCGGCAGCAGGCGTTCGATCTGGAACTCCTGGTTCTCCGGAACGTCGGCGAACTGGTCCGTGAGTTTGAAATCGATGGCCGACAATCCGACGGTCCCGGCGCTGGCGACGTGGGTGATCTGCACGCGAGCGGGCTTTTGCGCGAGGATCCCCGGCCGCGCACCACGGGTATGTGTCGAAAGGTCGACGAGGACGTCGAGATCGTCCGCGGCGATGCGGGCAGCGGCAGCGTCGTCATCGAGCGCCACGATTTCGTCGAAGCGACTCGCCACCGACTCGAAGCGCTGGGTCCAGTCGTCGCGGATCGCGGACGCCGCGTAGAAGTAGAGTTCGAATGCATTCCGGTCGTGGTGTTCAATCGCCTGCCAGACCATCTTGCCCATGACGTGATTGCGCAGATCGGCCGACAGATAGCCGACGCGCAGAGGACCGGGACGGCGATTCGCGCGCCGCGGCATGGGTTGCCCGTAGACGCGCAGCGCCGCGGCATCATAGGTTTGCGAAAACCGAAATATCAGTTCCGGCTCGACGTCGAAAAACAGCAACAGATACAGAATTTCCTCGAGACAGTCGACGAGTTCGCCCTCGTCGCGCACGCGGAATCGCTCGCGGCGCAGGCCGTCGATGTATCGGTCCAGCGCGGGGAAGTCGGCGCGATGCTGGCACACCTCCAGCGCCTGAACCGCCAGAGGAAGCGCGTCAGGGCAATGCGTCTCGAAACGACGGAAGTTCGCGATCCAGGCGTCGACTTCTCCGGCAGCGAGCAGCGACTCGCCCAGATTCTTGTACCCGGCGACGTGTTTCGGATCCGCCGTCACCACCGTACGGTACGCGGCGATCGCTGCGGCATGGTTCCCCGCCTGCGCGAACAGCACACCGAGGTTGAAGTCCGCCGCGACCATGTCGGGCCGAAATGTCAGCGCGCGCTGGTAAGCCCGCGCCGCACCCTGCGCATCGCCGCGCATCTGCAGCGCAACACCATGATTGTAATGGCCGTCGGCGTCCGCTGGAGCGCGCCGCAGCTGTTGGTGGAACGCCTCGTCCGCGGCCGCCCCGTCGCGTCGCGAAAGCTCGGCCAGACCGAGCATCCGCCACAGCGCCGGGTCGTGCGGCAACAGCGCCAGTCCCTCCCGCGCCAGATCGGCAGCCGCTGGCGCGTCCTTGCAGGCAAGCATGAGTTCGGCAGCGGCGAGTCGCGCCTCGACGAATCCGGGCGCCAGCTCGACTGCGGCCATCATTCGCGTCAAGGCGAGATCGGGGGCATCCTGTTCGCGGGCGCGCATCCCGGTCAGGTGCAGCGCCGGCGCGAACTCGGGCTGCTCCGCCAGGATCTGCGCGTAGCCCGCGTCGGCAGCGTCGGTATCTCCGGCCTGATGCTGGCCCACGGCGCCATCCCACAACGCGGCAAGGGCATCGGCGGTCATCGACGTGCTGCTTGCGGTTGATGCGCGCAAGTCCGCGAACGCCTCGATCAGGGACTGCGCGTCGACAAGCTCACGCTCGACCAGCGGAGCGCAATGCGCAGGCAGGCCCGCGGCGAGCGCCCAGGCGGTTCGCGTCGGACGTGCGGCCAGAAAATCCGCCGTGGGCAGCGGCAGTCCCGCCGCGTCGATCAACACATCATAGTCGTGCAGTGCCACCGCCCGAGCCGCCGGTATGTCCGGTCGCGTCGGGATCTGCAACAGCTGCGCGTGGGCGAGCGGCATGTCGACCAGCTGTTCACGCGCACGCTGCAAATCGCCCGTGCAGAGCAGCGCGTGGCAGACGTCCCCTTCGCCCAATGCCGGCCAGGCGCCGGCCAGCAATTCGCGCCAGCGCGTCCATGCACGAACATCGTCGCCCGGACACAACCAGGCAACGCGCAGCGCGGGTCCTCCGGTTCGTCGTGGCCAAAGCAGCGGGACAGGAGGCGGCGCCTGCCTGGCCATGAGCGTGCAGTAGATGTAGGCGAGGCGCGAAGCCAGTGGCGATTCGCCTGCCTGAACCGCCACCGCAAGCCGGCGCAGCGCATCAGTGTCGGCGAGCGTCCAGACGCGATCGGCCACGGTCGCGGGCATCGCCGCGCCATGTTCGGCGATCGCCGCCAGAAGCCTTGGCGGCAGGTCCCCCGCGAACGGTGCGAACGGTGCCAACGCCGCGACGGCGGAGCGCGTCGCATCATCCTCGGGCTGCTCAAGCGCGAAAGCGACCGCATCGGCCAGCGCACGAGCGGCTCGCAGCGTCGGTTCGCCGGCCAGCGCGGCCGCGGCGGCGGTGAGCATGGCGCGATCGCCCTGCGCTGCAGCGGCAACAATCGCGGTGACCCGCGAGCGCTCGTCGGCGGGGGCAATCGACCGTACATCCTGCGCAACCGCCTGCGCGCTGGCGAAATCACCCTGCACCATCGCGGCCTCGCACAAGGCGAGTCGCGGCGGCACGAAGGTCGGCCCCAGGTGCGCCGACGATCTCCACGCAGCGAGCGCGTCCGCACCCAGGCCGAGTTGCCAGAGCACCTCGCCGAGATGGAAGTGCGGCAGCGGCGATTGCGGATCCTCACGCGCGGCGCGGCGAAAGCACGGGATGGCATCGGCAGGACGCCCTTCGCGCTGATGCGCCAGACCGCGCGCAATCCAGTTGCCGAATCCTTCGCCTGCCATTACCTGAGCCGGGACCGCAGTGCAGCGCGCAGCGATGGCGGCGCGATTCGATACAGGATACGACCTGCCAGCGTGTGCCGGCGGCGCGCCGCCGCGCCGGCCACTCCGGCAAACATGCCGGACATCCGGAACCATGCGGCCGGCATCACCGGCGCTGTCCACGGCCGGTAGCGAAGCGCGTAACGCATTCGCGCCGGCACGAAAGGCTTCAACATCGATTCGACAACCGGATCACTCAGGGCCCGCGCCGCCTCGTACAGGGCGAACGTCGCTTCGGTCATCTGGTCCAGCGTTGCGTGCGGCATTGCGCGCGCGCGCGCCGCCGCGGCGACGAGGGCAGGGGATTCACCGGGATCGAGCAGCGCGCAAATCCGGTCGAGCATCCGTGACTCGTCGCGCCACTGCGCATCGGCGAGCACCCAACCCGCACCGCTGTCGCCGACCCGCTCGGACAATGCGCCGATGGGCGGAACAAGCACTGGGCGCCCGGCAGCCCAAGCCTCCGACAATGTGTAGCTGAAAGTTTCCGGACCCGCCGACGGATAGAGCACCAGCGCCACGCGATAGTGCGCAAGCAGATCGGGCAGATCGGCGGTCTCGTAGCGTCCGTGCACGGTCAGCGTCGCATCGTCGGATTGCCACGGACCGTGTTCGACGTCCATGTAGCCGATCACCACGAAACGTACCGCCGCGCCGCGTGCGCGCACCAACTCGACCAGGCGTTCGATCCGGCGTGCGCCCTTGTCGGGACCGATCGCGCCGAGAATTGCCACTGTCGGGACATCGTCGTCCGGCAGCATCACCGTAGTGCGTACTCCGGGCAGGCGCGACGGCAGTCCGTCGGGCGAGCCATGCTCGATGACCGTGGCCGGGCAATCCGGGAAGTAGTGGGCGAGCGTAGCCGCCGTCCAGCGCGACGGCGCGATGCGAAACACGGCGCGCGCGAGCAGTTCGTGATGGCGCGCGCGCCAACCGGCGATATCCGCGCGGGCGAAGACGGGCTGGGCCGACAGGCAGCGCGTGCATACGGACACGTCGGTCTGCGCGCCGCAGAACATGCCGTCCGCGCCGTGGAAGGTGATGGTCGGGCACGCGAAATTGAGGTCATGCACCGTATAACCGTAGGGCACGGGGAGTTCGGCCAGCGCGGTCAGGATGCCGTCCCGACAGGCGGAGATGTTGTGGAGGTGAAGCAGTCCGATGCCAAAAGTCGAGCACAGCCCACCGGCAAAATCGCGCCAGGGCTCATCGGCACCGCGTTCGAAGTCGAAGGTGACCACGGCACCGTCTGCGCGATGCTCTTCGAATTGCCAGCGGTCGCCGACCGCGATCACCAGATAATGACGCCATCGATCCCGGGAGCCGGCAATCAGCGCCCTTACGTGGGTCTCGGTACCGCCGCCGTGGTCATGGATCACATGCAACACGCCGCGTCCGGGAGACCGGTCGACCGCGAGCCGCGCCGCGGCCGCCTCGCGCAGCGGTCGCAATGGGTCCGTCGCGATGTAGTCGCGCACCATGTCCTGATAGTGCGGGTGCCGCTGGAGTAGGAGCGCCATGTTGCGAATGCCGAGTTCACTCTTCTGCCCGGCGAAGGAACGCCCACCCGTATGCACGACGAAGGCGTTGTCGGCCAGCACATTGCGCCAGCCTGCCTTCGCCGCGCGCAGGCAGAAATCATTTTCCTCGCCGTAGCCCAGACCGAAGGCCATGTCGAAAATGCCGATGGCATCGATCAGCGCGCGGCGAACGTACATGCAGAATCCGACGCCGGTCGGAAGGTCCGGATAGGTCGGGACTGCGGCAGCCTGCAACGCGGCCTGAACCGTGGCCGGATCGGCTCCGGAAGGCCAGTGGTTGTCCGCGCAGAAGTTCGGAAAGGAGCAGATCTCGGCGTTGTTCGAAAACGGCGTGATCGTCCCGATCGCCGGATCGGTCGCAGCGGCATGCATCAGCGCGTCAAGCCAGCCGGGCGAGACGAGGGTGTCGGAATTGAGCAGGATGACATCGGCGCGCGACAGCCGCATGCCGCGATTCGCGGTACCGGTGAAGCCAAGATTTTTTTCGTTGGCGAGCACGGTCACCTGCGGATGCGCGCGTGCCGCGATCTCGGCCAGCAGGCGGCCAATGGCGGGATCGGGCGAGGCGTCGTCGATCAGCACCAGCCGAACATCGGGACGCAAGCTGGCGAGCACGCTGTCCACACAGGCACGCACGTCCTCCGGTGCGTTGTACACCGGGACGACGATGTCGATGTAATACGCCGGCGCGACCGAAGTCAAATTACCCCCACGCTCGCCGCCTCGATGGCCGACCTGGCCGCTGCGCTACCCCCGATGGGGACGCAATTCGCGCCGGATGCCCTCCACGAGTTCGCACAGCTCGCTTCCCCCCGAGGGGGCGACCGGCGGCGCTCATTGGCCGCGCGCGCGCTGCAACCAGAGTCGCAGGCGCAGAAAGGGGAGCGCGAGCCACCAGCGTGCGCTTTGCCGATAGACGATGATGCGTTCCTGCGCGGTGATCGCGCGATCGAGTCGCCCGCATTCGCTGCGTTGTGCAGACAGCGCGCGATCGAGTTCGGCGAGATCGGCGGCGGCGGCGCGTTCGGCCTGGGCGATACCGCTCTCTCGGGCCAGACGAAGTTCCTCGCCATGCCGCGCCTCCTGGGCTTCGCGCGCCACGTTGGCCGCCTCCAGTTGACCGTCGCGCTCGACGACCACGGCTTCGCGAAACGCCGCAAGCTGCTCCAGGTGTCGCACGTGTTCCGACTGCCGGTCGAGCGCGGCGTCGCGTTCGCCGAGCAGTCCATCGAGACGCAGGACTTCCGCATCCTGCGCGTCGAGTCGCGCGAGCTCGCCTTCGTCAGCCTGGGAAAACAGCGATATCGAAGGCATCGTCCGCGGCAGGGCTTCATCCGTGCGCGCCGCGATCACCAGGTAGTACATCGCCTCGGGGATCGTGGCTGGCGCGATCGCGGTGCCATCGCCGGACCACATTTCCGCGATCGCGCCCTCCGTCTCGCTCCAAAGTGCCGAGCCGAAGTAGCGGCGCTGGCGGTACCACCGAACCGCGGGGAACGACCCGGCAAGCAGCGATCCGAGCTCTTCGCGCGACGGCTCGTGCAGATGGAAGGGGTTGCGGTAATCGCGTGCCTGCGAGTACTCGACCGGATTCGGTGCGGAGAGCATCAGGAAGCCGCCGGGTGACAGCACCCGCGCTATCTCGGCCAGCATCAGCACCTGTTCGGCGCGCGGCAGGTGCTCGATCGTCTCGAAGGAAACCACGACGTCCACCGACGCATCCGCCAGCGCGAGCGCGGTGGCGCTGCCGCTGTCGAAGCGCAGGTTCGCGACCCCGGGATAGGTGCTCCTGGCATGGTCGATGACTTCCGGCGAAACGTCGACGCCAACCACCTCGGCCGCGGTGCGCGCCAGCAATGCGCTGCCGTAGCCCTCGCCACAGGCGACGTCGAGTACCCGCTTCTGTCCCACCAGACGCGAAGCGAACGCGTAGCGGTGCCAGTGTTCGTAGGCGATCTCGCCGGCGATACCTGGGACGAACCGTTCGCCGGTGAATGGAATGGGATGGGTCATGGTAGAAAGACCGCAGGACGACCGCGACGTTCGCGCGGCGCGAAGAAGCTGGTTCCCGATTCTAGCCGATTGCCCGCGCCGTTCAGGCGGCGGACGATGCGCCTAGCCGGCGTCGTGCCAGCGATGAGGCAGGCGGACGAAGCCCATTTCGCGCGATTCGCCGGCGACCACGAAGGCACGTTCCACGTTGTCGAACAGGCGGACCCCTTCCGGGTCGAGCGCATGCGCCCGAACGACGTACTTGCCTGGCAGAAGCGCGAGGTCGGGCAGCGTCAAGCCGAAGGCGTACCGGTCGTGCGCGAGCCGGCGCAGCGCCACATTGTCCATGTCGGTGGCTACGCCGTACACCGGCGTGCCGTCGGCGCGGACGATTCCCAGCAGCACCACCGGGGTGCGGCCATCCGGGGAAAAGACTTCGCCGCGAACTTCCAGCGTGTCGCCCAGCGCCAGCACGCCCTCGGGTTCGATCTCCAGACTGCGCACCGCGTACACGCCCGTCGCCGTCGCCGTGGCCGTGTCGATGGGTTGTCGGGCACGCGCCGTTTTTTCCTCGTGAAAGGCCAGGTACTCCTGCGTGACCGCCATCGCCGGGCCGTAGCGAACCGGCTTTCCGTCGCGCAGCCAGAGAGCATCGCGGCACAGCTTCTGGATGTGGTACATGCTGTGCGAACACAGGAGCAGCGTGCCGCCGCTGCCCAGATACTCCTCCATCCAGGCAATGCATTTCTTCTGGAACGACTCGTCGCCGACCGCGAGCACCTCATCGGTGATGAGAATATCCGGTCGCAGCGTGGTTGCCACGGCGAAGCCCAGGCGCACGACCATGCCGGACGAGTAATGTTTGATCGGGTCGTTGATGTGCTCGCCGATGTCGGCAAAGGCGATGATCTCTTCGCGCTTGGTGGCGATTTCGCGCGGAGACAGGCCAAGCAGCGCCGCGGCGAGCTCGATGTTCGCGTATCCGGTGTACTCGGGATGGAATCCGGAACCCAGCTCGAGCAGCGCGCCGACCCGCCCGTTCACTTCCACGGTCCCGCGTGTGGGTGCGATGACACCGGCGACAATCTTCAGCAGCGTGGATTTGCCCGCGCCGTTCTCGCCGATGATCCCAACCGAAGCGCCGCGTTCGAGCGTGAAGCCCACGCCATCCAGCGCACGGAACACGTGCGCGGCCCCGCGGCCGCGCAGCAGGTCCCAGACCAGCCGCAGTTGCCCACCGCGCGACTCGACCTTGGCGTAGTCCTTGCCCACGTCATCGAGCATGAGCAGTGGCCGGGTCACACGAAGTCCTCGAAGTGCGGCGACAGGCGCCGGAACACCCAGAGTCCGCCCATGAAGACGGCGAGCGCCACGGCCAATGCCACCGCGTCACCCCACTGAAAGGCCAGCCGGCCATCGAGCAGCGCGTCGCGCAGGCGCATGACCAGATAGGTGAATGGGTTCAACTCCACCCAGGTCCGCATGGAAGCGGGCACCAGCTTGAGCGGATAGAGAATGGGCGTCAGGTACATGAGAATCATCAGCGCCGGCATCAGGACGTGCTCGATGTCGCGCAGGAACACCTGCAAAGCGGAGAAGAACAGCGTGACGCCGATGGCGCCAAGCGCGAGCACGGTCCACAGGGGCAGGGCGATCAGCAATCCCGCCAGGTGGATCGGTTCGCCGAAGGCGACCAGGACGCCGAGGATCGCCACATAGCCCGCCAGTTGCAGGGTGAGCGTCGCCATGACCGACGCGTAGACGATCAGCTCGTGTGGAAACGCAACCTTGCGAATGAGTCCTGCGTAGCTGGAAAGGCTCGTGGCGCCGCGCTGAATACCCTCCTGCGCGGCGAGCCAGGGCCATAGCGCGACTGCCACGAACGATATGAAGCTCTCGCCGGCAAATCCGGTCGCGCGGAATACCGTCGTGAACACGAAGTGATAGACCGCGAGCAGCATGATCGGATGGACGAACGCCCACGCCAATCCGGTGACACTTCCGAGATATCGCGACTTGAGTTCACGCCGGTAGAAATTCGAGAACAGCGCGCGATCGCGCGCGCGCCAGACCCGCGACCTGCTGTTGGCGCGTCCGGCGACTGCGAGCGGTGGCGACATGCGCGGATTCTCGCGGCTGGCTGTGCTGACTCGTCGCCGCTACTTGGCCGGGGTCGCGGGCGAGGTCAGGGCACGGACGGCGGCGTCGGTGTCGACGCGGGTGACCAGCGCCTCGACGGCCACGCGGTTGAATTCGGTCTTCGGGTCCTTGCGGACCGTGTTGATGGCCGCATCGCGACGCCCGTCGACATACTTCTTCCTGATGTCGGCAATGATGACCTCGCGCACCTGTTCATACGGCGGCATCGTCACCGGGCGGCGTTCGTCAAGGCGGATCACATGCCAGCCGAACTTGGATTGCACGGGCACCGATAGTTCGCCGGGCGAACTCAGCGCAAAAGCCGCCTCGGCAAACGCCGGATCCATCTCCTTGGCGGCAAACCATTCCAGCTTCCCGCGGTTGTTCTTCGCCGACGGATCGTCGGAGAGTTCGAAGGCAAGGCTGCCCATGTCGGCTCCCGCGACGATTTTTGCGCGGGCCTCTGTCGCCAAGGCCTTCGCCGCGGCGGAGTCGCGCGATTTGGTGTCGAACAGGATGTGCGTCGCGGTGATGGTTTCCGGCAACTCGTACTTCGCGCGGTCGACCAGATAGAGTTCGCGCGCGCGCGCCTCGTACTGCGCGAGATTGGCGTCGAACAGCGCCCCGGCGTCGACCTCGAGGTTCTCGATATAGATCTGCGAGAGCAGGCGATTCACCTCGAGCTGGGCACGGGTCACGTTGACCGGCCGCGCGTCCAGCCCTGCCGACCTGGCCTGCGCCGCCAGCGATTTCTGCAGAAGCATCCGCAGCAACAGGTCGTCGACCCGGCGCGGACTGTTACCAAACCCCGGCCGGATGTTCGCCGGGAGCTTGAGAAGTTCCGCGTCGTACTCGGCACGCGTCACCTTGGCATGGGCGTTGGAAACCAGCACGGCCTCAGGCGCGGTCGCAGGCTGGGCGCACACCCCGGCGGTCACGGTCGCGACCACCAACGCGGCCAGCGCAGCAAGAACTCGGCCGTTCGGAAAAACTTTCGGAGAAGAATAGTTCGATGACATGACTTCCATCCACATCGGTAAATAAAAAGGGCGGGGATTGCTCCCCGCCCCTCAATTGCGGCAAATACAGGTTCAGTTAGTCGTCGTCGCCGTCCACTTTACGCGTCGTCTTGTGGTTCAGGTTGCCACCATAATTCGACTGGATCGGACCTTCGGCGCCCGGAAGCACGTCGTTTTCGAACGTGATCGCGGCAAAGCCCAGGACCGGCAGACCGTAGAACGTGGTCGAGAACAGATTGCCCGTCTGGCCCGTCTTGGTGTTGAACGTCAGGGAAGCGCCGCCCGTCAGCCGGTGCCACGGCGAGGGAGCGATGAACGACAGCTGCAGCCAGCCGTTTTCGAAGTTCGTCGGGATGCTCGAGACGTTCTTCGAGGCCAGCACGTTGGTGTTGTTCAACGTGATGACGTTGGCTTCCCAGCACAGTGCATCGGTCTGGGTCGGCGGCGGCGGCGAGAATGAAGTTTCCGAGATGATGCTCCGCTCTTCACGATCGTACTGCACGACAACAACGTCGTCGCAGGCACCCGACGCACTGAAATTGCGCTGGAACAGCTTCGTGCGGGCCAGGCCCGAGTAGTACAGGTTCTTGGTCGGCATCGTCACCACCCAATCGGTACCCGAATGAGTGTTGGCGTCAAGCACGAACTCGTTGTACACATTGTTGTGCATCAGCACGGCCGAGACCGGATCCACCGGGTTCGACGAACCGGACCAGTCGGTGATGTACACCGTCGACTCGACTGTTGCGACCGAGGTCTTCGGGTTGACGTTGGCGAGGTTCGGCAGAATCGAACCAGGACCGTGCCACAACGGGATCGACGAGAAGCCGGCCAGGGCCGTCGCGTCGACCGCGAAGTCCTCGCCCTTCAGGACGTTGATCAGCGTCATGCTGCCGAACAGGCCACCGGAACCGGCGTGGGTGTCGGACGAGGCAGAGGCCAATCCGGCGCAATTCTTCGGCACGCCATTCACGTGGGTGATGTTGACCGCAGTAGTACCGGTGACATCGCCCATTTCGATGATTTCGACGTAGCCCTCACGGGTACGGTCGAGCGTGCTGCCGGCCTTGTCGTCAGCGCTGCCCGTGTAGGCGTAGTTGACGAACTTGGTCGGATTAGCCGAGCTGCTCGACACCGTCGGCTGGGTGCAGGACTTGTCCGAGGTGAAGATGCCGGCGCCGGCGGTATCGAGGCCGAAATCCGTCGGGATGATCGCGGCGGTCCAGACGTCCTTGGCCGACAGGTACAGGTTGAAGTCAAGGACTTCGCGGCTGTTCCGGCCTTCCAGGAAGCGGACCTTCACGGCCTTCGCCGAGGCGGTCGAATTGACCACCGACAGCAGCGAGTTGTACGGGGCGAGCAGCGTGGCGCGGACCGTGTAGTACGGATAGATCAGCGCCTGGCCAAGACCATTGCTGTTTACCGAGACCGCTTGCGAGGTGCCGGCCATGCCCAACGCACCCAAACCTGCGAGGGCGGCGTAAAGCGACTTTTGTTTGAACGTATTCATAGTGGGTGGTAACTCCTATTGATAGCCGTTTAAAGTGATCACTTTAAATCCAACAGCACGTGAATCTTATTACAGCCGACCTCTTATTACAAACGAAACCGGCCCCGCCCAAGCAACCACCTGTGGATATTACGCAACGTCTCAATCCGGCGACACCAGGGCGAAAAACCGCCTATTCCCGCACAAAGTACCAAGCCTGGCCGTCGCTCCACACCCAAGTCTCGTTGACCGGGGTGGCGATGCCTTTCATCCGCTTGTGATCATAGGTGAGCATGAGCTTGACCTCACAGGTCTGCGCGGGACAACTCACCCGCTCCACCGTCGCTTTCCTGAACCCCCCTCGCCCGTAGCCGGCCTTGAATTTCTCCAGCGAATATACCTGCCTGGAGGCGGGGCTGGTATAGGCGTACGCCGCCTCCATCTGACCCTTGAGCAACAGGTCCCAGCGCTCCTGAGCCCTCGCCTCCACGGCCTTCGCGCGGGCCTCCGGGGTTTCCGGGACGGTCGCGCAACCCACCATCGCCAGCAAGGCCGCTGTCGCCAGAACCCGACATCCATGTCGGGGAAGAGCGACGAAAATCGCGAAAAACCCGGGAATTTTCCAAGAACTCTGCAAATCCATCACTCTCTCGCGTCGAATCAGCTGCGGGGGGCCGGCGAAAAAACCGATTGAACGAGCCCCAGGCACGCCGCAATCCAACCGACAAGACTACCGAAGCCTTCGAATACCGTCAACGGCAGGCATCGCCGCCGCCCGGCAATCGCCCCCGGTACCCACCGGCCACCTTGTTCATTGTGCCGGAGTCGGCACGGGCGCCGGCAGGAACCGCATGCGGCTGGACGGCACGTCCTCCCCGGCCTGGGCCGGGAACACCGAGCTCGGGAACGGACTGATATAGGGGAAGAACCGGTCGAGGTTGTCCATTTTGCGACGCAGGTCGGCGATCGCCCCCTTGATGTCGTCGACGCTCTCGACCACCCGGGGCGTGATGAACAGGACCAGTTCGGTGCGCTCATTCTTGAGCGCCTGGTTACCGAACAGGCCGCCCAGAATCGGAATCCGCGACAGCAGCGGCAAGCCTTCCGACTTGTTCTGGCGAACGTCGCTCATCAGGCCGCCCATGACCATGGTCTGCCCGGAGGGCACCGACACATAGGTCTGCACCGACCGGGTGTTGATCGGAGGGGCGTCGCCCGGACTGGCAGGGTTGCCGGGGTTGCTCACCTCGGCCTGGACGTCGAGAGAAACCAGCCCGCCGGCATTGATGTGCGGCGTCACCTGGAGCAGGACGCCGGTGTCGATGTATTGCGACGTGGTCGTGACCGCATTGGTCGTGCCGCCGACCAGCGTTTGCTGATTGATCGGAATGCGGTTGCCGGCCTTGATCGTCGCCTTCTGGTTGTCCAGCGCGCCGACGTGCGGGTTGGCGACGATCTTGGTGCTGCCGTAGGAGTCGAGCAGGCGCAGCGCCGCCTGGATGCCCCCGGGGAAGTTGGCGTTGTTGATGAAGTAGACGAAGCCCTGGGCGATGTTGGTGGCGAGTCCTGTCCCTCCTGCCGCAGGAGCAGACTGTCCGGGGTTGAATGCGGGGTTGGCATTGAACAGGCCGCCGGCACCGCGTCCGGAAGGCGCCCCGCCCTTGAACAGCCATTCGACGCCGAACTGCAGTTCGTCCGACAGCGTGACCTCGGCGATGGTGACCTCGATCAGCACCTGCCGCTGGGGAACGTCCAGTTTTTTCAGGGCCGCCTCGATGATCATGTATTCCGACGGCGAGGCAATGATCAGCAGCGTGTTGTTGTCCTTGTCGGCAACGACCTGCAGGTTGCGCACGATACCCGTGCCGCTGTTCTGCGCGTTCGCCTGATTGACCACGACGGCAGCCGCGGTCGGCCGTCCCGGGTTGGCGACCGGAACCGCGGGCTGCGCCTGAAACGTCGGCGGATTGACGATCGTCCCGGCAGGCGTACCCGGGGCCAGTGTCGGCGCGGCCGGCCCGGTCGACTGCGCGGCACGGCCGGTGAACGCCTGCTGCAGCAGCGGAGCGAGACGATCGGCTCGCGTGTTCTGGAGGTTATAGACGTAGAACTGCGGCCCGGCACCTCCGCCACCCTTGTCCAGGCGGTCGATCCACTTCTTGACCTCCTCCAGATACGCCGGCTGCGGCGTGATCACCAGAAGCGCGTTCATGCGCTCGATCGGGACGATGCGCAGGACGCCTGTGAGCGGACTCAGGTTCTTGTCGCCGATGATCTTCTCGAGTTCGGTCATCACCTGCTTCACGTCCGAATTCTGCAGAGTGAACACGCCGGCCGACATGCCCGCCACCCAGTCGATGTCGAACATGTCGATGGTTTCGATCAGGTGCTTCAGCTCGCGCTCGGTGCCTGAGAGCACCAGCAGATTGCGCAGCTCGTCGGGGCGCACCGCTTGGGCGTCCTTGGCGAACGGCTCGAGCAGCCGCAGCATCTCGCGCACGCCGATGTAGCGCAGCGGCACGATCTGCACGGAATATCCGGGTGGTAGCGGCCGCTGCGAGCCTCCCAGCTGCGGTGTCACGTTACCGCGCACGGCGACTGCCTGCGGCACCACCATGTACAGGCCGGCGCTCTTGACCATGGAGGCCCCGTTCATCCGCAGGAGCGTCTCGAGCGTGGCCGGAAGCGCGTCGCGCGGGATTCCCGACGAAGTGCGAATCGTGACCGTACCCCCCACCGCGGGGTCGATCGTGTAGTTCTCGTTCAGTATGTCGCCGAGGATGTTGCGAATCACCTCGCGCAGATCTGCGCCCTCGAAATTCAGGACGACGCCGCCGCCCGCCGCAGGCTGAATCGCCGGCGACGGGGTCAGGTTCCCGCCCGACCGCTGTCCCTTGACGACGACACCGGTTCCCTTGAACAGGCTCGCGGTGACCGGAGCCGGGCCGGCCTGCGCCTTGGCCGTCGCTTCGGCCAGCGCCTGGCTCATTGCCGGCTTCCCCGGCTGGCTGACCGGCGCGGCTGCCGGCGCGTCGCTGTCAGGCCGGCCTCCCGGCGTCGCGCAGGCGGCAAGGAGAATTGGAAGCACACAAACGATGGCTTCCCGGAGACGTGTCGGCTTGTGCATTATTTTCTTTGGTCCCTGACGGCCACGCGGATTTTGCGCTGGGCCGCCGGCGATTATCGCAAGATGCTGCCCGGCGTCATCGCCGGGGCTGCTGGTAACGCTGGTACACCGACTGCCACTGTGGATCCGGCGCCACTGGCGCGACTGCCGCCGACGTTGGCGTTCCCGGCGCCGGAGACTGCATCGCGGCGCCTGGTGGCGCCGCCGGCGCCACCAGCGGGCTGCCCGGCGGACGACCCGCCGCTGCCGCCTCCGCCGCGCGGGCAGCGCGACGCCTTTCGGCCAGCACTTCGGAAACGTTTCGCCTTTGCGGACTCGCTGAAGGGGGGGCCGGCGCCTGTGCGGACCTCGTCGCCGCGCCCGGCCCGGCCCGCACCGCCACCGGCTGAACCGTCACCCGGGGTCCGACCGCAAGCTTGAGCACAAGTTCTTCGCTTTCCTCGCCCATGGTCAACCGGACACGATCGGGCTTCACTTCGACCACCAGCATGCCGTTGATGGTTTCACCCTTCGCCACGCGGCGAGCCTTCCCGCCGTTGTTCTCCCGCAGGAACGCATAGGCCTTGCCGTCGACCACCAAGGTGCCGTTGAGCGTGAACTGACCGCGCTTGATCTGCGACTTCTCCGCCGCCGCCACCGCCGTTGGCGCCGGGCGGCGCGTGGGGTTGAACAGCGTGCGGTCCACCATGTCCCGACTGGTCTCCGGCGTCACCTTCGGCTGGTACTCCGGAAGCAGGGAAAGCACGACCGGCTGCGGCGCGGCCGCGGCGCCGCCCGGCGGCGCGCGGTGCAGCGTCTGCCCCCAATCCGTTTCCCAGCCAAGGAGAAGGAGAAGGATGGCAAACGGGGACAGCCAAAGCAGCCAACCGCGCGCGGAAGCCTTGATCGAATTCATCTCAATTTCCCGCTACTTGGCCACCGGCGGGGGCTTGGGCTGGTCGGAGTAGGCAAGCGCCGACACGTCCATCCGCACGTTGTTCTCCGGATCCTGACCGGCGGCGGGCTTGAAGCCTCGAAACGCGTTCAACGGCCTGATCGACAGGTCGTCGACGACCATGTATGGCGTTGCCTGCTCGAGCGCGTGAAGAATTCTTGCCAGCGCCGAGGTCGTGGCGAAGAACTGTACCGACACCGTCAACTGCTTGAAATTGCCCACATCCCGCGGACCAGGATTCTGGCTGGTAGAAATGCGACCGCCGTTGTTCTCGATCGCCGCCCGCACGAGATCGGCCAGCTCGGCACCGGCCAGATTGGCGGCGGTATTTTTCAGATAGAAACGCCGGCCATCCTTTGCCTTCACCATTTCCAGCGATCGCCGCAGTTCGGGCGCCTGCGCCGCGACGCGACGGTAGCGCTCCAACCGGTCAGAGGTGTCATCGATCGAACTGTCGTAATGCCGGTGCAGCAACAGAATCGGCCCCAGAAGCAAGGCAAGCGCCACGACGATCGCCAGCACCAGCAGCGCCAGCGCAGTCGCCTGCTGCCGGGGGGCCGTCATGCGCGCGGCAAACGCCGGCGTCATGGCTTTTTCTCCATTGCGGCCTCGGGCTTCGCGGGCGCCATTTTCTGCGCCTGGGCTAGCGAGGAGGCGGCGGCCGTTGGCGGCACGAGCTTGGCATTGCCTCCATCCGCGCCCGAGGCGGCGCCTGCGGGACCCGGTCCGGACGCGGCCCCCGCTCCGCCTGCTCCCGCTCCACCTGCTCCCGCTCTGCCGGCTCCCGCATCGGCCGACACCGGCGGATTCGCCGTGGGGGCCGCCCCGGTCAGGTTTGCGATCGGGTCAGGTTTCGGCAGCGGCTTAAGCTGCGCGCCGAGATCGAAAATTTCGCCCGTCCCGGGCTGGATCTTGGTCGTCTGCGAACGGGGCGCCGCCTGGGCGAACAGGTCCGATCCCTCGAACAGCTGCACCAACCGCCCGGCGTTGGCCGTTTCCCCACGGATAAGCAGTTCGCGCTGCATTTCCTTGCCCTTCGCGACGCTTTTCAATTCGAACTGGGTGAGCCAGGTATCGTCGGGCATGAGCTTGCTCACGTCATCGACAACCCGCAGCGTACCGGGATAGGCGTACTTTCGCTCGAGTGCCGCGTTGTAATCGGCTACGCGCGTGTCGAGTTCCTGTCGCAAGGTCTCGGACACTGCCGCGCGGGCGCGCGCCTCGCTGGCAAGCGCGTTCAACAGGATTGCGTAGTCCCTCTTCTGCCAAAGCGGGATGGCTACGGCCGCAGCCGCGAAAACGCCCAGCAGCGCAAGCGGCAGCCAGAATTGCCAGCGCGTCCACACCGAACCGCCGGAACGCAGGTGTGCCGGCAGGAGATTGAGCTTCGACCAGGCGGCGGAATCCGGCGCGCCGGGCACGACCGCGGCGACGTCGGCGCCCCATCCTTCGGCGTGCCTCAGCATCGGATCCACCACGACGCGACGTGCTGCCGCCAGATCGACGGTTAGCGTGCCACGTTCGCGGTCGCGTTCCAGGATCGCGGCGTCGAAGTAGAGTTCATCCGCCTTGAACGGCGTGTGCCGATCGAGGTCGTAGGCCAACGCCTGCCGGAAGCCCTCCTCCGCGGCGGCGGGAAGCACGATCTGCTTGCGCAGCACGTCGCGCGACTCAAGGGCGATGACGATCCGGGTGGCCGCTGCGGCGCCTCCGTAGACAATTCGCGTTGTCGAGCCGATTGCCCTGCGTCCGGCGTCGGCGATGGCCGTCGCATCGCCGACGAGGGGAATCCTCGCCGTGTCGACCATCCGCGGGGCACCGTCCCTCGAAGGCAGCCAGAGTGTTGCCTCCTTGCCGGAAAAAACCAGCACCGGACGCATGCGACGACGCGCCAGCGCGGCGCGCGGCGCCGCGGGCACGCAGGCGTCGAGCTGCGCGGTCCACCACGGCCAGAATCCAGCGACACCGAGTCGGCGCGCAGACTCCTGCAGGCGGGCCCCAAGTACGGGCAGCGTCATCTCACGGTCGGCCATCGGTCGGTTTCTCGTCGCGCTCGTTGGCGTTGGTCCCGGCCAGAGCACCGGCGGACGACTCCGCTCCGCCTTCCTGCCAGGACAAAACAATAAGAGGCCGCCGCGCCTCTCCAGAAGGCTTCACCACGGCATCGCGGACGAAGGTTACACCATCGCCCACTGTCGCCACGGCGTGGATTCGCCACACCGGAACCGCGCCGGCAGGAAATGCCGCAGCGGGCGGGAAAGGGGGTGCCGGGCGCTTCGCGGCTATCGCCTCGGCGCGCTGCTGAATGAAGGCGTCAACCGACTCGGGCGTGGCGTTGGGGAGCGCAAGCAGCACCTGCCGCGACGCGGTGGCCGGATTGATGCCCGGTTGCCGTGAATGCACGGTGAGGCTGCCGGCGACGCGCGCGTAGACCGCCGGGGTGACGCCCATGACGCGCGCCAGTTCATTGACCGTCTCGAACGGAAGGTTGGCCGGTCGCTGCTTCATTCCAGCGAGGCGATAATCGGCCTCCTCCGCGCCATTGGGCCGTTTCAGGTCGCCGGGGTCGCGCCAGTCGGCAATCGCGTCGACAATGCGCGCGGTCGTGTCGGGGTCGAGGCCACCCACATTGGCAAACAACCCCTTCAACAACGCGTCCGGCGCTGAATTGAGGTCGATTTTCGCCGATTCGTCGACCGCATTCGCGACGAGGTTGGCGTCGCCTTCGCGCCATTGGTGCGGCTGCCCATCGCTTGACCACGCGGCCGGGTATCGCGGTCGCGACAGTTCGAACGCCGTGCGCTCGATCGCGCCATCGGCGGCGGCACGCGCCTGTCCAAGCGACAGCGAATTGCGCGCCGACAAGGCTTCGCTGCGCATCGCGAACGCGAAGCCACCAGCGATCACTGTGAGCAGAATCGTGAGCCATAGCACCATGATCAGCGCGATGCCCCGCATCCGGCGCGGCCGGGCAAGTGGGGTTCGACGTCGGCGGCGCGCGCTCATACGCCGAGGCACTGCTGACGCAGTGTGTCCCAGCCCCGGCAACCTGCCTCCGGAGCACTTCGCGGCGCAATCACCACGGCTGGCCAGGGCTGGCCCAGCCGCGGCGTGACCTCCAGACGAAGCAGCAGTGGCAGCCGCTGTGGATCGTCCCAACGATCGCGCCACGTCGGCGTCATTTCGGGACCGGCGGCACGGTCACGGCCGAAATAGGTGACTTTCAGGTCCTTGATGCCGTCGGCGAGCACCGAATGTTCCGCGCCCGAGAACGTCGGGATCGCCGTAGCGTCGAGATCCGGGATCACCCGCTCGAGCACCAGCGACGACGAATTTTTCTCGGCGTTCGGTATCAGCAGGAGCCGGTAGTACCACATGCCGCCAAGACCGATGCGGGCCGGGAGCGGGGCCGCGTAGCGGATCTCGTCACGCTCGCCGCCAAAAAGCAAAGGGAATTCGAGCAGCTTGCGCATCCGCTGCGGATGCTGGCTGGACAGTTGGGTGCGCAGATAGTCGCTGGCGAGACGCATGTTGGCGGTGGCCTCGACCTTCGCCTCGCCTGCATCCCAGCTGCGGCCGGCGAACGAGAGAGACCCGAACAGCACAGCGGACAGGAGCGCGAGCAGCGAGATCGCGATCAGCAGCTCGACCAACGTGAACCCGCGGTCCCGGGACGGTCCGACGACCATTCTCGCGACTCGTGCGGCGGTGCTCATGCCGGCCCCTTCGGCCCCATCTTCACCGTGGCGAGCGACAGCGTGCGTTCGCGGCCGTTGTTGCCGTCGAATTTCACTTCGACGCTGATCCGGTACAGGCGCATGGCCAGCGCCTCCGACGCGCGCTCGAGTTCGAGGTCCTCGCTCGGCGCGAGATAAAGGTCGACCTTCGTTTCCCAGCGAATGCGGCCGTCGTCTTCGCTGCCGCGCTCGCCGGACTCGCGCAATGGCTGCGCGGCGGCCGCCTGCGCGAGGCGCGACTCGGCGACGATCAACGCGCGGCTCCATTCCTCGGCGGCGACGGCGTTATTGAGAGATCCCGAGAACAGCCGGAAAAGCGCCGTCGCGACCAACGAAAGAATGACGAACGCGACGAGCACCTCGAGGAGGGAAAAACCGGCGGAGCGCTTGCTCGGACGCATGTCAGTTCAGGATGGCGACTCGGCCGGTGAGCCAGTCGACATCGACCTCGAATTTGCGTTCCCCAGAACCAACGGTGATCCGGCCACCGTTGCTCCCGCCATCCGGAAAGAAACGGATCGAGCCGACCTTCTCGTCGACCAGATCCTTTTGTGCGGTGAAGAGCTTGAGTTCGACGTCACGCGGCAGCGCGTGCTCGCGCGGATCACGATCGACCTTGAAGCGGCGGCCGGCGACGTCGAGCACCAGAAACGTTTCGCGACGCTGCGCCACGGCTTCGCTGCGAGCGAGCCGCAACCCGGCCGCCAGTTGCCGTGCAGCACCGCGCAACTCGGTATTCGACACGCCGGAGCCACCGAATATGGGAATCGCGATCGAAGCAACGGCGGCGATGATGGCCAGCACGATCAGCAATTCAAGCAGCGACACACCCGCCACGGCGCGCGGCGTCACCGCGCGACGTCCGGCGCACGCGGGGCGCTCAGTTGCTGGTGATGTCCTTGTTCGGGCCATCACCGCCTTCCTTGCCATCCGCGCCATACGACAGGATGTCGTAGGGCGCCTTGGCTCCGGGCGCCGTGAATTTGTACTCGTTGGACCATGGATCTCTGGGCAGCGTCGACTTCTTCCAATATGGGCCATTCCAGTTCGAAACACCCGGCGGCGCCGTCAGCAGCGCCTGCAGGCCTTCCTGACTGGTCGGATAGCGCCCCACCTCGAGCTTGTAGAGATCGAGCGCCTGGCCAATCTGCGCGATTTCGATCGCCGCAGCCTTGCGTTTGGCCTCCTCGCCCTGCCCGATGAAGTTTCCACCGACGATGCCTACGACAATGGCGATCAGCACCAGCACGACCAGAATTTCGATCAGTGTCATACCGCGCGACCCTAGTCGCGTTCCTTGCCTGTGGTTCATGTTCCGTTTCCCCTGTGGAGGCCGCGCGTTCCGTACCCGCGGCCGCAATACCCCTGCATGCTATGACGCCAAATCAGCCGACGAGTTCGCTCATGCCCATGACGCCCAGCAGGATCGAAAAGACGATTCCACCGATTGCGACCGCCAGTCCGAGGATCAGCATGGGCTCGAGCACCGACAGAAAGCGCTTGATTGCGATCTGCACCTCGCGGTCGTAGACCTCGGCGACCCGCGCCAGCATCTCCTCGATCCGGCCGGTCTCCTCGCCGACCAGGATCATCTGCGTGGCGAGCTTCGGGTACAGTCCGGTATCGGCAAGCGGCCGGCCGAAGCCCTTGCCCTCGCGCAGCTTGGCGATGACGCCTTCGAGCGCTCCCGCCATCACCACGTTGGTCATCGTTTCCTTGACGACCGAAAGCGCGGCGAGCAACGTCACTCCATTACCGAGCAAGGTCGCCAGCGTTCGCGCGAATCGCGCCGTCTCGATTTTCGCAATGAGGTCGCCCAGCAGCGGCGCTTCGAGCTTGCGCCGATCGCGCGCCCGCCGTACCGACGGAACGCGCCCGCGACGGCGGAACCAGACCACCAGCAAGAACACAACAAGCCCGATCGCCCACCACCAGGCACGAAAAAACTTGCCGAGCGTCACGACCGCCAGCGTGGCAAACGGAAGCGCCTTGCCTGCCTGCGCAAACGTCGATTCGAACTGCGGCACGACCCATACGAGCAACAGCGCCACCGACATGACGGCGACGCCGATCAGGATGATCGGATAGACCAGCGCCGACTTCACCGACTCGCGCAATTCCTTGTTGCGTTCCATCGTCTCCGCCAGCCGCTGCAGGACCACCCCCAGCGCGCCACCGGCCTCGCCGGCGCGAACGATGTTGACGTAGAAACGCGAAAAGACTTCTCGACGATCATCGAGCGCCTGCGACAGCGCCTTGCCGCCGCGCACGTCGTCGCGCACCCCTTGCAGCAGTGCAGCGACGACCGGCGCGGGCGATAGGCCGATCAGGATCTCCAGCGCGCGATCGAGCGGCAACCCGGCGCGCAGCAGCGTCGCCAGTTCGCGGGTGATCGCCAGCAAATGCTCCCGCGAAACCGCTTTCGCTTCGAACCAACGGCGCCGCCCGCCCGCCCGCGCGCGCCGCCCTCCGCCGGAAGCTGCGCCCGATCCGGACGCGTGCGTTACCTGCATAGGCAACAGACCCTGGTCGCGCAGGCGCGAGACGATCTCCGCTTCGTTGGCGGCCTCGAACTCCCCGATGTTGATACCGCCGTCGGGGTTGACGGCACGGTAGCTGAATAGCGGCATGGGCTCGGGTCACGCCTCGCGCGTGGCGCGAAGCACCTCTTCGAAGGTGGTGAGGCCGGCGAGCGCCTTGCGCATGCCGTCCTCGTACATCGATACCATGCCGTCGCTTCTTGCCTGAGCCCTCAGCTCGTTCGACGTCGCGTGCTTCATCACGAGGCTGCGCAACCGATCGGACATCGGCAACATCTCGAGGATGCAGAAGCGTCCGAGGAATCCGGTATTGCCGCACTCCGGACAGCCCTTCCCATGATGCAGCGTGATGTCGCCGGCAGGCGCGAATTTGGCCAGTCCGAGCTGTTCGACGATCTCGGGCAACGCGCGATACGGCTCCTTGCAATGCTGGCAAAGACGCCGCACGAGTCGCTGCGCGAGAATGCCGACGACGGTCGAGGTCAGCAGATAGTCGTCGACACCCATGTCGAGCAGACGATTCACCGTCGATGCGGCATCGTTGGTATGCACGGTCGACAGCACGAGGTGGCCGGTCAGCGCCGACTGCACGGCGATCTGCGCGGTTTCGATGTCGCGGATCTCGCCGATCATGATGACGTCCGGATCCTGCCGCACGATCGAGCGCAGTGCACTGGCGAAGGTAAGGTCGATCTGCGGCTTCACCTGGATCTGGTTGATGCCGACCATCTGGTATTCGACCGGATCCTCGACCGTCAGGATCTTGACGTCCGGCCGATTCAACCGATCGAGCGCGGTGTAGAGCGTCGTGGTCTTTCCCGATCCGGTCGGACCGGTCACCAGGAGAATCCCGTGCGGCTGCATCAACACGTCAATGAAGGATTTGAGCGTATCGGGCGCGAATCCGAGTTTTTCGAAATCGAGCGTAACCCCGCCCTTGTCGAGGATGCGCATCACGACCGACTCGCCGTGCATGGTGGGTACCGTGGACACGCGCAGGTCGATCTCCTTGCCCTGCACGCGCAGGCGGATTCTCCCGTCCTGCGGCAGTCGACGCTCGGCGATGTCCAGGCTGGCCATGATCTTGATTCGCGAAATCACCGCGGAAGCAAGGCGTTTGGGCGGTGACTCGACATCGTGAAGCACCCCGTCGACCCGGTAACGAACCGCCAGACGATTCTCGAACGGCTCGACGTGGATGTCGGACGCACGCATGTCGAGCGCGTTGGTGATGATCAGGCTGACCAGGCGGATGACCGGCGCCTCGGACGCCAGATCCTTCAGCTGCTGCACGTCGGCGTCGAAGGCCAGTTCATCCACCCTGGTCTCGACATCGCCGATCAGCTGACTCTGCGCGGATTTGCCGGTGCCGTACAGGCGCTCAAGCGCTGCCTCGAGTTCCGTCGGAATCGCGACCAGCGGCCGCACCATGCGGCCGGTCACCATTTCGAATGCTTCGATCGCATAGCGATCGGTTGGATCCGCCATGGCGAGCACGACTTCGGTTTCGTCTTCCCGCACGGGCAGCGCACGTACCTCGCGCAGGAAGCGCGCACTCACCTGCTCATCGAGGATTGGAAATTCGGGATAGCCGGTGGCGTCGAGCAGCGGCAACTCGAGCTGGGCGGCCAGCGCTTCGGTTACGTCACGCTGCGCAACAACGCCAAGCGTCACCAGCAACGCACCGATTTTCTCGCCGGACTCCGACTCCTGCTGTACGCGCAACGCGCGTTCGAGCGTCCCCGCGTCGAGCTTGCCACGCTCGATCAGGATCTCGCCCAGGCGTTTTCTGACGGCAGCGTCCACGCGCGGAAGGTTTTGAAATTATTGAAAAAAACGGACTTTGATCATAGCATGCTGCAGGCGATTCCCGGCATTCGCAAGATGCGGAACCCGTCACCTGGATGCATCGAAGTGGTGACTGTTGCCGGGAAACGACGGCGCTTTCGCAAGTGTCGGGATGGCACGACACTCGCTTTGTCCGCGAATTGGCATTTCCCGAAAATCATGCCGCGGCGATCAGCCATGGCGCAGCTCCAGGTCCGCGCGAAGAAATCCGACATTCCGCGCGTACTGGCAGAAGACACGCAAGCAACACATTAGGTTCCATGCCGGACCGCCGAAGCCACGCTCCCGTCGTCACTCCGGTTGATGACCTTTGCGTCCAAACCCGCACGTCGGCGCGAACGACCGGCCCCGGTTCGCGCGTTCGCCCGACTGCCGCGAGCGCCCGCGTTCCGGAATGCGGCGCCAGTGTCAGGCGCGTGCGAACGCCGTCGCCGCCGCGCCAATCGTCACGGCGATGTCGCTCGCCGTGTGCGCCGACGACACAAAGCCTGCCTCGAACGCCGACGGCGCCAGGTACACACCGGAATCGAGCATCGCGTGAAAGAACCGGTTGAAGCGCTCCTTGTCGCAGGTCATGACGCTATCGTAGGAATCCGGAATTCGCGGCGCGAAATACAAGCCGAACATTCCGCCGACCGATTGCGCGCAGAACGCCACGTCGGCGCGCTTCGCCGCTTCGGCCAGGCCTTCGGTGAACTCGCGTGTTGTCGCGGCGAGGCGATCGTAGAAACCCGGCACCTCGGTTGCCGCCAACGTCGCGAGCCCCGCCGCGACCGCGACTGGATTCCCCGACAAGGTCCCCGCCTGATACACGGGCCCCAGCGGTGCAATCTTTTCCATGATCGCGCGCCGACCGCCGAATGCACCGACCGGCATGCCACCGCCGATCACCTTGCCCAGCGTGGTCAGGTCGGGCACGACGCCCATCAGTCCCTGCACCCCTTGCGGGTGCACGCGAAAACCGGTCATGACTTCGTCGAATATCAGCACGGCGCCGAACTTGTCGCAAAGCGTCCGCAGGCCTTCGAGGAAACCCTCGCGCGGCATGATCAGGTTCATGTTGCCGGCGATCGGCTCGACGATCACCGCGGCGATCGCAACCGGCGCATCGATAAACGCGGCTTCGACCGCGTCCAGATCGTTGTACGGCACGACGATCGTCTCGCCGGCGATGGCGGGCGGCACGCCGGCCGACGATGGCTGTCCGAAGGTCAGCGCACCCGAGCCCGCCTTCACCAGCAAGCTGTCGCCGTGCCCGTGATAGCAGCCCTCGAATTTGAGGATTTTCGAACGCCCGGTGAAGCCACGCGCGAGACGCAGCGCCGACATCGTTGCCTCGGTGCCCGAGGAAACCAGTCGCACCAGGTCGAGCGATGGCAGCCGCCGGACCAGCGTCTCCGCCATCAGGATCTCGGTCTCGGTCGGCGCCCCGAAGGACAGTCCGTGCACCGCCGACTCCTGCACCGCGCGCACGACATCCGGATGCGCGTGTCCGATGATCGCCGGCCCCCAGGAACCCACGTAATCGATATAGCGCTTCCCGTCCGCGTCCCAGATGTACGCGCCCTGTCCGCGGGTGATGAAGCGCGGCGTGCCCCCCACCGACCGGAAGGCCCGAACGGGAGAGTTGACGCCAGCCGGGATCGTGCGCTGCGCGCGGGCAAAGAGTTCGTCGTTTCGGCTCATGGCTTTCGGGACCTGATGGAGTTGATGTCGAATGATCTGACGATTTCGGCGGCGGCACGCGTCACGTCGGCCAGGTCGTCATGGCCAAACACGCCGGTGATGACCGCGACGGCGTCCGCACCGGCCTTCGCCAAGGCGCCCGCGTTGCCTGCGGTGATTCCGCCGATCGCGACAACCGGGACCGGCAGACTCCGGGCACGGTCAAGCAACGCGAGGTCGGCCCGGCGCGCGGCAGGCTTCACCGAGGACGAAAAAAAACTGCCGAATGCAACATAGTCGGCACCGGCTGCTGCAACCTGTTCCGCTCGCGCGAAGTCACCGTAGCACGACACGCCGATGAGCAGCGTCTCGCCAACCGCGGACCGTGCCGCCGCCAGCGCCGCGTCGTCCTCGCCGACGTGCACGCCCGCTGCGTGAACGTCGCGCGCGAGCGCTGGGTCATCGTTGACGATCAGCGGCACGCCGTGAACCGCGCAGGCTCGTGTCAGGGCGAGCGCCTGTTCACGACGCAATGCGACGTTGGCGGTCTTGTTCCGGTACTGGATCGCAGCGGCGCCGCCGGCGATCGCGGCCTCGACCCTGGCCACCAGCAGACGCGTGTCGGCGAGGTCGGGGGTGATCGCGTAAAGGCCACGCAGCGCCCGCGCCACGCGCTGCCGCGCCACTACCGCAGGACGATCAGTGCCCGCCGCGCACATCGGCCGCGCGGGGCAACTCGGCTTCCTCGCCGCGCGCGCCCGCCTCGTCGCGGGCCCAGAACAGCCGGTCGGGCAGGAACTGTCCCATGCCCGGGCGATAGGCTTTTTTCAATGCCTGCCACGTGTAATCCTGCGCTTCGCGCACGGCATCGGTCAGGTCGAGGCCGTTGGCGAGCAACGCCGCGATTGCCGAGGCCAGCGTACAACCCGAACCATGGTAGCTGCCCGACAACCTTGGCCAGCTGTCGGAGCGCACGACGCCGTCCTTGCCATAAAGCGTGTTGATCACCTGCGGGGTGTTCTCGTGCGTGCCGGTGACCAGAACATACTCGCAACCCGCTGCGATCAGGCGCGCAGCATTCTGCTCGGACGAGCGCTCGTTTTCCTCGTCGCCATCGTCGGCGGTGAGCCGGCGCAATTCCATGCTGTTCGGCGTGAGCACGGTCGTCTGCGGCAACAGGAGTTCGCATAGCGCATGCGTCATTTCGTCGGTTGCGAACTCGTCGCCGCGCCCGGACGCGAGTACCGGGTCGAGGATCAGCGGCACGTCGGGGTAGTCGGAGACGATCTCGGCGATTGCCGCGATGTTCTCGACGCTGCCCATCACGCCGATCTTGAATGCATCGACCGGCATGTCTTCGAGAATACTGCGCGCCTGGTCGACCACCCAGTCGGCGTCCACCGGAAGCAGGCCTTCGACGCCGCGGGTGTCCTGAACGGTAAGGGCCGTGATGACGGACAGTGGATGGCAACCCATGCTCGCGAGCGTCAACAGGTCGGCCTGGATGCCGGCGCCGCCCGACGGGTCCGAGGCGGCGAACGTGAGCACGAGGGGCGGAAATCCTGTTTCGCTATCGGACATGGGGGAACAGTTCCGGGAGAACGCGCGGCGGCGGCGCGGACCGTGCGATGAAGTTACAATTCCATATTTTACTCTACTCGAAAGTGCGCTCGCTCCAATGAAAAAGTACATGTGCCTGATTTGCGGCTGGATTTATGATGAGGCCGTCGGCGCCCCCGACGAGGGCATTGCCTCCGGCACGCGTTGGGAGGACGTTCCGCCCAACTGGACCTGCCCCGAGTGCGGCGCCCGCAAGGAGGACTTCGAAATGGTAGAGTTCTGAGATGTCCATACTCCACACCATGCTTCGCGTGGGCGACCTCCCCCGCGCGATCGCGTTCTATACTGATGTGCTCGGCATGCAGCTGCTGCGCACCACCGACCGGCCCGATCAGAAATACACGCTGGCCTTCGTCGGCTATGCCGGCGAGCCGCAGGGCGCCGAACTTGAACTGACCTACAACCACGGCGTCGAGCGCTACGAGCAAGGCACGGCCTTCGGCCATGTCGCGATCGGCGTCGCCGACGTGGCGGCGACCTGCGCTGCGGTGAAGGCTGCGTCGGCGTACGGCGGCAAGGTGACCCGAGAGGCTGGTCCGGTCAAAGGCGGAACGACCATGATCGCGTTCGTCGAGGACCCGGACGGCTACAAAATCGAACTGATCGAACGCCGCAACGGCGCGACGACGGCGCCCTGACGTTCCCGCCCTGTTGGCGTCGGGCGACGCAGCAGGCCTGTGCCCGGGGCAGCTTCTACGACGCTGGCGCCCGGAGCAATTCCCCGATGTCGTGCGCGAAGACCTCCGGGCCCTGGCCGTGGCTGACGTAGAGCCTCAGGCGGCCCTGCGGGTCGAAAACGAAAGTCCCGGCCGAGTGGTCGACGGTGTAGGTCGAAGGCGTCGCTCCGGGCTGCTTCTGGTACAGCACCTTGAACTCCCGGGCAACGCGCTCGGTCGCCGCCGCGTCGCCGTACAGGCCGGCGAACCGGGGATCGAACGCCGGCACGTATTCAGCGAGCAGCGCTGGCAAATCGCGGTCCGGATCCACGGTGACGAACAGCACCTGAACGCGATCGGCATCGGGGCCCAGCAATTTCATCGCCTCAGCGAGCGTCGACAGCGTCGTGGGACACACGTCGGGACACTGGGTATAGCCGAAGAACATCACCACGGCCTTGCCGCGATAGTCGGCGAGCGTGCGCGGCTTGCCGGTGTGGTCGGTCAGCGCGAATTCGCGGCCGAACGACGCGCCGGTAACGTCCGAAGCGCGAAAGCGCGGCGCGTCGGGAGAGCAGCCGGCGGCGAGAAACAGCGCGAAGAAGGCGAGAGCGAATAATCTGGCGCCGCGCATCACTGCCAGTAGTGGTCGATCAGCAGCGCCGAGAACAGCGCGGCCAGGTACATGATCGAAAATCGGAACGTCTTGCGCGCCAGCGCGTCGCTGTACCTGTGGTAGAGCCGCAATGCATAGCCGACGAACATTCCGCCCAGGACCAGCGCCGCGACGAGATAAAGATATCCGCTCATCCGGATCGCGAACGGCAACAGCGTAACTGCCACAAGGACCAGCGTGTAGAGCACGATCTGCAGCCGCGTGTAGCGCGAGCCATGGGTCACGGGCAGCATCGGCAGCCCGGCCTTCGCGTAGTCCTGCGTACGGTAGAGCGCCAGCGCCCAGAAATGTGGCGGCGTCCAGACGAATATGATCAGGAACAGCAGCAGTGCCTCGGGCGCGACATCGTTGGCGACCGCGGCCCAGCCAAGTACCGGCGGCATGGCCCCCGAGGCGCCACCGATCACGATATTCTGCGGAGTCGCCGGCTTCAGCAGCACCGTGTAGATGACCGCATAACCGACAAAGGTTGCCAGCGTGAGCCACATCGTCAGCGGATTCACGAAGCGATACAGTAGCCAGAGGCCCAGCCCGCCCAGGACGACCGCGAATACCAGCGTCTGCCGCGACGTGAGCTTGCCCCGCGGGAGTGGACGCGCGCGCGTGCGTTGCATCACGGCATCGATCTTCTGCTCGACCAGACAGTTCACGGCAGCGGCGGCGCCCGCGACGAGGGCAATGCCGAGGGTCGCAAAAAATACGATGTCGGCGGGCGGCAGGCCCGGAACTGCGAGGAACATGCCGATGACCGCGCAAAAAACGATCAGCGACACGACCCGCGGCTTGGTCAGCGCGAGAAACTGCCGAGGCTTGCTGTCGGTATAGGCAAGGGTGGTCATGACGGTCCGGACGATGCCGCTACGGCGGCAACCGCGCATTTTACACCGGACGCGATGGGTCTCCTGCCGGCAGGAACGGCGCGGGCGCCCCCGCGACGCCGCCGGCCGACGAATTCAACCGATTCTCGACGCCTTCAGCAGTCGGGTCAGATCCTTTGCCATGCCCTTGATATCGGGGTCGCGCGGGTAGGCCAGCACCAGGTTGCCCAGGGGATCGAGCAGATAGATGCGGTCGGCGCCGGCCGGCCATGCGCCGAGCGCGCCTGAATCCACGCGCGCCGCGACAAGTCCTGGATGCTGCTCCAGCAGCGATCGGGGCAGGTCTCCACTGCCAGTGACCAACCATACGCGGACCACGCGGTCCATTTCGCGTCCCTGAATCGTGCGCGCCTGACGTGTCGCATAGAGCGCCCTTTCGCAACCGGCGTCGCAGGGCGGTGATGCCGCCACCGCGAGCACCCATTGGCCTCGCAACTGCGCGAGGTCGAAATGCGCACCCTCGGTCGTGGCGCCGATGATTTCGGGCGCCGGCCGGGTGGGCAGGAGCTCGCCGGAATTCACCTGCCGCTCACGTGGGAAGAAGTAATACGCGGTGTAGGACGCCACCACTGGTGCGATCGTCACCAGCGCGATCAACAGGAGCGTTCGGCGACCGCGCTTCACCGTTGCGGGCGCGGGCACGGAAATGGGGGCCTTGTCGGTCGTGTTCACGGTCTTCGTCGCAGATTGAAATAGAACCAGAGGCCCGCGGCAAGCAGCGCGAACGAATACCACTGCAGCATGTAGATCCGGTGCTTGTCGACGCCGAAGTCCGGTGCCGGCCAATCACGAATCAGCTTGTCGTCGGGCCCGAACGGCGCGGTCTGCTCGACAAGCACGGGGAGAACCGGTATTCCGGTCGCCGTCGTGTATCGGGTCGGATCCAGATTCTGCCAGACCGTGCCGGCGACCGCCGCGTCGTCAAGCTCAAGGTAGCCCGCGGGCAGATTGAGGCGGCCTTCGACCGTGACACGTCCCTCGGGTGGCAGCGAGCGCGGCAACTCCGCGCGGGTCGCGCCACCTGCTGTCCAGCCGCGGTTGACCAGCACCTGACGTCCATCGTCCAGCCGCAACGGCGTTACCACATGGTAACCGACCCGCCCGGCGTGAATCCTGTTGTCGACCAGTATCTGGTGTGCCGCGTCGAAAACCCCGCTCGCCGAAACCGGCCGGTAGCGCCAATTCGTCCAATCCCTGTCCTGGGGAACCGGCACCGGCGCCTGTGCGGCGGCAACGTCGAACTGCGCCCGCAGTTCGAGCTTCTGTTCCATGCGACCGCGCTGCCAGTTGCCCGCCGCAATGAAAATCGCGATACCGACCAGCGCCGCCACCGTCGGCAGGGCGGCGGGACGGAATCGGCGTGGCTTGTTGGTCGTGTCCATCGGAAGGTGCGTGATCAGCCGGGAGTATCCTTACACCGCAAACCCGACTCGCGCCATCGCCATGAAAATCGTCGTCGTCGCCGTACTCATCATCATCATCGTCACGCTGTTTGCGGCGCTTGTGTTCCTGTACCGCGATGCGGGACAGGGCAATCGTGTCGTCTGGGCGCTGACGATCCGCATCGCGCTGTCCATCGGATTGATCGTGTTCCTGATCTTCGGCTACTGGATGGGCTGGATCGGGACCGGACGACCGCCCTAGCACCGCTTCGTCAGAATGCGAAAAGCCGCACGGCGCTGCCGTGCGGCTTTCATGTCGCGCGGAGGGCGTCGCGGCGTCGCCGTCAGACCAGCCAGTAGACCAGCACGAACAGCAGCAGCCAGACCACGTCGACGAAGTGCCAGTACCACGCCGCGGCTTCGAATCCGAAGTGGTGCTCCGGGGTGAAATGCCCCTTCAGCACGCGGATCAGGATCACCGTCAGCATAATCGCGCCCAGCGTCACGTGCAGACCGTGGAATCCGGTCAGCATGAAGAACGTGGAACCGAAAACTCCAGTCGACAACTTGAGATTCAGATCCGAGTAGGCATGGATGTACTCGAAAATCTGGAAACCCAGGAAGGTGAAGCCCAGCAGCACGGTGAAAAACAGGAACAGCGCTGTCTGCCCGCGGTGATTGGCCTTGAGCGCGTGGTGCGCGATGGTGATGGTCACGCCCGAGGACAGCAGCAGGATGGTGTTGAGCAGCGGAATGCCCATCGCGCTCATCGTGCTGAACTTGTAGTCGAAATATGGGCCGTCGGTCGGCCATTGCGCGACGAATTCGGGCCAAATCAGTTTCGACGACAGGCTGCCCAGATCGGGCACGGATATCGTGCGCACGTAGAACAGCGCACCGAAGAATGCGGCAAAAAACATCACCTCTGAAAAGATGAACCAGCTCATGCTCCAGCGGAACGAGAGGTCCACCTTCTGGTTGTACTGGTGCCCCTCCGACTCGCCGATCACCGTGCCGAACCAGCCGAACAGCATGTAGATCAGGATGGCAAAACCGACAGCGACCACCCAGGGTCCCGGCGCGTGTCCGTTGAACCAGAATGCTGCACCCGAGCCCATCAGCAACAGCGCGATCGCGCCGGTGATCGGCCAATGCGACGGCTGCGGAACGTAGTAATACGGCTTGGCGCCGTTGGCGGCTGCGCTCATGAATCACTCCTGTTGGTCGTGCCTTGTTCCTGCGGCAAACCGACGTTCCGCCGGTCGCGCGCATTCCCCAAATTGCCGCTGCCCGCGCCTTCGACCTCGAAGAACGTATAGGACAGCGTGATCACCGGCATATCGGCCGGCACCTTGTTGTCGATCGCGAATACCACCGGCATCTGCCTCACCTCGCCCGGCTGCAGTGTCTGCTTCGCGAAGCAGAAGCAGTCGAGTTTCCGGAAGTAGGGCGCCGCGTGCTGCGGACCGTAACTCGGAATCGCTTGTCCGGTGACCGCCCGGTCGGTGTTGTTCCGCACCTCGAATACTACCTGCTTCAGTTCGCCCGGATGGACATCGACCACCGGCTCGAGCGGGCGGAAGGTCCACTGCAGTCCGCGGACATTCGAATCGAACTCGATGCGCACGGTGCGCGTCGAGTCGACCTGCGTATTGGCCACGACATCGGGCTGCGCGATGTTGCGCAGTCCGGTCACCCGGCAGATCTGGTCGTAGAACGGGACGAGCGCGTAGCCGAAGGCAAACATCCCGAACACCACGACACCCAGCCGCTTCACCAGCACGAGGTTCGAGCGCCTTTGCTCAACAGCCTCGGCCGTCGCGATGACTTTGGCCTGCCTTCCCGTTTGAAATTTGCCGCTCACTTGCGCAGATTCCGGCCGATGGCGAAAACCAGGAACAACAGCACTGCCCCGCCGATGACCCCGATGCCTGTCGTCGGCTCGCCCATGAACTTGGCGGCCAGAATCCCGGCGAAGAACACAACGGCGATCGACGCGAACACCAGCGCCGTGCGCAGGTTAGCCGTGCGCAGGCGCGCGGGGTCGGGTTTCACGGGAACGTCGGGAGTCATGGCGTCGCCCCAGCCTACCTCACGACCGGAGGCGTCTCGAAGGTGTGGTACGGCGCCGGCGAGGGCAGCGTCCACTCCAGCGTGTCGGCGCCTTCCCATGGCTTGGCCGGTGCCTTGGTGCCCGCACCCTTGATGCATTTGATCAACGCAACCACGAAGATCAGTTGCGACAGGCCGAATCCAAACGCGCCGACGGTCGCCATCATGTTCCAGTCGGCGAACTGCTGCGCGTAGTCGGGAATCCGCCGCGGCATGCCGGCAAGTCCGAGGAAGTGCATCGGGAAGAAGGTGATGTTGAAGAAGATCATCGACATCCAGAAGTGCCACTTGCCCAGCGTTTCGCTGTACATGGTGCCGGTCCATTTCGGCAGCCAGTAGTACGCACCACCGAAGAACGCAAACAGCGAACCCGCGACCAGCACGTAGTGGAAGTGCGCGACGACGTAATAGGTGTCCTGCAGCTGGATGTCCACCGGCGTGATCGCCAGCACCAGGCCGGTGAAACCGCCCATGGTGAACAGGAAGATGAAGCCGATGGCGAACAGCATCGGCGTCTCGAAGGTCATCGAGCCCCGCCACATGGTGGCGAGCCAGTTGAACACCTTGACCCCGGTCGGGATCGCGATGAGCATGGTCGCGTACATGAAGAACAGCAGTCCCGCCGCCGGCATGCCGACGGTGAACATGTGGTGCGCCCAGACGATGAACGACAGGATGGCGATGCTCGCGACCGCGTAGACCATCGACGCATAGCCGAACAGCGGCTTGCGCGCAAAGGTCGGGATGATCTCGGAGATGATCCCGAACGACGGCAGGATCATGATGTAGACCTCGGGGTGCCCGAAGAACCAGAAGATGTGCTGGAACATCACCGGGTCGCCACCGCCCGCGGCATTGAAGAACGAGGTGCCGAAATGGCGGTCGGTCAGCAGCATGGTCACCGAGCCGGCAAGCACCGGCATGACCGCGATCAGCAGATAGGCAGTGATCAGCCAGGTCCACACGAACAGCGGCATCTTCATCAGCGTCATGCCGGGCGCGCGCATGTTGAGGATGGTGGTGATGATGTTGATCGAACCCATGATCGACGACGCGCCCATGATGTGGACGGCGAAGATCGTCAGGTCGAGGCCCATGCCGGCCTGCACCGACAGCGGCGGGTAAAGCGTCCAGCCGCCGGCTGCCGCGCCGCCGGGAACGAAGAACGAGCCGATGAGCATGAGCGCCGCCGGCGGAAGCAACCAGAAGCTCCAGTTGTTCATCCGCGCGAAGGCCATGTCGGGCGCGCCGATCATCATCGGGATCTGCCAGTTGGCGAAGCCCACCGCGGCGGGCATGATCGCGCCGAAGATCATGATGAGTCCGTGCAGCGTGGTCAGCGAATTGAAGAATTCCGGGTGTACGACCTGCAGTCCCGGCTGGAACAGCTCGGTGCGGATCGTCAGCGCCATCACGCCGCCGACGAAGAACATCATCAGCGCGAACAGCAGGTACAGCGTGCCGATGTCCTTGTGGTTGGTCGTGGTGACCCAGCGCATGATCCCGGTCGGGTGGTGATCATGCCCGTGGTCGTGACCGGCAACGTGATCGTGCGGAATGCTGCTCATTGCGTACTCCCTGACTTTGATCGAGTTTGCCGTTCGCGGATCACTTGCCCGCGCGGGCTGCCTTCACGGCGGCAGGCATCACGTCGCCGCTCTTGTTGCCCCAGCTGTTGCGCGTATAGGTGATGACGGCGGCGAGCTCCGTGTCCGACAGCTGTTTCCACGATGCCATCGCGGTACCGGCCTTGCCGTTGAGGACCAGCGCGATCTGCGCATCCACCGGGCCATTGACCAACTTCGAACCATCCAGTGCCGGGAACGCATTCGGTACGCCCTTGCCGGTCGGCTGGTGGCAGGCCGCGCAATTGGCCGCGTAGACCGTGGCCCCCTTGGCGACGAGTTCGGCCTCGGTCCAGGGCTTGCTCGGGTCGTCGGCCACTGCGGCGACTTTCTGCTTCTGCTCGGTCGCCCACTTCGCGTAGTCGTCCTTGGACTTGACTTCGACGACCACCGGCATGAACCCATGCTCCTTGCCGCAGAGTTCGGCGCATTGCCCGCGGTAGGTACCGACCTTCTCGGCCTTGAACCAGGAATCGCGCACGAATCCGGGAATTGCATCCTGCTTGACGCCGAAGGCAGGTACCCACCAGGCGTGGATCACGTCGTTGGCGGTGATGATGACGCGGACCTTGGTGTCGACGGGCACGACCATCGGCCGGTCGACCTCTAGCAGATAGTTGTCGCCCTTGGCCTCGCGTCCTTCGATCTGCGCCAAGGGCGTGGAAAGGTTCGAATAGAAGCCGAAGCCGTCCTGCAGGTAGTCGTAGCCCCACTTCCACTGGTAGCCGGTAACCTTGACCG
>JAQBEY010000030.1:0-3100 GCA_032123655.1 Betaproteobacteria bacterium
ACCCGCAGCGCGATGGTGGTTTCCGTCGTGGCCACGGGGTTCAGGCTTGCGGCAACCGACCGGCGATTTCGGCCACCAACCGGCGCGCCAGGGCGAGCTTGTCCATGCGCGGCAAGGGATGCGCGCCTGCGTCGTCGAGCAGCGTCACCTCGTTCTGGTCGCTACCGAGCGCATCCTGCGCGCGATTGGCAACCAGCAGGGGCAGCTTTTTGCGCCGGCGCTTTTCCTCGGCCAGGCGTTCGACCTCGTGGCTCTCCGCCGCGAAGCCCACGCAGTACGGCGCGTTCGGCCGGCCGGCGACGGTGGCGAGAATATCGACCGTCGGCTTCATCGCAATGGACATCGGCTTGCCGGTCTTCTTCTGCTTCAGTTCATGCAAGGTCTCCGGGGTGTAGTCGGCGACCGCGGCGACACCGATGAATACGTCGGCGGCGTCGATGCGCGAGAACACCGCCTCGGCCATCTGCGCCGCGCTGATCGCGTCGACCCTGGCCACGCCCGGGGGTGTCGCCAGGGAGGAAGGACCGGAGATCAGGGTGACGGTGGCGCCGGCCTCGGCGGCGGCCTGCGCCAGCGCGAAGCCCATCTTGCCCGAGCTCAGGTTGGTGATCCCGCGCACCGGATCGATCGCCTCGAAAGTGGGGCCGGCCGTCAGCAGGACGCGTTTGCCGGCGAGGAGCTTCGGCTGCCGGAACGCGACCAGCGCGGCGAACAGGTCGGCCGCCTCCAGCATGCGCCCCTCGCCATGCTCGTTGCAGGCGAGTTCGCCGGTGTCGGGTCCCAGGATGGCGACGCCGTCGGCGGCAAGCTGTCCGACGTTGCGCTGTGTCGCCGCGTTGGCCCACATCTGCCGGTTCATCGCCGGCGCGACCAGCATTGGGCACTCACGCGCCAGACACAGCGTCGACAGCAGGTCATCGGCGCGTCCCTGCGCAAGCTTGGCGATGAAATCCGCCGACGCGGGCGCGACGACGATGGCGTCGGCGCCACGCGAGAGCGCGATGTGGCCCATCGCATTGTCGGCGCCCGATTGCCAAAGATCGGTCAGCACCGGACGACCGGACAACGCCTGCAGGGTGGTCGGCGTGACAAAACGGGTGCCGGCCTCGGTCATGACCACGTCCACCACGACGCCGGCCCTGACCAGCAGGCGGGTCAATTCAGCGGCCTTGTAGGCGGCGATACCGCCGGTAATGCCAAGCACGACGCGCACCATCCCTGTGGCGTCGCGTATGTTCGGTGTGGCTTCCATGGTCGGTGAGTCGTCTGTTCGGTCGATGGAGGGGGCGCGCGGCAAAGTTTACACTCCCTCGCACCGTGGCTTCATGAGTGCGGGTGGTGGTGGCGATGGGTACGAGCGCCGCGCCCCCGTGACTGGCCGACGGCGGAAACCGAAACGGGGACGAGCCATGGGCGCAGCGATGCAGGCACAGGCCGAGCGACCAAGAGAGCGCCTGCTGGCACTGGGTCCCCAGGCGCTCACCGACACCGAACTTCTGGCCGTGATGCTGCGCACGGGCGTTCCCGGTCGGCCGGTACTCGACCTCGCCCGCGACCTCCTTGCGACCTTCGGTGGCGTCGCTGCACTGCTCGCCGCGGGCACCGCCGACATTCGTGCGCAGCACGGCGTGGGACCGGCACGGGCAGCGGAACTCAAGGCGATGGGCGAGTTCGTGCGGCGGTCGCTGCTGGAAAGCGCGGCCGAGCGCGACGCTCTGGCTTCGCCTGATGCCGTGCGTGACTACTTGCGCCTGACGCTATCCGCATTACCGTACGAGGCGTTCATGGCGCTGTTCCTCGACAGCCAAAATCGCCTGCTGGCGGCCCGGGAGCTGTTTCGGGGCACCCTGGCGCAGACCAGCGTCTATCCGCGCGAAGTGGTGAAGGCTGCGCTGGCCCACAATGCCGCGGGCGTGATCTTCGCCCACAATCATCCCAGCGGGGTCGCCGAGCCGTCCCGCGCCGACGAATTGCTGACCGCGGCCCTGAAACAGGCGTTGGCATTGGTCGACATCCGCACGCTGGACCATTTCGTCGTCGCCGGGACCCGGGTGGTCTCGTTCGCCGAGCGCGGGCTGCTTTAGGCTGGCACCCATCGCCAGCCCAAAATCGGGTCCGCAGGTGCCTGATTCATAAGGGGTTGATCAAGACGGCATTTCAGGAGACAATAGCGGGCTTTACGAACCCTTTTTCCCGGCCCGCCGCAAGCGGCGAGCCGGGCGAGCACCCTGAACGAGGAGCGAGCGATGGCTCGAGTCTGTCAAATCACTGGAAAAGCCCCGATGGTGGGCAACAACGTGTCGCACGCCAACAACAGGACCAAGCGGCGTTTCCTGCCCAACCTGCAGCGTCGGCGTTTCTGGATCGAAAGCGAGAACCGCTGGATCAACCTCCGGTTGACGACCAACGCGCTGCGCACCATCGACAAGAATGGCATCGAAGTCGTCCTGGCCGAACTGCGCGCCAAGGGCGAGCGGATCTGAGGGGACCACCATGCGCGAAAAGATCAAGCTCGAAAGCTCGGCCGGAACCGGCCACTTCTACACGACGTCGAAGAACAAGAAACTGATGCCGGAGAAGATGGAGATCAAGAAATTCGATCCCGTTGCCCGCAAGCACGTCATCTACAAGGAAATCAAGCTCAAGTAGGCTTCGATTTCCCCAAAACAAAAAACCCGCCTCGGCGGGTTTTTTCATGGAATGCTCGCTCACCCTGGAACGCAAATTTGTCAGTCTTGAGACGATCCAGCGCCTCCGCGTGACGCCCGTCCCCTTCCAGCGCATTGCCCTGTTCGATCAGGCCAAGCACTTCCTGGTCCGATGGCTCTGCTGCGGGCGGTACTTCCGTGGCGGTAGGCGAAAGGGAAGCGGCGCAATCGCGGCGGTCTTTGACCGCGAACCGCGCTTCTACTACGATGGGAGTCCTCGCAGATTCACTCGGACGCTTGAGCACCGCCTGACATGGCCCTTTCCGATGCGCTTCCATTCTTTCGCGCCTGGATCTGTGATCCGCGGCGGGTTGCGGCGATTGCTCCGTCGAGCGTGCCGCTGGCCGAACTCCTGACCTGCGAAATATCGTCGGCAACGGGGCCGGTGATCG
>JAQBEY010000031.1:0-3391 GCA_032123655.1 Betaproteobacteria bacterium
GCGACCGAGCGTGATCTGTCGCACACCATCCGCCGCTTCCAGAACGCCGCGGAAGCGGTTCCCGATGGCATGGTCGTGCTCGACCGCGCCAATCGGATCCGCTGGGCGAACGCCCGGGCGCAGACGCTGCTCGCGCTCGACATCGAACGCGACATCGGCGCACCGCTGGTGAACTTCGCCCGCCAGCCCGAATTCGTGCGCTACGTCGAGTCCGAGGATCAGGCGGATGGCATCGTGATCGATTCGCAGCGCGATGCCGGCGTCACGCTGTCGCTGCAGATTGTGCCCTTCGGGATCGCGGAAAAGCTCCTCATCGCCCGCGACGTCACAAGGCTCGAGGCGGTGTCGCGCATGCGCCGGGATTTCATCGCCAACGTCTCGCACGAACTCAAGACCCCGTTGACCGTCATCAGCGGCTTCGTCGAGACGTTGCAGGAGCTCGAACTTGACGAGGGGCAGCGACGGCGCTTCATGCAGTTGATGGCCGAGCAGGCGGCGAGCATGCAGCGGCTGGTCGATGATCTGCTGACGCTGTCGGCGCTGGAAAGCGAACAGAATTTTCTGGTGGACGAGAACTTCGTCATCGAGCCTCTACTGCTCGAAGTAGCCTCCGACGCCAGGAGCCTTGCGCAGGGTCGGCACCAGGTTTCGCTGGAGCTCGGTGACGCGGCCAGCGTGACCGGCAGCCGGGACGAGTTGAAGAGCGCGTTCGGCAATCTCGTGTCCAACGCGGTTCGCTACACGCCTGACGGCGGGTCGATCACCCTGTCCTGGCGCATCGATGCGGATGGTTCCGGCGTGTTCTCAGTGACCGACACGGGCATCGGGATTGCCGCCGAACACCTGCCGCGGCTCACCGAGCGCTTTTACCGGATCGACCGCAGCAGGTCGCGCGCGACCGGCGGCACCGGTCTTGGGCTGGCCATCGTCAAACACGTGCTGTTCCGGCACCAGGCCGAACTCGAGATCGTCAGCGAGCCGGGAAAAGGCAGCACCTTCGCCGTCCGCCTGAAGCCCAGGCGGGTGCGCGCCGTCGCCGCCGATCCGGCCAGGCCGGATGCGCTGCCTACCAGTACCGCATCGCCGACCCGAACAGACTCCTGAGTTCCTCGCGCCCGACGTCGGCGGGCGCATTCCGGATCACCCGGTATTGCGGCTCGGCGCCGGTGGCGAGTGCGTCGACGTCGCCCGGACCGAAGCCCAGCGCGGACAAGCCGTTGGGCATGCCCGTCGCCTGCATGAGGTCGATCACCCGCTTCGCCAGCACCTCGCCCGCATCTTCGGGGCCGGCGCCGCGCACATCGGCGCCGAGACAGCAGGCGCAGTTCAGGTGGCGCTGCGGGTGCGCGGGTGCGGTGAATCGCCACACCGACGGATTGTTGAGCACCACCGCCATGCCGTGGGGCACCAGCGACTTGCCCTCGGGATAGCCCGCAACCTGCCATTTGCGCGTCTGGGCCGAGACCGCATAGGACAGGCCATGCGGCAAATGACAACCGGCGGCGTTGAAGGCAACGCCGGCCAGCATTGCCGCGTACATCATTTCGGTGCGCGCCTCGGTATCGCCGGCATCGCTGACCGCGCGCACCAGGAATTTGCCCACGCTCTCCAGCGCCTGCCGCGCCAGCATGTCGGAAAAAGGATTGGCGCCCTGCGAAATTGGGCGGTCGACGCCACGCAATGGACTCAGGCGGCGCGGATAGGCGCGTGCGGTGATCGACTCGAGCGCATGACTCATGCAGTCGAAGCCGGTCGCCGCGACCGCCGCCGAAGGCAGGGTCCGGGTCACGTCGGGGTCGACCAACGCGACCGTCGGGATCAGGCGGCGCGAGATGATGCCGGTCTTGGCATTGATCGACCGCAGGGCAAAGATGGCGATGCCGGTCATCTCCGACCCGGTGCCGGAAGTCGTTGGGCAGGCGATATGCGGCTTTACCGGCCCCGGAACCTTCTGTCCGGCGCCGATGGGTGCATTTACATAGGTCATGAATTCGGCCGGGTGTTCGGCGTAGAGGTTGGCCACCTTGCAGGTGTCCATGACCGAACCGCCGCCCACCGATACATAGCCGTCGGCCGCCGCGTCGCTGGCGAAGCGGGCCGCATGCTGGAAAGAGGCATCGGAGGGCTCGATTTCGACCTCATCGAACACGACCGTGTCGACCCCCGCCGCGGCGAGCGACGCGGCGACGGTGGCAAAATGCCCGGAGGCACGAATGCGGCGATCGGTGAAGATCGCGACTCGGCGCAACCCCAGTTCCCGCGCCTGCGGTCCGGCCTCGGCCAGCACGCCCGATCCGAAGGTGAAGGTGGGCATCCCCACGGTGAAGCCGCGGTCGCTGCCCTCCTGCTGGGCGAAGTCGACGTGACAACAGGACATGGCATCTCCTCGTATCAACAAACAGGGGGTGGAACCCGATTATCACGGATCGGTGGACCGACGGCCAAAAAACTTACTCAAGTCTTTGAAATTAAACATATAATGCGCAGCGCCGACACTGATGGCGCCCCGCCGCCCGGTTTGACCGGATGAAACAGAACCTGCTACAATCGCGCGTTTCTGCGGTCGTAAGGCCTTGGAGGGGTTCCCGAGCGGTCAAAGGGAGCAGACTGTAAATCTGCCGGCTCTGCCTTCGAAGGTTCGAATCCTTCCCCCTCCACCACGGAAGCATCCAGGCGGGTGTAGCTCAATGGTAGAGCAGAAGCCTTCCAAGCTTACGACGAGGGTTCGATTCCCTTCACCCGCTCCAGTAATTGCAGCATGCAGTGTTAAAGGAAAGACACCAAAGGTGTTAAAGGAAAGACACCAAAGGTGTTAAAGGAAAGACACCAAAGGTGTTAAAGGAAAGACACCCGAGACGCCAGGATTGTGAAGCGCCCATGTAGCTCAGTGGCAGAGCACTCCCTTGGTAAGGGAGAGGTCGCGTGTTCAATCCACGCCATGGGCACCAATGCAGCGAACGGCAAAAAGGTGAATCGAGCGATTCCCTGCTTTTCGCCGGACGTGTAACACCCGAATCTGCAACAACGAGTCTGCGATTGCGAATCGGTGGATTTGGCGCAGTTGGCATTTGAAGAAAATCTGGGCAATGAGGCCCGCCGATTGGTGATGAAAAAAATCAACGGAAGAGCTGGAGATAACGATGGCTAAAGGCAAATTTCAACGGACGAAGCCGCACGTGAACGTGGGGACGATTGGTCACGTTGATCACGGGAAGACGACGCTGACGGCGGCGATCACGCTGGTGATGTCGAAGCTGTTCGGCGGCGAGGCGAAGGGTTACGACCAGATCGACGCGGCGCCGGAGGAGAAGGCGCGGGGGATCACGATCAACACGGCGCACGTGGAGTACGAGACGAAGAACCGTCACTACGCGCACGTGGATTGCCCGGG
>JAQBEY010000032.1:0-2977 GCA_032123655.1 Betaproteobacteria bacterium
CGGCAAGGTGCAGCCGGGCCTGGTGATCATCGTCCCGCTCGACCTGCCGGGCGTGAGCCGCGGCAAGCCGCTGGAAAAGCTCGGCCTGCGCGGGTTGAACCAGGGCGAGCTGTATTTCGACAACGTCACCGTGCCCCGATCGCATGTCATCGCCGGTCCGGAGAACTACGCGGACATGGTCTACCACACGCTGGCCGAGGCCAACGTTCACGTCGCCAGCGTGGCGGTGGGCATCGCCCGCGCGGCCTACGAGCACGCGCTGGCCTACGTGCACGAGCGCAAGGCGGGGGGGAAGAAGATCGCGCTGCACCAGCAGGTGCAGCACCGCCTGTTCCACATGTTCCGCAAGGTCGAAGCGGCACGCGCGCTGGTGCGCCGGGTGGCGACCTACAACGCCACGGCCCCCCTGCCCGCGCTGCAGGGGTCCACGGCGGCCAAGGTGCACGCGACGCAAACCGCGTTCGAGGTCGCCAGCGAGGCCATCCAGATACTCGGCGGCAATGGCCTGACGCTGGAATATCCGGCGGAAAAACTGCTGCGCGACGCCCGGGCGACGATGATCGCCGACAGCTGCAACGAAGTGCTGGCGATCAAGGGCGGCAGCCTGCTGATCAATCCCGAACTGCTGTGACCAGGAGCCTTCTCCGTGAATGACTATCTGCGGCAGTTCCGGCTCGACGGCCGGGTCGCGTTGATCACCGGGGCCGCCCGTGGTCTCGGCGCGGAGATGGCCGAGGCGCTGGTCGCGGTCGGCGCCAAGGTGATGCTGACCGACGTGCTGGTGGCCGAGGGCGAAGCGACGGCGCAGCGCCTGCGTGCAGAGGGCGGCGAGGCCGGCTTTCAACGCCACGACGTGACGCAGGAGGCCGATTGGGTCGCCGCGGTCGAGGCGACGCTGCAGCGGTTCGGCGGCCTCGACGTGGTGGTCAACAACGCCGGCATCGAAACCGCAGCGTTCTTCGCCGACTGCGAGCTTGCCGATTTCCGGCGCACGATGGCGATCAACGTCGACGGCGTGTTTCTCGGCGTCAAGCACGCCATTCGCGCGATGCGTCCCGGCGGCGGCGCCGGTCGGGGTGGCGCGATCATCAACCTTTCCTCGGTCGCCGGTCTCGTCGGCGTGCCCACGCTCGGCGCCTACTGCACGTCGAAGGGCGCGGTCCGCCTGATGACGAAGGCGGCTGCGGTGGAGTGCGCGCGGCTGGGCTACGGCATTCGTGTGAACTCGGTCCATCCCGGCATCGTCAAGACGGAAATGGGCGCGAACGTCGTGCGCAATTTCGCCCGTCTCGGCCTTGCGCCGGACGAGGCCGCGGCCGATGCGCTGGTGGGCTCGATGCACCCGCTCGGCTACGGACAACCGGCCGATGTCGCCAATGCGGTGATCTACCTTGCCGGCGACGCGTCGCGGTGGACGACCGGTGCCGAAGTCGTCGTCGACGGCGGCGCCACCGCAACCTGAGGCCGCAAGAAGCCGGCGGTCGGCACGAAAGCACAGCACCCGGGAGATCAGGATGAACGGCAGGATCGAAGGCAAGGTTTGCATCGTCACCGGTGCGGCAAGCGGCATCGGACTCGCGGTCGCGCAGCGCCTGGCGCGCGAGGGCGGCAAGGTCGCACTGACCGATATCTCGGTTGCGACGGGCGAGGCGGCGGCGGCCGCGCTGCGCGCCGCGGGTTTCGATGCGGTGTTCCAGCGTCACGACGCGTCGAGCACGGCGGACTGGGGGCGCGTCGTCGAAGCGACGTGCACCCGCTGGGGCCGCATCGACATCCTGGTGAACAACGCGGGCATCGGGCTCGCCGGCAGCATCGAAGACGTCACCGCCGACACCTGGCGCAAGACGATGGGCGTGAACCTCGATGGCGTGATGTTCGGCACGCAGCAGGCGGTGCTGCGGATGAAAGCGGCCGGCGGCGGATCGATCGTCAACGTCGCGTCGGTCGAGGGCATCCACGGCGAGCCGTTCGCGGCCGCGTACAACGCGAGCAAGGGCGGCGTGCGCCTGCTCACGCGGTCGGCAGCCGCGTACTGCGCGCGCCGCGGCTACAACATCCGGGTCAACACCGTCTGTCCGGGCTTCGTCGAGACGCCGCTCGTCGGCGAGGCGTTGAAGCCGCTGTCGCCGGCCGACCAGGAAGACTTCCAGAAACGCGTCAACGGCCGCATCGCGATGGGGCGGATGGCCAGGCCCGAAGAGATCGCCAACTGCGTCCTCTTTCTCGCGTCCGACGAGGCGAGCTACGTGACCGGCACCGACCTGATCGTCGACGGCGGGTTTTCTGCGTAGCACGTCGGTGAGGCGGCGCCGACCAATGAACGGAGACTCGCGATGAAGCAGCTTTCGGGGATGGACAATCTCTTCCTGGCGATGGACCAGGGCCACCAGCACCTGCACGTGGCCGGCCTCGGCATCTACGACCCGTCGACGGCACCCGGCGGCAAGGTGCGCTTCAAGTCGATCCTGAACTTCTTCGTCAGCCGGTTGCACGCGAGCAAGGTGTTCCGGCGGCGCCTGGTGTGCGTGCCGCAGGACCTCGACCGGCCCTACTGGGTCGAGGACGGCGAGATCGACGTCGAATACCACGTCCGCCACATTGCGTTGCCGCAGCCCGGCGACTGGCGCCAGCTGATGATCCAGATCGCGCGCCTGCACTCGCGTGCGCTGGACATGACGAAGCCGTTGTGGGAAGCGTACATCATCGAGGGCCTCGACAACGTTCCCGGAATTCCGCCCGGCAGCTTCGCCGTCTACATCAAGTTCCACCACGCCGCGGTCGACGGCGAGGCGGGTGCCGTGATCATCCGGGCGCTGCACGCGCTGTCGCCGGAGGAAGGCCTGGAGCCGGTCGCCGATACCTCGGTCAGGATCGCAGATCGGGAGCCGAGCGCGGTCGAGCTGTATGCACGCACCGTCGGCAGCAAGGGACGGCAGGCCGTCGACGCGTCACGGCTGTTGCTCGCGGTGGGCAGCAG
>JAQBEY010000033.1:0-17777 GCA_032123655.1 Betaproteobacteria bacterium
TTCGATGCCTCGGGCAGCGTGCGCAATCCGGTGTCGACCTACTACACGCAGAACGGCCTGCAGATCACCACGGTGGGCCCGAACCCGGTGATCACCATCAACGGCCGGGCGCCGGCGCCGCAGACGTTCAACCTGGGGATCACCGGTGATGCGACGGTGACGTCGGGTCAGACGGTGATTGCGCAGGCGCCGTGCTACTCGGGGCTGTGCCCGTTCCCGTCGGGTGGATACATTCCGCAGGCCAACGCCAACAGCAGTTTCCTGGCCACGGCGACGGGCGACCTGACGGTGGGTGCCAACAACGTGTCGGGGGCGTACTTTACGGGTGGCGCTGGCGGTCTGTCGGCGAGCAACGGCTTCCTGTTCCCGGGGGCGACGGTGTTCGTGGCGGGCGGGGCGCTGAACGTGAACGCGGTGGTGGACAACGCGATTCTGGGGACGGCGGCGGCGTTCCAGGGGATCTTCTTCCAGGGTGCGACGATCAACGCGCAGTTCTCGATCTTCACCAACGGCAACTCGTTCGTGAACTACAGCGTGCTGCCCAATGGTGGGATGTCGCTGGCGCCGGTGTTCCAGGCGAAGGCGGGGACGAACTTCCTGGGGTTCCCGAACCTGACGACGGTGCTCAATCCGCTGGGTTCGTACCTGAACACCTACACCTTGCTGGCCAACACGGCGGCGTCGGGTGGGGACTGGATGGCGCTGGTGAACTTCAACCCGATCGTGCTGAACCCGTAAGCAACAGCAGCAGTCGCACTGGAAAAGGGGCCCTCCGGGGCCCTTTTCCATCCCCTTGGCCGCAACGGGCGCCCCGGGCGGTCCGCGTCAGTGCCGCGCGTTTGATTGCGGCCCATTCTCATTCTCTGCGATCATTGCAGTCTTTGCGCCATCAAGATCATTCATGAACCAGGCCAACCCGCAGACCCCAACGTCCCCGGCCGCAACGGCGCCGACCCGGAGCGAACTCGCCTCCCGGCTCTACGAGCAGGGCCGACTGGCCGAGGCGGAACCGCTGCTGCGCGGCCTGGTCGCCGCCAATCCGCGCGACGCGCGCAGCATGCAGCTGCTCGGCCTCATAGCCTGGAAGCAGGGTCGCCAGAAGGAAGCGGTGGCGTTGCTGCAGCAAGCCGCGGCGCTGGCCCCGGACAACCCGGCGGTGCTCAGCAACCTGGGCGCGATCCTCTATTCGCTGGGATCGATGGCGCCTGCCGAGCGGGCGCTGCGGCGGGCGCTGGAGCTGCAGCCGAAATTCGCCGACGCGTTGTGCAATCTCGGCAACGTCCTGCGCTCCAAGGGCGATATCGCGGGGGCTTTCGCGGTTTCCGCGCGAGCCGCCGAGGCGGCGCCGGACATGGCGGCGGCGCACAACAATCTTGGCATTGCCCACTTCATGCACGGGCGCATGGCCGAAGCCGTGAAGTGCTATCGCCGGGCGCTCGAAATCGATCCCGAGTTTCCCGAGGTGCACAACAATCTCGGCAACGCGCTCGCCGAACTGGAACAGGATGACGAGGCCATCGAAGCGTTGCAGAAGGCGGTCAAGCTCAACCCCGGATTCGCGCCGGCGCAAAGCAATCTGGGCAAGCTGCTGATCCGCAAGGAGCGGCTGACCGAAGCGCGGGCGCACCTGATGAAGGCGCTGTCGCTCGACCCCGACTTCGCCGGTGCCTATCACAACCTGGGCGTGCTCTACGCCGTCGAGGGGGCCTTTGCCGAATCGGAGGCCTGCTGCCAGAAGGCGATCGCGCTCGACGGCGGGCTGTACATGGCCTATGCGGGGATCGCGCGCTCCAGGAAGATGACGGCGGACGACACGCCGATGATCGAGCGACTGGAACGCATGGTCGAGGAAAAGAAATCGATGCCCGTGGACGAGCGCAGCCATCTGTACTTCGCGCTCGGCAAGGCCTACGACGACCTTGGCAGCCATGCGCAGGCCTTCGCCCGCTACAGAAAGGGCAATGACCTGGAGCGCGACCGCAGGGAACGCTTCAATCGCGCCGGCCTCGAGACGCAGATGACCCGATTGATCGAGCGTTTCACGCCGGAATTCTTCCAGCGCTATCGGCACGCCGGGAACGACTCCGACCAACCCATCCTGATCGTGGGCATGATGCGTTCCGGCACCTCGCTGGTCGAGCAGATTCTGGCCAGCCACCCGCAGGCGTATGGCGCCGGCGAGCTGATCTACTGGGCGCACGAGGACCGGCGACTGCGCCCGGAACTCAAGGAGCCGGATGTCGCCGACGTGGCCGATGTCGCCACCCGCTATCTCGAACATCTGCGCGGATTTTCGCCCGATGCCCGGCGCATCACCGACAAGATGCCGCACAACTTCCTGCATCTGGGGCTCGTCCGGCTTGCGTTCCCGAATGCGCGCATCATCCACACGCGACGGAACCCTGTGGATACCTGCCTGTCGATCTACTTCCAGAACTTTCCGGCGCCGCATCCCTATGCCTACGATCTGCACGACATGGTCGAGTTCTATCGCCTGTACCGGCGGATCATGCGGCACTGGCAAAGCGTCATTCCCGCCGATCGGATGATCGAGGTCGATTACGAGGACATGGTTGCCGACCAAGAGGGGCAGACGCGACGGCTGCTGGAGTTCTGCGGTCTGCCGTGGGATGACGCCTGCCTGTCATTCCAGGACAACAAGCGGATCGTGCGTACCGCCAGTTCCTGGCAGGTGCGCCAGCCGATGTACAGGAGTTCGGTGGCGCGCTGGAAGCGTTATGAGACCTTCATCGGTCCTCTTGCCGCGCTGCTCGAAGAGGAATAGGCAATGACTGCCGACAGAATTGCGGCGCCTGCCGCGGCACAATGCACGAAAGCGAGGAACGCGATGTACAGGCCATGGTTACCGATCGTCGCACTGCTGCTGGCCGCTTGCGCGCCGCTGGCGCCCGACGTGAAACGCATCGAAGGGTCGCCGGTCTTTCCCGCAGCGGCAACGCTGCCCGAAGTCCTGCAGACGGCGCCGACGCGGTCCTACGTGCGGCTTGGCGTGGTCGACGCACAGGGTGTCCCCGGCATGGCCGAGGCGCAGGTCGTTGCGCGCATCCGCCTGGAGGCCCAGCAGATGGGCGCCGACGCGGTGATCCTGCAGGACGTCTCCACCCGCGCCGCCGTAGAGTCGAAATTCAATCCGGCGACTGGCGGCTTCACCGTGACCCAGGGCGAACCGATCCCGAGCTACAAGGGCTACGCGATCAAGTACCGCTAGGCTACCGGCACCGCGACGGCGCCCGCCCCCTGCGGACAGTCGCCAGGATCGGGCGCCCGCGTCGGTCGCCCTGCATACTTCCACGCCCTGCACACTTCCACATTCTCACCAGGAACGACCCATGATGGCTCCGCAGGAACCAACGCCTTACGATGACGTGCCCTATATCCGGGTGTCGTTCCACCAGACGCATCCGGACCGCCTCGCCACGCTGGCGAGTCTGTTCGGCCTGACTCCGCCGGCGATCGAAACCGCGCGGGTGCTCGAACTGGGCTGCGCCAGCGGTGACAATCTGGTGCCGATGGCGCATGCCTTGCCGGGGGCACAGTTCGTCGGCATCGACCTGTCGCGGCGGCAGATCGATCAGGGCCTGGAAATGGTGCAGGCACTGGGCCTGACCAACATCGAACTCAGGCACGCGAACATTCTCGACATCGACGCCAGCTGGGGCCGCTTCGACTACATCATCTGCCACGGCATCTATTCATGGGTTCCCGAGGCCGTCCGCGAGAAAGTCCTCGCCGTGTGTCGCGAAAACCTCGCCGACAACGGCGTGGCCTACATGAGCTACAACACCTACCCGGGTTGGCACACGCGGGGACTGATCCGGGAAATGATGCTGTTTCACGCCAACCAGTTCGAGGGTGCGCAGGCGAAGATCACCCAGGCGCGCGCGCTGCTCGACTTCCTGGGCCAGAGCGCGCCCACGGCCACGCCCTACGGCATGGTCGTGCGGCAGGAACTCGAGCTGCTGCGCAAGCAGCCGGACGCCTACCTGCACCACGAACACCTTGAGGAAATCAACCAGCCGTTCTACTTTCACGAATTCCTGCGCGCGGCGGATCGACATGAGCTGCAGTTCCTTGCCGAGGCCGAGTTCGGCGCGATGATGGTGACGAACTTTCCGCCCGAGGTCGCCCAGACGCTGCGCAAGGTCGCACCGGATATCGTGCGCATGGAACAGTACATGGACTTCGTGCGCAACCGCACGTTCCGGCAGACGCTGCTGGTGCACAAGAGCGCCACGATACGGCGCGGACTCGATCCGAAGGCGCTGTACGACTGGCACGTCGCGTCTCCGGCCAAGCCCGCGTCGCGGGCGCCCTCGATCGCGCAGGGCGTTCCGGAAAAATTCCTCGGTCGGAACGACGCGAATCTTTCGACCAGCGAGGCCGTCGTCAAGTCCGCACTGATGGTGCTCGCCGAACGCTGGCCGTCGAGCATTGCCTTCGAAGACCTGCTGCGGGCCGCGGTGGCGAAGATGGTCGCGGCGAAACAACCGCAGCCCGACGACGCCACGCTCGAGGCGCATCGGCAGCGGCTGTCGATCGACCTGCTGCAGATGTACTCGGCGGCGCTGATCGAACTGCGCGTCCGGCCGTTGCGCCTGTGCCTGCTTCCGGGCGACAAGCCGGTGGCCAGCGAGGTCGCGCGGGCCCAGTTGAATCGTCCGGGGCCGGTTACCAACCTGCGGCACGAGGCGGTGGGACTCGATCCATTCCTGTTGCAACTCCTGCGCCTGCTCGATGGAACGCGGGATCGCCAGGCGCTGATCGAGGGTCTGCTGGTCGCGGTGCGTCAGGGCGCGCTCGAGGCCAAGCAGAACGGCACGCCGGTGACCGACGACACCGAGTTGCGAAAACTCCTCGGCGAGGCGTTGAATACGAGCCTGCCCAAGCTTGCCGGGCTGGGCCTGCTGGTGGCGTGAGCGTCGTGGCGCCAGCGCCCGGGCGGCGGGCGGCGGGCACTGGGGGCGCGCGCCAGGCGCCTTCAGCGGGCGGCAGCCCCGCGGCGGGAGGTCGTATAGATACCGCTGATCGCGGTCTCGCCGTCGCTTGCCGCGTCGGCCTCGACGACCAGTCGCGCCGCCTGCGCGGCCTGTCCCGTGGCGTAGACCCAGAGCGAGTCGACCGCCAGGACCACCGCGCCGGTGCTGCCGTCGAGTACAAAGCGGTGGACGCGGGTGCAATCCGCGTTCCAGCCTCCGGGCACCGGCTCGAGGGCGCCGCCGCGCATGACCACGAGGTCGCAGCGCTCGCCGTGGCGCCGGAGACCCACTTCAAGTCCGCCGCTTCCACCCATCCGGAAGCCCGCGAAGCCGGAGCCACTGGCGCCGCGGACGGCGACGTCGGCCAATACGCGTGCGTCGGTGGGCAGCGCCGGGTCGAGCGCAATCGCGCCGGCGCCGCGGGTGCTCACCGTCAGCGCGCCGGTCGCGGTCGCGCATTGCCAGGTCGCCGGGCATTGGGCAACGACCGGGAGCACGGCGGTGCCACCGCCCAGGCCATTGCGCACGAAGCTGGCCAGCGCCGCGGCACTGATGACGCCGAGTACGGCGGCACTGGCCCACGGCAACCATCGGGCCGGGCGGGCCGGGTGGGCATAGGCCGCGCTCAGGCGCCGGTGCAATTGGTCACGCCAGCGATCCAGCGGGTACTCGAAACCGAACAGCAGCGCGCCAGCGATGCCGTAGGTCAACAGCAGGCCCCACCATGGCGCGCCTGCCACCGCCAGCCGTTCGAGCAACAACAGCAGCGGCAGGTGCAGCAGATAGGTGGCGTAGGTCAGGTCGCCGAAGAAGCGGTCCCAGCGGCGGCCGCTGCCGTAGTCCTTGAGTGCCGCGACCACGAGCGTCAGCGCCAGGATCGCCAGCAGCTGGTTGCCCGCCGTGTTGGTCAGGCCGAGCGGCAGGAAGGTCAGCCAGATCAGCGCCACGAACATGGCGGCCAGCAGTACCCGGTTGCCCGAAACGCGGTTCCCGTAGTGGAAGACCAGCGCGCCACAGGCGAAGGCAAAGGTATAGGCCAAAGGGCTGGTGTAGAGGTAGGCGAACCACAGTGGTGGGCGTGGATCCAGTGTCACGATGAAGGCGACGAACCAGGCGAGTCCCAGTGCCCACACCAGCCACAGCACCCGTTTGTTCAGCACCATGAACGGGGCGAGGACGTACAGCAGGAGGTCGAGGCAAAGCGTCCAGGCCGGGCCGATGAGCAGTTGGCCGGTCAGTTGCATGGGGCCGAGGTTGTCGTGATCGCCCAGCAGCGACTCGATGCCAAGCGGCAGCAGCAGCAGGTTGTCGACGAGTTGCGTCCCGCGCATTCCCGGGGCGGCGCCGATGGCGGTGAGCGTCAGCCAGTAGACGGTGAACAGGAGCAGGTACAGTGGGTAGATGCGCAGTCCGCGGCCGAGGTAGAACAGGCCGATCCCGCGCCACGACGACGTGTCGTACTTGCGCGCCAGGACGTAGGTGATGACATAGCCGCTGATGACGAAAAAACCGGCGATCGCCACGCCGCCCTGGCCAACGTAGGCGAGCCGTTCGATGCCGAACATGTCGACGAGGCGGGGCTGCACATGCAGGCGGAAGCCGCCGTAGTGCGCGTCAATCACCAGCAGCGACAGCAGCAGGCGCAGCCAGCCCAGGCCCATGGCGCGGCTAGCTCCGCGCGCGGGCGTCGGTCTTGAGCGCCGGTGGCAAGCGGAACGGGCGGAACGGGCGGCGCTGCAGCGGCACGGAAGCCTTTATGGGCAAGGTCACACCGCGCAGAATACCGGATTGCCTACCGGCGGCCCCGACGGGGTCAGCGTGCGCTTCGGTTGCCGCGCCCGGCGCGGGCGGCCGGCGACACGTGGCCGGCGGGCGTCCCGGGCATTTTCTTCGATGACGATCAACGACTACCAACGGCAACTGACTCCCGCGGAGATCGACGCGGGCGCGCATCGCCAGTTCGTCGGCGGTTTCTGGGACGAAATGGGCGCGTTGCAATTCGAGTTCCTGAAGGCGCGCGGACTCATGCCGCACCACGTCCTCGCCGACGTCGGCTGCGGCGCGCTGCGCGGCGGCCTGCGCTTCGTCGAGTATCTCGACGCCGGGCGCTATCACGGCATCGACAGCAACGCCTCGCTGATCGAGGCGGGCCGGCATGAGCTTGCGCAGGCGCGGCTCGAACACAAGGAGGCGAAGCTGCTGGTGGATGAGCGTTTCGCGTTGTCGCGTCTGGGCACCCGCTTCGACTATGCGATCGCGGTATCGGTGTTCACCCACCTGCCGATGAATCACATCATCAAGTGCCTGGCGGAAACGCGGCAGGTGCTCAATCCGGGTGCGCCGTTCTACGCGAGTTTCTTCGAGGCGCCCGGTGACGCGCATCTCGAGCCGCTGCGGCACGCTCCGGGCGATGTCGTCAGCTACTTCGACCTGGATCCGTACCACTATTCGCCCGGAGAAATCGATTTCCTGGCGCGCGAGGCCGGAGTCGTCGCCGAGCGTGTCGGCGAATGGGGCCACCCGCGCGACCAGCGCATGTGGTCGTTCCGGTCATCGGGCAGCGCATGATGGGCAAGACCTGCGTTTTCACCATCGTCTCGAACAACTACCGCCACTTCGCGCGCACGCTCGCCGCCAGCGTGCGGCGCTGGAGTCCCGAAGTCGAGGTATTCGTCGCGATCTGCGACGACCCGCTGGACGCGAGCGATCCGCGCGACGCGTTCACCACGCTGAACATCCGCGACCTCGACCTTCCCAAATTCGACCGCTTCACCTTCCAGTACACGATTCTGGAACTCAACACGGCGATCAAGCCGTGGGTGTTCGCCGCGCTGTTCGCGCGCGGTTACGAGCGGGTCATCTATTTCGATCCGGACATCAAACTCTACGGGCCGGTCGATCCGGTGCTGCAGGCGCTGGACGAGGCGCAGGTCGTGCTCACGCCGCACCTGACCGGCGAACTCGACGACGGCAGGCATCCGTCGGAACTGTCGATCCTGCAGAGCGGAACGTACAACCTGGGCTTTCTGGCCCTCAGGCAGACCGACCAGACGCGCCGGCTGGTGGCCTGGTGGCAGCGCAAGCTCAGGCGTGAATGCATTGTCGACATTCCGCGCGGGTTGTTCACCGACCAGAAGTGGATGGACCTGGTCCCGGGCATGTTCGGCAGCGCGGCAATCGTCCGGGATCCGGGCTGGAATGTCGCCTACTGGAATCTCAATCACCGCGACGTGACAATGTCCGCGGATGGCGCGACGCTGGTCAACGGACAGCCGCTGTTGTTTTTCCACTTTTCCGGATTCACCCCGGGCGCGCGCCTGCTGTCCAAGCACCAGAATCGCTTCACCGTCGACGCGCTGTTGCCGGCCGCCCGGGCGCTGGTCGAAGGCTATGCGGCAGATCTCGAGGCCGCGGGCATTGAAGAGTGCCGGGTGCTGCCCTACGCGTTCGCGCGCTTTGCCGACGGCACGCCGATTCCCGATCTGGTGCGGCGCTGCTATCGCGAGTCGTTCGACTGGGAGGTGTCGCATCCCGACCTGTGGACCGCGCAAGGGCAGGAATTTCTGCTGGCATGGCTCAACGCGCCCGAACCCGGCCACCGCGATGCGCCGTGGTTCACCCGGCTCGCCGCCACCGTGTATCGACTTCGCCCCGACCTGCAGGCCGCGTTTCCCGACGCCGGCGGCGCGCGCGGCGCCGGTTACGCGCGCTGGTTCGTGGAAAATGCCGGTGGCCAGTCCGGATTTCCGGAAACCCTGGTGGCGCCGGTCCGCGATGCGCTGCGCCGGGGGAGGGCGCCAGCGCGCGGTGCGGCCACCCCGGGCCGCGATACGCCGTTGGGCGCCACCGAAGGCGTTGCCGCGCTCGGCGCGTCCGACGGAGGGGTGTTCCGCAGCGCGTTCCGCAGCGTGTATCGCACCGCCTGGAGTGCGCGCCATCTGGTGAAGCCGCTCACCTCGCAGCGATTTCGCCACACGGTCCGGCATTGGCTGTTGCGCCACGCGTATTTCGACCGGCGCTACACCATTCCGCCGCTGGCGGTCGCCCCGGGCGCCGTCGCCGATGGTTTGCCGCGGCAGCAGTCGCGCCGGCCGCGGGCGGCGTTCGCCGATGCCCGAACGAAGGGCGTCAACGTCATCGGCTACCTGGCCGCGGAAAGCGGCATCGGCGAATCGGCGCGCTCCATGCTGCGGATCCTGGCAGCGACTGACGTGCCGGTGGCGCCGATCGATTTTCGCGTTGGCAACATGTCGCGCATGACCGAGACGATCGCCGAGGAGGCGGTCGACGAGCCCCGCCATGGCGTCAGCCTCTTTCACATCAACGCCGACCAGATGTTCGTGGTGCGCGAACACCTGGGACTGCAGGCGTTCGCCGGCGCCTATAACATCGGCTACTGGGCGTGGGAATTGCCGGAATTCCCGGACGAATGGGTGCCGGCGCTGGCGCTGCTCGACGAGGTCTGGGTGCCTTCCGCTTTCTGCCAGCAGTCGATCGGCATGAAATCCGCGGTGCCCGTCCTGCGGGTGCCGCACTCGGTCGACCTGAACGACACGCCCGCCGATCGTGCGGCGTTCGGACTCGCCGCCGACGCCGTGGTGTTCTTTACCATGTGCGACGTGCTCTCGGTTCCGGAGCGCAAGAATCCGCTGGCAGTTGTCGAGGCGTTCCTGCGGGCGTTTCCGGCTGACGACGGTGTTGCGCTGGTGCTCAAGATCGGCAATCTTGCGCATCAGCCCGATCTGCATGCGCGGTTGCAGCGTCAGGTTGCGCAGGATCGGCGAATCGTCCTGCTCGACGGCTACCTCGAGCGAGCGCAGTTGCGCACGCTGATGGCCAGCGTTGACTGCTTCGTGTCGCTGCATCGCTCCGAAGGTTTCGGCCTGGGCATGGCTGAGGCAATGGCCTGTGGCCGCGTCGTGATTGCGACCGGCTGGTCGGGCAACGTCGATTTCACGCGCGCGGACAACGCGTTGCTGGTCGACTACCGGCTGGTGGCGCTCGAGCGCGATCTCGGCCCCTATCGGCGCGGGCAGATGTGGGCGGAGCCGGACCTCGAGTCGGCGGTGCGCCATATGCGTGAAGTCGCCGGATCGACGGAACTGCGGACGCGGCTGGGTGCGCGCGGTCGCGACACCGTGGCGCGCGAACTGGTGCCGGCGGCGCTGGCGCCAATGGTCAGCGCGCGCCTCGCCGCGATCGACCGCTGGCGCTGAACGCTGCGCCGACGCCGATGGTCAGTGCATCGTGCGCGGCCGGAAGTACTCGATGCGATCGATCGACTCGACCTTGAGGTCGTTCACGTCCACGCCCTGCAGCACCCTGAGCGCAATCGCCGTGCCCGCGGCACCGCTGCCCCAGACCTTCCGGTAGAACTCCGGCTGCGTGCGTACGCGCTCGCCCGCGACCGAGAGAACGATGTCGCCGACCTCGACGCCGGCGCGATCCGCCGGGCCTCCGGGCGAAACCCGTGACACGATCAGCCGGCCACCGGCTTCGTCGGTGGCAACGCCAAGCCACGGCCGGGCTGGCCCGGCGCGTCGGCCGCTGCTGACGAGGTCGGCGAGGATCGGTTTGAGCAGGTCGATCGGCACGAACATGTTGCCGGGGAGTCGGGGCTCCTCGTCGGTGGCATCGCGCACGATCAGCGAGCCGACTCCCAGCAGCCGGCCGTTCCTGTCGATGAGTGCCGCGCCGCTCCAGTTGTCGGTCGGAGGGCTGGTGTAGAGCGCCTGGTCGAGCGCGTACTCCCAACTGCCCGAGAAGGCGCGTTTGCTGACGATGTACGCGAACGACACACCGCTGTCACCCGACGAGGCGATCATCACCGGCTCGCGTGCCGGTACGCTGCCCGAATCGCCGAGTTCCAGGGGGCGGGCGTCGAACGGATTGATCGTTCGCAGCAGGCCGAAGCCCGTTGCGTGGTCGTAGCCGACGACCCGCGCCGCGCGGGTGTGCCCCTTGCTGTCGACGACGTTGACGTCTTCCGCTTCGACGACCAGATAGCCGATGGTCAGGATCAGCCCGTTCTCGCCGATGACGATGCCGGATCCCTCACGCTCGTCGCCCAGCGACGCCGAACTGCGTGCGTCGGGAACCGCCCGCGTGCTGACCTTCACGATGGCGCCGAACAGCACCTCGGCGTCGACACTTTCCGGAGGCCGCGCCTCGTTTCCTGGCATCGACGCGGACGGGTTCTGCGCCAACGCGGTGAACGCGGCGAACATGCAGACCATGCCGAGCCCCACCGATGTCGACATGCGATCACGACATCGGGTCAGTGCGCGGAATCGAGACCGGACCATGGCATCCTCCCAGGACGAAGGGGCTGCAGGCACTGCAACCGCGTGGCCGGCTGGCGTCGCCGACGGACCGCATTCATTCACTATAGCGCGCTGGGAGAAGGAAGCAACTGGCGGGTGAAATGGCTGTGTGCCATCTCCGCGGACGGTATCGCGCGAATTGACCGCGTGGTGAACAGGTACCGGGGTTCGTATAATTGCAGTCTGGCGGCACGCGCACTCGCACCGCTGGACCAAGATTGGAGTCTGACATGAGCACACGAGTAAAACCCGAGCAACTGCGCTCGCATCGCTGGTTCGGCGAGTCCGACATGCGGGGCTTCGGCCATCATTCGCGCGCGGCGCAGATGGGCTATTCGCGCGCCGACTACGACGGCAAGCCGATCATCGCCATCATCAACACCTGGAGCGACATCAACGCCTGCCATACGCATTTCCGGCAGCGCGCCGACGAGGTGAAGCGAGGCGTGCTGCAGGCCGGCGGGTTTCCGCTGGAGATGCCGGCACTGGCGCTGGCCGAAACGTTCCAGAAGCCGACGACGATGCTCTACCGCAACCTGCTGGCGATGGAAACCGAGGAGCTGCTGCGCTCCTATCCGGTCGACGGTTGCGTGCTGATGGGCGGCTGCGACAAGACCACGCCCGCGCTGCTGATGGGCGCGCTGTCGATGAATCTCCCGGCGATCTTCATGCCGGCCGGCCCGATGCTGTCGGGACATTATCGCGACCAGAAGCTGGGCAGCGGTTCGGATGTCTGGAAATTCTGGGCGGAAAAGCGCGCCGGCAACATCACCGAAGAGCAGTGGCGGGGCATCGAGGAAAGCATCGCCCGCTCGCCCGGGCATTGCATGACCATGGGCACCGCCTCGACCATGACCTCGGCGGCGGAGGCGCTGGGAATGACGCTGCCAGGCGCGGCGTCGATCCCCGCCGCCGATTCGCGCCACGCGCGCATGGCCGCGGAATCCGGCCGCCGTATCGTCGACATGGTCTGGGAGGACGTCAAGGCGCGCGACATCGTCACCGCCGACGCCATCGACAATGCGATTACGACCATCCTGGCCATCGGCGGCTCGACCAATGCGGTCGTGCACATGGTGGCGCTGGCGCGCCGTGCCGGCGTCCCGTTGACCATCGATCGCTTCGACGAACTGGCGCGACGCACACCGCTGATCGCCAACGTGCGTCCCGCCGGCAAGTTCCTGATGGAGGATTTTTTCTATGCCGGCGGCCTGCGCGCGCTGCTGGCGCAGATCGCCGACCTGCTGGCGCTTTCGTCGCGCACTGTCAACGGCCGCACGCTCGGCGAGAACATCGCCAACGCGGAGGTTTTCAATGCCGAGGTGATCCTGCCGCGCGAGCGCGCGCTGGTGAGCAAGGACAGTCTCGCCGTGCTGCGCGGCAATCTCGCGCCCAATGGCGCGGTCATCAAGCCCGCGGCGGCCGAACCGCATCTGTGGAAACACACCGGCCCGGCCGTGGTCTTTTCCGATTACAACGACATGGCGGCGCGCATCGACGGCCCGGCATTGCCGATCACCCGCGATTCGGTGATCGTCCTGCAGAACGCCGGACCGCAGGGCGCCCCGGGGATGCCGGAGTGGGGCCAGTTGCCGATCCCGAAAAAACTTCTTGCAGAGGGCGTGCGCGACATGGTGCGCATTTCCGACGCGAGGATGAGCGGGACCAGCTATGGCGCCTGTGTGCTGCACGTCGCGCCGGAGTCCTTCGTCGGCGGGCCGCTGGCGCTGGTGCGCGACGGCGACCTGATCGAGCTCGACGTGGCCGCCCGCAGGATCGAACTCAAGGTGCCGGACGCGGAACTCGAGGCGCGCCGCGCCGCGTGGAAGGCACCGGCGCCGCGTTTCGAACGTGGTTTCGGCGCGCTTTATCAGCAGCACATCACGCAGGCCGACCAGGGCTGCGACTTCGACTTTCTCGAAGGCACGGCGCCCACCGCCGAGCCCGAGATCCACTGAGCACGAACATGCGCAAGCTGCCTGCCGCGAAACTCATCGATCTCGTCGCTGCCGTCATGGCGGGCGGGGGCTCGCAGCCCGACGAGGCACGCACGATCGCGCGCCGGCTGGTCGATTCCAATCTGGTCGGCCACGATTCGCACGGCGTGCTCCGGGTGGGCAGGTACCTCGAATGGGTGCGCACCGGCTGGTTGGTGCCCAACGTGCAACCGACCGTGGTGTTCGACAACGATGCGCTGGCGATCATCGACGGCAATCGTGGTTTCGGGCAGGTGATCGGCGAGTTCGCCACCAGGCTCGGCATCGACAAGGCCGCGCGACTGGGCATTGCCATGATCGGCCTGCGCAACTGCGGGCATCTGGGGCGCCTGGGCGACTGGGCCGAGATGGCGGCGGAAGCGGGACAGGTGTCCCTGCACTTTCTCAACACTTCGGGCGCGCAGCGCGTTGCGCCTTTCGGCGGCGGCGACCGGCGCCTGTCGACCAATCCGCTGGCGATCGGCGTACCGCTCGCGGGCGGAGAACCGACGATCCTCGACATCACCACCTCGACCGTCGCCGAGGGCAAATTGATGGTCGCGCTGAACAAGGGCGAGTCGGTGCCCGAAGGCTGGATTGTCGACAAGGACGGCAACCCGACCACCGACCCGAAGGATTTCTACGATGGCGGTGCGCTGCTCACCATCGGCGCGCACAAGGGCTCGGGCCTGTCGATTCTCACCGATCTGCTGGCCGGCGCCATCACCACCGGCAAGAGCTCGGATCCGGACGACAAGGTCCTGCGCAACAACATGCTGTCGATCTTCATCGATCCCGCGGTCTACGACGGCGAACACACGGTGCTTGCCGAAGCGAAGCGTCTGGTCGAATACGTCAAGGCTTCGCCGCCGGCGGTACCCGGACAGCCCGTTCTTGGCCCCGGCGATGTCGAGCGACGCACGCGTGCGACGCGGCTCGCCGACGGTGTGCCCATCGACGACAAGACGCTGGCCGACCTGATCGAGGCCGCCCAGGCCGTCGGCATCGACGCCGCGCGCGCCGAGGCGATGCTGCGCTGATTCGGGAGATGAGGCGGGGTTGCGCGTGGGCAACCGGGTCAGCATGCCTGGCCGCAGGCATTGGCGGCGCTGGACCCTGCCGTCGTGAACGGGCATTCTTGGGACGCGCTCATTCCGGGCGCGAACCTGGATTCGTGTCTTGACCGGCCTGATCACAGAACTTTTCCCGGGATTCGTGTCGCACGATGTCGAGACCTCCGGCACGCGCATACACTGCATCGTCGGTGGCAGCGGGCCGCCGCTTCTGCTGTTGCATGGTTATCCGCAGACGCATGCGATGTGGCATCGCATCGCGCCGGCGCTGGCGAGGAATTACACGGTCGTCTGCGCCGATCTGCGCGGCTATGGAGATTCCGGCAAGCCGGCCAGCGACGCCTCGCACGCGGCGTACTCGAAACGCGCGATGGCCGCCGACATGGTCGAGGTCATGCGAACACTCGGCTTCGACCGCTTTCGCCTTGCCGGTCACGATCGCGGTGGTCGCGTCGCGCATCGGTTGTGCCTCGATCATCCGGATGCCGTCGAGCGCGTGGCGGTGCTCGACATTTCGCCCACGAAAATCATGTACGAACAGACCAATCGCGCCTTCGCGACCGCGTACTACCACTGGTTTTTCCTGATCCAGCCGTTCGACCTGCCCGAGCGCCTGATCGGCGCCGACCCGCTCTACTATCTCAATCGCAAGCTCGGCGGCTGGGGCTCGACGGCGGAAATCTTTGATGCCCGCGCTTTTGCCGAATACGCCCGCTGCTTCAGCGACCCGGCAACCATCCATGCGACCTGCGAGGATTATCGCGCCGCGGCGTCGATCGACCTCGAGCACGACGCTGCCGACATCGCCGAAGGCCGCAAGCTTGGCTGCCCGCTGCTGGTGCTCTGGGGCGAAAAGGGCGTCGTCCATCGCCTTTACTCGCCCATCGAGGACTGGCGCGCCGTGGCGGCCGATGTGCGGGGGCGGGCGTTGCCGTCCGGCCACTATCTCGCCGAAGAAGCGTCGGTCGGCACGCTGCGCGAACTGCGGGCGTTCTTCGACGGCTGACGGCGGGGAATGCCCGGTGACGCGGGCCTTGCGGCCCCCACCCGCGGTGCAAGGGCGAGGGCGGCCGGGCCACGATTTCTTGATATAATTCGCGACTTGGCCAAGTAGCTCAGTTGGTAGAGCAGAGGACTGAAAATCCTTGTGTCGGTGGTTCAATTCCGCCCTTGGCCACCAGATTTATCTGTCTAAATCAATGGGTTGGATCTGAAGGCCCGTTGCCACGCCCGCGGCGTGGTCCACGGTAGGACCAGTTAGTCCCCGGTCTCACCGTTCTGCAGCACCCCTGCACTTTCTGAATCAGAGCGCGCTCCCGGCTACGGCACGTAGTCGGTGGCGCATCGGATCGGCTCGTCGTTGTACGGGCCGAGCGTATTCAATTGCGCTGGAGTTGTTGCCATGTCCACTATCGACCGCCGGATCTCGCCCGATGGAGTCGTACGCTTCCGCGTGCGGATTCGCCTCAATGGTTCACGCACTGTTTCCAAGACGTTTCAACGCAAGACCGACGCCCAGAAATGGGCGCAGAAGACCGAGGTCTCCATTCGCCAGGATGAATACGAGATCAATCCCATATCGCGTAGGAAGACCTTGGGCGATCTGATTGACCGGTACATGCTCGAAGTCCTGCCGCGCAAGCCGAAGACCGCGCCGTATCAACGGCGGCAGCTTGACGTCTGGCGTAGGGAGATTGGACACCTTTTGATCGCCGATGTGACGCCGGCCCGCATCGTTGCATGTCGGCAAACACTTCTCGACACACCGGGCATGCGAAGGCAACGCCGGGGATATGCCACGACCAATCGCTACCTTGCGGTCATGTCGCATGCATTCACGATCGCCGTCGATGAATGGGGTTGGGCCGCTGAAAACCCGCTGAAGAAAGTAAGGCGGATCAGGGAGTCTCGGGGGCGGACCCGGTACCTTTCCGACGACGAACGCATCCGACTGCTTGCGGCATGCCGGGCTTCGCTTTGCGCCCATCTGTACCTGGTTGTTGTAATTGCAATTTCTACTGGCATGCGGCGTGCCGAGCTCTTGACGCTCCGCAGATGGCAGATCGACATTCACCGCGGCATGATCACGCTACGCGACACGAAGAATGGCGATCCACGCTGCGTCCCATTGACCGGTCATGCGCACGATCTTGTCGTCGCAAGGCTAGCCGAACTTAACAATGATTCGGCATTGCTGTTTCCGGGGGACGTGCCGGGGCGACCGCCAACACTGTGGAAGCCTTGGAAGGAGGCACTCGCCGCTGCCGCGATCACTGACCTTCGGTTTCACGATTTGAGGCATACAGCTGCCTCCTACATGGCGATGAACGGGGCGACGGCGATTGATCTGGCCGCAGTGCTAGGGCACAAGACATTGCATATGGTGAAGCGCTACTCGCATCTATCCGATGCACACACACACAGCGTTGTAGCCGCAATGAATCAAAAAATATTCGGGGAGGATGCGCAATGAAGATCACCATCGAAGTCAATGGCAAAACATACATCCCGATCGCCGCCATCCCATACGTGACGGGTGGATTTTTCACGATTCGTGACGTGGTTGTAATGGCCGCTGTCCCCGGCTTGTTTGCTCACGCCCATGGCGGCACTGCACTAGAAACCTTTGAGTTCTTGCCCTTCGGGCGCCTGACATGTGTTTCGACGCATAAACTAACGGCCCTCGCAGAACTCAATATCGGCGAAAAGTGCGATTCGCCATTCAGGAACATTTCCGGCATGCTCGTTTTGGAAGAGGAGTTGCGTGATCTGATGCAAATTGTCTTGGAGGCAGAGGCCACCGCGCAGGCGCAGGTGCGCAAAAGACCGCCGGCTTCCTGGGACGTTGAAGCGCCACTGCCAGCACCGATATTGCTGGCGATGTTCAAGCACCTACCAATCGTGGTCGATCCTAGACTCCAGTGGGCAAACAGCGCCGATCTAATGAGGGAGAGGATTCAAGCGGCGGTAGAACGCGTCAGTCGCGATGCCGCACACGCAAATATTCCGTTCGATCGGACCCAATTGCCAGGGCGCAAGACGGACTTCATCAAGATTCTCAAAAAAATCGACCGGCAAATAGCCCGCGCAGCGAGCACGCTTGAAAGTTACTTCTCGCAACTAGGCCTCCGCTGGCGACAAGGATCGAAACGGCGGGATGCCGCACCACTTATGGCGCTCTATGGTCTGCCGGTCGATTGACATGACTAGATGGGGGTGGTTCTCCCACAGGAATTCGCCCCCACTACTCCCCATTTATTTTGCATAGAGCATGTCGCACAGTTTGGTGTGTGGCGGTACTGGATGGTCCAGCATCGCGGCAAACCGAAAGGAGTTGTGCGACATGGACAGTCAACCCAATACCCGCCTGATTCCAGTTACAGACTGGAACATTTTCCACCCGTGGCC
>JAQBEY010000034.1:0-48442 GCA_032123655.1 Betaproteobacteria bacterium
GGTGCTGCGCGACGATTACATCCGCGATTCAATCGGCGGTGTCAATCGCTGGAACCGGGTGATCGAGAAGGCCGGGCTCCCGTTCCGGCTTGCGGCCCCGCACAAGGCGTTCAATCGCAAGATCGGCACCTTCGCCAAGGCGCGCGTATCGCCGGACGGTCGCGTCGTCGATGAGGCCGAATGGGCTCGGCATGAACGCGACTGGCTGCCCACGCCTGAGGACCGCGCATTCGTCGCCTCGCTGATGGGACGGGTCGTCGCGCCCGGAAAGTTCGCGAACTGGATCGCGCCGCCGGCGATCGGCATCAATCGCCAGCCGGTCGATTTCGAATACGTGCGCTTCAACTAGCAGCGAAAAGCATGAGTGTTCCGGCCACCGCAGAGGGCGTTCTCCGCCAGCATCTGATCGATCCGGAGATCTGCATCCGGTGCAATACCTGCGAGGAATCCTGCCCGATCGATGCGATCACCCACGACGCGCGCAACTACGTCGTCGATCCGGCGATCTGCAGGACCTGCAATGCCTGCATCGCGCCCTGTCCGACCGGCGCCATCGACAACTGGCGTCGGGTGGCGCGCGCCAGCGCGTACACGCTGGCCCAACAGTTCGACTGGGACGTCCTGCCGGCGCAGGAGGCCGTCGCCGAGGCGGACCCGGAGATTCCCCAGGACGTCGCACGAATCGCCGCGCTGGCCTCCGCGGGCCAGGGTGGCGCCTCGGCGCCGCCATGGTCGGCCGCGCATCCCTACGTGAATCTGCACACGCCGCAGCATCCGGCGGTAGCCACCGTTTCGGGCAACCTCCGGCTGACCGGCGAAGGCGCCAGCAGCGATATCCGCCACATCGTGCTCGATTTCGGCTCGACCGCGTTCCCGGTGCTCGAGGGCCAGACCATCGGTATCGTGCCGCCCGGCACCGACGCGGAAGGCCGGCCGCACCACGTACGGCTTTACTCGATCGCCAGTCCGCGCGACGGCGAGCGGCCACGCTACAACAATGTGGCACTGACCGTGAAGCGCGTCACCGAGGACCATGAAGGACGGCCGGTTCGGGGCATTGCCTCGAACTACCTGTGCGACCTGGAAAAGAGCGCACCGGTCAATGTCGTCGGTCCGTTCGGCACGAGCTTCCTGATGCCGAACCATCCGGGCTCCAGCCTGTTGATGATCTGCACGGGCACCGGATCGGCACCAATGCGGGCAATGACGGAGAGGCGCCGACGGCGCATTGCGCTCGACGAAGGTGGCAAGCTCATGCTCTTCTTCGGCGCCCGGGCTCCGGAGGAACTGCCCTACTTCGGACCGCTGCTGAAGCTTCCGGCCGAATTCATCGACATCAACTTTGCGTTTTCGCGGGTAGCCGGACAACGCAAGCGGTATGTGCAGGATCTCCTGCGCGAGCGAGGCGCGGACGTCGCCGCCCGACTGCGCGACGAGAACTGTTTTGTCTACATCTGCGGCCTCAAGAGCATGGAGGAAGGCGTGACCCGCGCGCTGCGTGACATCTGCAGTGGGCATGATCTTGATTGGGATGGCCTGCTCCCGGCGCTGCGCGACGGCGGCCGCTACCATCTCGAGACCTACTGACGACCGATCGCCATGCGCTTTGCCGAACTGACCACGGGCCAGGTCATCGACTGCGGCACGACCAGCCTCACCGAAGCGCAGATCATCGCCTTCGCCCGCGAATACGATCCCCAGTGGTTCCATACCGATCCGGCACGCGCGTCGGCAAGCACCTGGCAGGGACTGATCGCGAGCGGCTGGCAGACCTGCGGGCTGGCCATGCGTCTGGCCTGTGATCGAATCCTCGCCGGTTCCGAGTCGTTCGGTTCGCCGGGACTCGCCTACCTCAAGTGGGAAAGCCCGGTGCGCGCCAGCGACGAATTGCGCCTGGTCATCGAGGTGCTGGACCAGCGAGTGGCGAAAAGCAATCAATCGCTCGGCATCGTGCGCTGGCGCTGGCGCCTGACCAACCAGCGCGGCGAACCCGTGCTCGACCTTGAGGCCACCAGCCTGTTCGACCTGGCGGCCACTGACCGTTAGCGCAGATCCCCCTTGAGCGCCAGCGCGCGGGCGTAGATCGCGTCGCGGGGTACCCCCGTCATCGCCGCGACGACCCGGGCAGCCCGTGCCGGTGGCAGTTCCACCAGGAGCGCCACCAGCCAGGCCTCGTCCCCCGCAGACAGCGCGTGCGCCTTCTCGCGCGGTGGCGGCACGTCCACCAGGAGGACGAATTCGCCACGCTGCCGGTTGGGGTCGCCGGAAAACCAGGCGGGAGCATCGACCAGCGAGATTCGCGAAATGGTCTCGAAGGTCTTGGTCAGTTCGCGCGCGACCAACAGTTCACGCGCCGGATCCAGCATGGCCAGCAGGTCGGTTGCCGTCTCGACCACGCGATGCGGCGCCTCGAAGAAGACCAGCGCCGCCTGCAGGTGCGCAACGGCCTCGAGTTGCTCGCGTCGCGCCTTCTGCTGGGAGGGAAGAAATCCGACGAAAATGCAAGTCTCTGCGACCAGCCCGGCCACCGAAAGCGCCGCGGTGACCGCCGAAGGTCCGGGAATGGGGACGACCGCGAACTCGGCTTCGCGCACCGCGCGCACCAGCCGCGCGCCAGGATCGCTGATGGCCGGGGTGCCCGCATCGCTGACCAGCGCGACGCTCTTGCCGGCGCCCAGCAACTGGATCACCGCGGTCGCGCGCTCCGCTTCGTTGTGGGCATGCAACGAGAGCGTGCGCGCCGAAATGCCGTAGTGCCGCAATAGCCTGCCGGTGGTCCGGGTGTCTTCGGCGGCCACCACGTCGACCGTGGACAGGACGTCAAGCGCCCGCAGCGTCAGGTCGCGCAGATTCCCGAGAGGCGTCGCCACCACATATAATGAACCGCCGCGGGCGCCATACCTTTCGGCCACGTCGTGCGAATGGGCCGCGCCTTCCGAACCGCCGACCGCTGCCGTCACCTCTCCCCCTGTCATCATGATTGCGACCATCCCATTGCGGCCAGCCTCCACGCCGCTGATCCGTTTACTGTTGGGTCTGGGATTCGCGCTGGCCGCTGCATTTTCCGCTGCGCAATCTCCGCCGGCAAGCAGTCAGTCCGCGAAGTCGGGCGAAAGCGCCATTGCGGACACGCTCGCACCGGGCGTCGATATCGCGCTGGTGCTCCCGCTCGACTCGCCGTCGCTGGAGCGTGCCGCGGATGCGGTTCGCGCCGGCTTCCTCGCGGCCGCCGGCGCAGGAGGTTCCGGCATGCGCACGCAGGTATTCGCACACGGCGCCGACGGCGTATTGGCGGCGGTCGAGGCGGCGCGGGCCTCCGGGGCAAAGGTGATCGTCGGGCCTCTCGCGCGCGACGACGTGAATGTCGTGGCTCAGCTGGCGACCGGCCTGCCGCTGACCATTGCGCTCAATCAACTCGAGGAAGGCGTATCCGCACCCTCCGGTTTCTACACATTCGCACTCGCCGTCGACAGCGATGCACGCCTGATTGCGCGAAGAATGCGTGCCGAGGCGACCCGCAGCGCCGCGGTGATAAGCGCCGAATCGGCAATTTCCAGGCGCATGGGAACCGCGTTTGCCGCGGAGTGGCTCGCCCGCGGCGGTACCGCACCGGGTGCATTTCGCTTCGACGCCGCGCCCGAGGCGCTGGCCACGCTCCGGCGCGACTTCCTGCGCAATGCGCCGGATGGCGTATTCGTCGCGCTCGACGGCGCCGCGGTGATGCTGGTCAAGGCCTACCTCGGCACAGTGCCGGCCTACGCCAGCGGACTCCTGTTCGATCAGACAATGCCAGCCGGCGCGCGCGATCTGGACGGTCTGGTGGTCGTCGAGATCCCTTGGCTGGCGACGCCCGACGCACCACAATTCGTCGATCTGCCCAGACGGGAATATCCCAGCGCCGCGTTGGAACGCCTCTATGCGCTGGGTCTCGACGCCTTCCGCATTTCGCTGGCGTTTCGCGACGGCCCGCCCCGGAATTTTGTCGTCGACGGCGCGACTGGCCGGATTGCGCTGTTCGACGGCCACCAGCTGGTTCGCGAAGGACGTTTCGTCGTCTACCGCAACGGCGAGCCGGTCGCCCTGGATGGCGCGCGCTGAACCTGCCGTGCCGAAACCCTCGCGCCGCGCGATCGGCGCGGGTGCCGAACGCCTGGCCGAGGAATTTCTCACCAACCAGGGCCTGATCGTTCTGGCGCGCAACTTCAATACGCGCCATGGGGAGATCGACCTCATCCTGCACGACGGCGCCACCCTCGTGTTCGCCGAAGTTCGCTTGCGCAGCAACCGGAATTTCGGTGGTGCCGCAGCCAGTATCACCCCTGCGAAACAGGGCCGCCTGCGCCTCGCGGCACGTGTCTACCTCGCCCGCCTTTCGCACGAGCCGCCCTGCCGCTTCGACGCCATTCTGCTCGACGGTCTCGATCCTGCCCGCATCACGTGGGAGCGGGACATCATGGATGGCTGAGGTGTCCCTGCTAGAATCGGCGCACCATGATCGACCATCTACCGCGCATACGCGGGCATTTCGCGGAGAGCGCACAACTCAAGCTCGACGCCGTTGACGCGCTCGCCCCGGAACTCGCGCGCGCCGCCGGAGTCATCACGGAATCCCTTTTCACCGACGGCAAGGTGCTGTCCTGCGGTAACGGCGGTTCAGCTGCGGATGCACAGCATTTCGCCGCCGAACTGGTCGGCCGCTTCGAGCGTGAGCGGCCCGAATTACCCGCAATCGCCTTGACGACGGACACCTCGTTGCTGACGGCGATCGCCAATGACTACTCATTCGAGCAGGTGTTCGCCAAACAGATTCGCGCGTTGGGGACCGGCGGCGACGTGCTGCTGGCGATATCGACGTCGGGCAATTCGGGCAATGTGATCGCGGCTGTCGATGCTGCGCACGCGCGCGAGATGAGCGTGATTGCATTCACCGGCCGCGGCGGCGGACGCATCGGGGAACTCCTGCTGCCCAGCGACGTCCATCTGTGCGTACCCCATATGCGAACCGCACGTATTCAGGAGGTCCACTTGCTGATGATCCATTGCCTCTGCGACGCCATCGACGCCACGCTGCTCGGGGACGAGATATGAGGCCCTTCGTCGACCGGGTCCGGCGCCCGAGGGTGACCAGCTGCGAGACAGCAGCGGTGGAACCGCGCGCACCGATCGTCGCCTGGACGGGCGCGGTCTGCACCGCGGTCGTGCTTGCGTCCATCGTCGCGCTCACCGGCTGTGCGCCGGCGATCATTGCGGTCGGCGTCGGCGGTGCGGCGATGGTCGCGACCGACCGCCGCACTGCCGGAACGCAGGTCGACGACGAGGGCGCCGAATTGAAGATCATCACGCGTGCCAACGAGCTCTACGACGACAAGATCCATCTCAACATCACCTGCTACAACGGCATGGCGCTGCTGACCGGGGAGGTCCCGGACCAGGGCACCTGGTCGAGCCTGGGCGGGCTCGCCAAGAGCACGCCGAAGATCCGCATCGTGCAAAACGAAATGGTCGTCGCGCCGCTTTCCACGCTGTCTTCGCGCACCAACGACAGCTACATCACGTCAAAGGTGAAATCGCGCTTTATCGAGGCCAACAAATTCTCGCCGAACGTCGTCAAGGTGGTCACGGAGCGTGGCGTCGTGTACCTGCTGGGCATCGTCAGCAGGACCGAGGGAGATGATGCCGGCAACATCGCGGCCTCGACGTCGGATGTCGTTCGCGTCGTGAAGGTTTTCGACTACCGCCCCTGAAGGCGGATCGCGGGTCAGCCACGGTGTCCGACGTGACCGAACTTCCCGCACCGTTCTATCCCGCCAAGATCGTCAAGGCGGCGGATCGGGATGTGCGCATCGCGGCGCTGCCGCGCCCGTTGGTGATGACCAATGGCGTTTTCGACCTCCTCCATCGCGGACACGTGACCTATCTCGAGCAGGCACGCGGCCTGGGCGCGGCGCTGGTCGTCGCCGTCAACGCCGATGAATCGGTTCGACGCCTTGGAAAGGGCGGAGACCGGCCGCTCAATGCGCTGGCGGATAGAATGGCCGTCCTCGCGGCGCTCGCTGCCGTCGACCTGGTGGTTGCCTTCGACGCCGACACGCCACGCGACCTGATCGTTGCGGCCATGCCCGATATTCTGGTCAAGGGTGGCGATTACGACGCGGCATCCACCGCCGGCGCCACCGAAGTCATCGCCAACGGTGGCCGCTTCGTGGCCATACCATTTTCGTTCGAGCGATCAACGACGGCACTGGTGGCAAGAATACGCGACCGCTGAAAGCCGCTCGCGTATTTTGTTTCCTGCCCGAAGGACGGGCAGCGGATGTCCAGATCCAATGCCTGCGCCGCCAGGCCGCCGCGGCATCCACGTGACGCCCGTCACCCGTCGCCGTTTGGCCGTCGCGCGTCTTTCAGTGCCGGTAGCGGTTGAGGAAATCCGCGACGATTCCGCGCTGCGAGCGGTCCATTGCAGCGTCGAGCGTGCGATCAGACGGGTCGTACAGTTTCGCCTTGCGAAAGGCCGTAATTGCATCCTGGTGGTAACCTTGCGCCTGCAGCGCCTGGCCCAGGCAGCGATAAGGCTCTGCGTTGCCTAGTTCCAGTTCGGTCCACGTCCTGCAAAGTTCGGCCGCACGGCGCCAGTTTCCTGCCTGCAGCATTCGCGGTCCTTCCGCACTGACGACCGCAATCCTGGCCTTGCGCTGCGCAAACAGCCTGGCGACGTCCGTGTCGATCGGCGCATTGCTGGATGGGCGCACAGCGGGCAACGATGCATTCGATCCCGGTGCGGAAGTCGTTGTGCGGACCTGCGACGACGTCGCGGAAATTGGCGAGGGTTGCGCCAGTTCGGAGATGGGTCCGGCGCCTCCGGCAAAGCCGGCCGTGATCGTGCTCGCCGACGGTATCGCGTCGGCGATCGTCGTCTTGGCCCACGCTATCGAATCGGCCATGGGCTGGTGCCAAGCCACTCCGTAGAGCCAGAGCATCGCCGCGAGTCCGCAGACGCCGGTGACCGTGTTGAGCACCGCCGGCGGACCGTGCGTCACCAGCACGTCCTGCGCGAAGTCCCAGTCCGTCTCCTGATTCTGGGCGAGCTTTTCAAAGGCCACCGCGATCAGCACAGGGGCGAGTAACGGAAAACCGCAACCAACGCCCTCCCACCATACGCGGAAGGACCGCTGCAGCGCCCCTTCGAGCTGGGCCCGGGTATCGCGCCGCGCATAGGCATCGGATATCGAAAACTGCAGGAACACACCGAATAGCCACTTGCCCGGCGTCGTGCCGATCGACGCGATCAGCAGCGCCTCAACCGGGACCCAGGAGCCTGTGATCAGGATCGGCGCCAGCAGCGGATGACCCAACCAGAACGCAAGGTCGCCTGGCACCGCGCCCAGTCCACGCATCTCTGAAAGAAGGAGCGCCAGGACCAGGCCCCAGATCGCATAGTCGAAGACTCGCGCGGCAAGTCGTTGCCAGGGCCGAGGTTCGCTCGTCCGGCCGGACTTGGCTCGATCCAGTTCAGCCATCCGCAGCTGGAAAATCCAGCTGGCATCCTCCTGTGGTTGGTTGGTGCCGAGGAAGACGCTCTTTTCGCGTCGCCAGTTGAGAATTGCCAGATCGGTCTGCGGAACGAGCACCGGCAGCGGCGCATTGCGACGACGGCTCGCCCAAGCCACGCCATGAACGACACCATAGACCAGCGACAACGCCAACAGGGTGATGGTCAGCCAGACCAGAACCTGCTTGGCGACCAGAATCGTGTCAGCCGGTGTCACGAAAACGATGGCGGCGGCGATGAACGTGCCGAACAGCGCGCAAAGTCCGAGGGTGACAATCGGCGAGCGACCAAACGACGCAACCCTCTCGGTCAGGCCGGGGTGGTGGAGGTTGGCCGCGACCAGTGGTTCCTCGCCGTCCAGGCCCGTCTCGAGTTCCACATCCATCGCCTCTGGCGACTGCTCCAACACCGGTTCCTCGATGGCGCCGACGTCGGTCTGCTCTCCCGCCTCGGCAACAGCGTTGCTCACCACATGCGCGATCCGCTGCTCGGTGGTTCCTGCCGATACCGAGAGTTCGTGATCGTAACGCTGGCGGCGCTCGGAGTCGGAGAGAATCCGGCTGGCGTGGTTGATGAATCGCAGCGCCTCTTCGACGTTGCCCTGTCCGTCGCGCGTCTTGGCGTAATACTTCCGGATCAGCCGCCGCAACGCCGCCCGCACGTCTTCTTCGGAGGACGTGGACAGAATTCCCAGTGCTTCGTAGAGCGTAGCCTTCATGCGGCCGATCGGCGTAAAGACAATGATTATGCCGTTGGAATCTTTGGGCGAACAGCGCCCATAAGGCAAGTTGACCAAAAGCAAGAAACGGGCCGTCTTGCCGACGCCTCATGGTCCCGCTATCTCGACCATCGCCACCGCCCCCGCACCGGTCAATGAAAAACGGCCCCGAAGGGCCGTTTTCGATCGCTCGGCGAGCAGGCGCCGACAGTCTTCCGGGTCACGTCGTCTTGGCGGTCTTGCGCACCAACTTTTCGCGGATCCGCGCCGATTTTCCCGAACGCGACCGCAGATAATAAAGTTTGGCGCGACGCACGTCGCCCCTGCGCTTGACCTCGATCGAGGCCAGCAGTGGCGAATACGTCTGGAACGTCCGTTCCACCCCTTCGCCACTCGAGATCTTGCGCACCGTGAAAGACGAATTCAGGCCACGATTGCGCTTGCCGATCACCACGCCTTCATAGGCCTGGACACGCTTGCGTTCGCCTTCGACCACATTCACGTTCACGACAACCGTGTCCCCGGGCGCAAATACGGGAATGGTCTTGCCCAATCGGGCGATTTCTTCATTTTCCAGCTGTTCGATGATATTCATTGCTCGTTTCCTTCTTCCTTTCGCACAGCGCAGGGCAGATCCCTGATGTGCGCGGTTTTCCTGCAGAACCCGGCCACTGCGCAGTCTCTGCGCGCCGCCACTTTTTTACCTCTGCTTGCCCCGCTGCTCGACATACTCATCGAGCAGCGCCATCTCTTCCGCGGTCAGACTTCTTCCGGCGAGGAGGTCCGGCCTGCGTTCCTGCGTCCGCCCCAGCGCCTGCATCTGGCGCCAGCGCCGAATGTTGGCATGATGCCCCGTCAGCAGAACTTCGGGAACGGCCAGCCCCTCGAACACCTCGGGCCGTGTGTAATGCGGACAATCCAGCAAGCCGGTCACGAACGACTCCTCGGCTGCCGATTGTTCATCGTTGAGTGCGCCGGGCTGCAATCGGGCAATCGCGTCGACCAGCATCAACGCCGGCAATTCGCCTCCCGACACCACGAAATCACCAACTGCAAACTCTTCGTCGACTTCACGCTCGACCAACCGCTCGTCGACACCCTCGTACCGCCCTGCCACCAGCACATAACCTGCCGCTGGCGCCTGCGCCAACTCCGCCACCCGCGCATGCTTCAGTGGATTCCCCGCCGGCGTCAGGTGGATCACCCAGGGCGCTGCCACGCCGGCAACACGTTGCGCCGCCTTCGCGGCGGCGATCGCCTGCGTCAGTGGCGCCGCCAGCATCACCATTCCCGGACCGCCCCCGTAGGGACGGTCGTCGACGGTCCGATGGGCATCGGGCGCAAAGTCACGCGGATTCCACACGCCCAGACTCCATAACCCCCGGGCCATCGCCCGCCCGGTCACTCCGACCGCCGCCATCTGCGCGACCATCTCCGGGAACAACGTCACGACGTCGATGCGCACCCGCGCCTCCTGACGCCGCTCAATAATCCGGCTGCCAGTCGACTTCGACACGGCCGGCCACCAGATCGACGCCATCCACCCAAGCATCCACATAGGGAATCAGCCGGGTGAAACCTGACTCATCCTGCACCCTCAGCACCGGATGCGCGCCAAAATCCTCGACCATTTCGATTCGGCCCAGTGCAAAACCCTGCCGATTGACGACCTGCAGGCCCTCGAGGTCAGCCCAGTAGATCTCGCCTTCACCAACAGCAGGCAGTGCATCTCGCGGCACACCGACTTCCGCACCGCTCCAGCGCGCCGCGGCCTCACGGTCGTCAACTCCGGCGAGTTGCACCAGCAAAGTCGCCCCGTGCTGGCGTCCCTCCACTACCTTGTAGCCCTGCCACGCCGCCGACGCCGTCCGCGGCAGCAACCACCAGTCCTTGTACGAAAGCAACGCCTGCGGATCGGCGGTCAGCGGACGCACCTTGATCCAGCCCTTGACGCCGTACGGGGCGACGATGCGCCCCATCACGGCGATTTTTGGCGTGTTCAGGCCGCGGGCACCGGTTCCGGTGCTGCTGCGGGGGCCGCCTTCGCGGCCCGCGTCGACCGCTTCACGAGACCGGCCACCGTATCCGACAGTTGCGCGCCGCGCTCCTGCCAGTAGGCGATGCGATCCGTTGAAAGGCGCAGGCCTTCCTCACCTTCGTGGGCAATCGGATTGTAGAAACCGACACGCTCGATAAAGCGCCCATCGCGACGGGCGCGCGAGTCGGCAACCACTACGTTGTAAAAGGGGCGCTTCTTGGCGCCACCGCGGGCAAGACGAATTACGACCATGATGGTGTGTCCGGTAGATCGGAAAAAGACTCTAATTCTACTATGAAATCCGCAGTCTAGCCAAGGGCTCCGCCGCCAACGACGACGACGCCCCCGCCCGCCCGCCCGAGAATAAATTCATTAATAATCAATAGATTATGAAACAAGCCGCGCATCGCCTCCGCCGCGACCTGCAATACGCCTCGCTCCTGCGGCCATTCTGACGGACGCGTGGTCAGACTGGACCAGGAGATCAGCGCATACCGGGCAGGATGCCCTTCATGCCACGCATCATCTTCTGCATGCCACCCTTGGCGACCATCTTCATCATCTTCTGCGTCTGTTCGAATTGATTGAGCAACTGATTCACTTCCTGCACCGATACGCCGGCTCCCGCGGCAATCCGCCGCTTTCGCGAAGCCTTGAGGATTTCAGGCTTTGCCCGTTCCGCCGGCGTCATCGAGTCCACGATACCCTCGAAACGGGCGAGGCGTCGCTCGTCCACGGAGGCACCCTGCGCGGCACGCGCCAATTCCGCTGGAAGCTTGTCCATCAGACCGGCGATGCCGCCCATCTTGCGCATCTGCCCGAACTGCGCCTTGAAATCCGCGAGATCGAAGCCCTTGCCCGATTTCACTTTTTTCGCGAGCTTGTGCGCTTCCTCCACGTCGACGTTCTTTTGCGCGTCCTCGATCAGCGACAGCACGTCACCCATGCCCAGAATGCGTGACGCCATGCGCTCCGGGTGGAACACTTCGAGGCCGCTGATCTTCTCGCCCGTACCGACGAACTTGATCGGCGCGCCGGTGATCTGACGCACCGACAATGCCGCCCCACCGCGCGCGTCGCCATCGAGTTTGGTCAGCACGACTCCCGTGAGCGGCAACGTCTCATGGAACGCCCGCGCCGTATTCACCGCATCCTGGCCTTGCATTGCGTCCACGACGAAGAGCGTCTCGATGGGCGAAATCGCCGCATGCAGATCGGCGATTTCATGCATCATCGCCTCGTCGATCGCGAGCCGGCCGGCGGTATCGACCAGCAGCACATCGTGATAGTGACGCTTCGCCCAGTCGAGCGCCGCGCTCGCGATCGCCACCGGTTGCTCCGCCGCAGTCGACGGAAAGAAATCGACGCCAACCTGCCCGGCAAGCACACGCAGTTGCTCGATCGCGGCGGGACGGTAGACGTCTACCGAGACAGTCAGCACCTTCTTCTTCAGGTCCTCGCGCAGAAAACGCGCAAGCTAGCCCGCGGTGGTCGTCTAGCCGGCGCCCTGCAAACCCGCGAGCAGAATGACTGCCGGCGGCTGGGTCGAGAACGACAGCGCCGTCGCGGACCCGCCCATCAGCGCGGTCAGCTCACGGTGCACGACGCCGATCAGTGCCTGCCCGGGGGTCAGCGACCCGACGACCTCCTCGCCGAGCGCCTTCTCGCGGACCGTGGCGATGAAATCGCGCACGATCGGAAGCGCCACGTCGGCCTCGAGGAGCGCGAGGCGAACCTCGCGCATGGCGTCCTGGATGTTGGCCTCGGTAAGGCGCGCCTGGCCGCGCAGGCCCTTGACGACCCGGGATAGGCGTTGAGTGAGGTTCTCGAGCATCAGCGTGGGCTTCGGGAGGACCGTTGGCGGGGAAGCGCGCACGCGCTTCGGGTACACTTGAACCGCTCGCGCACGTTGCGGCGCGCAGCAGGTTGCGTCGAGGATTCTGAACCGGTGATTCTACTGTACTTCGCCGTCGCCGCTCTTTATGCGACCGCTGCTTGGCTCCGCAGTCATGGCAACCCTCGCGGGCGGCTTGCCGCAGCCTTGGTGGTCGTGGCGCTGGTCCTGCATGGGATTACGCTCGTGCACGCGGTCTGGACCCCTGAGGGTCTTGATCTGTCGTTCCTCCACGCGTTGTCGCTCGTCGCCTGGCTGACGGTGGTCGTAGCTGGCGCTTCCGGCGTCGTCTGGCAATTGCCGATGTCGGGGACCATGATCCTGCCCGTCGCCGCACTTTGCGCGTTGGCCCCGCTTGCCGGCGGCAGTGCGCATCGTTTCTCCTATGCGTCCGAGCCATGGGCAACCGCTCACATCGCCATCGCTCTGATCGCCTACGCCGCCTTCGTCGTGGCCGCGCTGCAAGCCTTGCTGCTCACCGGCGTCGAAAAGCGACTGCACAAGGGTCTGGCACCCGAGCGCGACGGCACGCCGCCTCTTCTCACGCTCGAGCGCTTCCTCTTTCGCCTCGTGGCCGTGGGTTTTGTCCTGCTGACCCTCACTCTCGCCAGCGGCATCCTGTTTTCGGAGCAGATTTTCGGCCGACCGATGACGCTCAATCACAAGAACGTCTTCTCCCTCGCCGGCTGGGTGACGTTCGCGATCCTGCTCGCCGGGCGCTGGCGTTATGGCTGGCGTGGCCGACGCGCGCTCTGGTGGATCCTCGCTGGAACCACGCTTCTGGTCCTGGGCTACCTCGGCAGCAAGTTCGTCGCCGAAATGCTGCTCGGCCGCTGATCGGTTAGCCTGACCCCTCATGTACGATCTTTCGCTCGGTACGCTCGGCATCGGACTCGCGGTGCTGCTCGTCGCCTCCGGACTCTTCTCGATCGCCGAGACGGCAATGATGGCGGCCAATCGATACCGCCTCAAGCACCGCGCGCAGCGTGGCGATCGGGGGGCGAAGCTGGCGGTCGCATTGCTCGCGCAGACCGATCGCCTCCTCGGCGTCATCCTTTTCGGCAACAACCTCATCAACGCGGGCGCGGCGACGCTGGCCGGTGTGATCACCACCCGTATGCTCGGCGAGGGCGAACTTGCGCTGGCCGCCGGCACCCTCGCGGTGACGTTTTTGATTCTCGTATTCTCCGAGATCACGCCGAAAGTGATCGGCGCCGCGCACGCGGACCACATTGCGCCGGTCGCCGCCTTTGTACTGACCCCGTTGCTCAAGGGCCTGCGCCCCATTGTCTGGTTCGTGAATCTGTTCGTGCAGGGTGTATTGCGGATAATGCGGATCCATCCCTCGTCCGATGTCGGCGCCCAACTCTCTCAGGAGGAATTGCGTTCTCTGGTGCTCGAGGGAAGCCACTACTTCCGCGGCAAGCACAAGACGATGCTCGCCAACCTGATGGACCTCGAAGCCATCACCGTCGACGATGTGATGACGCCGCGCAACCGCATCCACGTGCTCGACCTTGCGGAAAAGGCGGCGTTGCTACGCCAACAGCTCGCGACGTCGTATCACTCACGAGTGCCGGTGTGCGAGGACACGCTGGACAACATCATCGGCGTCCTGCCACTGAAATCGGTCGTGCACCTGCAGCTGAAGGCCGGCGAGATCGACGGCGAGCGCCTGCGTCCACTGCTGCGTCCGCCCTATTTCATCCCGGCCGGCACACCGCTGCTCACCCAGCTCACCCAATTCCAGAACGACCGCCAGCGGCTCGGACTCGTCGTCGACGAATATGGCGAGCTGCGTGGCCTGGTGACCATCGAAGACATCGTCGAGGAAATCATCGGCGAGTTCACCACCCAGGCGCCTGGCGGGACGGAGAACGTGCGCAGCGAGCCGGACGGCAGCGTGGTGGTTGCCGGCATGTCGTTGCTGCGCACCCTCAATCGGCGTCTCGGGACGCAATTCCCGCTCGACGGCCCCAAGACCCTCAATGGACTGATCGTCGAGCATCTTGGCGATATCCCGGAATCCGGCCTGTCGTTCCGGCTGGAAGGACAACTTCTCGAAATCCTGCAAACGCAGGATCGTGCGGTAAAAGTGGTCAAGTTCCTGCCCCCGGTCGGACGCGGGCCGTCGCCTTTACAAACCCCGGTTGACCGGGCATCATCGAAGAATTAATTTTTATGCATCTGGAATAGTGGCAAACTGACCTGCAACGGCACGTTGTTTGCTTGTAAATTCATTCGGAACCAAACTCGCCTCTTCCCGACCCCCCGACCGACATGGCCACCCACGCCGCCACCCGAAACATCAGCGGCCTCGCGCGCGCGCTGGCGCAGCAAGGGCTGATGTCCGAGCACGAGGCGGAGTCGCTGCAGTCGCAGGCGCAGGCATCGGGAATCACCTTCGTCGAGCAGGTGCTGTTGGGCAAGCGCGTGACTGCATTGCAGCTCGCAGTGCTTGCCTCACGTGCCTTTGGCACTCCCTTGCTCGATCTCGCCGCGTTCGACCCCGAGCAGATCAACAAGGACTACGTCGACGTCAAGATCGCCCAAACGAGGCGAGTTCTGCCGCTGTTCAAGCGCAGCAACAAGCTCTTCGTCGCACTTTCCGATCCGGCCAACCTGCAAGCACTGGACGAGGTCCGCTTCAAGACCAATCTCGTGCCCGAGCCGGTGGTGGTCGAGGACGACAAACTCGGCAAGGCGATCGCTGCGATCGTGGAGAGTTCCGGGACCACGTTGAAAGACATGTCCAACCTCGAGGACATGGAAGTCGGCTTGGAGGAAGGGTCGCCCTCCCTGTCGATCGAGGACGACTCGGACATCGAGGACGCGCCGGTCGTCAAGTATCTCCAGAAACTTCTGACCGACGCGATCGCCGCCGGCGCCTCGGATATTCATTTCGAGCCGTATGAACGGTACTTCCGGGTTCGTTATCGCGTCGACGGAATCCTGAGCGAGATCGCGCAGCCGCCTCTGGTCATCAAGGACAAGATCGCCTCACGCATCAAGGTGATCTCACGGCTCGATATTTCCGAGAAGCGCGTCCCGCAGGACGGCCGGATGAAGCTGGTGCTCACGAAGACAAAATCAATCGACTTCCGTGTCTCGACCCTGCCTACGCTGTACGGGGAGAAGATCGTCATGCGGATCCTCGACTCGGCAGGCGTGAAGCTTGGCATCGAGGCCCTTGGCTATGAGCCCGACCAGCAAAAGGCGTTGCTGTTCGCGATCGGACGCCCTTACGGAATGATCCTCGTCACCGGTCCGACCGGCAGCGGCAAGACCGTCTCCCTGTATACCTGCCTCAACATCCTGAACCAGCCGGGCGTCAACATCTCGACGGCAGAGGACCCGGCGGAAATCCAGTTACCCGGCGTGAACCAGGTCAACGTCAACGACAAAGCGGGTCTCACGTTCGCGGTGGCGCTGAAGTCCTTCCTGCGACAGGATCCGGACATCATCATGGTGGGCGAAATTCGCGACATCGAGACCGCCGACATCGCGATCAAGGCCGCGCAGACAGGACACCTCGTATTGTCGACGCTGCATACCAACGATGCGCCAACCACGCTCACCCGATTGCTCAACATGGGCGTGGCACCGTTCAACATCGCGTCATCGGTGATTCTCATCACCGCACAGCGCCTCGGACGAAAACTTTGTCCGCAATGCAAGAGGCCTGAAGAAATACCTCCGGAGGCGCTGCTGCGCGCCGGTTTTTCCGGAGAAGATCTGGACGGCTCCTGGCAGGCATATGGCCCGGGAGGCTGCGACAATTGTGGCGGCTCGGGCTACAAGGGCCGCGTCGGTGTCTATCAGGTCTTGCCCATCACCGACGAGATGCGCCAGGTCATCATGCGCAACGGGAACGCGATCGATATCGCCACCCAGGCGCGCAAGGAAGGCGTGCGCGACCTGCGGCAATCGGGCCTATTGAAAGTCAAAGCCGGCGTCATGTCGCTCGAAGAGATCGAGGCGATCACCAACGAGTGACGGCGGCCGCCGTCTACAAGGAACACAAGCCATGGCAACTGCTACCGCCGCAAGCCGCCGCGATGTCAAGGAATACACCTATCTCTGGGAGGGCATCGACCGCAACAACCGCCAGGTGCGCGGTGAGTCGAGGGCCGCCTCCGAGACGGTGGTCACGACCAACCTCCGGCGGCAGGGTATTCGGATCACGAAGATCAAGCGCCAGTCGTTTCGCGGTGGCCGCAAGGTCAACGAGAAAGACATCACGTTCTTCACGCGCCAGCTCGCGACCATGCTGAAGTCCGGGGTCCCGCTGCTGCAGTCGTTCGAGATCGTGGCGCGCGGCCATAGCAATGCGCGCTTCTCCCGACTCATGATGGACATCAAGAGCAAGATCGAAGCCGGCTCATCGATGGCACAGGCATTTCGCGAGCATCCAGGTCACTTCGACGCACTCTACTGCAACCTCGTCGCCGCCGGCGAGGCCTCCGGCACGCTGGACGCGATCCTCGACCGGCTCGCGACTTACAAGGAGAAGATGCTCGCCATAAAGAGCAAAATCAAATCAGCACTCTTCTACCCGATATCCGTGGTCGTGGTCGCGATCGTCGTGGTCTGGGTGATCATGGTATTCGTCATCCCGTCGTTCAAGCAGGTCTTCTCGAACTTCGGTGCGGACCTCCCGGCGCCTACGCTCATCGTGATCGCCATGTCCGAATTCGTCGTCGCCTGGTGGTGGCTGGTGTTCCTGGTGATCATGGGGGCGATCGTCACCATGACGGTCATGCTGAAGCGCTCCGCCGCGTTCCGCTACGCCTTCGACCGCACCATGCTCAAGTTTCCGATCATCGGCGGCATCCTGGAGAAAGCGACGATCGCGCGCTGGACGCGCACGCTGCAGACGATGTTCGCCGCCGGTGTACCCCTGGTCGAATCGCTCGATGCGGTCGGCGGAGCCGCCGGCAACGCCGTCTACGGGGCCGCCACCAAGAAAATCCAGACCGAGGTCAGCACCGGTACCAGCCTCACCAACTCGATGGGCAATACCGGGTTGTTCCCGACCATGGTGCTGCAGATGATCCAGATCGGCGAGGAATCAGGCTCCCTCGACAACATGCTGGGCAAGGTCGCCGACTATTTCGAACGGGAGGTCGATGACGCCGTCGCCGCCCTGTCCAGCCTGCTGGAGCCCATTATCATCGTATTCCTGGGCGTGGTGATCGGCGGCCTCGTTGTGGCGATGTACCTGCCGATCTTCAAACTCGGTGCGGTGGTCTGACGAGACCCGGCGCGAATGCCGCAGTTCTTTCTCGACCCGACGGTCGCCGTCGTAGTGGCCGCGATCGTCGGCCTGTGTGTGGGCAGCTTCGTCAACGTGGTGGTCCATCGGTTGCCGAAGATGCTCGAACGGGCCTGGGCAGCCGAATGCGCAGAACTTCGGGGAGATGCGTCGGAAGCGAAGCCGCGCTACAACCTGATTCTGCCACGCTCGACCTGCCCTGCATGCGGTCACGGAATCACCGCGTTCGAGAACATTCCAGTGTTCTCCTGGCTCGCGCTTCGAGGCAAATGCAGTGCCTGTGCAGCCCGGATCTCCGCGCGTTACCCGTTCGTCGAAGTACTTGGGGCCGTACTTGCCGCTGGCGCCATCTGGCGTTTCGGCCCCGGATGGCACGGGGTGGCCGCCTGCCTGTTCCTGTGGACGCTGCTCGCGCTGACCTTCATCGATTTCGATACGCAGCTGCTTCCCGACGATCTCACACTGCCCTTGCTCTGGGGTGGACTCATTGCCAACCTTTACGGACTCTTCGTGCCGCTGGCCGATGCCGTCCTGGGGGCGGTTGCGGGGTATCTCGTGCTGTGGTCCGTGTACTGGTTGTTCCGCATCATCCGTGGCAAGGAAGGCATGGGCCAGGGCGACTTCAAGCTGCTCGCGGCGCTGGGAGCCTGGCTCGGCTGGAAAATGTTGCCGCTGATCGTGCTGCTATCGTCGGTCGTGGGCGCGGTGCTTGGGATCGTGCTGGTCGTGATGAAAGGCCGCGACCACAACGTCCCGCTGGCGTTCGGGCCCTTCCTCGCCATCGCTGGCGCGATCGCTCTGTTCTGGGGGCCTGCCATCGTCAGGATCTACCTGCCCTGATGACCAACCCCTACGTCGTCGGACTCACCGGCGGAATCGGCAGCGGCAAGTCCGTGGTGACGCAGGCATTCCTCGCCCGGAACGTGGAAATCGCCGATGCCGACGTGGTGGCCCACGCGGTCACGGCGCGTGATACACCGGGCTTTGTCGAAGTCGTGGAAGCTTTTGGACCGCGCGCCCTCGGGCCGGATGGCAATCTCGACCGCGCCTGGCTGCGGAGCACGGTGTTTGCAGACCGGCAGCTGCGCGAGCGCCTCGAACAGATCCTGCACCCTCGCATCGGCGACGTGCTGGCGGCAGCAGTCGCCGCCTGGAAGAGCCCCTACGGCATCCTCGCGGTGCCGCTGCTGCTCGAGCGCGGCACGCTGCTTGGCCGAATAGCCCGGGTGCTGGTTGTCGACTGCCCTGAAGAGGCGCAGATCGAGCGGGTCATTCAACGCAGCGGACTTGCCCCCGAGGAGGTGCGCGCGATCATGGCGACACAACTGCGACGTGCCGAGCGTCTGGCGCGCGCCGACGACGTCATCGACAACAGCGGTCTTCCGGATGCCATCGAGCCACAGGTTGCGCGACTCGATGCCTTCTACCGAGCGCAGGCGGCGCAGTCGGCACAGGAAAGGTCGCTTGAACCGGGACGCGGTTCTCGGGACAATGGCATGTTTTCCGGACAGGCTCCGTCGACGTGATCCGTTACGAACATCCGCTGAACGAACGGGTGCGCACACTGATGCGGCTCGAGGATCTCTTCGCCCGTGTCGCGTACTTTTCCTCGCAGGATGCGGCGCCCGATCATCATGCCGCCCTGCTCGCGTTGTTCGAGATCACCGATGTCGCCTCGCGCGCGGATCTGAAGACCGATATTCTCCAGGAACTCGAGCGGCAGAAGCAGATGCTCGGACCTCTCCGGCACAACCCGCAAATCGAGCAGCGCGCGCTTGACGAGCTGTTGGCGCAGATCGATGCCGTCAACGGCAAGCTGCTCGCTCAGACCGGCAAGGTGGGCCTGCACCTGCGCGACAACGAATGGCTGATGGCGATCAAGCAGCGCACTGCGATACCCGGCGGTGTGTGCGAATTCGATTTGCCGGCCTATCACTGGTGGCTGCATCAGGAACCGGCGGCACGACGCGCCGACCTGGAGGGTTGGATCGCGCCGTTCATGCCGATCCGCGAGGGCTCGGCAATCGTGCTGAAGCTGCTGCGCGACAATGGGCGCGCCAGCCGACATACCGCGTCCCGTGGCGTTTTTCAGCTCATGCTGACGACGACCAAGGTCGCGCAACTCCTGCGTCTGTCGATGGCAGGAGGGCTCTCCTGCGTTCCCGAGATCAGCGCCAACAAATATGCGCTGAACATCCGCTTTCTCGGCGTGTCGGGAATGGACCGCGGCAGCGTTCACGACGGCGATGTCGAGTTCGAGCTGATGTTCTGCAATCTGTAGTCGCCATGGTGCCCCAGCCTCGCAGCGTGACCTGTCCGAACTGCGGATCGGCGGTGGTCTGGTCGGCGGCTTCGCGCTGGCGGCCATTCTGCTCGGAGCGCTGCAAGCTGCTCGACCTTTCGGCGTGGGCAAGCGAACGTTACAGCATCCCCGTCGCGGCGCCGTCCGACGAGGACGCGCCGGACCTCCCGGCGTCTGCGGGCTTCGAACGCGAGGGCTGACGGGTCAGGCAGCGATCCAGGCGGCGCGGCGCAGCGCCACGCCGTGGGCGCCATGGCCGACTGCTACCGCCAGATCGTTCGCGGCAAGCCCGCCCAACGCGTACACCGGCAAACGGGCCCGCGCGGACATATCCGCGAATTCCTTCCAACCCATGGGCACAGCCTGCGGATGCGTCGGCGTAGGCATCACCGGTCCAAGTACCACGAAATCAAGCCCCAGAACGCCCGCGTGCGCCACTTCGTCACGCGTGTGGCAGGACGCCGCCACCAGCATTCCCTCGGGTCGGTCGCTGGCCTGCATCAATGTGGCAGCGGTCCAGTGCACACCCATGCAATCGGCGGCACACGCCTCGTCCGCCGAGCCGTTCCACAACACCATCGCGCCATGCTGTCGTGCCCGCGCCGCCAGGCGCCGGGCGAATGCGAGACGGCGCGCCAGCGGCCACTCCCGATCGCGCAGCTGCAACAGCCGCAAGCCATCGACCAGCGCGCCCTCGGCACGGACTAGAAACGATTCCTCGTCGCTGTCCGCCGCACAGGTGATGCCGTACACCGGCGCCAGCTCGAGCGCGGCCAGAACTCTGGTGTTCGCCGGCAACAGCGGCCCGACGGTGTAGCGTCCCGGCGTTTGCCAGGCGAAAGCCTGGCCGTCGTGCCCGACCAGTTCGCCACTCCATTCGTACACCCGGAAGAAGTGGAGTTCGACATGCGCATGCGGATAGACAAATTCCTGGATGAACCAGGGTGCCGCCTGGCGCACCACGATTCCGAGTTCTTCCACCAACTCGCGAACGAGTGCCGCGTGCGATGTCTCGCCGGGCTCGAGCTTGCCTCCCGGAAACTCCCAATAGCCGGAGTAGGCTTTGCCGACCGGCCGCTGCGCCAGGAGCACCTGGCCATCCGGTCGCAGCAATACTGCCGCCGCAACCTTGACGACGGTGCTGCTCACGCCGGGCGCCGGGCCTTCAGCGCCTGTGCCCCCGCGTAGTTACGCGCGAATTGCCAGGCGATGCGTCCACTGCGCGAGCCTCGCTGCAGCGCCCATTGCAGCGCGTCCCTCGTTCGCGCCTCTGCCGCACGAGCGGAGGCGGGCGCCTTCACGCCGAAGTGCGCGAGCCAACCGGCCACCGCCGCAAGGTAGTCGTCCTGGGAAAACGGGTAGAAAGAGATCCACAGCCCAAAGCGCTCCGACAGCGATATTTTTTCCTCGACCGTTTCCCCCGGATGTACCTCCTCACCAACGTGCCTGGTCTCGAGGTTCTCGCTGAAGTACTCAGGCAACAGGTGACGCCGATTGGAGGTCGCGTAGATCAGGACGTTGGTCGCGCCTCCCGCAATCGATCCGTCGAGCATGACCTTTAGCGTGCGGTAGCCGGCCTCGCCGGCATCGAAGGTGAGATCGTCGCAGAACACCACGAACCGCTGCGGTTGTCCCGCAACGCGCTCGGCGATATCGGGCAGGTCGACCAGGTCGGCCTTGTCCACTTCGATCAGGCGAAGGCCCTTGCCCGAATACTTCGCCAGCATCGCCTTCACCAGCGACGACTTGCCGGTTCCACGCGAACCGGTCAGCAGCACATTGTTTGCCGGCAGGCCGGCCACGAACTGTCGCGTGTTGGCATCGATGGCGTGTTTCTGGTCATCGACCGCAACGAGGTCGGTCGTGCGAATCGCATGGGGATGCGCAACGGTCTGCAGGTAGCCGCGGCCGGATCGCTTGCGCCAACGCGCCGCGCTCACGCGACGCCAATCCGGGTCGGGCTCGGGCGACGGCAGCAACGTCTCGATCCGCTGGAGAACAGCTTCCGCCCTGGTGATCAGCGCAGCGAGATCCTGGCTCATTTCAGGATCGGTAGTCAGCGTTGATCGTGACGTATTCATGCGAGAAATCACATGTCCACACCGTGGCTGCTGCCTTGCCGCGCGAAAGCTCGACCCGCACCGCGATTTCTTCCTGATCCATGACGCGCTGACCGTCCTCCTCGCGATACGTCGTCGCACGGCCCCCGCGATCCACCACCAGCACGTCGTCGAGCCAGAACGACACGCCAGCCGGATCGAGGTCCGCCGCGGCCGCATTGCCGATTGCACAGACGATGCGACCCAGGTTTGGATCCGAGGCGAAAAACGCGGTCTTCACCAGCGGCGAGTGGGCGATGCCGAAGGCGATGCTCCGACATTCGTCGACGCTACGGCCCCCTTCGACGCGAATCGCGACGAACTTCGTTGCGCCCTCACCGTCACGCACGATTGCTTGCGCGAGTGCGATCGCGCATTCCTCTATTGCCGCGCGCACTGGAGCGAGCCGCGGGTCGCCGGCAGCCACGATCGGCGCCAGGGCGGCCCTGCCCGTCGCCGCGAGCACGAAGCTGTCGTTGGTCGACGTGTCACCATCCACGGTCGCGCCGTTGAAAGAGACTTCGGCGACTTCGCGGACAATGCTGGCGAGCAAAGGTGCGGCAATCGGAGCGTCGGTGGCCATGAATGCAAGCATCGTCGCCATGTCCGGGTGGATCATCCCGGCGCCCTTGGCTATCCCCGTTACCGTGACCGACACGCCGTCGACGCTGATCCGGCGCGATGCGCCCTTCGGCACGGTGTCGGTGGTCATGATCGCGTTTGCCGCCGCCAGCCAGCCGTCGCCACGCGCAACCGATCTTGCCGACGACAGCGCGGCGATGATCCGCTGTACCGGCAGCGGCTCCATGATCACGCCTGTCGAATAGGGCAGCACCTCTTCGGGGGCGCAGTCGATCAGCCGTGCCACCGCAACGCATTCGGCACGCGCGTCTGCGAGCCCGGCTTCGCCGGTTCCGGCATTCGCGTTGCCGGCGTTCACGACCAGCGCCCGCAGGCCGGCACCGCTCGCCTGCTGCTGCGCCAGATGGTCCCGGCACACGCGTACCGGCGCGGCGCAGAATCGGTTGCGGGTAAAGACACCGGCAGCGACTGTCCCCGGTTCGCACAGAACCAGCAGCACATCGTCGCGATCCCAGTCCTTGATTCTTGCGGCGGCAGTGCCGAGCGTGATCCCCGGTACCGCGAACAGCGATCCGGCCGTCGGGGGCGTGTAACGTACAGGCACCGGTCGGCCGCTAGAACTTGCCGTGGCAGTGCTTGTACTTCTTGCCCGAGCCACAGGGACAGGCGTCGTTGCGGCCGATTTTCTCGCCCGCGCGCGCGAACGGCGGCGGCGGGGCAAGCGCGACTTCTCCGTCGTCCGCCGGCGCCGAAGCGAGCGCATCGTCGTAATCGGCGTGCTGATAGCGGACGTTGCTTACCTGCTCCGCCTCTTCCACCGCCTGCACGTCTTCCTCGGAGCGCACGCTCACCGTCAGCACAAACTTGACGACGTCCTGTTTGACGCGATCGAGCATGTCCGAGAAGAGCTCGAAGGCCTCGCGCTTGTACTCCTGCTTCGGATTTTTTTGCGCGTATCCACGAAGATGAATTCCCTGGCGCAGGTGATCGAGCGCGGCCAGGTGATCGCGCCAGTGGTGGTCGAGCGTCTGCAGCATCAGACTGCGCTCGAACTGCCGCATGAGCTCGGTCCCGATGCTCGCCTCGCGTGCCTTCCAGGATTCAATGCCAAGTTCGCCGAGGCGCTCGCGCAGCGTCTCGTCGTTGAGTTCTGCCTCGTTGCTCACCCATTCTCCGACGGGGGCGCTGATCTGGTAATCGCCGGCAAGCGAGGCTTCGAGCCCCGCAATGTCCCATTGCTCCTCGACCGAGTCCGGCGGCACGTGCCTTTTGACCAGATCCTCGACCTGGCCGCGAACCATGTTGCGCACGGTCTCGGCGACGTCGTCCCCCTCGAGAAGTTCGTTGCGCTGCTGGTAGATCACCCGGCGCTGGTCGTTGGAAACGTCATCGTATTCGAGAAGCTGTTTGCGAATATCGAAATTGCGCGCTTCGACACGATTCTGCGCCTTCGCGATCGAGCGGTTGACGATCGGGTGTTCGATTGGCTCTCCGTCCGGCATCTTCAGCTTCTGCATGATTGCGCCGAGCCGCTCGCCGCCGAAGATGCGCAGCAGCTGGTCCTCGAGCGAGAGGAAGAAACGCGACGAACCAGGGTCGCCCTGCCGCCCGGACCGACCGCGCAGCTGATTGTCGATGCGGCGCGACTCGTGCCGCTCGGTGCCGACGATATGCAGGCCCCCGGCTTTCAAGACTTGGTCGTGCCGTACCTGCCACTCCGCGCGCAGCTTCGCGATCTCGCGGTCCTTTTCCTCCAGCAGCAACGACTCGTCGTCGCGCAGCTTGAGGATGAGCGGCTCGAGCGTTCCGCCAAGCACGATATCCGTGCCGCGGCCAGCCATGTTGGTGGCGATCGTGATGGCACCGGTCTTTCCGGCCTGGGCGACGATCTCGGCCTCGCGCGCGTGCTGCTTGGCATTCAGCACCTCATGCGGCAGCTTTTCCGTCGTCAGGTACTTGGACAACATCTCGGAATTCTCGATCGACGTCGTGCCGACCAGCACCGGCTGGCCGCGCGAATGGCAATCGCGCACGTCGGCGATGATGGCATCGACCTTTTCCTGGAAGGTGCGGAACACGAGGTCGTTGGCATCCTTGCGTACCATCGCCATATGCGTCGGGATGACGACGGTTTCCAGGTGGTAGATCTGCTCGAATTCGAACGCCTCGGTGTCGGCCGTCCCGGTCATGCCGGCGAGCTTGCCGTACATGCGGAAGTAGTTCTGAAAGGTGATCGACGCCAGCGTCTGGTTCTCGCGCTGAATCGGCACGCCTTCCTTCGCCTCCACCGCCTGGTGCAGGCCATCGGACCAGCGCCGGCCGGACATCAGCCGTCCGGTGAATTCGTCGACGATGATCACCTCGCCGTCCTGCACCACATATTGCTGGTCTCGGTGGTAGAGCGAATGCGCCCGAAGCGCCGCGTAGAGATGGTGCATCAACAGGATGTTCTGCGCGTCATACAGTCCCGATCCGGGCGGTATGAGCCCCACCTCGGCGAGGATCTCTTCCGCGTGCTCGTGGCCTTCCTCGGACAACAACACCTGATGTTGCTTCTCGTCGACCCAGAAATCGCCCGGACCCTTCTCCTCTGCCTGCCGATTCAACTTCGGCGCGATTTCGTTCAGCCGGTAGTACATGTCGACCGTGTCGTCGGCCTGCCCTGAGATGATGAGCGGGGTCCGCGCCTCGTCGATCAGGATCGAGTCGACCTCGTCGACGATCGCGAAATTCAGACCTCGCTGCACGCGCTCGGCAGGCGTGAACACCATGTTGTCGCGCAAATAGTCGAAACCGAATTCGTTGTTGGTGCCGTAGGTGATGTCGGCCGCGTAAGCCTGCTGTTTTTCCGGGTGACCCATCTGCGACAGGTTCACGCCCACGGTGAGACCGAGGAAGCGGTAGATCCGTCCCATCCAGTCAGCGTCACGCTGCGCGAGGTAGTCGTTCACCGTAACGATATGCACGCCCTTGCCCGCAAGCGCATTCAGATACGCGGGTAGCGTGGCAACCAGTGTTTTCCCTTCGCCGGTACGCATTTCGGCGATCTTCCCGTTGTGCAACGCCATGCCACCGATCAGCTGCACATCGAAATGGCGCATGGCCAGCGCGCGTTTGCCGGCTTCGCGAACCACGGAAAAGGCCTCGGGAAGCACGGCATCGAGCGTCTCGCCATTGGCCACCCGCCCCTTGAGCTCCGCGGTCTTGCCGCGCAATTGCTCATCGGAAAGCGCAGCAACGGCGGGCTCGAGCGCGTTGATCTGCCGAACGACCTGTCCGTACTGCTTGAGAAGGCGCTCGTTGCGGCTGCCGAAAATTCGGGTGAGGATGTTGGAGATCATCGCAGGGAGGTTCCGCCGGAACGCCAAAAAACAAGGGGTGAGGACTGCCTCACCCCTGCGTAGTACCGTTCCGGATCGTGGTCAACTCAAGTTGGGCGACTGAAGGAAGCGCGCCGGATTCTGGGGGACACCGTTCATTCGCACCTCGAAATGCAGGTGGGGGCCGGTCGAGCGCCCCGTGGAACCCACGTTCGCAATTCGCTGACCGCGCACGACGAAATCCCCCTCTTTCACCGCGAGTACCGAGGCATGCGCGTATCGGGAGACAAGGCCGTTACCGTGGTCGATCTCGATCATTTTACCATATTGGGGGTGGCGACTTGCGAAGACCACCTTGCCGCTCGCCGCCGCGACGATCGCCGTGCCGGAGTCCGCCGTGAAGTCGATGCCGTCGTGCATGGATCGCTGGCCCGAGAAGGGGTCGATCCGGTATCCGAAATTCGACGAATACCAGCCGTCGACGATCGGGTAGAGCGACGGGAGAAATTTGCGGTTCGCCGAATCCTGCATGAGCAGCGCTTCGAGGACCGAGAGCTGATCCGACTGCGTGTTCACGGACCGTCCGATTTTTTCCAGAAGATCGGCGAATTCGCCAACGGACAGATTGCGCGAAGGCAACGACGATTCCGCGCCACCTCGTGCCGGTGGGGTGCCCGGCTGCAGAGATTGCAGTTCGTGGGGTTTCAGTCCCGCCGAGCGGGCAAGCCGTTCGCCCAGAGTCTCGAGCCGCAGCATCTGTGCCTGGAATTCACCCAGGCGCATCGCCATCGCGTTGAGGTGGCCCTGAACCCGTTCCTGGCCGCGGGCAGCCTCTTCGCGCTGGTCGGCCAGCACGATCGCGGCCAGCCACGGATGCTGCACCGCCGCCGCCCACTTGAGGGTGACGAAGTTGAAACTGACCGTGAAGAGTACAAACAGCACGAACAGCGCGGTCCCCGCCGCTGCCCAATGCCGCCAGTCAAGGGAAATGGTCCGGGCCCGGGCATCCGCACCTGCGACGACAATGATGTTCAATCGTGTACCCTCCATGCACGACGCGCCGAAGCGCCCTTCCCCGCACCGTGAAAACCAATCCTGTCCAGCCTCTTGCGCGTATTCTCGCCAGCGACCCGCGCATGGCCGCCTGGCACGACCGGATGCGGGACGAAGCCCGTCTGACCGCCGTTGTTCGTGCACATCTGCCACGAGCGCTGGCCGAACGCGTCCGGGTCAGCGAGATCACACCGCCGGTACTGCAACTGGCAGTGGCCGCCGGCGCCATCGCCGCCGTCCTTCGCCAGCGCACACCCGAAGTCCTCGCCGGACTTCGGCGTGAAGGGTGGAACTTTACTGAATTGCGGGTCCGCGTGCAAGTCAGAATCGAGCGGGGGGCTGTCCGATATACCTCGGAAATTCAGAGAGATAAGGTCAATACCGCGCCGTTGTCGCGACTTGCTGCAAGATTGCCGGACGGTCCGTTGCGGACGGCGGTTGCGCGGCTGGTCCGACGATGTGGCTAGCCTGCGCCGGAAAACCGCCAAACCAGGATGAGCAGTCGCTAGGCCAGAATGAGCAGTCGCTCGAAAAGGTAAAAAACCAGGACCCCGGCCAGCAGGTATATCGTGTATTTGATCGCCTGCACGATGAAACGCAGGTAGCGTCGGTCCTTCGTGAAGACATACAGGACGCCTGCCACGACGATCGTGGAAATGGCAAGGAACAGGAGAAGCCGAACGAGGACCAAGAATAGTCCCGAGGGTGCGTTGCCCCGCCGACGGCTAGGCGGGCTTCAACATCCAGTCGTGGAACGCGGTCGGCACCGTCTTCGCATCGGCGAAGGTCACGATTTCGAACGCCTCCGGGCGCGCAAGCAAGGCGCGAGCGAGCTGGTTGTTGAGCGCGTGTCCGGATTTGTACGCCGTATACCGGCCGATCAGCGGGTGTCCGAGCAGATACAGGTCGCCAATGGCGTCGAGCACCTTGTGGCGGACGAACTCGTTGTCGAAGCGCAGGCCCTCCGCGTTGAGCACGCCAAAATCGTCGAGCACGACCGCGTTCTGCAAGCTGCCCCCCAGACCCAGGCCCGCGGCGCGCATCGCTTCGACGTCCTGCATGAATCCGAAAGTGCGGGCTCGAGCGATCTCCTTGGCATAGGAGTGCTGCGCGAAGTCGACGACCACGTTCCGGTTTTCGGAGCCGAAGACCGGGTGCGGGAAATCGATCGTGAAATCGAGGATGTAACCGTCGAAGGGTTCGAAGCGCGCCCACTTGTCGCCGTCGCGAATTTCCACCTGCGACAACACGCGCAGATAGCGCTTGGGCGCTGCCTGTTCGACAATGCCCGCGCTCTGCAGCAGGTACACGAACGGCCCGGCGCTCCCGTCCATGATCGGAATCTCGGGTCCGGCCACATCAACGTACACGTTGTCGATGCCCAGGCCCGCCAGCGCCGACATCAGGTGCTCTACCGTGGATACGCTGATGCCACCCGCGTCGAGCGTGGACGACAGTCGCGTGTCGCCGACGTTGGTGGCGATAGCGGCGACACCCGCAGCATCATCAAGGTCGGCACGGAAGAACAGGACCCCGGTATCCGGGGGTGCCGGGCGCAGTCCCATTTCCACACGCACCCCGGTATGCAGGCCGACGCCCGTGGTCCGGGTTGCATTCTTGAGCGTACGCTGCTTCAGCATCTGGACTGTCGGGGGCGTGGAAGTTGATTCTTACGCCGGTTCAATGAGTTAACGCTCGATTCTAGCACGCGCCGGCGCCGCCCGGTAAGGCGTCCCATCCCAGCCACCCGGGGCGGCGCAGGCGCCCCCCAGGTGCCGCACGCAGCCACGTCAGTCGGCCTGCTTGCGCAAAAATGCAGGAACCTCCGAAGCGTCGAACGCGGACCCCGCACCCGATGCCGGAACGGTCCGGCCCTTGCGCATGACGGCCGGCTGGTCGAGCCGCTCATAGTCCATGGTCTCGACCCGAACGCCCATGCCGTCGGTTCCGGTTCTTTGCTCGATCACTGCCGATTCAAGGATCTCGAGCTTCGGCGGACGCTTGGCCGCCGCAGCGGCTCCCCCCAGCCCGGTGGCGATCATCGTCACGCGAAGATCCTCGCCCATCGCCTCGTCGATCACCGTGCCCACGATCACCATCGCGTCTTCCGCAGTGAATTCCTTGATGGTGTTCATGACCTCGTAGTACTCCTTCATCTTGAGGCCCGCCGATGCCGTGACGTTGACCAGAACGCCGCGCGCGCCGGCCAGGTTCACGTCTTCGAGCAGCGGACTCCTGACCGCCTGCTCGGCCGCGATCCGGCCGCGCTCCAGCCCGCTTGCCGACGCCGAACCCATCATCGCCATGCCCACCTCGCCCATTACCGTGCGGACGTCGGCGAAGTCGACGTTGACCAGGCCCGGATTGTTGATCACTTCGGCGATGCCTGCGACAGCACCGCGCAGGACGTCGTTCGCGGCCGCATACGCCTCGAGGAGTCCAATGTCCTCACCCAGCACCTCGATCAGCTTGTCGTTCGGGATGATGATCAGCGAGTCGACCTTCTTCGACAACTCTTCGATTCCCGCGTTGGCGACTTTCTGTCGCTTGCCCTCGAACCGGAACGGTCGGGTGACGACCGCGACGGTGAGAATTCCAAGGCTGCGTGCAATGTCGGCAATCACCGGCGCGGCACCCGTGCCGGTGCCGCCGCCCATGCCGGCGGTGATGAAAACCATGTCCGCGCCGCTGATCAACTCACCGATGCGGTCCCGGTCCTCCATCGCCGCGTCACGCCCGATTTCCGGCTTGGCGCCGGCGCCCAGTCCGCGGGTCAGCGTCGAGCCCAACTGCAGTTGAACCCGCGCGGTCGAACGCCGCAGTGCCTGCGCGTCCGTATTGGCACAGATGAAGTCGACGCCGGTCAAGCCGCGTTCGATCATGTGTTCCACCGCGTTGCCGCCACAGCCTCCCACGCCGATTACCTTGATGATTGCGCCGTCCTGCGGTGCCTGGTCGATGATTTCGAACATATCGTGCTCCTTATCCTGTCAAATCGTTGCGATGGAACTGAATGGCCTTGTGTCGTGCTCTTTTCGTCGTCGTCGTTTTCGCCTGACAACGTGGAACTCCATCGGCCAATGGGTCCACAACCGGAAATGGATTCGCCTGATTCCGAAAGATTCGTTCATATCCTGCCGTCCTAGAAATTCGCCTTGAACCAACGCTGCATTCGCTCGGCCACACCGCCGATCCCGGCCACCTGCGCCCGTGCCGCCTGGCCGCGCAGGAACTGTTCGCGGCCTTCGAGCAGCAGCCCGACCGCCGTCGCATAGCGCGGATTGCGCACGACCTCGGCCAGATCGCCCGAGTAGACGGGCGCGCCCAGGCGCACCGGCATGTGAAAAACCTCCTCGCCAAGTTCGGTGATCCCGGCGAGTTGCGCGGCGCCGCCGGTAATGACCACGCCCGACGAAATCATTTCCTCGAATCCACTGCGTCGCACCTCGGACTGCACGAACTGGAACAATTCCTCGATGCGCGGTTCGATCACCTCGGCCAGCATCGGACGCGACAGCTTGCGTGGAGGGCGCTCGCCCACCCCGGGCACCTCGATCACCCCGGTCGGGTCGGCCAGCTGGCGCAGCGCGCAGCCATAGCGCACCTTGAGTTCCTCGGCGTCCTTGGTCGGCGTCCGCAGGGTCATCGCGATGTCGTTGGTGATCTGGTCACTGGCGATCGGAATCACCGCCGTGTGGCGAATCGATCCGCCCGCGAAGACCGCGATGTCGGAGGTTCCGCCGCCGATGTCGATCAGGCATACGCCCAGATCCTTTTCGTCGTCGGAGAGCACGGCCAGCGCAGATGCCAATGGTTGCAGGACCACGTCGCGCACCTCCAGTCCGCAACGCCGGATGCACTTGGTGACGTTCTCGACGGCGGACACCGCTCCGGTGACGATATGCACGTCGACCTCAAGTCGCACACCGCTCATTCCGAGCGGCTCGCGCACGTCTTCCTGGCCGTCGATCGTGAAGCCCTGCGGCACGATGTGCAGGATCTGCTGGTCGTTCGGAATGGGGATGGCCTTGGCAGTCTCGACCACACGATCGATGTCCGCCTGCGTGACCTCCTTTTCCTTGATGGCGACCATTCCGTGTGAGGTGTAGCAGCGGATGTGGCTGCCCGCGATCCCGGTGTAGACCTCCTTGATCTGGCAGTTGGCCATGAGTTCGGCTTCCTCGAGCACGCGCTGGATCGACGCCATCGTCGCCTCGATATTCACGACCACACCTTTCTTGAGGCCACGCGAGGCCTGCGTGCCGAGGCCGATCACGTTGAGCGTGTTGTCAGGCATGACCTCGGCGACGATCGCGACGATCTTCGACGTGCCGATGTCCAGGCCGACGATCAGGTTCTTGCTGTCCTTCATCATGCGTTTGTCCTTGTCGTTCCCATTGCGTCAGGCCCCCGGCTTCCTGGGCATTTCCCGAAAGCCGGGCACGCGTGCCGCGAATCCATTGCGATAGCGCAGGTCGACCGCCTCGACCCTGGTTCCGGCACGCGCGAGCGCGGACAGCGTGCGGGCATGCGCCGAAACAAATCGCGCGAGTCTCGCGTCCGGCTCGTCTCGGCCGAGTTCCAGCGTGAGCGGACCCGCGGGTCCGCTCGCCCGCAGTCGCCAGCCGCCTCGCGGCGATTGCCGTATTTCGGACAATGCGTATCCCAGCGCGGCCAGCGCGGCCGACCAGGCGCGGTACCGCGCCGTGACCTCCGCGGCGCGACCCTCCGCGCCTTCGAACGACGGCAACTCGGCGCTCCACTGCGCACTGAACGTCTCCCCATGCGTATTGACCAACGTCCCCTGGTTCCAGCGGGCAAATGGCACGTGCTCGTCCACGGTCACTTCCAGTCGCTGTGGCCACTGCCGGCGCAGGGATACGCCGCGGATCCACGGCACCTGAGTCAGCGACTTGCGCGCACGGTCGAGGTCCATCGTGAAGAATGTTCCGGTGAGGTCCTCGCGGATGACCGCCTCGAGGTACGACGCGTTGGTGCGTTCGAGCGAACCGGCGACGACCACGTCGCGCAGCGCGAACACTTGCTGGCGGACCAGCCATGCGAGTCCCGAGGCGACGAGCGCCAGCACCGACAACGCAGTGAGCGTGAGTGCCAGCGCGTTCATCTGCCGCGCGTCATCCCACATGGGCGCCCCGCAGAATTTCGACGCACAGATCGGCAAACGCGGTGCCCGCTGCGCGTGCAGCCATGGGTACCAGACTGTGCCCGGTCATGCCCGGCGAGGTGTTGACTTCAAGCCACGTAAAGCTGCCATCGGCGCGCAGGATGAGATCGAGCCGACCCCAGCCTTCGCAGCCGATGAGGTCGAAGGCGCGCAAAGCGCTTGCCCTGATTTCCTGCTCCTTGGCGTCCGGCAGACCGGCCGGACAGAAATACTTCGTTTCGTCGGAAAAATACTTGCTGTGGTAGTCGTAATTTCCCTGTGGCGCCTCGATCCGGATCAGCGGCAGCGCCTTGCCGCCGACGATCGATGCGGTCAATTCCTCGCCGGCAACAAACTCCTCGACCAGTACCATGGCGTCGTGACGCGCGGCCTCGGCATAGGCATTCGCCAGCTCGCCGTGATCCACGTGCAGGACTTTGGAAATGCCGATCGTCGAACCTTCGCGCACGGGTTTCACGATCAGCGGGAGTCCGAGCTCGGCCACCAACCGCATCCAGTCGGTGGTCGCATCCACCATTCGATAGCGCGGCGTCGGAATGCCGCTTTCAAGCCAAACCATTTTGGTCCGCCACTTGTCCATCGCCAGCGCGGACGCCATGACACCGCTGCCCGTATAGGGAATCCGCAGCGTCTCCAGTGCGCCCTGGACGGTACCGTCCTCGCCGAAGCGTCCGTGCAGTGCGATGAAGACCCGGGAAAATCCTTCGCGCTTCAGTTCCCAGAGGTCACGCTCGGCCGGGTCGAAGGCGTGCGCGTCCACTCCGCTCTCGCGCAACGCGGCGAGCACCGCGTTGCCGGACATCTGCGAGACCTCGCGCTCCGCCGATGGTCCGCCCAACAGCACTGCGACCTTGCCGAATTCGCGCAGGAGCTCGGTCACGGCGTCGCCTCCCCGACGATCCTGACTTCGGGAACGAGCACGATTCCGGTTTGCGCGCGAACGGTTTCGCGCACCAATCCGATCAGGCTCTCGATGTCGGCAGCTCGGCCGCGTCCGCCGGGATTGACGATGAAATTCGCATGCTGTTCTGACACCCGCGCGCCTCCGATCGACTGCCCCTTCAGGCCGCAGGCCTCGATCAGTCGCGCCGCATGGTCGCCCGGAGGATTGCGGAAGACGCTTCCGGCATTGGGCAACGACAGCGGCTGCGTGGCGATCCGCTGCGAAAGAAGTTGTTTGATTCGCGCCCGCGCCTTCTCCACATCGCCACCCGGAAAGCGGAACCACGCCGCGGTGAAGACACCGTCGGGAACCGAACCGTCGGTGCGCGCCACATGGCGATACCCGATCGTGTAATCGGCCGGCGTGCGTACGACGAACTCGCCGCTACGGGTCAACACCTCGACTCGGGCAACGTAGGACCAGGTCTCGCCGCCGTAGCAGCCGGCGTTCATGGCCAAAGCGCCGCCCACCGTGCCGGGTACGCCCGCGAGGAATTCGGCTTCTGCACAGCCATGCACCGCTGCGAATCGCGCGAGCTTCGGGCTCGCCACGCCAGCGTCCGCATAAATCAGCCCGTCGGCAACAGCGATCACCGCGCCCGGGTTGTGCATGACCACCACGGTTCCACGCACACCGCCATCGCGCACCAGCGTATTGCTGCCCAGCCCCAGCACCAGCAGCGGTTCGTCGGTCGGCAGCTGGCGGAGAAACTGCGCAAGATCGTCCCGGTCGGCCGGAATGTACAGCGATTGCGCATTGCCGCCTGCGCGCCAGCTCGTGTGCCGGGCAAGCGGTGCGTCGTGCGCCAGGGCGCCGCGCAAGCCGATGAAGCGGGTGGGTTCGTGCATCATCATCGCGTCAGCTGCGCCGGAATCGAGCCGATCGAACCGGCGCCCATCGTCAGCACCACATCGCCGTCGCGGGCGATCGTGCGAATTGCCTGGGCGAGGTCGGCGATGTCGTCGATGAACAGGGGTTCGACCCTGGCTGCCACGCGAATGGCCCGGGCCAGTGCGCGCCCGTCGGCGGCGACGATCGGCATCTCGCCAGCCGGATAGACGTCGGCAAGCACGACGGCGTCGGCGGTGGACAGGACGCGCACGAAATCCTCGAACAGGTCGCGGGTGCGCGAGTAACGATGGGGTTGGAACACGAGCACGATCCGTCGCCCGGGAAAGCTCGCGCGCGCCGCTTCCAGCGTGGCTTCCATTTCGACCGGGTGGTGGCCATAGTCGTCGATCAGCGCAAAGGCGCCCCCGTCGGGCAAGGTGACATCGGCATGACGCTGGAAACGCCGGCCCACTCCACGGAATTCGGCAAGTGCCCTGACGATCGCGGCGTTCTCGACACCCACCTCGCGGCCGATGGCGATCGCGGCGAGCGCGTTGCGAACGTTGTGCAATCCGGGGATCGCCAATTCCACCGAAAGGTCCGCCATGCCCTCGGCCTGGGCGACGAAACGCATCCGGCCACCGACGTTGACGATCGCCGTCGCGCGCAGATCCGCCGCCTGGTCAAGCCCGTAGGTCACCAGTGTCTTGGTGACGGTGGGCAGAATCTCGCGCACGTTGGCGTCGTCGGCGCAGACGACGGCCACGCCGTAGAACGGCAGCCGCTGCAGGAAGTCCACGAAGGCACGCTTGAGGCGCGCGAAATCGTGTCCATAGGTCTCGAGGTGATCCGCGTCGATATTGGTCACAACCGCGATCACCGGCGTCAGGTAAAGGAACGACGCATCGGATTCGTCGGCTTCGGCAACCAGGAACTCCCCGGTGCCGAGGCGCGCATTGGCGTCGGCCGAAAGCAGGCGCCCGCCGATGACGAAAGTCGGGTCGAGGTCACCCTCGGCAAGCACCGAAGCGATCAGGCTGGTGGTCGTGGTCTTGCCGTGCGTACCGGCAACCGCAATGCCCTGCTTCAGGCGCATCAACTCGGCGAGCATGAGCGCCCGCGGGACCACCGGAACGCCCCGCTCGCGCGCTGCGGCCACCTCGGCGTTATCCGCAGCAACTGCGGTGGAGACCACGACCACGTCCGCGCCGGCGATGTTGCCGCTCGCATGGCCGATCATCACGGTCACTCCCAGTTTCGCAAGGCGGCGCGTGGCGGCGCCCTCGGCCAGGTCGGACCCGGACACCTGGTAGCCCTGCGTCGCCAGCACCTCGGCGATACCGCTCATCCCCGAGCCGCCGATGCCGACAAAGTGAACGCGCTTGACCTTGTGCTTCATCGCGACCTTCCCAGCTCGATGCAGACGTCGGCAACACGCGAGACCGCGTCGGCCTTGCGCAGCGCGCGCGCGGCCTGCGCCATTGCGAGCAGCTTGTCGCGCGTCACGTTCTGCAGCCAGATTGCCAGGGCATCCGGAGAAAGATCGCGCTCCAGGATCAGCACCGCCGCGTCGCGATCCGCGAGCTGCCGCGCGTTGTCGACCTGGTGGTCTTCGGCCGCATGGGGATAGGGCACGAGCACGCTGGCGACGCCGGCCGCGGCAAGCTCGGCCACCGTCGTTGCGCCGGACCGGGCAATCACGAGGTCGGCCTTTGCGTAATGGCGCCCCATGTCGTCGATGAAGGAAACGCAGGTCGCGTCGACCCCGGCCCGCGCGTAGGCTGCGCGCAGCGCATCGATGTGCTTCTCGCCGGATTGGTGTGTCACCACCGGCCGCATTTCCGCCGGAAGCAGCGCCAGCGCGCGCGGCACGCATTCGTTCAGTGCGACCGCACCCAGGCTGCCGCCGACGATCAGGATCTCCAGCGGACCGTTGCGGCCTACGAAGCGTTCTTCCGGAGGCGGCACCGCGACGATATCGGCGCGCAGCGGATTGCCGACCCAGGTCACGCGCCGGTCGCGGCCCTCGCCCAGGATTCCCGGAAAGCCCGTCAACACGCGGTCGGCGCCATGGCGCAACATCCGATTGGCGAGCCCGGGTTTGGCGTCAAGGTTGTGCACGACGAGCGGCGTATTGCGCGCGACCGACATGAGTCCGCCAGGGAACGACACGAAGCCGCCGAAGCCGATCACCACGTTGGGCTTTCGGCGCGCGAGAACCCGCCACGCCTGCACACAGGCGTAGAGGATCGAAAATGGCCCGAGCAGGAGTCGCGCGAGCCCCTTGCCACGCACGCCACGGAAGGCAATGCCCTCGAAGTCGACACCGTGTCGCGGCACCAACCGTGCCTCCATTCCGTCCCGCGTGCCCAACCAGAAGACACACCAGCCCCGACTGGCAAGTTCCGCGGCGACCGCGAGTCCCGGAAAAATGTGCCCGCCGGTGCCACCAGTCGTGATCATCACGGTGCCGGTCATGGCGCCGCCGCACCGGCGTATCCCACTGTGGCGGCGCGGCAGCCTGAGGCGAAATTGCCGGCCCGGTACCAAAGTAGGCTGCTCATGTCGTGTAACCCCGCAACAGCAGCCGGTTTTCATAGTCGATGCGCAGCAGGATCGCCAGCGCCACGCAGTTCGCGACAATACCGCTGCCGCCGAACGAGAGCAGCGGCAGCGTCAGTCCCTTGGTCGGCAGCACGCCCATGTTCACGCCGATGTTGATGAACGCCTGCACGCCGATCCAGACGCCGATTCCCTGCGCGACCAGAGCCGCGAATGGCCGTGCCAGCCGTGCCGCCTGCCGGCCGATCGCATACGCCCGCGCGAGCACCCACATGAACAGCGCGATGACCGCGAGCACGCCGACGAAGCCCAGCTCCTCGGCCACGACGGCGAGCAGGAAATCGGTGTGCGCTTCGGGAAGGAACAGAAGTTTTTCGATGCTTGCGCCCAGACCAACGCCGAACCACTCTCCACGTCCGAATGCAATCAACGAATGCGAGAGCTGGTAACCCTTGCCCAACGGGTCCGACCAGGGGTCGAGAAACGCCGTCAACCGCTGGAGCCGATACGGCGCGGCGACCAGAATCGCCGCCAGCGCCATTGGCAGGAGCAGCGCGAGTCCAACGAACAACCGCCAGTCCAGGCCGCCGAGATACAGGATGCCGAACGCTATCGCGACAATGACGACGAACGCGCCGAAATCCGGCTCGAGCAGCAGCAGGCCACCAATCACTACCATCACCGCGAATAGCGGCAGGAAACCCCGGACCAGCGTTTGCCTCAGCGGCTGCTCAGCATGGAGAAACGCGGCACGACGCACGGCGTAGCTGGCGGTGTAGAGCACCACAGCGAGCTTCATGAACTCGGACGGCTGCACGTTGACGATCGCCAGCGACAGCCAGCGCCGCGAACCATTGACCGATTTGCCGATTCCCGGCACCAGCACCAGGACCAGCAGCGCAGCGCCGGCGACGAAGACCCAGGGCGCCAGTCGCTCGAGCGCCCGCACGGGCACCTGGAAGATTACCGCGGCGGCAACCAGGCCGGCGACGACAAACAAGCCGTGCCGGGCAAGGAAATACCATGCGCGCCGTCCAGTGTGCGTGGATACCTCGGCCATCGCGATCGACGACGAATACACCATGACCAGCCCGATCGAGAGCAGCAGCAGCGTCGCCCAGGCCAGGGAAGCATCGTAAGGGGCCATCGCCCGTGCCGCACGGCCGGAATCCGAGGCGAGACCGGACCACAGCCGCTTGGCCGGCGCCGAGGCGGTTGCCGTCAGCTGCCTACGCACCGGCGGACTCCATCGCCAGGCGTGCGTCAACCAGCGCTTTGAAGCGCTCGCCGCGTTCGACGTAGTCACGGAACTGGTCGTAGCTTGCACAGGCCGGCGACAGCAGCACGGCGTCGCCGGGTTCGGCCAGCGCGAACGCGCGCTCGATCGCCAACTCCAGCGTGCCCGTGACCTCGACGCCCGCCGCGGTGCCCTCAAGTGCACTGGCGATTTTCTCGGCATCGCGTCCGATCAGAAGCACCGCCCGGCAGTCGGCATCGACCGACGACTTGAGTGGACCGAAGTCCTGCCCCTTGCCGTCGCCACCCGCAATCAGCACGGCCGGCCGCTCGATGCCGTCGAGCGCCGCCTGCGTCGCGACCACGGTGGTCGCCTTCGAATCGTCGATGAACACGATGCGTCCCGCTTCCGCGACCATCTGCATTCGGTGCGGCAATCCCTGGAAGGCCTTGAGCGTATCGAGTACGTCGCGGTCGATCCGCGCGACCGTGGACGTCATCGCCAGGGCCGCAAGCGCGTTCAGCGCATTGTGGCGGCCGACCAGCGCGAGCGCCGCCGCGGGCACCAGCAGGCCGCCGCCGTAGGCGAGCCAGGTCTCACCGTCGAAGCGCACCAGGCCCCATTCGCCCTCGCCCGCCGGCACGCCGGCGCCGAAGGATTCGACCGGCTGTCCCGCAATGCGCATGCCGAGGGAGCGCGGATCGTCGCGATTGAGAACCTGCATGCCACCATTGGCGAAAACGCGCGACTTGGCCGCCGCGTAGGCGTCGATTCCCGGATACCGGTCGAGGTGATTCTCGGTGACGTTGAGGACCGTCGCCGCGACGGGCACCAGCGACGACGTCGTCTCCAACTGGAAGCTGGACAGTTCCAGCACGAACACGTCGGGCCAGCCGCGTGCGGGACCGCCGGAGTCGCTGCCAGGCATCAGGTCGAGGACCGGCTCGCCGATGTTTCCGGCGATGACGGTCGAAAGCCCTGCGGCGCGGCACAGCGCGCCGGTGAGCGCGGTCACCGTGGTCTTGCCATTCGATCCGGTGATCGCGAGCACCTTTTGCGCGGGTGGCAGCGCACGCGCGAACAACTCGATATCGCCGACCAGTTCGGCACCGCGTGCCACGGCGGCGGCGATTGCCGGCTGGTCCCTCGGCACGCCCGGGCTGATCGCGATCAGGTCCGCGCCGGTCAGTGTTTCGTCGGTGAGGGGCCCGCAAGCGAGCGCGACATCCGGCAGTTGCGCGCGCAGCGTCGCGGCATTGGGCGGCTCGATACGGGAGTCGGTCACCCGGACGGCGGCGCCTTCCCGGGCCAGGTACCTGGCGAGCGACAGGCCGGTCATTCCCAGACCAAGCACGACGGCGTTACGGTTTTCGAGCTTCATGGTCAGCGCAGTTTCAGCGTGGAAAGGCCGAAGAGAACCAGCAGCATGGTGATGATCCAGAACCGTACGACGACCTGGTTTTCCTTCCAACCCTTCAGCTCGAAGTGATGGTGGATAGGCGCCATGCGAAACACGCGCTTGCCTCTCGTCTTGAACGAGATCACCTGAATCATCACCGACAACGTCTCGATCACGAACACGCCACCCATGATGAACAGCACGATTTCCTGGCGAACGATGACCGCGATCGTGCCCAGTGCGGCGCCAAGCGCCAGCGCCCCGACATCGCCCATGAACACGTCCGCCGGATAGGCGTTGAACCACAGGAAGCCCAGCCCCGCACCGGCGATCGCTCCGCAGATCACGGCAAGCTCGCCCGCGCCCGGGATGTGCGGAAACCCCAGATAGCGCGCGAAGATCGCGTTGCCGACGACATAGGCGAAAATCCCCAACGCGCCACTCACCATCACGGTCGGCATGATCGCCAGGCCGTCGAGGCCATCGGTCAGATTCACCGCGTTGCTGGTACCGACGATGACGCAGTAGGTAAGCGCGATGAAGCCCCAAACGCCCAGTGGATACGAAATCGACTTGAAGAACGGCACGATTAGATCGGTCCTTGGCGACAGGCCGACGTTGAAGCCCGACTGGATCCAGTCGGAAATGAGGCGCACCAGTTGCGTGTTGTCGGGTGCCGAAACCGCGAAGGCGATGAAGATCGCGGCGACCAGTCCAATGACCGATTGCAACAGGAACTTGGCGCGTGCATTCAGGCCCTTCGGATTGCGGTAGACGACCTTGCGCCAGTCGTCGACCCAGCCGACGGCGCCGAAGCCCAGCGTCACCAGCAGGACGACCCAGACGAACCGGTTGGCGAGGTTGCCCCAAAGCAAGGTGGTGACGACGATCGAGACGAGGATCAGCGCGCCGCCCATCGTCGGCGTCCCGGCCTTGGCGAGGTGCGACTGCGGGCCGTCATCGCGAACCGACTGCCCTATCTTCATCTGCGTCAGCCACGCGATCATCCGCGGCCCGATGACGAACGAGATCACCAGCGCGGTCATCGTGGCAAGCACCGCGCGCAGGGTGATGTAACCGAACACGTTGAATGCGCGCACGTACTGCTCCAGCCATTCGAACAGCAGCGGCAGCATCAGTGTGCCTCCACGGAGGTACCGCCGTTCAACGCCGCCACGACGCGTTCCATCCGCATGAAGCGCGAGCCCTTCACCAGCAGGGCGACGTCGGCGCGAATGTCGCCGCGTAACGCGTCGGCCAGCGCTTCGACGGTGGGCAGGTGCACACCGCCGGTGCCGAATTCCGCTACGGCCTCGCGCGCCAGCTCACCCGTCGCGTACAGCCGCTCGATGCCGAGCTCGCGCGCATAGGCGCCGATTTCGCGGTGAAAGGCGGGACCCTGTGCGCCGACTTCACCCATGTCGCCCATCGCCAGCCAGTGCGTGCCCGGCGTATTGGCCAACACCTCCATCGCCGCGCGCATCGAGTCCGGATTTGCGTTATAGGTGTCGTCGAGCACCAGCGCGCCCGACGTGCCGCGCGTCGTCGCGAGGCGCCCGGCAACGGCACGGAACGCTGCCAGTCCGGTCACCACGGCATCCAGCGACGCGCCCACCTCGAGCGCGGCCGCGGTCGCCGCGAGCGCGTTGCGCGCCATGTGCCGTCCAGGCACTGCCAGTTCCACCTGTGTCCGACCGGCCGGGGTCGCGAGCACGAGCGTCGTGCCCTCGGCGCGCAAGGTGCAGCGCGCGCCAACGTCGGCGCCGCTGTCCAGCCCGAACGTGCGCACGCGAACCCCGGCCCGCGCCGCCGCTGCGCGCCACAGTCCTGCAAAGGCGTCGTCCGCGTTGACGATGGCGCAGCCTCCCGGACGCAGCGCGGCAAGCGCGTCCGCGTGTTCGTCCGCGACCTCGGCTACGCTCGACATGAACTCCTGGTGTTCGCGTTGCGCGTTGTTGACCAGCACGCTGGTCGGCTGCGCGATCGCGGCGAGCGCACCCGTCTCGCCGCGATGGTTCATCCCGAGTTCGACCACGGCGGCCAGATGCGCGCCGCACAGCGACAACAGCGTCAACGGCAGTCCGATCGCGTTGTTGAGGTTGCCCTGCGTAGCCAGCACATGTTCCACGCCAAAATGCGCGCGGAGAATGGCAGCCAGCATTTCCTTCACGGTGGTTTTGCCGTTGCTGCCTACGACAAGTGTGAGCGGCAGCGCGAAACGCGAACGCCAGTGTGCGGCGAGTTGCCCGAGCGCGGCCAGCGGATCGGCTACGGCGACCAGCGTCCCGGACAGCTCCGCCGCGCGCGCCTCGGCAACCAATGCGGCCACGGCACCGTGATCGAAGGCACTGGCGACGAACTCATGCCCGTCGAAACGCTCGCCCTTCAGCGCGACGTACAGGTCCCCTTCGCGCAACGCACGGCTATCGGTCGTCACCCGCGAGAAACGCACGTTCGCCCCGATCATGCGGCCCTCGACGGCGCGGGCGGCAGTCGCCGTGTCCATCATCCCTGATCCCAGACCGCGAGGGCACGCGTGGCCTCGTCGGCGTCGGAAAACGGCGTGCGCTGACCATCGCGCTCCTGAAAGGTCTCGTGGCCCTTGCCGGCCACCAGCACCAGATCGCCCGCGCGCGCCGCGGCGATGGCAGCCGCGATCGCCGCGCGCCGATCGGCTTCCACGGCCCAGCGCTGGTTGCGGGTCTCCCGAACGCCCTTGACGATCGCCGCGGCGATCTGCACCGGGTCCTCACCGCGCGGGTTGTCGCTGGTGACGACCACGCGGTCGGCGAGGCGGCCGGCGATCTCTCCCATTTCCGACCGCTTGCCGGGGTCACGATCACCACCACAGCCGAACACGCACACCAGTTCTGCGCCTTTGGCCACCGCCGGCCGCAATGCGGTCAGCGCCTGTTCGAGCGCATCCGGCGTATGGGCGTAGTCGATCACGACCAGCGGCTTGCCGCTCCCGCCAAGCCGCTGCATTCGTCCAGGTGGCGGAACCAGTTGCTCGAGCGCCGCCACGGCCCGCTCGAGCGGTACGTCGCTGGCCAGCAGCACACCGAGCACGCCCAGGAGGTTGTGGACGTTGAACGCACCGACCACCCGTGTGCGCAGTTTGGCGCTTCCCCACGGCGTCGCAACGTCGAGTCCGATGCCGTCGCGGTCCATGACCATCCCGGTCGCCACGATGTCGGCGGCCGCGAAACCGTAGGTCAGGAGCCGCACGTCGCGCGCGCGCGCCGCGTCGATGAGGCTGCGTCCGAAGGGATCGTCGGCGTTGATCACCGCCGCGCGCAGGCCCGGCCAGGTGAACAGCCGTGCCTTGGCCGCGCCGTAGGCCGCCATCGTTCCGTGGTAATCGAGGTGATCGCGGGTCAGGTTGGTGAAAAGCGCGACATCGAACTTGACGCCGTTCACCCGGCCCTGGTCGAGTCCATGCGAGGACACTTCCATCGCCACCGCCGCTGCACCCGCGCTGCGGAACTGCGCGAGCAGTTCGTGCACGACCGCGACATCGGGGGTCGTGTGCAAAGCCGGGGCCAGCGCTCCCACCAGGCCATTGCCCAGCGTGCCGAGCACCGCGGCGCGACGATCACAGGCGTCGAACGCCTGCGCGATCCATTGTGCGCATGAGGTCTTGCCGTTGGTGCCGGTGACCGCGGCCATCCAGAGCGCGCGCGACGGACTGCCGTAGATGAAGTCGGCAATCGCGCCCATCCTCTGCCGCAGTCCGGAAAGCGCCAGGTTGGGGGCCTTCCACTGCGGATCCCATTGAAATCCCTGCGCTTCCCAGAATACGGCGCAGGTGCCCCGCGCGATCGCCTCCGGCACGAACTCGCGGCCATCCACGCGCAGGCCCGGATACGCGGCGAAGGCGACTCCCGGCTCCACCTGCCGACTGTCTGCGGTGATACGCCGCGGATACACGCCCATCCGCGCGAGCAATGCCGGAACGTCAAACGGGGCCGATTCCGTGGCAAGCATGGGAATCAGGTCTCCTCGCGGATCTCGCCGCCATCGGCGGGAAGGATCACGTTGCCAACCGGCGCGTCGGTCGGCTCGCCCAGCGTGCGCAGCGCGGCGCCGATCACGTTCGCGAATACCGGCGCGGCGACCGCGCCACCGTAGTGCTGACCCGCCGACGGCTCGTCGATCATTACCGCGACGATCAGGCGCGGTCGGGATACCGGCGCGAATCCGACGAACGAGGACACGTACTTGTTGGTGTAGCCGCGACCCTCGAGTTTGTGCGAGGTACCGGTCTTGCCGGCCACGCGATAACCGGCCACCTGCGCCTTCGGCGCGGTGCCCCCCGGTCCGACGGCGAGTTCGAGCATCCGGCGAATGGCGATCGCGGTTTCCGGACGGAGCACGGCACGGCCGGAAACGCTGCCGTCCGTCTTGAAAAGCGTCACCGGCTTCAACTCGCCGTCGTTGGCGAACATCGTGTACGCCCGCGCGAGTTGAACGAGGTTGACCGAGATCCCGTGCCCGTACGACATCGTGGCCTGCTCGATCGGTTTCCAGGACTTCGCCGGGCGCAGGCGGCCGGCAACCTCGCCGGGATATCCGGTCTTTGGCGGCGCACCGAACCCGGCCTCCGCGAACATCGCCCAGAGCGTCTCGGCAGGCAGCGAGAGGGCGATTTTCGCCGCGCCCACATTGGATGATTTCTGGATCACCTGTTCGACACTCAGCGCGCCTTCGCGGTGCGCGTCATGGATCGTATGCGCGCCGATGGTCAGCGTACCGGGGGCCGTCTGAATCATCGTTTCCGGGCGCACCTTGCCGGACTCCAGCGCCGCGGCAATGGTGAATGGCTTGAGGGTCGAGCCCGGTTCGAACACGTCGGTCAGCGCACGGTTGCGCATCCGGTCGCGCGCCAACTTGTTGCGACGATTCGGGTTGTAGGTCGGCAGGTTGGCGAGCGCCAGGATTTCACCGGTTCTGACATCGAGGACCACCAGTCCGCCGGCCTTGGCCTTATGCAGTTCGACCGCGGCTTTCAGTTCCTTGAACGCGAGGTACTGCAGCCGGTTGTCCAGCGCCAGGGCCAGGTCGCGTCCGGCTTGCGGCGGCCGGATCGACGAGACGTCCTCGACCGCTTCGTTGCGCCGGTTGATGTTCACCCGGCGACTGCCCGGCACACCGGCCAGCCAGGCCTGTTGCGCAAGCTCGATGCCTTCCTGCCCCGCGTCGCGATCGCCGGTGAAGCCGACGACGTGCGCGGTGGCCTCTCCGCCCGGGTAGAAGCGCCGGTATTCATTCTGGTCGTGCAGACCGGCAATCTGCAGCGCCATCGCGCGCTGCGCCGTTTCCGGCGGAAGCTGCTTGGCGACAAACGCGAAATCCTCGTTCGCCTTCAGCTTCGCGACAATTCGCGCCGGCGTGGTGCCGAGGATGCGGGCCAACTCGGCCATCTGCGCGGGAGACGCGCTGAATTTGTCAGGGAAAGCCCACAAGGTCTTCACCGGCGTGGACAGCGCTAGCGCCTCGCCGAAGCGGTCGACGATGCGACCACGATGCGCGGGAAGTTCGAGCGCGCGCGAGTGACGCGCGCTGCCCTGCCCCTGCAGGAACTCGTTGTCGATCCACTGCAGATAGACCGAGCGTGCGGTGAGTCCGCCGAAGAGCAGCGCGAACAGACCAAAGACCAACGGCGCGCGAAACCGCGGCAGCGCCAGTTTCGATCCGACGGATGGGGCTCCGGCATGCGACCGGCGAGCGGACGCTGCGCCGCGGGCTGCGGCAGGTTTCTTCATGGTGACGCCTCCGGCTTCGCCGGCATCGACACGATTTCGGTGCGCGCCGGCGTGGGCAGCTGCAGGCGCAATTGTTCACGCGCGACTTTCTCGATGCGTGCCGGCATGCCCCAGGTGGCCTGCTCGAGCTGGAGTTGCCCGTATTCGATTTCGTAAGCGCGCGCCTGGGCCTGCGTCCTTTCGAGCTCGACGTAGGCACGTCGCGCCTGGTTGCGCGAGGTCACCAGGGAAAGCGCGCAGGCCACGAGCACGCAGAGGAGCACCAGGTTGATCCGGGTCACGCCGCGTCGTCCTCGACGTAACCCTGCGGCCAGTTGGCCGGCAGCGGATGCGCGGTGCGCTCGGCCACGCGCAGGACCGCACTGCGCGCCCGCGGATTGCGGGCGACTTCGGAAGCTCCGGGCTTCACCGCACGACCGACCAACGCCAGAGGCGCGCCCGGCAGATCTGCGTCGCGAATTCCCAGCCGGGCGGCGTCGGGATCGCCGGCGAACGGTCGCGAGGCCCGGGCGAAGAAGCGCTTGACGATCCGATCCTCCAGCGAATGAAAGCCGATGACTGCCACGCGTCCCGACGGGCGCAACAGCGGGACAATGCGGGGCAGGGCGGCACTCACTTCGGACAGTTCCCGATTCAGGAAAATCCGAAGGGCCTGAAAGGTCCGCGTGGCCGGATCCTGACGCCAATCACCCCGCGTCCGCGTGCCGATGGCTTGGGCGACGACATCCGCGAGTTCGCGCGTGCGGACGAGAGGCCGGATTGCGCGCGCCGCCGCAATTGCACCTGCAATCGATTGAGCAAACCGTTCTTCACCATAGGTGCGGATGACCTCCGTCAGTTCGCGCACCGAGGCGCGGGAAAGGTACTGGGCCGCCGATTCGCCGCGTGATGGATCCATCCGCATATCGAGTGGTCCGTCGTGACGAAACGAAAAGCCCCGGGACGCGTCGTCGATCTGCGGCGACGAGATGCCAAGATCGAGCAGGACACCGTCGACCGCCTCGATCGCAAGCGCGTCGAGGACGTCGGGAAGCTCGGAAAACCAGGCTCTGCGAAACACGAGGCGCGGGTCGGCTGCGGCGAGCGCCTGCGCCACGCGCTCCGCATCCGGATCGCGATCGACCGCGACCAGGCGCCCCTCGTCGCCGAGCGCTGCCAGCACCGCACGCGCGTGGCCGCCTCGGCCAAAGGTCGCATCGACGTAGACGCCCCCGGGCTTGACCGCCAGCGCCGCCACGGCTTCGTCGAGCAGGACGGGGACATGGTTGCCATCGGGCATCAGAGCGTGAAGCCGTCGAGTTCAGGTGGCAGGTCGCCTTCGGGAAAGGCGATCGCCTGCGAGGTCTGCACCTGCCACTGCGCCTCGTCCCACAACTCGAATTTGCGTCCCTGCCCCACGAGTACGGCACGGCGGTCGAGGTTCGCGTAACGGCGCAGCGCGGGCGGGACCAGAATACGGCCGGCCGCGTCGATCTCGACGTCGTCCGCGTAACCGACGATCAGGCGCTGCAGACTGCGGATTTTTTCGTTGAACGAGGAGAGCGCCATCAGCCGGGATTGGATGGGCGCCCACGCAGCCAGCGGATACAACAGCAAGCAGCGGGAAGGGTCGGCGGTCAGCACCATTCGACCGTCGCCGGCGGGCGTCAACGCCTCCCGGTAGCGCGAGGGCACGGCAAGCCTGCCCTTGGCGTCGAGGACAAGCTCGGTTACACCGCGGAACTCGGACAATTCCTGCCCGGCCGCTGGTTGGCCCTCCACCGAACCCACCGCGTTATCCAACTCTGCCGCCACGCCCGCTTTCTCCTCGTCGTTGCGCCGATCAGGGGTTTCAGGCGATTCAGGCCGCCGCATCCGACCAAAACCCCACTTTGACCCACTTTTTACCACTTCGGCGAACTATACGCGGGGAGAATCTACAAGGTCAACCATTTTCCGTTGTCTGAACAATGACTTAGCGCCAAACGTACAACAATTGTCTTTTCATAGGAAAAATATGGACTTAGGAGAGATTGCGCAAGTGTTTTAAGAAGAACAAGGTGACGGGAATACCGCAATCGAACGAACGTTCCAAATTTGTGGCAATCAGCCGTTTGTTAACCATTGTTTCGACGGTACCCAGGTTCGGACCTACATCGACCGCGACGACATGGTTGATGCCGGCGGCATGGCGCTCCGAAGTGTCGCGTCGACGGCCCGCGGCTCAGCCGGTTACTATCGGAGAATCCACTTCAGCCGGAATTCCATGCAATTGCGCCCTCGTACCACCCTGTTCGCCCTCGTCCTTTTCCCGATGCTGGTCAGCGCACAAGGACTCCCGCCCGGGACCACGGTCTCCAATGCGACGCTTACCGTGCTGGGACAGTTCGACACCGATTTCGATGCCGGCGGCAGCTTCGGCTGGTACGGTGCGTTCGCCGCCGGCAACGTCCTGCGCCAATACACGGCGCAGTTCGCCGGGGGCCTGTCGGTCCGCTATGACTACGAGGAGTGGGATTTCAGCAATCCCTCGGGCTTCGGTGGGCAGGCCCCTTGGCGCAACGTGAACCGGCCGCAGTTCGGCGCGACCTTCGTCTACGCGCCTACGTCAGACTGGCGACTCATCCTTTCGCCCTCGGTCGAGTGGGCCTACGAAAGTGGCGCCAGCACCGGCGACTCGCTCATTTACGGCGCCGTGGCGATCGCCAGCCGGGCGTTTACGCCGTCCCTGACGCTTGGCGTAGGCGCCGCGGTCTACCGCCAGATCTACAAGACCAAGGCGTCACCGTTCCTGGTCATCGACTGGAAGATCGACGACCGATGGCGCCTCGCCAATCCGTTCCCGGCAGGGCCGGCCGGAGGCGCCGGGCTGGAACTCACCTACGCGTGGTCCGAGGCATGGGAAACAGGTTTCGGCGGCTCCTACCGGTCGTACGAATTCCGCCTCGACAGCGAGGGCGCCGTCCCGGGGGGCATCGGGCAGCAGCGCTACGTTCCGTTGTTTCTACGCGTCACCAGCCACCTCGATCGCCGGTCAACGGTCGATTTCTACGCCGCTGCGCTTGTCAACGGCAGGCTCTCGGTGAAGAATCCCAATGGAGGCGATGTCGCCAATGAAAATTACCGGACGGCGCCGGTGCTGGGTCTCACGTTCCAGCACCGCTTTTGAGCGCGGGCCCAGGAGGTAGTGCGCATGACCCGAACCGATCGAAATTCCCTGATTCGACTCGCGATCGCGTTGACCGCGGTCGCCAGCCTCTCCGGTTGCGCCGCCCGCTTCGACCGAAACGGAGATCAGACCTATGTCTGGCAGTATGGTCAGGATTTCCAGACCACGGTCGACTACTCGAATCCGCGCCTGCCGATTCTGCCGAAGGGCAGGCCGGTCGAACCGCTTTGGGATGTGGGGCCGCAGTCCCCGCCGCTCGACTTGTCCGAGTACGCGCTGTTGGCGCCGCTCCCGCCATCGATGGCGTCGGAGGCTATGGGCGATAATGGCGGCTGTGCCATCGCCTGCGACCTTTCTGCGTCCGGCGCTACCGTGGTTGCTCGCGCTGACGTTCGCGGCAACGGCCGCGCCAGCGCCATCCGCTAGCGCCCAGACATCCGCGCCCGACCGGGCGCAGGAGACGGTTCCGGCACGCGCGGACGACACGGTGGCGTTCCGTGTCGACATCGTCGCGCCCGAGGCGATAGCGGCGGCCATCACCG
>JAQBEY010000035.1:0-5193 GCA_032123655.1 Betaproteobacteria bacterium
CGACGGCGGATCGATCGCGCGCGTCCAGGCGTCGCGTGCAGACGCGGCCCCGGATGCCATTCCAAAGGCGATTCGGGCGGCGCGCCTGCGCGCGCTGCGACAATGGCGGCGCGCGCGCCGCTCGGCGCCGGGCGGCTAGATCCGGTAGGCGAGCGTTTTCATCGCGTTGGCGGAGACGCGCATCAGATCGCGGACCGGACGCGGCAGGTCGATCGCGCCGGCCTTCTGCGCCATCGCGCCGTGCCGGGCCTCGTCGGCACGCATCGTATTGACGATCGCGCGGCTTTTGGTGTCGGCGGCCGGCAGTGCTTCGAGGTGTGACGCCAGGTGTTCCTCGACCTGACGTTCGGTCTCCGCCACAAAACCGAGATTGACGCGGTCGCCAGCGAGCCCGGCCAGCGCGCCGATCGCGAAGGACCCAGCGTACCAGAGAGGATTCAGCAGCGACGGCCGCTCGCCGAGTTCGGCCAGCCGGTCCTGCGTCCAGGCGAGGTGCTCCTCCTCCTCCCGCGCCGCCGATGCAAAGCGTTTGCCGATCGTCGAGTCGCGCGCCACCAGCGCCTGTGCCGCGTACAACGCCTGCGCACAGACCTCGCCCGTGTGGTTGATACGCATCAGCCCCGCGGCATGCGCCCGGTCCTCGGACGCCAGTTCCGGCTCCGCCAGTCCGCTTGCGGGGTTGGCACGCACCGTCTGGGCGGTGCCGGAAAGCGTGCGCAACGCCCGGTCGATGGAAAGGATCAGCGAGTCAAGCATGCGTCGATTTTACACCGGCCGCCGGGTGAATCAGGCGAACGGGAAGGCTCCCGGCCTGGCGTGCCAACACCACGAAAAAGCGGGCGCCCGAAGGCGCCCGCTGGCATTGCATCCCGGGGAAGCCCCGGAGGTCCGTTCTTTTTTTAGAAGAAGTGGACCAAGCCCAGTACGAGGCCACTGGCGTTGGCGCCAGGGACGACCGAGAACGAGTTGATGTTGAAGTTGTAGGCTGCCTTGGAATCGTTAGCCGTTTGCACAAAGCCGACGTAGGACAGGGTCCGCTTCGACAGTGCATACGTATAGGTGATTTCCCACTGATCCGCGCCGGTGTTGTCACCCGCATTGATCTGACCGACCCTGGAACCCGTCGGGCCTGAGCCGTCGTTGGCCCTGCCCCAGAAGCCATACAGGTTACCCGGGCCGACTGGCGCGGTGGCCGACAGCGCCCAGAAATTGCGCGTCAGGCTTCCGCCCGTCACGTCGTAATCCAGCCGCTCATAGACGCCGCCGATCTTCACGACGCCAAAGTTCCAGTTGCCCGCGAACGACCACGCGGCGTCGCTGCACGAAACGCAACGAACCTTGGTGTTCGACTGATAGGCCAAACCGGCATTGAACGGTCCATTGCTGTAGAAGCCGCCGACCGAGGTGATGTAGGCGTGACGCTGTTGCGTTGCGTCGGTACCACTGGACGCGTCGAGCGTCGAAACCTGGACCGCGCCACGGAAGCCGCCCATTCTCGGCATGTCGTAACGGATGGAATTGCCCAGACGCGCGTCCATGCCACCGTTGGCCGTCGATTGCGAGCCTTGCGCCCACAGTGCGGCCGTCGACAGGATCGACGTCGTCAGGGTCGGGACGTTACCGAAGATCGGATGGATGTCGTCGTACGGGGCCAGGAAGTTACCCATCTTGAACGTGCCCCACGAACCCTGCAGGCCGACATACGTGTCACGCGTTCCGAGCTGACCACCACCGTCGCTCCCGTTGACGCTCGATTCGATCTGGAAAATCGCCGACAGGCCGCCGCCGAGCGATTCGCTACCGCGAACGCCAAGACGCGACGAGTTGGAACTGACACGATAAATGGTCCGATTCACCGGGCCTGCGGTCACGGGAAGATTCGGATCAATCTTCGAGCCACTTACGGCTTCCATGGTCAGGTTCAGGCGACCGTACAAAGTCACGTTCGCGGTTTGCGCTTGCGCCGCGAACGGCGCAGCCAGCAAACCCGCGACAGCGACAGCGACGAGTTTTTTGTTCATGAAGACTCTCCTCTAACGGATAAAATTGGCAAGGTTTAAGCCTTTTGCGCCTGCCATCGGAACCTTCTCAACTCTTTCGAGAAGTTGCCACCTATTCTGCCAAAGCGCGGACACCATAGGCAAGCCGAAGGGCAGAAGGGGTCTGACCCATTTCGTCCGTGTTGTGCCGAAGCAACAGCAAAGGCGGCGTCGAATGCAGTTCAAGATGCCATCCGGGGCCGGGCTGTCGCCAAGTAATAGCCTCAAGAATGGTCTTCAACATGTTGAAATTTATACGAAATATGTACTTTAAGTTTCGCTTTTTGCGCCGAAAGCCATCGTCGGTCGAACTTGGGCCATTTGCATTCGTGGGTTTGCCCCCGTCTCTTGTGCGGTCATCAGTCGCGCTTTCGTCCTCCCCGGTGCTGGCGAGGGCATTCGACGCTCGACCTGCGGCCTGCACCGGAGTGCGCCGGTGAGCGCCCTCGCTGCTGAAGTCATCGTGGCCGCTGTCCTGGCTGCGTTGGCCACGGCCGTGCTCCTGCGCTGGCGCAGCGCGTTGCCCCAGGCATTGCTGACGCCGCGTTCGCTGCATACCGTCCCGGTGCCGCGGGTCGGAGGGGTCGCGCTGTGGGTCGGCTTCCTGCCGGTCGTGTTCGTGGGGACCGCCGCGCCCTGGATGGCCCTGGAATCATGGCTGTGGCCGTTCCTGTTGATTGCCGCAGTGTCGCTGGGCGACGACGTGCGCGAAGTCCCCATCGGAATAAGACTTGCCGCCCATTTTGCCGCTGCAGTGTGGTTCGCGGTGCCGCTGGGGCACGGCGCGGGACTGTCCGCAGCGCAGGTATTGGCCGTGGCGCTGGTCGTGGCGTGGGCGGCGAATCTCTATAACTTCATGGACGGCAGCGACGGTCTCGCCGCGGCGATGGCGGTCTTCGGCTTCGGTGCCTATGCGGCGGCGTTGTCCTGCGCCGGTCTGCCGGCCGCGTTGCCGCTGGCGCTGGCGGCGGCGGCGCTGCCCGTGCTTGCGGCAAATTGGCCGCCGGCGAGACTCTTTCTGGGCGATATCGGCGCAGTGCCGCTGGGCTTTCTGGCCGCCGCTTTTGGTACCGCCGGTGTCGTCGCCGGCGTTTGGGGCGCCTGGTTCCCGATTCTCGCGTTCCTGCCGTTCGTGGCCGACGCCACCGTGACCTTGCTGCGGCGCGTATGGCGCCGGGAAAAATTCTGGCACGGGCACCGCTCCCACTATTACCAGCGACTGCATCAACTAGGGGCGGGCCAGCGCGGCACGCTGGCTGCCTGTGGTGCCGTCATGGCTGGCACCAGCGCGACCGCTGTCGCCTGTGCCTGTCTGCGCCCGTCCTGGGGGCCCGGCGCGCTCGGTGCCTGGTGCGCCATCCTCGCAGTCGCCTTTGTCGTGATCGACCGGCAATGGCGGGCGGGACGGGGTGCCGCAAGCTGACTGGCTTGCGCGCAGCGTAAGGGGGCTGTGTCCGCGGCCGCCGGGGAATGGCAAAATGCGCGCATATGCCAGACGCCCAGAATTCGCCGATGTGGGTTTCGCGGTTGCGCTCGGCGCTGCCCAACGGACGCTCGATACTTGCCTTCGCGCACGACGTCTGCGCTGCCGGGCTTGCCTGGACCGGTCTGTACTGGCTCCGCTTCAACCTGGACGTTGGCGAACCCTATCTCGCCGACATGTGGTCGACGCTCACCTGGATATTGCCGATCCAGGCGGCGATCTTCATGACGCTCGGCCTTTATCGCGGGCTGTGGCGGTTTGCCAGTGTCATTGACCTGCAGCGGATCGTGCTGGCCGCCGGACTGGGCGCGATCTTCGTGCCGATCATCCTGGTGATGCTGCAACTGCAGGCGGTGGTTCCGCGCAGCGTACTGGTTCTCTATCCGGTGGTTCTGATCTTCCTGATGGCGGGTTCGCGCTTCGCTTACCGGATCTGGAAGGAGCACCGGTTGTACAGCCCGCTGGAAGCGCTGGGCGAGCCGGTGCTGATCGTCGGAGCCGGCGACGCGGGCGCGCGGCTGGTTAAGGACCTGATGCGTGGCCGGCAATGGCGGGTGGTGGGATTGCTCGACGACGATTTCGCCAAGCATGGCCGATTGCTGCGCAACCTGCGCGTACTTGGCCCGATCGCCGAACTTCCCGTGTGGGCGAAAAAATTCGGCGTACACAAGGTGATCATTGCATTGCCGTCGACCAATCACGTGGTACGCCGGCGCGTGGCGGAACTTTGCGCGGCGGGGGGAATCGAGGCGCTCACCGTGCCTTCCTACGAGGACCTGATCAGCGGCCGCTTCCCGCTCAGCACCATCCGCAACGTGGAACTCGACGATCTGCTCGGTCGCGATCCGGTGCAGCTCGACAGTGCCGGGCTCGCCGAATGGCTGGGCAACCGGGTGGCGATGGTCACCGGCGCGGGCGGTTCGATCGGCGCCGAACTCGCGCGGCAGATCGCGCGATACCGTCCGGCGCGGCTGGTCCTGTTCGACATCTCGGAAGCGGCCCTCTACGAAATCCAGTCGGCGCTCGCCGACGCATTTCCGCAGCTGCCGCTGGCCTCCATCGTCGGCGACGTCAAACACGTGGCGCTGGTCGAGGAAGTGCTGGCGCGCGAGAAGCCCGAGGTGATCTTCCATGCCGGTGCGTACAAGCATGTCCCGCTGATGGAGGAAACCAACGCCTGGCAGGCCGTGCGCAACAATGCCTACGGCACCTGGGTGCTGGCGCGGGCTGCGGTGGCCGCACGCGTCGAGAGATTCGTGCTCGTTTCGTCGGACAAGGCGGTCAACCCGACCAACGTGATGGGTGCGACCAAGCGACTTGCCGAGATGGTCTGCCAGATCCTCGGCGGCGGCAGCACGCAATTCGTACTGGTGCGTTTCGGCAACGTGTTCGGCAGCGCCGGCAGCGTCATCCCGCGTTTCCAGGAGCAGATCGCGCGCGGCGGGCCGATCACCGTCACGCACCCCGAGATCACCCGCTATTTCATGTCGCTGCTCGAGGCGACCCAGCTGCTGCTGCAGGCGGGCCTGCAGGGCCGCGGCGGCGAGATTCTCGTCCTCGAGATGGGCGAGCCGGTGCGCATCGTCGACCTTGCGCGCGACATGATCCGGCTCTCGGGCGCCGACCCGGACCAGATCGTCGTCGTGTTCACGGGGCTGCGTCCCGGCGAGA
>JAQBEY010000036.1:0-5836 GCA_032123655.1 Betaproteobacteria bacterium
GCCGCCGAGCACCTTGATACACATCACCGAACGCGCGCCTGTGTTATCGGCGACGTCCAGCACCGACTGCATCTGGATCATTTTTCCTGACTCTCCAACTTAACCCGCCTCCCGCTCCGCGGGCGCAAGGTTGCGCCCGACTGGAACGGCCACTGCTAGGCGGCCAGTTTTGGATCCCGCGATCGGGGTGCCTCGGGGGAAGCACTCCGGGGATGGTTTGCCGCGGCAAATTGCGTTGCGACGTTCGTGTTGCCACGATGTTGCAATTTCTCGCCCCGCGGCGAGCGAAGCATTCGATTATGGCAGGAATGCAGTTCTGAGGCAACCCCCTCGAACCACAGTCCTGGCCGTCCCGGCAGCGGCGCCCAGCGCGCCCACCCCGCCGGATCCGGCGTCAGACGACCTGCGCCTTTTCCAGGATATTCGCCACCCGCCACGCCTTGGTCTTGGACAGCTTGCGCGTCGCGGCGATTTCCACCAGGTCGCCGGTCTTGCACTCGTTATTTTCGTCGTGTGCGTGGAGCTTGCCGGACTTCATGACGATCTTGCCGTACAGCGCGTGCTTGACCCGCCGCTCGACCAGAACCGTCACCGTCTTGTTCATCTTGTCGCTGACCACGCGCCCCGTCAGCGTCCGCACCAGCGCCTTGCGCACCGGCGCAGCCGCGGTCACTTCCGCTGTCGTCGCTTCGGACTTCGTCACTTCGGACTTCGTCGCTTCGGACTTCGTCGCTTCTTCGCTCATGCCTCGCTCCTGGCCGTCTTCTGGCCCATCAGCGTACGCACACGGGCGATCCCGCGGCGGACTGTCTTCAACTTGGAGTTGTCGGTGAGCTGCTGGGTCGCAGCCTGCATGCGCAGGCCGAACTGTTCGCGCAGCAGCGCTTCAAGCTCCGTCTTCAGCTCGGTGGGCGACTTGCCCGCGAGAGACTTCTTGGTTTCGGATTTTTTCATCGTCGTTTCCTTAACCGCCGATCAGGCGATGCACGAACGTCGTGCGAATCGGCAGCTTGGCCGATGCGAGGGCGAACGCCTCACGCGCCAGCGACTCTTCCACGCCGTCCATTTCGTAGAGCACCTTGCCCGGAACGATCTCGGCCACGTAGTACTCGGGACTGCCCTTGCCGTTGCCCATGCGGACTTCGGCGGGCTTCCGGGAGATCGGCTTGTCCGGGAAAATGCGGATCCAGATGCGGCCACCACGCTTGATGTGGCGCGTCATCGCCCGGCGAGCCGCCTCGATCTGGCGCGCCGTCAGGCGACCGCGGCCGATCGCCTTGAGGCCGAATTCACCAAAGCTGACCTTGTTGCCGACGGTCGCGACGCCCTTGTTGCGTCCCTTCTGTTCCTTCCGGTACTTCCTTCTAGCTGGTTGCAGCATTCTTCGCTCCTGGCGGCGTACGGCGCGACGGACGCGCGGGCGCCGGCGCCGGCGCAATTGCCGGCTCGGCGTTGTGCGCCATCACTTCACCCTTGAAAACCCAGACTTTGATGCCGATGACGCCATAGGTGGTGCGGGCCTCGGCAAAGCCGTAATCGATGTCGGCGCGCAACGTGTGCAGCGGCACGCGGCCTTCGCGATACCATTCGCGCCGCGCTATTTCCGCGCCGTTCAGGCGCCCCGACGACATTACCTTGATTCCCTGGGCCCCGAGTCGCATCGCGTTCTGCATCGCGCGCTTCATCGCCCGACGGAACATGATTCGCTTCTCGAGCTGCTGGGCGATCGACTCGGCGATGAGTTGCGCGTCGATCTCCGGCTTGCGGATCTCCTCGATGTTCAGACCCACCTCGCCGCCCATCATTCGGCGGAGGTCTCCGCGCAACGTCTCGATGTCCTCGCCCTTCTTGCCGATGACGACACCCGGACGGGCGCTGTGAATCGTGATCCGTGCATTCTTTGCCGGCCGCTCGATGGTGATCTTCGCCACCGATGCGTGCGAAAGCTTCTTGCGCAGGTATTCGCGGATGCGGATGTCCTCGGCAAGCGTGGGACCGTAATTCTTGCTGTTCGCGAACCACTTCGAACCCCAGTTCCGCGTGACGGAAAGCCGGAATCCGATTGGATTGATCTTCTGACCCATGTCCTCGTATTCCTCTAGTTTCCGTCGCCAACGACGACGTGGATGTGGCAGCTCTGTTTGCCAATGACGTTGCCACGACCCTTGGCGCGGGCAGTCGTGCGCTTCAGCGTCTCGGCCTTGTCGACGTAAATTGTCTTGACCTTGAGCTCGTCAATGTCGGCGCCGTCGTTGTGTTCGGCATTGGCGATCGCCGATTCGAGCACCTTCTTGATGATCTTCGCGCCCTTTTTCGGGCTGAAGGTCAGGACGGACAGCGCGCGGTCGACCGGCAATCCCCGAATCTGGTCGGCGACGAGTCGGCCTTTCTGGGCCGACAAGCGAACGCCGCGCAGCGTGGCAGTGGTTTCCATCATCACTCCTTACTTCTTCCGCGGCCCGACTGCCGACACCTTCTTGTCGGCCGAATGGCCTTTGAAGGTGCGCGTCAGCGCGAACTCGCCGAGCTTGTGTCCAACCATGTTTTCGGAGACATAGACCGGGATGTGCGCCTTGCCGTTATGGACGGCGACGGTCAGGCCGACGAAATCCGGCGTGATCGTCGAGCGACGCGACCAGGTCTTGATCGGCTTCTTGTCGTTGATCGCGCGTGCCTTCTCCACCTTCGCCAACAGGTGGTCGTCGATGAACGGACCCTTCTTGAGTGAACGAGCCATTTCCCTTTATCCCTTCGTCGCTTGACGGCGGCGCACGATCATGTTGTCGGTCCGCTTGTTGCTGCGCGTCTTGTAACCCTTGGCCGGAGTGCCCCACGGCGACACCGGATGCCCGCCACCGTTGGAACGCCCACCGTGCGGATGATCGACCGGGTTCATGCAGATGCCGCGTACCGTCGGTCGAATGCCGCGCCAGCGGTTGGCACCGGCCTTGCCGATCGAGCGGAGGTTGTGCTCTTCGTTGCCGACCTCGCCAATGACGGCGCGGCAATCGACGTGGACCTTGCGAATTTCACCCGAACGCAGGCGCAGCTGCGCAAAGATTCCTTCCCGCGCCAGCAATTGCACCGAGGCACCGGCCGATCGCGCAATCTGCGCGCCCTTGCTCGGCTGCATCTCGACACAATGAACCGTCGTACCGACCGGGATGTTGCGCAGCGGCAGACAGTTGCCCGGCCGGATTCCTGCCTCGATTCCAGACAGGAGCTGCTGCCCCACCGCCACGCCTCGCGGCGCGATGATGTAGCGGCGTTCGCCGTCTGCGTACAACAGGAGCGCCAGATTCGCGCTGCGGTTGGGATCGTATTCCAGTCGCTCGACCTTGGCCGGGACACCATCCTTGTTGCGCTTGAAATCGACGAGGCGGTAGTGTTGCTTGTGGCCACCGCCCTTGTGACGCATCGTGATGTGGCCGTTGTTGTTGCGGCCTGAACCGCGCTTCTGCGGTTCCACCAGAGACGCGATCGGCGCGCCCTTGTGCAGGCTGGAATTGACGACCTTGACGAGCGCACGGCGGCCAGCCGACGTTGGTTTTACTTTTACGAGGGCCATGGTCTTATGCCTCCGTCGCGAAGTTGATTTCCTGGCCGGCCTTCAGACATACATAGGCCTTCTTCCAGTTGCGCCGGCGGCCGATGAATCGGCCGAAGCGCTTTTCCTTGCCCTTGACGTTGGCGATCTGGACGCTGTCAACGGCAACCTTGAACATCAGTTCGACCGCCGCCTTCACTTCCGGCTTGGTGGCGTCGTGCGCGACCCGGAAGATGACCTGCGAGTTGCGGTCGGCGATGAAAGTGCCCTTTTCGGACACCACCGGCGCCAGGATCAGCGCGATCAGGCGTTCGTGATTGTATTTCTTCGGTTGGCTGGCTATGGCTTTCATCCCAGCATCTCCTCGAATTGAGCGACCGCGCCGCGGGTCACCAGCACGTTGTTGAAACGCACCAGGCTAACCGGGTCGACCTCGCGCGTCTCGAGCACGAGCACGTTGGGGAGATTGCGCGACGACAGGTAGGTGTTGTCGTCCAGCGTGTCGGTCACCACCAGCACCGTACCGCTGAGGCCGAAGCCCTTGATCTTCTCGGCGAAGGCCTTGGTCTTGGGTGTATCGAGCGACAGACTTTCGATCACCAGCAGCCGGTCCTCGCGGACGAGCTGCGACAGGATCGAAGCGAGACCGGCGCGGTACATCTTGCGGTTGACCTTGTGCGTGAAATTCTCGTCGGGCATGGACGGAAAGATCCTGCCACCGCCACGCCAGAGCGGGCTGTTGGCCTGCCCGGCACGCGCGCGACCGCTGCCCTTCTGGGCCCAGGGCTTCTTGTGCGATTTGTTGATGTCGGCACGGCCCTTCTGTGCGCGGGTACCCTGGCGCGCGTTCGCCTGGAACGCGATTACCAGCTGGTGGATCAGCGCCTCGTTGTACTCGCGACCGAACAACGCATCAGACGCCGCGACTGTTGCAGTTTTTTCGCCGCTACTGGACAGGAGTTTGAGATCCATCGTCAGGCTCCCTTCTTCAGCGGCGTCTTCACCGACGGCAGGATGACGATGTGACCACCATCCGCGCCGGGCACACAGCCCTTGATCAGCAGCAGCCCGCGCTCGGCGTCCACCCGGACGACGGTGAGCAGCTGCGTGGTGCGCGTGACGTTACCGAGCTGGCCCGCCATGCGCTTGCCCGGAAACACGCGGCCGGGGTCCTGCGCCATGCCGATCGAGCCTGGCGTGTTGTGCGAGCGCGAATTGCCGTGCGACGCACGGTTGGAACTGAAATGGTGGCGGCGGATCACGCCTGAAAAACCACGCCCCTTCGTGGTGCCGGTCACGTCGACCAACTGGCCGACCGTAAACGTGTCCACGCCCACGACGTCGCCCGCCTTGAACTTCGCGAGCTGATCCGCCGATACCTTGAACTCCCTGAGCACGACGCCGGATTCCACGCCAGCCTTGGCGAGGTGGCCCGCCAGCGGCTTGGTGACGCGCGTCGCGCGCCGCTTTCCGTAGGTGACCTGCACCGCCGAGTAGCCGTCCGTTTCCGGGGTCTTGATCTGCGTGACGCGATTGTTGGCGACGTCGAGCACCGTCACCGGGATGGCGCTGCCATCGTCGGTGAAGACCCGCGTCATGCCGACTTTGCGACCTACAAGTCCGAGTGACATTACGTTCTCTCTTTTTGATATCCCGGATCGCTCCGGGTGCCGACAGCAATTGGCCGGCCTTGCTGTTCGGACGGAGGCGACTGCTTGTTTCCGTCCGGCCCTTGTTATCCGTTACTGCAGCTTGATCTCCACGTCGACACCCGCGGGAAGATCGAGCTTCATCAGTTGGTCGACCGTCTTGTCCGTCGGGTCGATGATGTCCATCAGGCGCAGGTGCGTGCGAATCTCGAACTGGTCGCGCGACGTCTTGTTGACGTGCGGCGAACGCAGGACGTCGTAGCGTTCGATCTTGGTCGGCAGCGGCACCGGCCCCTTGACGACGGCGCCGGAACGCTTGGCCGTATCGACGATTTCCTGTGCCGACTGGTCGATCAGCTTGTAATCGAATGCCTTCAGTCGGATGCGGATGCGTTGGTTGTTCATGACTACCTCATGCGTACGAAAGCGGATTCCGACTTTCGTCCGGTTGAATTACTCGATGACCTTGGCGACGACGCCGGCACCGACAGTCCTGCCGCCCTCGCGAATCGCGAAGCGCAGACCCTCTTCCATCGCGATCGGCTGAATCAGCGTCACCGTCATCCCGATGTTGTCCCCAGGCATCACCATCTCCGTGCCCTCCGGCAGCACGCACGATCCCGTCACGTCGGTCGTCCGG
>JAQBEY010000037.1:0-3230 GCA_032123655.1 Betaproteobacteria bacterium
ACTGCGCGAGCAGATAGGTCGAGACGACGCGGTAGACGGTTTCTTCCTTGCTCGAAAACGGCAAATGGTAATGCGCCATCGGCTTCAGGAATGCGATGCGCGGACAATCGCTGCTGGCGGAGAGCAGACCCATCAATGAACGCAGGACCCGCTGCACGCTGGTGCGCGTGGTGACGGTGCGCTCGTCCGATTCCACCTGTGCGGTCACCTCGTCATAGGAGCGCACTTTGTCGAACAGCTCGATCAACGGCACCAAGCGGACTGCCATCGGGCAACGTGCCGTATCCGACGTCGACAGCGGGCAATTGGCACACTGGTGGAAGTCAAGTGCAGTCCACGGCGGCAAGTCCGCCTCGACCTCGCCAGTGACCACGGGCCTGACCTGCAGCGATTCCGCCCGACCATCGGGAAATTGAAAGTGGTAGACCAGCTTCGCCAAGAGCGTTTACCTTATCCAGTCGTGCAATAGTACTGCCGTACCGCCGATGCGGCGCGCGTCGTGTGCGCTTGAGGTCGAACGCGGACGCTGGCGTGTTCGCCCGTTGCCGTGCACCACTGACCAGAATCGGCGGCGGGTTCAACCGATCGGTGACTTGGCCGCGTCGCCTAGCCTTCCGTCCGCACAACAGGACCCAGGCGATCGAGAAATTCCGCCACCAGCGTGTTCACTCTGTACGGAAACTCCCAACCGGGAAAACCACCGGCATTCGCGATCACGCGACGCTCAGCGCGCGGTAGCAGCTGTTCGAGATGATCGGCCGCGGCGATGAAGTCGGCGACATCGTGCACGCCGTAGTAGAGCAGTACCGGCAGGTCGATCGCGCCCAGCATGGCGTCGCTCACGTCGACCGGCGCGGGCGTACCGGGCTCGAACCACGGCCGCCCGGAGAAATCGGCGATCATCTCGCGGTGTGCCTCGGCACGACACTCGATCGGACGCTCGCGCATGACCGCGAACCACGCGGACTTGTCGAACCACGCGCGTCGCGCTGCCCCGATGCCTTCTTCGATTGCAATGCGCTGCATCCGTGTGACGGTGTCGGCAACGCTCGTCATGGGGCGTCCCGGCAGCACCGCGCCTTCGAGGACAAGTGCGCTGAAGCGCGCGGTATCGTGACTTGCAAGGAGCAGCGCGATCGCCGCGCCGGTGTGCGTTCCCCAGAAGATGCAGGGCGTGGCGGAACCAATGACGGCATCGATGGTGTCGCGCACCGCATCGGCGAACTCGCCATGGCCATAGGGCCCGACCATTGCACTCGAGGCGCCGTGCGCAGGCAGGTCGATCAGCAGCAGGCGATAGCGATCGCGGAACGCGTCAATCTGCCCTGAAAATACGCGCCGATCCTGCGAAAAGCCGTGCACCAACACGAGCCAGGGCGCCGCCGCGGGCGCATCGGAAATCGTTGCGTGCGCCGCGCTACTCATCTCCGCGCGATATGGCGCCACCGACGCTAGGGACGCTTTAGCTTCGGCAGCGTGATCGTGGTGTCGCCAGTGTGGCTCGTCCTGCCCGTGTCGTCCGGTGATGGTGGTGCTGTGGGCGCCGCAGTTGCAGCTGGATCAGGCGCAGCGGGATTGAGGGCGGCAACGGGTTCAGCGGCCACCTCGGCTTCGGTGACGGTCTCGGCCAGATCGGGCGCAGGCGGCGCCTTCATGTCCGGCATGCGGAACGGCATCATCGATTCGAACGCGCGCGCCGCGCGCAGCACGATTGCATCGGCGTAGCGCGGGCCGACGATCTGCAGGCCGACCGGCAGGCCGGACGCGGTCAACCCGCAGGGCACCGTCGCCGCGGGCTGCTGGGTGAGGTTGAACGGATAGCTGAACGGCGTCCACTCGGTCCAGCGCTTCATCCCGCTGCCCTCGGGAACTTCCTTGCCGGCCTCGAACGCCGGGATCGGCAGCGTCGGCGTCAGCAGCAGGTCGTACTGCGTGTGAAAGGCGTTCATCGCGACGCCGAGCGCGGCGCGACTCAGCGCTGCGTCCATGTGCTGCTTGAGGGTGAGCTTCGCGCCCTCGGTAGCCACTTCGCGCAGGCCTGGATCGATGAGCTTGCGCTGCTCGGCCGCAACGCCTGCCACGACGTAGGCCGCCCCCGCGTACCAGTGCACGCGGAAGATCTCGGCCGGGTTTTCGAATCCGGGTCCAACCTCTTCGATGTGCGCGCCGAGGTTGGCGAAGACCTGCACGGCTCCGCGCACCAGCGCGGCAACTTCGGGATTGACCTTGACGTAGCCGAGGTCGGGCGAGTAGGCGATGCGCAGGCCCCGGATGCCGTCCTCGAGACCGACCCGGTAGTCGCGCGGATCGTAGGGCAGGGCGGTCCAGTCGCGCGCATCGGGCAGCGTGAGCACGTTCATCATCAGCGCGGCGTCGGCCACCGTGCGCGTGATCGGTCCGAGGTGCGCCACGGTACCGAAGGGCGACAGCGGCCATGCGGGCACGCGCCCGAAGGAGGGCTTGAGGCCGAACAGGCCGGTGAATCCGCAGGGAATGCGGATCGAGCCCCCGCCGTCGGTGCCGATCGTCAGCGGCCCCATTCCGGCGGCCACCGCCGCCGCGCCGCCACCGGAGGATCCGCCCGGCGTGCAGCCGGTGTTCCAGGGGTTGCGCGTAATCCCGGTCAGCGCACTGTCGGTGACCCCCTTCCAACCGAATTCGGGTGTCGTCGTCTTGCCCAGCAGCACCGCGCCCGCCTCGCGCAGACGCGCAACCGCGGGCGCATCGTCATTCCACTGGCCCTTGGCATTGACCGACCTGGAGCCGCGCAGCGTCGGCCAGCCTCTGGTCAGCAGGATGTCCTTGATCGAAGCCGGCACGCCGTCGAGCAGGCCCATCGGCTCGCCCTTGGCCCAGCGTGCTTCGGAAGCCTTGGCCGTCGTCAGCGCGTCCGGGGCAGTGAAGTTGAAGGCCTTCAGGCGCGGGTTGAACTCTTCGATGCGCACCAGGGCGGCGCGCACCACATCGACTGGCGACAGCGCCTTCGCGCGGTAGAACTGTAGAAGCTGCGTAGCGGACAGATTGCACAGATCATCAGTCATGGCGGCCATTTTATGCTTTTTGTCGCGCCGGCGTCCCGGTTGACCTGTGCGCGACCATGGGGTCAGACCCCTTGGATGACCGCTGGCCCTCGTTAATCAAAAAAAGGGTCTGACCCCTTTTTTGATTCTCTTTTTGCTTTCTTTTTGCTTTTGCCCTTTTAAGCGACCAGATAGCTCTCAATCGCCCCC
>JAQBEY010000038.1:0-4135 GCA_032123655.1 Betaproteobacteria bacterium
GTGCGGACGCTGACGGGGCGCGTGGTCAGCGACAAGATGAACAAGACGGTGACGGTTCTGGTCGAGCGGCGGGTCAAGCACGCGCTGTACGGCAAGATCGTCATGAAGTCCGGCAAGCTGCACGCACACGACGAAAATAACGAGTGCAAGACCGGCGACCTGGTGGAAATTGCCGCGACGCGCAAGCTGTCCAAGACCAAGGCGTGGCGGGTGGCGAATATCCTGGAAAAGGCGCAAGTCGTCTGACGCCGGATCCGGCGGGGTGGGCGCGCTGGGCGCCGCTGCCGGGACGGCCAGGGCTGTGGCTCGAAGGGGTTGCCTCAGAACCGCATTCCTGCCATAATCGAATGCTTCGCTCGCCGCGGGGCGAGAAATTGCAGCATCGTGGCAACACGAACGTCGCAACGCAATTTGCCGCGGCAAACCATCCCCGGAGTGCTTCCCCCGAGGCACCCCGATAGCGGGATCCAAAACTGGCCGCCTAGCAGTGGCCGTTCCAGTCGGGCGCAACCTTGCGCCCGCGGAGCGGGAGGCGGGTTAAGTTGGAGAGTCAGGAAAAATGATCCAGATGCAGTCCGTGCTGGACGTCGCCGATAACACAGGCGCGCGTTCGGTGATGTGTATCAAGGTGCTCGGCGGCAGCAAGCGCCGTTACGCGCACATTGGCGACGTGATCAAGGTCACCGTCAAGGAGGCGGCGCCGCGCGGTCGTGTCAAGAAGGGCGAGATCTACAACGCCGTCGTCGTCCGTACCCGCAAGGGTGTGCGGCGTCCCGATGGCGCGTTGATCCGCTTCGACGCGAATGCGGCCGTCCTCCTCAATGCGAAGCTCGAGCCGATCGGCACGCGCATCTTCGGGCCGGTTACGCGCGAATTGCGCACCGAGCGCTTCATGAAGATCGTGTCGCTCGCTCCGGAAGTGCTCTAAGTCGGCATGCGGAGTCAATAAAATGCGCAAGATCAAGAAGGGCGACAACGTAGTGGTCATCGCTGGCCGCGACAAGGGCAAGCGGGGCGACGTCTCGCGGGTCGTCGACGACCGTCACGTGATCGTGAACGGAGTCAACCAGGTAAAGAAGCACGCCAAGCCGAACCCGCTCAAGAACCAGCCGGGCGGCATCATCAGCAAGGAAATGCCCATCGACATTTCGAATGTCGCAGTGTGGAATCCCGTGACGCAGAAGCCGGATCGTGTCGGCATGCGGCTGCTTGGCGACGGCCGCAAGGTCCGTTTTTTCAAGAGCAACGGCGAGCAAATCGCGTAGGAACTGCCATGGCCCGTCTAAAGGAAGTTTACAAGAAGGAAATCGCCCCGGCGCTGATGAAACAGTTCGGGTACAAGTCGCCGATGGAGGTCCCGCGCATCAGCAAGATCACGCTGAACATGGGCGTGGGCGAGGCGACCGGCGACAAGAAGATCCTGGACAACGCCGTTGCCGACATGCAGAAGGTCTCCGGTCAGAAGCCGGTGATAACCAAGGCACGCAAGGCCATCGCCGGCTTCAAGATTCGCGAAGGCTATCCGATCGGTTGCATGGTGACGCTGCGCCAGGAGCGGATGTACGAATTTCTGGACCGGTTCGTCACGATCGCGCTGCCGCGCGTGCGTGACTTCCGTGGAATTTCCGGCCGCGCGTTCGACGGCCGCGGCAATTACAACATCGGCATCAAGGAACAGATCATCTTCCCGGAGATCGAGTACGACAAGATCGACGCGCTCCGCGGGATGAATATTTCGATCACCACGACCGCGAAGAACGACGCCGAAGCGCGCGCGCTGCTAGCCGCGTTCCGATTCCCGTTCAAGAACTGAAAGAGCACGCCATGGCCAAGCTGGCACTCATCAATCGCAACGAAAAACGCAAGAAGCTCGTCGCCAAGTACGCGAAGAAGCGGGCGGCGCTGCAGGAAATCGTGGACGACCCGAAGGCTTCCGACGAGGTCCGATACAACGCGCGGCTCAAGATCCAGGCGCTGCCGCGCAACGCCAACAAGACCCGGGTGCGCAATCGCTGCTCGCTGACCGGTCGTCCCCGCGGCGTCTACCGCAAGTTCGGCCTCGGCCGCAACAAGCTGCGCGAGTTTGCGATGCGCGGCGAGATCCCCGGCATCGTCAAGGCCAGCTGGTAGTAAGAGCTACTGAGGGTAAGCATGAATATGACAGATCCCATTGCCGACATGCTGACGCGTATTCGCAACGCGCAGATGGCGGAAAAGGCCACGGTTGTGATGCCTTCGTCGAAGGTCAAGATCGCGATCGCCAAGGTACTGAAGGACGAGGGCTACGTCGACGGATTCCTGGTCGTCGCTGATCCCGCGAAGCCGATGCTCGAGATCGCACTCCGGTATTACGCGGGCCGCCCGGTAATCGAGAAGATCGAGCGGGTGTCCAAACCGGGCCTGCGCATCTACAAGAGCAAGGACGACATCCCGCGCGTCATGAACGGGCTCGGGATCGCCATCGTGTCGACGTCGCATGGCGTCATGACGGATCGCAAAGCGCGCGCTACCGGTGTCGGTGGCGAAGTGCTCTGCTACGTCGCCTGAACGGAGCGTCGATATGTCTCGCATTGGCAACAATCCCGTCGTGCTCCCGGCCAAGGTCGAAGTGACCCTCGCCCCGGGCAGCATCACCGTCAAGGGTCCGCTGGGCACGCTGACGCGCACTTTCGACGCGGCCGTCAGCATCGAACAACAAGGCCAACAGCTGGTGTTCAAGGCACTGAATCCCGAAGCAGGGGCGATGCAGGGAACGTTGCGCGCGCTCACCGCCAACATGGTGAAGGGCGTGGCCGACGGTTTCCAGCGCAAGTTGACGCTGGTGGGCGTTGGCTTTCGCGCCCAGGCAGCTGGCGACAAGATCAACCTGACGCTGGGTTTCTCGCACCCGGTGGTTCACCAGATGCCGCAGGGCGTCAAGGTGGAAACGCCGGCGCAGACCGAGATCATCGTCAAGGGCATAGACAAGCAGGCCGTCGGCCAGGTCGCGGCGGAAATCCGCGCCTACCGTCCGCCCGAGCCGTACAAGGGCAAGGGTGTGCGTTACGCCGACGAGCGCGTAGTAATCAAAGAGACGAAGAAAAAGTAAGGACCCGTCATGGACAAGAAGCAAGCTCGCAGTCGCCGCGCCCGCAAAACCCGGGCGCGTATCGCCGAGCAGCGCGCGACGCGGCTGGTGGTCAGCCGTTCCAACAGCCACATCTATGCGCAGATCATCGCGCCGGAAGGTGATCGCGTGCTCGCGTCCGCATCGACGGCCGAGGCCGACGTGCGCAAGGACGGCAAGAGCGGCGGAAACAAGGCTGCGGCAGAGCTGGTCGGCAAGCGCATTGCCGAGAAGGCAAAGACTCTCGGTATCGAATCGGTGGCGTTCGATCGCTCTGGCTACCGCTTCCATGGTCGCGTGAAGGCGCTCGCGGAAGCCGCGCGCGCCGGCGGCCTGAAGTTCTGACCGAATCCACACAAGTCAATCCAGGTAAAAGCACATGGCCCAACAACGTTCCGGTTCGAGACAGCAGCAGCAGGACGATCGTGGCGACGGTCTCAAGGAAAAAATGATCGGGATCAACCGCGTCACCAAGGTGGTGAAGGGCGGACGGATCCTGGGCTTCGCCGCGCTCACGGTCGTGGGCGATGGCGACGGCCGCATCGGCATCGGCAAGGGCAAAGCGAAGGAAGTGCCCGTTGCCGTGCAGAAGGCGATGGACGAGGCGCGCCGGCGCATGGTCAAGGTCAGCCTGAAGAAAGGCACCCTGCACCATCCGGTCATCGGTCGCCACGGCGCCACGCGGGTGTTCATGCAGCCTGCCGCGGACGGTACCGGGGTGATCGCGGGCGGTCCGATGCGCGCGGTGTTCGAGGTGGTCGGCGTGACCAACGTTCTCGCCAAGTGCCATGGCTCGACCAATCCGTACAACCTGGTCCGCGCCACGCTGAACGCGCTGCAGAATTGCAACTCGCCGGCGGACATTGCTGCAAAGCGTGGCAAGACGGTGGAAGAGATTCTGGGAGTGTGATGATGGCCGGCGAAAAGAAAATCAAGCTGATGCTCACCAAAAGCGTGGCGAGTACCCGCGAGGACCACCGCGCAACCGTGCGTGGTCTGGGACTCAAGTGGACCCGCCACACGGTCGAA
>JAQBEY010000039.1:0-5768 GCA_032123655.1 Betaproteobacteria bacterium
CTGGGCCGGACGGCGTGACGAGGCCGAAGCGCGCTACGCTTCGGGCGAGTGTGCGTTGCTGACGGCGTCATCGTCGTCCTACGCCAATCTGCGGCGCGCTCCGCGCTTCCATTTCGGCGTTGCGCAACTACCGTACTACGACGATTTTTCAGAGGCACCGCAGAACACCTTGATCGGTGGCGCGGCGCTGTGGGCGATGGGCGGCAAGACGCGCGCGGAGTACAAGGCGGTGGCGGGCTTCATCGCCTACCTTGCACGGCCCGAGGTGCAGGCCGAATGGCATCAGACGACCGGCTATGTGCCGATCACCAAGGCGGCCTACAAGCGCACCGAAGACAGCGGCTTTTACCTCAAGAATCCGGGCCACCGAATCGCGATTCGCCAGTTGTTGCTACGCAACCCGACGCGTGAATCCAAGGGCATCCGCCTCGGCCACTTCCTGCAGATTCGCGCCATCATCGAAGAGGAACTCGAGGCGGTGTGGGCGGGCAAGAAGACGCCGATCGATGCGCTGGGCGCTGCGGTCGGGTGGGGCAACGCACTGCTCGAGCAGTTCGGGCGCGCCAATGTGCCGGCCGGCGGCAGCGCCCCGTCCAAATCCCGGGCGCGCAAGTAGCAAGTAGGTTGCGAGACCCGCAAAAAGCGTAATATTCGCGCGCTAGGCGGCGCCCGGAGGGGGCGCGGACCGGCCTTTGTTCCGCATAGGGGATCGACATGAAACGCAATGCAATCGCGGCCGCGCTGATTGGCGCCGGTCTGTTTTCGCTCGGCTCGGCGCAGGCCGCCACCGAGATCCAGTGGTGGCATTCGATGGGCGGGGCACTTGGCGAACGCGTCAAGGCCATCGCCGAAAAGTTCAATGCGAGTCAGAAGGATTACACGGTGGTGGCCGTTTACAAGGGCAGCTACCCGGTGTCGATGACCGCCGCGATCGCCGCGTTCCGCGCCAAGAATCCGCCGCACATCGTGCAGGTGTACGAGGTGGGCACCGCGACCATGATGGCGGCCAAGGGCGCCATTGTGCCGGTGGCCACCGTGATGAAGAATTCCAAGGAGAAGTTCGATCCGAAGGCCTACCTACCGACGGTCACGGGCTACTACACCGACCTCAAGGGCAACATGCTGTCGCTGCCGTTCAACAGCTCGACGGCGCTGTTCTATATCAACAAGGATGCGTTCAAGAAAGCCGGGCTGCCGCCGGTCGCGCCGAAGACCTGGAAGGAACTGCGAGCAGTTGCCGCGAAACTCAAGGCCGCGGGTCAGGCCTGCGTGTACACCACCAGCTGGCCGTCGTGGGTGCACGTCGAGAACTTCAGCGCCTGGCACAACGTGCCGATCGGCACGAAACAGAACGGCATGGGCGGATTCGACACGGTGTTCAAGTTCAATTCGCCGCTGCACGTCCGCCACATCCAGATGCTCTCCGACATGGCGAAGGAGGGCCTGTTTGTCTACGCCGGGCGCACCAGTCAGGGTGACGCCAAGTTCTCCGGCGGCGAGTGCGCGATGTTCACCGGCAGCGCGAGCGCGATCGGCGGCATCAAGAAGGCGGGCAAGGTCGACTGGTCGGTCAATTTCCTGCCCTACCACGACGACGTCAAGGGTGCACCGCAGAACTCGATCATCGGTGGTGCCTCGCTGTGGGTGATGTCCGGCAAGCCGAAGGGCGACTACAAGGGCGTAGCGAAGTTTCTCGGCTTCCTGTCGTTGCCCGAGACCCAGGTGGAATGGCACACCGGCACCGGCTACGTGCCGATCACGCTGGCGGCGTATAAGGACACGCGCAAGGCGGGCTTCTACGACAAGAACCCGGGCTACGACATGGCGATCAAGCAGCTTACCTACAAAGAGCCGACCGCCAACTCCAAGGGCCTGCGCTTTGGCAACTTCGTGCAGATCCGCGACGTCATAAAAGAGGAGCTGGAAGCGGCGTTCTCCGGCAAGAAGACCGCCAAGGCGGCGCTCGACGACGCGGTGAAGCGCGGCAACGAGACCTTGCGCAAGTTCCAGGCGGCGAACAAATAAGAAAGGGGGGTAAAGCCCCCCCCTTCAGATCCCCCCGGGTGGCTTCGTTTCGGGACGAACGTCGCCCGGGCGGGAGGCTGACTCCGCAGCCTATGGCGCACTGAAATGGAAAAGCGGGTCGTATTTCGATCGGCGTGGCTGCCCTACCTGCTGGTGGCGCCGCAGATCGCCATCACCGTGGTGTTTTTCTTCTGGCCTGCAGTGCAGGCGGTCTGGTATTCGTTCCTGCTGCAGGACGCGTTCGGGCTGAAGTCGCAGTTCGTCGGGCTGCAGAATTTCGCCGACCTGTTCAACGATCCGCACTACCTGCAGTCGTTCAAGATCACGGCGCTGTTCAGCGCGCTGGTGGCCGGCAGCGGGATCGCAATCTCACTCGTGCTGGCGGTGATGGCCGACCGCGTGATCCGCGGCGCGCTTGCTTACAAGACGCTGCTGATCTGGCCCTATGCGGTGGCACCGGCGATCGCCGGTGTGCTGTGGGCGTTCATGTTCGCGCCCTCGATCGGCATCGTGACCTACGCGCTGAAGAAGATGGGCGTCGATTGGAACTGGGTGTTGAACGGCGACCAGGCGATGCTGCTGGTGGTGATCGCCGCGGTCTGGAATCAGATTTCCTACAACTTCCTGTTCTTTCTCGCCGGGCTGCAGTCGATTCCCAAGTCGCTGATCGAGGCTGCCGCGATCGATGGCGCCGGTCCCATGCGGCGTTTCTGGACCATCGTCTTTCCGCTGCTCTCGCCAACCACGTTCTTCCTCCTGGTCATCAATATCGTCTACGCCTTCTTCGCCACCTTCGGCGTGATCGATGCGACCACGCAGGGCGGCCCCGCGGGCGCGACCCAGATTCTGGTCTACAAGGTGTTCTACGACGGGGTCAAGGCGGGTGACCTTGGCGGTTCGTCGGCCCAGTCGGTGGTGCTGATGTTCATCGTGATCACGCTGACGGTGATCCAGTTTCGCTTCATCGAACGCCGGGTCCAGTACTGAGGCGCGCGATGGTCGAAAACCGCCCGCTGCTGAATTTCGTTGCACATGCAGTGCTGATTCTCGGCGCACTGGTAATCGCGTTCCCGCTCTACGTCGCATTCGTCGCCTCGACGCTGCCCTACGAGGACATCGTGTCGGTGCCGATGCCGCTGATTCCCGGCGACCGGCTGCTGGAAAACTACGGCCAGGTGCTGCTGCACGGCTCGACCAAAGGCTCGGGCGCCGCCGTCTGGAGGATGCTGTTCAACAGCATGGTGATGGCGCTGGTGATCCCGCTCGGCAAGATCGCGATCTCGATCATTTCGGCGTTCGCGATCGTCTATTTTCGCTTTCCGCTGCGCAATTTTTTCTTCTGGATGATCTTCATCACCCTGATGCTGCCGGTCGAAGTGCGCATCATTCCGACCTTCCAGGTGATCGCCGACCTCGGCATGCTCAATACCTATGCCGGCCTGACGCTGCCGCTCATCGCATCGGCCACCGCCACGTTTCTGTTCCGCCAGTTCTTCATGACGGTGCCCGACGAGCTCGCCGAGGCGGCGCGTATCGATGGCGCCGGCCCGATGCGCTTTTTCTGGGATGTCGTGCTGCCGCTGTCGAAGACCACCATGGCGGCGCTGTTCGTGATCCAGTTCATCTACGGCTGGAACCAGTACCTGTGGCCGTTGCTGATCACCAGCGAGGAGTCGATGTACACCACGGTGATCGGCATCAGCCGCATGATCGTCGGCGGCGATGCCGCGACCGAGTGGCACCTCGTGATGGCCACGGCATTGCTGGCCATGCTGCCGCCCGCGCTGGTGGTGCTGCTGATGCAGAAGTGGTTCGTGAAGGGTCTGGTGGAAACGGAGAAATAGATGGCGGGACTCTCGTTACGCGACGTCAAAAAGAAGTACGGTGAACTCGAGGTCGTTCACGGCGTCAGCATGGATGTCGCCGACGGCGAGTTCATCGTCATCGTCGGGCCCTCGGGCTGCGGCAAGTCGACGCTGCTGCGCATGGTCGCGGGTCTCGAGCAGATTACCTCGGGCGAGGTCGTGATCGGCGATCGGGTGGTCAACCAGCTGGAGCCGAAGGATCGCGATATTGCAATGGTGTTCCAGAACTATGCGCTCTACCCGCACATGCGCGTCTACGACAACATGGCCTACGGCCTGCGTATCCGCGGCCTGTCTAAGGTCGACATCGACGCACGGGTGCAGCGTGCCGCCGAGATCCTCGAGCTCGGCGGGCTGCTCGAGCGCCGGCCGCGCGAACTCTCGGGCGGCCAGCGCCAGCGCGTCGCGATGGGGCGCGCGATCGTGCGCGAGCCCGCCGTATTCCTGTTCGACGAGCCGCTCTCGAATCTCGATGCCAAGCTGCGTGTGCAGATGCGCGCCGAATTGCAGGGGCTGCACCGGCGCCTCGGCACGACGAGCCTGTTCGTCACCCACGACCAGGTCGAGGCGATGACGCTTGCGCAGCGCATGATCGTGATGAACGCGGGCCGCGCCGAGCAGATCGGTGCGCCGCTCGAGGTCTACGCCAGGCCCGCGACGACCTTCGTCGCCAGCTTCATCGGCTCGCCGGCGATGAACCTGATTCCTGCGGAGCGCGACGGGCGCAAGGTCCTGTTCGGCATCCGCCCCGAGCACCTCGAGCCCTGCGCGGAAGCGGACGCGAAATTCGTCGTCGAAGTCGACCTGATCGAACCGCTCGGTGCCGATACCCTGGTCTACGGGCATCTCGCGGAGGACGGCAACAGCGTGCGCGTCGCTGCGCGCCTGCACGCGTCGCTCGATGCGCGTACGGGCAAACTGCCCCTGCGCTATGACCCGGCGCAGATGCACTGGTTCGACGCCGCGAGCGGCATGCGCATCGATTGATGACGCGCTGGCCGTATCCGACGATCGTCGCCCACCGCGGCGGCGGCACGCACGCGCCCGAAAACACGCTCGGCGCGATCCGGCTCGGCGCCGCGCTCGGTTTTCGGGGCGTGGAATTCGACGTCATGCTCGCCGGCGACGGCACGCCGGTCGTGATCCACGACGAAACGCTCAAGCGTACGACCGGGCGGCGCGGGCGCGTTTCGCACACCGCGTTCGAGGCGCTCGAACAGCTGGACGCCGGTGCCTGGCGCGGCCGCCGCTGGCGCGGCGAGCGGATTCCTTCGTTTGCTGCGGCCGGTGCGCTGTGCCGCGAACTCGGGCTGTGGGCGAACGTCGAGATCAAGCCGGCAACGGGCCACGCGCGCGCGACCGGCGCCGCGGTGGCACGCATGGCGCGCGAACTGTGGCGCGACGCCGCCATGCCGCCCGTGCTGTCGTCGTTTTCGATCGATGCGCTCATCGCTGCCAAACGCGCCGCGCCCGAGCTGCCGCGTGGCTATCTGGTCGGGCGCGTGCCGAAAAACTGGCGCGAGACGCTCGCCGCGCTCGGCTGCGTCGCGTTGCACTGTCACCACCGTGCGCTGTCCCCGCTGCTCGCCGCCGAGGTCCATGCCGCGGGCTACGCGATCCTGTGCTGGACGGTGAACGACCGCCGGACGGCGAAAAAGCTCCTGCGCTGGGGGGTCGACTGCCTGGTGACCGATGCGGTGAAGCGCATCGGGCCGGCGTTCGCCGCGCCCGTCGCCGAGCGCGGACTGTGGCGGCGGTTGCGGCGTACCTAGCGCCGTGCGCCCGGCGCGCTAGCCGCGCACGGCGAAACGCCGACCGAGCAGTCTGACGAGCAGACCGAGCAGCGGCAGCTTGGCGTACAGCTCTTCGGCCGCGTCC
>JAQBEY010000040.1:0-4856 GCA_032123655.1 Betaproteobacteria bacterium
AAGACGCTGCGCATGCAGGACGACGCGGTCATCATCCTCGATCCGGTCAATCGTCCGGTGATCGATGCCGCGCTCGCGAACGGCGTGCGCAATTACATTGGCGGCAATTGCACGGTCAGCCTGATGATGATGGCGCTGGCCGGGCTGTTCAAGAATGACCTCGTCGAGTGGATGACCTGCATGACCTATCAGGCGGCATCGGGTGGGGGGGCCAAGCACATGCGCGAACTCCTGCAACAGATGGGCGAGGTGCGTCTGGCGGCCAGGCAGCTGCTCGATGACCCGCAGTCCGCCATCCTCGACATCGACCGCGAGGTCGCGGGCATCCTGCGCGACGAGCGCTTTCCCACCGAACACTTCGGCGTGCCGCTGGCTGGTTCGCTGATTCCGTGGATCGACCGCGACATGGGCAACGGCGTCAGCCTGGAGGAGTGGAAGGGCGGCGCCGAGTCGAACAAGATCCTGGGACGCGAAGCGGACAGGGCCATTCCCATCGATTCGTTGTGCGTGCGCATCGGGGCGATGCGTTGCCACAGTCAGGCGCTGACCATCAAGCTGCGCCGCGACGTGCCGCTGCCCGAACTCGAAGCCATGATTGCCGACGCCAATGCGTGGGTGAGTCTGGTGCCGAACAACCGCGACGAGAGCGTGCGTCGGCTCACGCCCGCCGCCGTCACCGGAAAGCTCGAAATCCCGATTGGCCGACTGCGCAAGCTGGCCATGGGGCCGGAATATCTGAGTGCGTTCACGGTCGGCGACCAGTTGCTGTGGGGCGCTGCCGAGCCGCTGCGGCGCATGCTGCGCATCCTGCTGGAACGCTAAGGCCGGTGGGTTTGCCGTCAGCAGGATTGCAACAGCCCGACCTTGCGGTGTTCGCTACAACATCTGGTATCCGGTGGGCTGGGCAACGCTAGCGCTAGCGTCGCCCGATATCACAACGGCATGAAGTTGTGTGGGGCGGCGCGATGGCGGCCGAGGAAAACGCCAGCTAATACCGGGGTTTAGCTTGCAGGCCTAAACCCATGATGTTATGTTAGCTTGAGCCTAAAGGCACTCCCCAAAAGAGGTCGGCATGCGCGTTAAACCCATCGTCCAATTCGGCCTCGTTGCGGGCTTGCTCGTGCTACCCGGAGCCGCGTTTCCACTCGGTCTGGGCAAGTTGACGGTCAACTCCTTCGTCGGCCAGCCGCTTTCCGCACGCATCGACCTGTTGCCAAGTTCCAAAGAGGAACTCGACTCGGTCACCGCAAAGGTCGCGGAACCGTCGCTGTACCGGCAGAACAATCTGCAGTATCAGGGCGTACTCGGGCGCACGCGGATTACCCTCGAGCGCGGGCCAGGCGACACCGCGTATCTAAAGGTCACTTCGCAACAGGCGGTGGTCGAGCCCTACCTCGATTTGCTGGTCGAGGTGAACTGGGCGTCGGGCCGCGTTGTCCGTGATTACACATTCCTGCTCGACCCGCCCGGTTCAGTGGTTGCTGTCCCGGTGGAGCCGATGACGCCTGCGCGTCAGGGCGCCGCGTCGCGGCCACAGGCTGCCGCTGCGGCGCCTGCCGCGCCGCGCGGCCAGGGTGACAATTACACGGTCAAGCGTGGGGACACGCTGTCGAGGATCGCCGCGGACAACAAGCCCGAAACCGTGACGCTGGAGCAGATGCTCGTCGCGCTGTTCCGCAGCAACGAGAGCGCCTTCGACGGGGCCAACATGAATCGCCTGCGTTCGGGCGCGATCATCACGATTCCCAATGCCGTCGAAGCGTCTAACACGCCGCCGGCCGAGGCATCGACCGTCGTGCGCGTCCAGGCGGCCGATTGGCGCGCTTACCGCGACCGTGTCGCTGGCGCGGCGCCGCTGGCCGAAGGGGGAAGTGGGCGCGCCTCAGCGGGCAAGATCGGCACTGCGGTGGAAGAAAAGACGCCGGCTGCACGACCGGGCGCGGGCGAACTGCGCGTTTCCAAGGAGGCCGGTATCGCCAAGGGCGCGGCGACTGCGGAAGCGAACGTTGCCCGCGATGCGCAACTGCGCGATGCGCAGAGTCGTATCGCCGAACTGGAAAAAACGCTCAAGGATCTCCAGCGCGCGGTGGAAATGCGCAACCAGACGCTGGCGCAAATGCAGGCGGACGCGGGCAAGGCCGCGCCGCCACCGGCAGCGCCGGTCCCGGCGCCGGCCCCGCCGCCCAAGGCCGCGGAACCGCCAAAGGCAGCTGAACCACTGAAGGCAGTCGAGCCTCCGACGGCGGCAGAGCCTCCGAAGGCAGCCGAGCCCCCGAAGGTCGAACCGCCGAAGGCGGAACCACCCAAGGCAGTGCCGCCCAAGGCGACCCCAGCCAAGGCCCCGCCGAAGGAACCGCCGGGATTCTTCGAGGATCTGCTCGGCAGCACGCCGGGTTGGGCCATCGGTGCAGGCGCGCTGGGTGTGCTCGGAGGAATCGCTGCGTTGCTGGCCGCGCGCCGTCGCAAGACGACCAAGTTCGAGGACAGCATCATTTCGGGGACCGATATCAAGACCAACACGGTCTTCGGGTCGACCGGTGGCGGCGTCGTGAACACCGGCGAGAATTCGCTGGCGAGCGATTTCAGCCGCGAGGGTCTGGGCAACATCGACACCGACGAGGTCGATCCGATCGCCGAGGCCGAGGTCTATCTGGCGTACGGCCGGGATGCACAGGCCGAGGAAATCCTCAAGGACGCGCTCAAGAAGGATCCGCAGCGGCAGGAAATTCATCTGAAACTGCTGGAGATTCACGCCCAGCACAACAAGCCATCCGCGTTCGAAACGGTGGCTTCCGAGTTGTATTCGGTCACCAACGGTCAGGGCGAAACCTGGCAGAAGGCAGTGGCGCTGGGTCGTCAACTCGATCCGAACAACCCGATGTTCGCCGAAGGTGGCGCGCCCCCGGCTCGGTCAGAGGCAATCGCTTCGGCGGAGTCCGAATCGATGCAGAAGGTCGAAATAGAACATGGGCTCGAATTCCAGATGGATGAGGAAATCTCGATCTCTCCGACCTCGGGCGTCGTGCCGAAGTCGCCTGCCGATATCCTGGCCGGCGCGGAAACCGAATTGGAGAAGTCGGCACGCGGCACGTCGGCGCTGGCCGACACGCTGGCGATGGGTGCTGCCGGCGGCGTCGGTGCCGGCATCGCCGGGGCGATCGCGGCGGGCGAATCCGGCATGAAATCGGCGGCGTCCGGAATCGAAGACAAGATCACCGCGGCGGAAAACGTCATGGGTGGCAATACGAACTTCGATATGGACTTCAATCTCGAGGACGCCGACAAGCCGGCGCCGATGGGCAGGCGCGAGCCGGAACAGGAACTGGATACCGGAGGTGCCTCGCCGTCGCAACTCGCGCGACCCGCGGCCGCGCTCGAACTGGACAAGCTCGACCTTTCATTCGATCCGGAGCGCACGACCTTCGAGGACCCGACGCCGTCGGTGCTGGACGGACAATGGCACGACGCGGCGACCAAGCTCGACCTTGCCAAGGCGTATCAGGAAATGGGCGACGTCGAAGGCGCGCGCGAAATCCTGCAGGAAGTGCTGCACGAGGGCGACGATCAGCAGAAGGCAGAAGCGAAGTCGCTGCTCACCAAGCTCGGCTGACACGCAACGACGTAAACTGTGGCGGGCGGCGGGTCGAGGATCCGCCGCCCGCCGCGTTTCCGGCTGCCGGCTTCGCCTATTGCGATCCCCGGTACGCCGGCACGTCACTGCCCTGACCAGACATGCGCTTCGCCTTCGCCGTCGAATATTCGGGTTTCGCCTTCTGCGGTTTCCAGTCGCAGGCGTCGGGCTGCGGCGTACAGGACGCGCTGGAACGCGCGCTGGGTACGATCGCCGTCGAGGCTGTCGCGGTCGTGGCCGCCGGGCGCACCGACGCCGGCGTGCACGCGGTATCGCAGATCGTTCATTTCGACACCGAAGTCAGGCGTCCGGACAACGCGTGGGTGCGCGGCGTGAATAGTCATCTGCCCGAAACGGTGGCCGTCCTCTGGGTCCGTCCCGTGGTCGATGAATTCCACGCGCGATTCGCCGCCAGCGCCCGCCACTACACCTACCTGCTGCTGAATCGTCCTGAGCGCCCCGCGCTCAACGCGGGACACGTGGGCTGGTACCATCGCCCTCTGGACATCGACGCGATGCGCGCCGGCGCCGCGCGACTTTCCGGCACGCATGATTTTTCGTCGTTCCGTGCCAGCGAGTGCCAGGCGAAGACCCCGGTCAAGACGCTGGCGCGCTTGTCCATTACCCGGGACGGGCCGCTCCTGCGCTTCGATTTTTCCGCCAACGCCTTTCTCCACCATATGGTCCGCAACATCGTCGGAGCGCTCGTCTACGTCGGCGCCGGCAAGCAGTCGCCGGAGTGGATCGGCACGCTTCTCGATGCGCGCGATCGCACCCGCGCGCCGCCAACCTTCCCGGCCGCGGGCCTGTATTTCGCCGGGGCCGATTACGACGCGCGTTTCGGCCTGCCGGATACCGTGCGCCCGGTCGCGCTGGCGGTCGCGTGAACGGCAGGCGCACCCGGGTCAAGATCTGCGGCATCACGCGCGTGGCCGATGCGCTCGCCGCCGCGGATGCCGGCGCGGACGCGATCGGACTGGTGTTCTGGAGCGGTTCGCCGCGCGCCGTCAACTTTGCGCAGGCCGGCGAAATCATCGCGGCATTGCCTCCGTTCGTCTCCCGGGTCGCACTTTTCGTCGATCCGGCGCCCGATGAGGTCCGTGCCGCGCTCGATGCCTTGCCGCTTGATTTCCTGCAGTTCCACGGCGCGGAGGCGCCCGGCTTCTGCAGAGGGTTCGGACGTCCCTACCTCAAGGCAGTCCACATGAAGGAAGGGGTCGATTTG
>JAQBEY010000041.1:0-14177 GCA_032123655.1 Betaproteobacteria bacterium
CTGTCGATTTCAATGGTCTTGGCGTCGAGTCCGCGAACGATGCGTCCTTCCGGTGCCGTAACGCCGGTCAGGCAGCGCAGCGCGACGTCGAGATTGGCGAGCGTTGCCGACAGACCCCAGACACGAAGCGGCGGACGTGCCACGCGCAGCCGCGCCAGCGCGAGTTCGACCTGCACGCCGCGCTTGCTGGCCATCAGTTCGTGCCACTCGTCGACGATCACCGCGGCGAGTTGCGCGAAGCGTTCGCGCCCGTCGGCGCGCGAAAGCATCAGGGTCAGGCTCTCCGGCGTGGTGACCAGCGCCGTGGGCAGGCGCCGCGCCTGCCGCGCCCGTGTCGACGCCGACGTGTCGCCGGTACGCACGTCGACGGTCCAGTGCGCGTTGAGCGCGGCCGTCGCGCGGGCCAGCGCCAGCCCGGTGTCCGCTGCCAACGCGCGCAGCGGAGTCAGCCATAACAGGGTCAGCGGCGGCGGCAGGTCGGCGCTGCCCATCGGCCCGAGCAGCATCGGCGCGATGCAGGCGGCGTAGGTCTTGCCCATGCCGGTGGGCGCATGCACCAGGCCGCTCTCGCCGGCGGCATACGCTGCCCAGACCTGCTCCTGGAAAGGGAAGGGCGTGTAACCCTGCGCCGCGAACCAGCCCCGTGCCGGCACGAACGGATCGGGTCCCGCCGCGGCGGGACGCGGCCGCCGGGTCACACGACGATCTTGACCACGGCGGCCTGCGGTGCCGGCGTCGGCGCGCGGAACGCGGCCAGCAGCGTCGCTTCGCGTGCCTTCGCCGTTTGCAGATGTCGCTCCCTGACGTGGCCGTAGCCGCGGATATGCTCCGGGACGCAGGCCAATTCGACTGCGGTGCCGTGATTGGCCGGCGCCAGCGCAGCCAGTATTTCCTCGACCAGCACCTCGTACTCCCCGATCAGCGCACGTTCGCGCTTTCGCTCCGCCGATTTTCCGAAAATATCCAGCGCGCTTCCGCGATGCCGGCGCAGTTTCGCGAGGACGCCGAAGACCTTGAGCATCCACGGACCATAGACACTCTTCCCTGGCACGCCGGTCCGCGGGTCGGGCTTGTTGAAGAGCGGCGGGGCGAGATGGAAGGTCAGCTTGTAACTACCCTCGAACTGCGCGGCGACACGCTCGGCAAAATCGCTCTCGGCGTAGAGGCGCGCGACTTCGTATTCGTCCTTGATCGCCAGCAGCTTGAAATAATAGCGCGCCACCGCCTCGGCAAGCTCGGTGATGCCCGGCATGGCCTTGCCCTCGGCGGCGCGCACGCGGGCGACGAGATCGGCGTAGCGCATCGCGTATGCGGCATCCTGGTAGTCGGTCAGGTACTTCACTCGGCGCCCGACGAGTTCGTCGAGCGACTCCGACAACCGCTGCGAATCCGGCACGGCGCGCGGCACGGCGAGCGCGGTGACCTTTTTCGGATCGACGGCGGCGAGCCGCCCCCAGTCGAAGCTGCGCTTGTTGGACTCGATGGCCATGCCGTTCAGTTCGATGGCCTTGACGATCGCCGCTTCCGACAGCGGGATGAGCCCGCGCTGATAGGCGTAGCCGACCATGAACAGATTGGTCGCGATCGAATCGCCCATGAGTCCGGTGGCGAGCCTGGTGGCATCCAGGAATTCGGCGTCTCCGGGACCGATCGCGTCCTTGATCTCCTGCTCCATCGAACCCAGGGGAAATCTGAGGTCCGGATCGCGGGTGAATTGTGCCGGCATCATCAGCGCGGTGTTGACCAGCGCCTTGGTGACGCCCTTCTGCATCTTGGCGAGCGCCTCGACGCCTACGCCCGTCAGGATGTCGCAGGCGAGCACCAGCGTGGCCTCGCCCGCGGCGATGCGCGTCGCGTACAGTCTTTCGGGTCGATCGGCGATGCGCACGTGCGAAACGACCGCGCCGTTCTTCTGCGCCAGCCCGGTCATGTCGAGCACGCTGCAGCCCTTGTTTTCCAGATGCGCGGCCATGCCCAGCAGCGCGCCGATGGTGATCACGCCCGTGCCGCCGATGCCGGTGACCAGAATGCTGTACGGCTCGGACACGTCCGGCAGCACGGGGTCGGGCAGATTCGAGAAGTCGCCGCCCTCGGCCTTCTTCGACCTACGCAGCGTGCCGCCCTCGACCGTCACGAACGACGGGCAGAAGCCGTTCACGCAGGAGAAATCCTTGTTGCACGACGATTGGTCGATGGTGCGCTTGCGCCCGAATTCCGTTTCCACCGGCGCCACCGACACGCAATTGGACGCGACGCCGCAGTCGCCGCAGCCTTCGCAGACGAGCTCGTTGATGACCACGCGCTTGGCGGGGTCCGGAAACTTGCCACGCTTGCGGCGGCGGCGCTTTTCGGCGGCACAGGTCTGGTCGTAGAGCAGGACGCTGACGCCGGGAATTTCGCGCAGCTCGCGTTGGACGGAATCGAGTTCGTCGCGATGGTGGATGCGGACGTCGCCGCTGAAATATCCGCTTGGATATTTGTCCGGCTCGTCGCTGACGACGATGACGCGCTTGACGCCTTCTGCCGTCACCTGGCGGGCGACGTCGGCCGGCGACAGCGGACCGTCGATGGGCTGGCCTCCGGTCATCGCCACCGCGTCGTTGTAGAGGATCTTGTAGGTGATGTTGACGTCCGCGGCGACCGCCGCGCGGATGGCCAGAATGCCGCTGTGATAGTAGGTGCCGTCGCCGAGGTTGGCGAAAATGTGCTTTTCGTCGGTGAATGGCGCTTGGCCGATCCACGGCACGCCTTCGCCGCCCATATGCGTGAATTCGGTGGTGCTGCGGTCCATCCAGATCGCCATCACGTGGCAGCCGATGCCGGCGGTGGCGCGGCTGCCCTCGGGCAGTTTGGTCGAAGTGTTGTGTGGACAACCGGAGCAGAAATAGGGCTGGCGCACCAGGCTGATCTTCGGCTTTTCGAGCGCGGCTTCCTTGGCGTTGATCCACTCGACCCGGGCGCGCAGTTTTTCCAGTGTGCGCGGATGCAGGTCCAGTCGTTCGATGCGCCGCGCGATCACCCGGGCGATCATCGCTGGCGTCAGTTCGCCCTCCGCGGGCAGCAGCCAGTCGCCATGCGGGCGCACCCATTCGCCTTTTTCGTCGAACTTGCCGACCACGCGCGGGCGCACGTCGTCGCGCCAGTTGTAGAGTTGTTCCTTGAGCTGGTATTCGACGACTTGCCGCTTCTCCTCGACCACCAGGATTTCTTCCAGCCCTTCGGCAAAATGGCGCACGCCCTCCGGCTCAAGCGGCCACGGCATGGCGATCTTGTAGACGCGCAAGCCCATGTCGGCGGCGTCGGCCTCGGTGATGCCGAGGTCATCCAGCGCCTGGCGCACGTCCTGGTAGCTCTTGCCCGACGTGGCGATGCCCAGCCGCGGCTTCGGGGAGTCGATGACGATGCGATTGAGCTGATTGACGCGGCAATAGTGCAACGCCGCGTAGATCTTGAAGTTCTGCATCCGCGCTTCGGTTTCGAGGAAGCCGTCGGGCCAGCGGATCGACACGCCGCTGGGCGGGAAAGCGAAGTCGTCGGGCACGACGATTCGCGTGCGTTCCGGATCGACGTAGACCGACGACGAGCTCTCGACCGTGTCGGCGACACACTTGAAACCGACCCAGCAGCCCGAGTAGCGCGACATTGCCCACCCGTGCAGGCCGAGATCGAGAATCTCCTGCACCGAGGACGGATAGAGCACCGGAATCATCGCCGCCGAGAACTGGTGATCCGACTGATGCGGGAGGGTCGAGGACTTGGCCGCGTGATCGTCACCGGCCAGCACCAGCACGCCACCGTGCTTCGACGAGCCCGCCATGTTGCCGTGCTTGAACACGTCGCCACAGCGATCCACGCCCGGGCCCTTGCCATACCACATCGAGAACACGCCATCGACCTTGGCGCCCTTGTGGAGATTGAGTTGCTGCGTGCCCCAGATTGCCGTTGCCGCAAGGTCCTCGTTCAACCCCGGCTGGAATTTGACGTTGGCGCGCTCCAGAAATCTGGCCGCCTTCCACAGCGACTGGTCGAGTGCGCCCAGCGGAGAGCCGCGGTAGCCGGACACGAAACCGCCGGTATTGAGGCCGGCCAGGCGGTCGCGCTGCTGCTGCAGGATCAACAGGCGGACGAAGGCCTGCGCGCCGGTCAGATAGACGCGACCGGATTCAAGCTCGTATTTGTCGTCGAGCGCAACCTCGCGCAATGCGGGAAGGACAGGTGCCATCGGGGACTCCGCAAAAATTGTGTTTTTGGGTCGCGCCGGAACCGGATAGGCCCCGCCACGCTCGCCGCGCGGAAATTGTGTCTCCGGGGCGTCTGGTGAGCGGATTTTACGCTGCCGCAACTGCGGCGGCAATTGAAGCTAGGCGATCCGAACGACGCAGGTTCGAAGGCGATGGCCGCATCCGGACGATTCAAGCTCGACCGACCCGGCGCGATCGCCCATGGACCGGTGGCGCCTATTTGTATTGCATCGTTCCCGGGAGCCAGAGCGCGATCTGCGGAAATATCATCACCAGCGCCAGACCGAAAAGCAGCAGCCCGACGTATGGCGCGACGCCAACGATGATCTCGCGCAACGGAGCACCCGAAATCGCCTTGATCGCGAACAGGTTCAACCCGACCGGTGGCGTGATCAGCGCCAGCTCCAGGTTCAGGGTCAGCATGATGCCGTACCAGATCGGGTTGATGTTCAGCGCGGCGAGCACCGGCAGGACGACCGGTGTGGTGATCAGGATGATGGAAATCGTTTCGAGAAACATGCCCAGAACCATGAGCAGTGCCATGACCGCCAGCAGGAATTCCGCCTGGGAAAGACCGTGTTGCGTGACCAGGTCGACCATCTGGTTGGGAATGCGCAGCTTGGTCAGCACGTGGCCGAGCAGGGCGGCCGCGACCAGAATAAGGAACAACATGGCGGAACTGCGCGCCGCGTCGATGGCCGACAGCCACAGGTCCTTCCAGCCGAAATTGCGGTAGACGAGGGTGGCGATGAGCAGCGCCGCCAACGCACCCACCGCGGCCGCCTCGGTCGCGGTGAATACGCCGAAATACATGCCGCCAAGCACCAGCACCGGCAGCGTGAGTGCCCAGAACGAGCGGCGCAGCGCCGCCAGAATTTCCGCAACGGATGCGCGCGGCTCGGTGCGCACGCGTTCGCGGGCAAAGCGCGCCGAGGTCATCGCGTAGACCGCGAATATCGCCGCCAGCATCAGACCGGGAAGCATGCCCGCGACGAACAGCGCGCCGATCGAGGTATCGGACACCACCCCGTACAGGATCATCGGCCCGGATGGCGGGATCAGGATTCCCAGGGTGCCGCCGGCACCGACGACGCCGTAGGCCACCCGCGGGCTGTAGCCGTAGCGGATCATCAGCGGAATGGCAGCCGAGCCGATGGTCAGGGCGGTCGCCACGCTCGAACCGGAGATGGCTGCAAATACCGTGCAGGCAGCGACCGTGGCAATACCCATGCCGCCGGGAAGGTGGCGCAGCATGGTGTTGGCGGCGCCGAAAAGGTCGTCGACGACCTTGCCGCGGATCATGAAGTGCGCCATCAGCGTGAACAGCGGAATCGACACCAGCAGGTAGGTATCGAGCTTGCCGAACACCAGATCGCCGATGCCGCCGAGCTTGCCTTCGACCACCACCAGCAACGCGGTGGAAAAGAGCATCAGGCCGGCGAACACCGGCACACCGGTCAGCAGCACCAGCACCAGACCCCCGAGGATCAGTGCAAAGGTCATTCGATACCGGGCGGTTTCGCCCCGCGGTCATCGGCGACGGGCGGGACGCCGCGCCAGGCGACGCCAAAGGCGGCAATGGCGGAGAGCAGCAGCAGGACGGCGCCGAGAGGAATCGGCGACTGCGGAATCCATATCGGCACCGCCAGGTAACCGTTGGACATCAGGCCGACCATGCGCGAGAACGTGATCATGTCCCAGCCCTCGACCGCCAGCAGCAGCGCCGACGCGGCGACCGCCGTCAGGCCCAGCAGCGCGGTCCAGCGCTTGCCCCGCGGGGACAGCCGCTCGGTGACGATATCCACGGCAATATGCTCGCCACGGCGCAGCGCGTCGGCGGCGGCGAACATCACGCAGGCGACGAGCAGATAACCGACCAGTTCATCGACCCATGGCACCGGCTGGTTGAGCAGGTAGCGCATCACCACCGAGTAGCAAATCAGCGCCATCGACGCCAGCAGGGTGATCGCAGCCAAGGCAATGCCGATGCGCGCCAGCCAATCGACGACGCGACCGAAAGTTCTCATTGTTGAGGGAAACGCATGCTGCCGCTGCGCACCCTGCTCTCACGCCGGGCGCAGGCCGGCGTGAGAGCAGGGTGGAGCGATGGCGATCTAGAGCTTGCCGAGCAACTCGATGATCTTGGCGCCACCGTCGGGCGCGGTCTTCAGGAACGCATCGATGACCGGCTTCTGCATCGCGGCCTTCCAAGTCTCCTGTTCGGCAGGCGACTGGATGTGCAGCGTCATGCCCTTGGCCTTGAGCCCCGTGACCGCCTCGGCGGCAGTCGCCTCGGTGATCGGGATCGCATCCTGCTCGGCCTTGGCCGCCGCCGCCTCGATCGCCTGCCGATGCGCCGGCGAGAGCTTGCCCCACCACGCCGGGTTCGCGTACATGTGGAAATAGATGGTGAACAGCGGGCCGACGGTACCGAACTTCTGCACCTCGTAGTATTTGCGGCTGTACGCGGCCGACAGGTCGGTGAGTCCCGCGTCGAGCACGCCCGACTGCAGTGCCTGATAGACCTCGGAACCCGACATCGCCGTCGGCGCCGCACCTACCGCCGTCAACGCGTTATCGGTGAGTTTGTTCAGACCGCGAATCTTCACGCCTTTGAAGTCGTCCAGCTTCACAATCGGAGCCTTTGACGAGGTGACGATCGTCTCCCGCGTGATGTACAGCCAGGCGATGCTCTTCAGGCCACGCGCCTCGAGCTTCGCGTCCAGGAACTTCCTGGCTTCCGAGGTGGGGAATTTCCTGATCCGGTCCAGGTCGCCCATCGCGTAGGGAATCAGCGTCGCGCTCATTTCCGGGATGGTCGTGCCCCACTGGAAATTCACGCTGAGCGCGGCCTCGATGTTGCCCTTGGCCACGGAAGGAAAATTCTCGCCGGCCTTGGCAAGCTGCTGTGAACCATAAATCTGCACCTCGACCTGGCCGTTGGTACGTGCCTTCACGTCGGCCGCGAAACCTTCGAGCATCTTGGAGAGGTGATGCGCCGGCGGCACCTGATGCGACACGCGCATGATGATTGGTTGTGCCGATGCCGTCATGGCCGCGAACAGCGCGGTCGCGGCGATCAGGATGCGGTGGATGGATGCGCGCTTCATGGGTACTTCCTCCGTGTCGTAGGGAACCTGGGGTGGCATTGTCACACAAACCGAAGCCGGCTCGGACGGGGGACACCGGCTAGAATGCCCGGTCCGTATTCACGAAGAGCCCCCATGACCGACCTGCTGCCCGCCATCGAAATCGAAACCGCGCCGAACCCGGCGGCCGCCGTCATCTGGCTGCATGGGCTGGGCGACGATGGCCATGGCTGGTCGCAAATCGTGGCCGCGCTGGGCCTGCCGCCGGGGCTTGCGGTGCGCTTTTTGTTTCCGCATGCGCCGATGATGCCGGTGGCGATTAACAACGGGCAGGTGATGCGGGCGTGGTACGACATCCGTGACGCCGATCTGCATTCGCGCGCCGACCTGCCGGGGGTGCAGCGCTCCGCCGCCCAGATCGAGGCGCTGATCGCCCGCGAGATCGCCCGTGGCGTCCCCGAGGAACGCATTGTGCTGGCTGGGTTCTCACAGGGCGGCGCCGTTGCGCTCCATGCGGCGCTGAGGCACCGGGTGCGCCTTGCCGGAGTGGTGGCGCTATCGACCTATCTGATCGATGCCAAGGGACTGGCCACGCAGGCCGCGCCGGCCAACAGGGATCTGCCTATTTTCATGGCGCATGGCAGTTTCGATCCGGTGGTGCGGCTGCAGTGGGCGCAAATGTCGCGAGATGCGCTTGTCGATGGCGGCTGGAAGGTCGAGTGGCACACCTATCCGATCGAACATTCGGCCGTTCTGGAAGAAATAGCCCTGGCAGGCGCATTCCTGGGGCGCGTGCTGGGCGGTCCGCCCAAAGGCCCGGCCGCAGAGGTATCGAAGCGCTGAGCCCGGTCAGCGCGCCTTGTTGGCAACTGCGGTCAGCACGGCGCGGCGCGACTCGGGTGCGGCGACGACTTGCTCGTCGGCCACGCCCTGCGCCCGGTGGACGAACGCGGCAAGTTCGGCCGCGCGCAGGGGCTTGGCCAGATGGAAGCCCTGAACCTCGTCGCAGCCGAGATCGCGCAGGAACATGAGTTGCTCCGCGGTGGCCACGCCTTCGGCCACGACCTGCTTCTGCAAGGCGTGCGCCATCGAGATGATTGCCTCGGTGATGGCTGCCGAACTCCGGTCGGCGGGAAGGTCCTTGATGAAGGCGCGGTCGATCTTGACGACGTCCACGGGAAAGCGCTTGAGGTAGGCGAGCGACGAGTAGCCGGTGCCGAAATCGTCGAGCGCGAAGCGCACGCCGTCCGCGCCCAGCGCCGCCATCGTGCGGCCGATCTGCGGCGTGGCCTCCAGCAGCAGACTCTCGGTGATCTCGAGTTCCAGCGAAGTCCCGGGCACGCCGGTTTTCCGCAGCACCTTGCGCACCGTTTCGACGAAGTTCGGCTGCTTGAATTGACGCGCGGAGACGTTGACCGATATTTTCGGCAGCTGCAGACCCCTGGTCTGGAGCGCGTGCAACTCGGTACACGCCTCGTGCAATACCCACTCACCCAGCTGGTCGATGAGTCCCGTTTCCTCGGCCAGCTGGATGAACGCAGTGGGCGCCAGCGCACCATGCTCGGGGTGATTCCAGCGCAGCAGCGCCTCGGCCCCGGAAAGCTTTCCGGTGTGCAGGTTCAGCATCGGCTGGTAGACAACGTAGAACTCCCGATGCTCGAGGGCGTGCCGAAGGTCGCGTTCCGAACGTACTCGCGCGAGCGCCGCCGAGTTCATCTTCTCCTCGAAATAGACGCTCCTGCTGCGCCCGCTTTCCTTGGCCCGATACATCGCGGTATCGGCGTTGCGCAACAGTTCCTCCGCGGTCGCGCCGTCGGCGGGATAGACCGCGATCCCGACGCTGGCGCTCAGGTAATACTGCTGGCCGGCGCTCAGGAACGGTTTCGACATCGCCGCGATGACGTTCTGGGCGACGACGCGCGAGTCACCGCCACCCTTGACGTCGGTGATCAGGATCGTGAATTCGTCACCGCCCAGTCGTCCCACGATGTCGGTGGAGCGGACACAGTGGCGCAGGCGCGCGCCCGCCTCGACCAGCACCTCGTCGCCGGCGGCGTGGCCCATGCTGTCGTTGACGTGCTTGAAGAAGTCGAGGTCGACGAAAAGCACCGCGAATTCAGCCTGGTTCCGCTCGGCCCGAATGATCGAGCGCTCCAGCTGGTCGCGGAAATAGAGGCGGTTCGGCAATTGCGTCAAGGGGTCGTAGTGCGCCTGGTAGTAGAGTTGTTCGTCCTTGGACGCGGCGGCGTAGGCGACGCCAACGCGATCGGCGAGATCGCGAATCCGTGCTTCTTCGTCGTCATCGAGCACACTCATGCGGGAAGTCCCGATGAAGACCGCGCCGATGACTTCCCCCTGCCAGGTGATCGGTACGGCGAACAGGGCCGCCGCGCCGAGGTTCACCAGCGAAGCCGCGCAGGGCATCGTCGCTGCCGTGGGGGTCAGCCAGGTCCCCTCCGATTTGTTGCCGAGAAGGCGCAGGTCGTCGACGGTGCCGGCGACACGGGTACGGTCGATCGTCGTCGCGTCGCTATGACCGCGCGTGTAAAGGCGCATGGTTCCCGCGGTGCGGCTGTCGTTGATCACGATGCTGGCACATTGTGCGGGGACGATGGCGCGAATGCGGCGAAGCACCGCCTCGATCACCTGCACGACGTCGGGGCGGGAGAGGATGGTGCGATCGATCGCCGAGAGCGTCGACAACGCGGTGAATTGGCGCCCGAGGCGGCTGATCATGGTATTGAAGGACTGCGCGAGTTCGCCGAACTCGTCATGACTGAGGACCTCGACGCGCGTGCTGAAGTCCTTGTTGGCGGCGCGCCGTGTGCCTTCGAGCAGGCCTTCGAGCGGCACCAGTGTCCGGCGAATCTGCCACACGCTGACCAGCACGATGCCGAGCAACGCCAGCACTATCGCGAGCAGCAGGCTTTGTTCGAATGCGGCGATGGGCGCCAGCACCTCGACCTCCGGCCGGGTTGCGACGACCGTCCATCCCGACAGATAGAAATTGGCGCGCAGAAATAGCTCACGATAGCCGGCAAGTTCGGCGCCCTCCGTCGCGTCGTACACCATGCGTCCGTTCGGCGAGGGCGGCTGGCGCTGCGCCAGCGCGGCAAGCAATGGGCCGGGTCGCTTTTTCGACGAAAACAGAAGCTCACCGCCGGCGCCGATGACGCTGAAATCGGTCACCGCCGGAAGAACGTCGGCCTCGCCCCAAAAGTACTCGGCATTCAATTCCGCGACCACCACGCCGGCGCTGGAGTCCCGGGCGTCAATGGCCCGCGCCAGGATCACCGTGGCAGGAGCGCCAGAGTTCGTGCGAATCCGCAGAATCGATTTTCCTGTGGACAGGTATTTCCACTCCGCGTCGCTGAGCGCGGCGAATGGTCGCGGCGTTCCCGCCAGGCCGGCCGTCGACCCGTCTGGGCGAACCAGGGCGAGCGCGTCGACGCGTCCGAGCAGGTTTTCGTTGCGTCGCTCGGCCCCCGCCCTCGATCCGCTGCCGGTATCCGGCGCGACCATTCCCAGCAGGGACTGGACGATCGACAGTCGTTCGTAGAGCGATTGCGAATACGCCTGACCCAATTGGGCAAGGTGCAGATAGCTCCGGTCGAACAACAGCCGGCGCACGTGGTCGCGCGAGAGAACCGCGGTCGCGATGATCGGAACCAGCGCGCATAGCACGAACAGCGCAACGATCCGTCTCGCCACCCGGCTTCGCAGGAAGCCGCGCTGTATTTTCACGGATCGTATTCGGAGGCGAGGCCGATGAATCGCCCGTCGTTGGCGCGCACGATGTCGTCCCGGCTTGGCTTCGCGGTCAGCGGCGGGACGCTGCTTCCGTCCTTGCCCATGCTGAACACGTCGAAATCATTATTGATCGGCACGATGTTCTTGTCCTTGCGCCATAGCCCACGACTGCGTCGGTCCTCGTGGTTGACGTACTGGTACGGATTGCCCCACGGATCGCGCATCGCGTCGGCGCCGACGTTGGCGAGCGACGCAGGAAATGCACCATCGTCGTGGGCGAATTTGTAGACCAGCGTACCGATCGCGCCAATGTCGCTCACCGCCTGGAAAACGCGGATTCGCTCACGATAGCGTTCATACGCCGGCAAGGCAATCGTCGCAAGGATCCCGACGATGGCGATGATCAGCATCAGCTCGATCAGCGTCAGTCCCTGCGTGCGCAGTCCGGCCATGCGGCGCCTCGTTCGCCCGACCAGCGTCGATCGCATCCGGGGCGGATGCTCCAAGATTTCGGCGGGTAACATGCTCGCTGGCTGAGTAGGTTCGACGGCGCAATCAAGTGTTGTATAAAACAATGCCTGGCTGCGGCCGCAGTTTCGCGACGCGAGCGTCGGCGCCAGGAATCAGGATAGTGCGAACGCGCCCGGATCGGATACGCCATATGGCGGCGATGCGGCGCCGTTTGTCGCGAATGGTGCTGGCGACAGTTTGTGCGCTACACGATTCGACTGTCTCAAGGCCGGCCGAGCCCGTCCGGCGTGGGGAGAGCACTGGCCGGAAACGCGTTGAATGGCAGCTGGCCGGGCCGATCCGGGAAGGCGCTTCCGGTCCCGCGCTATTCGTCCGCCAGCGTCTCGTCGTCCTTGTCCGGCGGCGGAACAGACCGGGGCAGGACGCCGCGGCGGGTGAGGGCGTCGCGAAGTAGGTACTCGACCTGTGCGTTCACGCTGCGCAGCTCGGCCTGCGCGAAGCGCTCGACCTCGGCCCAGAGCGATGGATCCACCCGCAGCAGGAAGGATTTCTTGACGGCCATTGCTCGGTGCGCGCCCGGCCGTCAATGCACCCGGCGCAGGTGCCGCTTCAAGGCGAGGCTCCAGACGCCGACCACCGCAAGGAGTATGCCCAACACGCCGAAGAACGCGCCTTCGGGCAGTTGGGCCGGCGTGCGCAGATTCGCCTCGACGAGCAGAAGGTGCATGGCGGTCAGGAACACCGCCAGCGCGCAGCCGAGCCAGCACGCATGGCTGCGGCGCCAGGCAATGGCGGCGATGCTGTCGGCAGGATCTGCGGCCCTGGCGTGCAACGCAGCCTTTTTCCATCGTGGCCGGGTGAATTGCGGCACGAAGCCGCTGGTGGCCACGACGATCAGCGGCACGAAGATCGCGAACAGGACCATGAACCACAGGTAGCCCTCGCGGGACATCCAGCCGTTGGCAGCACCGCCCATGCCGAAATGCGTCGCCACGCGCTCGGGCAGGGCGCCCGAGGTGGCGAAGATAAGCGCCGGGGCGATCACCAGCGTCAGTGCGAACAGCAGTCTCGGCAGCATGCCCATGATGCGCTCCGGTTCCCGTCTGCAGGTCAGTTGTAGAGGGTGCCGGTGTTGATGACCGGCTGCACCTCGGATTCGGCGCAGAGCACGATCATCAGGTTCGACACCATCGAGGCCTTGCGCTCGTCGTCGAGGGTGACGACCTGCTTGACCGACAGTTCATGCAGCGCCATTTCGACCATCGATACCGCGCCGTGGACGATCTTGGCTCGCGCGGAGATGATCGCTTCGGCCTGCTGCCGGCGCAGCATGACCTGCGCGATCTCGGGCGCATAGGCGAGGTGCGTTAGCCGCGCTTCCTCCACCACGACGCCGGCCTGCTCCAGGCGCGCCTGCAACTCACGCACCAGCGCGCGGGCCACGACGTCGGCGGCCCCCAGCAGCGTCGGTTCGTTGACCGCCTGGCCTTCCTCGGAGTCGTACGCAAAGGCCGAAGCCAGGTGGCGCACCGCGGCCTCGCTCTGCACCTTGACGAACATTTCGTAGTCGTCCACGTCGAAGGCGGCCTTGGCGGTGTCGTCGATATGCCAGACGACGACAGCGGCGATCTCGACCGGGTTGCCGCGCTTGTCATTGACCTTCAGGCGTTCGCCGTTCAGGTTGCGGGCACGCAGCGAGAGTTTCTTGCGCGTGTAGAAGGGATTGGTGGCGCGCAGACCCGGCACCCGGCTGGTGCCGCGGTAGGCGCCGAAGAGCTGCAGGATCGCCGACTCGTTGGGTTGCAGCGTATACAGGCCGGCCAGCGTCAGCACGCCCGCGATCAGCAGCAGGATCGCCGCCACCAGCAGACCCCAGCGGATGCCGTGGAACGATATGGCCTGGGCAAGCACGAGGCCTCCCGCGGCCAGCAACAGCAGTGCCAGGAACAGCGCGATGAACCCGTTCATTGTCCCGATCGGACGCTCGTCGTGCGCCGGGCCTGGTGCTTTTGTCATGCGTTCCATCGTCGTCTCCTGAAGGTGGAATCGCGCCGCGCGCTGCGCTGGCGTCATCCCGTATCAAAATGATATCATTTACATATCGATGGGTGTCAATGACCGTTCGTCTGGCCAACGGGAAGAAACAGACATAAAAAATACGCTGTAATAACCGTATGGTATTACATTGTCTTAATGCAACACATTAATAATGGGAGTGCCAGGTTTGAGCCATGGAAGGTCAAACCAATGCCGGGTCCGGGCCGGGTGGCCTCCCGGTCAGGGAGCACGGGCGGCGGCCGGGAGATGTCCCTGAACGGACAGCGCGCCGGTGAGTCCCGCTACTTCTCCGGCTCGAATTTCAGCGCGACCGAATTCATGCAGTAGCGCTGGCCGGTGGGTTCGGGCCCGTCGGGGAACACGTGGCCCAGATGCGCGTCGCAGGCGGCGCAAAGCACCTCGACACGCCGCATCATCAGGCTGTTGTCTTCCCGGGTACTCACTACGTCATCACTGACAGGTGCGTAAAAGCTGGGCCAGCCGCTGCCGGAATCGTACTTGGTCTCGGAGTCGAAGAGCGACTGCCCGCAGCAGACGCAGTGATAGGTCCCCGGGGTCTTGGTATCCC
>JAQBEY010000042.1:0-48290 GCA_032123655.1 Betaproteobacteria bacterium
GTTTGAATCGCTTGCTCTGACGAGGGGACCAACAATATGAAACAGACGACGCTGGGATCGACCGCCTGGGCGCTCAAGACAAAGGTCACGCGCCGGGCGCAATTCCTCGCCGAGATGGAGGCGGTGGTGCCGTGGGCGCGGTTGCTGGCGGTCATCGAACCGCACTACCCGAAGGCAGTGCAGGGTCGTCCGCCGCACCCGATGCCGCGGATGCTGCGTATCTACTTCATGCAGCAGTGGTTCAACCTGTCCGATCCGGCGATGGAAGATGCGCTCTACGACAGCGAGTCGATGCGCCGGTTTGCGGGCATTGATCTGGCTGCCGACCTGGTGCCGGACGAGACGACGATTCTGCGCTTTCGCCACCTGCTGGAGAAACATCAGCTGACCGAGAGGTTGTTTGCCGAGGTTCGCCAGTTGCTGGAAGAGAAGAAGCTGTTGCTCAAGTCTGGCACGATCGTGGACGCGACGATCATTGCGGCGCCGCCCTCGACCAAGAATGCGGCGCAGGCGCGCGATCCGGAGATGAAGCAAACCCGCAAGGGCAAGCAGTGGCACTTCGGAATGAAGGTGCACGTTGGCACCGACCGGCGAGGCTTGGTGCACAGCGTGGTGACCGGCCCGGCGTCCGAGGGCGACATCACCCGGCTGGACGACCTGTTGCATGGGCAGGAACAGGAGATCTTCGGCGACCAGGCGTACTGGTCGGCGGATCACCGACAGCATTGCCGGGAGGCCGGGATCGCGTATCGGATGAATCGCCGGGCCAAGCCCGGGCGAGTTCTGACCGAGCAGGAGAAGCAGATCAACCGCACCCGTTCGCGCCACCGCGCGCGGGGCGAGCACGCCTTTCATGTGGTGAAGAACCTGTGGGGCTTCACCAAGGTGCGCTACCGTGGGCTGTACAAGAATACGGTGCGAGTACTGACCATGTTCGCCCTGTCGAACCTGTATCTGGCACGACGATTGTTGCTGGCACGACAGGAGAGGTGCGTCCAATGAACGGGAAAAACCGGTGGTAACGAACCAAGACGAGTCGCTCGGCGAGTCAAAACGCCTAATCGGCGTCACTTCGCGCCTGCGGTTACCCATTTCGACTCGAGTGACTGGTTTCATGACCGGTTGCGCAGAGCTTCCCTAGGCGGGCTAGGCATGCTTCCAGCCGTTCGCGCGGCCAGTGCGTCGCGGCGACCGAGCCATCAGTCAACAGAAAGCGCACGACCAGGAAGCGGCCATCGAACTCCACCGAGTCCAGGGCGGCGATTGCGATATCCACCATGGTCAGTCGCTCCCCGCTGTTGCCGCACCGGGTAGCGGTACCGGCCACGCGAGAATGCCGGTCAAGAATCCGTCCGCATCCCGCTCGATCTCGAACCGCCACGCGGTAGGGGTTGCCGCGCATTTAATCACCGTGGGCGTCGCAGGTGGCGGGACCACCGCATCGGGCGTCCGCACGACCGGCAGCCGTATTGGCGCAGGTGGTTGGTCGTACCCTGCCGTTCGCGCACGTATGGCAGCGGCAAGCTGCGCAACGACCGACGTGCTCATCGGCCCCCCTTCTCAAGTTTCTGCAGGCGGCTCTCCAATCCGGCAAGATGGTCGGCGTGGCGCGACAGGCGCCGCTCGTGGCTTTCCCTCGGTGCGTCAAGCGCGGCGACGCGAGTTTCCAGCGGGCCAACGGCTTTCGCCAGGCGACGGTCGACATAGCCCTCGACCGCCCGGAACACCGCGTCTACCAGTTCTGCACGTTCCTTGGCGTCCATGGCGGTCTACCAGTGCACGTTGTCGATGTACGTCGCGGCAGTCGAGCGAGTGCGCATCCAGTTCGCACCAAGGCCGACGCGGAACAAACGTAGGTTCTCCTGCCACGCGGACACCAGCTGCGCGCCAGTGGTGCCGCTCGCCGTCGGCGCATCCTGTAGCTCGATGCTGGCTTGGTCACTGGTCTCGACCACGGCGCCGGACGAGGCAAGGGCAATGCCTTCGCCATTCACCAGCGCCACGATGCTTCCGGCGGACACGGCGTGCGGCACGGCGTTGCTGGTCAAGACCGGCAGCCCAAGCAAGGTGCCACCCCGCGCCGTTACCTGCGGGAAGGCGGGACCACCTTGCGTATCCCGCTTGGCTGCAAGGCGGGCTGCATCGGCCGGAGTCATCACCCAATAGGTGTGCGGGCCAACCTCGTCGGCGTCGGCAAGCACGGCAAGTGCCGTCGCCAGGTCCGCTGCGATGGCTACCGCCGTCGCGCCAGTGCTTTGGGTCGGGGTAATGCCATTCAGGACCGAGGCGGGCTTTACGTTGGCGATGGCGGAGACGCTCGGGTCCAGGAACTGGCTATCAGCAAAGTAGGCAGAGCCTTTCACGAGGTCGTTAAGCACCGCCTGCTCGGCCAGCGGGCCGAACCGGAATAGCTCCCGGCTAATCGCCACGATGCCGGACAGCTTGGTGTAGGCGAGCGCTCCTGCCGCCACTTGCAGCTTGCCGACTGGGGCCGGAGCCGACTCGCCATCCCAGCCAAGCACGACCCCGCTCGACTGCACGGCGGTCGGAATGTTAAAGGCTGTCTTGCGCATGCCGGTCAGCCGCCCAAGCGAAACGCTCTCGCTTCGCAGAAGGTCGAAAAACTCGATGGCGGCGGCAGTCTGCACCAGCGGGGAAGCCCAGGAGGCGTCCGACGTGTTGCCAGCCGAGACGGCGGTGCGTTCGATGTGGTCCAGTGCCGTCCGGTCATACGGATGCTGCGCGCACAGGACGTCCGCGGCTTTGTCGGTCATCCCGGATGCGCGACTAAGCGCGATCAACGCGCGGACGAAGCTAATGCCCTTCAGATTGCTAGTAATGCGCTCGGCCATGGTGCCGTCCTTGGTGGTGGTAACGCCACCACGTTAAGGACGCAATGCGCTAGGCGATATCCGTGTTTTCACCGTTGCAACTTGCAGTCGGGTACCAGCGCCCACAGGATGCCGCCGCGTACATTGCCATCCCGCGCAATCCGGTAGCCGCCAACGGTTGCGCCTTCGAGCCGCCTTAACAACTGGCCAACGCGCCTAGAACTTTCGTCACCAACGGCGCGCACCATCGCTTCCCGCAGTTCCGCTTTCGCGGCTCCCGGGAGCGTACCGTCAAGCAGGTCAGCCACCGCAAAACTGTATTCGCCCGCGTGCCGCGCGATGCACTGGATCAACGCGGTCACATCCTCGCAGTTCTCCACGCGCCCGGCGACGTTTCGTCGGCCTGCCAACCTTTGGTCGATAGCGTCGAGCCGCGCCAGAATTGCGGCGAACATTTCATGCACCGCATCCACGGTCAGCATGCGAACTCTTCCAGTGGGTTTGGTACGTGGGGCTTCGGCTGCTGTGCCGATTCAGTGGACACCAACCTGAGCCAATTACGCTTTCTCGAACGCGACCGGACCGACGCAATCTGGCGTCGAATGGCACCGCTTCGGATTCAAGCTGTCCATGAAACCGGCAACAGCCCACCGGCACCAAAAGCAACCGGCGCCCAATTCAGATAAATCCTGCCGAGCTCATCCATTGGAAAGTTGAAACAACGGGCGAAAGCGAATACCAACCAAGGTACCGGGCAGCGCCGCGGCGATCCACAGCCAACCGTGCAGGCTGGTCGACGCAACGCCCGAGAAGAACGCGCCGATATTGCAGCCATACGCAATCCTGGCGCCATAACCCATCAGCAGACCGCCGAGGGCAGCGGCAACGAATGAACGCAGCGGGATCCGGGCCGTCATTGCAAACCGACCGGCAAATCCGGCGGCCATCACCGCCCCGAGGACGATCCCGATATTCATTACCGACGTGACATCGTGCAGTATCGGCGCCGCGAGCGCCTCGCGCTGGAAGTCGCCAGACCAGAATCCGTCTCCGGCAAAACTCCAGCCGGCGAACTGGGCCAGCTTGGCGCCCCAGAGCGTGAACCCCCAGGTAATGGACCAGGGATGACCCGCCACGGCGAGCGTTGCGAAATTGAGCAACGCAAGAAGAAGCGCGCCCACGGCAAGCGACCACGGACCGGTGGCGATTCGGCGCCAGCCTGCCGATGTCAAGGGCGGGCCCGCGACTTGTTTTTGCCCGAACGTGCGCAGCACCCAAAGGAGAACGGCGAGAAACGCGAACTGCGTGACGACTGCGGCCGTCCACCCCATCGACTCACCCAGCACCAACGTGCCGAGGTCGGGCAGACGTTGCCACGCGCCCATGTGCAGGCTGGCCCAGAAGCCGCCGGCACAGAACGTGGCCAGGGTCACCATCGTACGAGCGCTGCCGCCACCCATGTTGGAGAGGGTGCCCGATCCGCATCCGCCACCGAGCTGCATGCCGATGCCGAACATGAATGCGCCGATCGCGACCGGCCAACCCACGGGCGCATAGGCACCTGCTACCGGCAGGCCGAATGCGTTTCCGGAGGCGAGAACTGGCGCAAACAGCAGCGTGGCGGCCGCGAGCATCAGCAGCTGCGCTTCGAGGCCGGATGCGTCCCGCGCGACAAACAGTCGCCGGTACGCCGAGGTGAATCCGATCGCAGCGTGGTACAGGGTGGCGCCGCAGCCTATGCCGATGGCGAGAAGCGCAACCAGCCGCGGGCCAATGCCGGCAAGCGCGCCGGCCAGCCCGAGCACGACCAGACCACTGCCGAGGATGACCGCGCGCTGCGGAGCGCTGCCGGCTATCGTGACGTTCGCCTGTTCGCCGTGCAATGGCTCAACTACCTGGCAACCCCGTCGCGCACGATCTTGTCGAATACCGGGTCCAGTTCACGCGCCATGGCGTCAAGTGTTGCATTACCGTAGGGAGCAAACACAGCGGACGGTGTTCGATAGGTCACGTTGGCAATGCCGCCGGCATCCTCGGTGACGTAGATCCGGAGCGGCGCCTCAATTCCGGCAGGAACGCTCGCCGCGAGCATTCGCACCGCATAGTCGTTTCGAAACACCATCAGCACCATATTGCCGGCGATTTTGACGCCGCGGCCAGCGGCACCCGCGCTGGCACTCGCCTTGGCCACCAGGCCCATTTTGTTGGCCGCTATCGACTGCTCAATGCGGGTGACGGTTTCGCCGAAGCCGTGTGCGGACCTGACCGTGAGTGTTCCCCGGATCGGCGGGGCGTTGTCCGCCTGCACCGTTGCGCCGGCGAAGAACAACGGAATCACGGCCAGCATGTGTCCGTGGCGCAGGACGTCTGCAAAAAAATTACGATTTTTCATAGTCAGCTCCCGTCAAAAGCAGGCAGAACATTCGCGTCCGATCGAGGACCGGGCGGTGCTTCGCCCGTCACCGCAAGCTTCACTGGCTGACGACCAATTTGTAGTCGGGGGTCGTATTGAGCGGGCATGAGTACAGATATTCGCCGGGCGTCAGCACGATCTCATAGTCCTGCGTCTTGCCACGCGTCAATCCGCCACCCGACGTGCTCGGGAGTGTCACCCGGCCGGCAAGGCCCGCGCCGCGCACCCAGAAGCCGAGTTCGTATGGCACGCTTTCATTCCTGACGCGGAAGACATACTTGCCCGCCTTCAACTGCAGCGGCTTTGCCGCGGCAACGCGCGCCACGCCCGACTCGGCGTTGATTGCTTCGCAGTCCTTGATATTCTGGCTTTTGTAGCCCCGATTCACGTTGCCCTCGCTCTCCAGGAACTGACACGGCACCTGCGTGAGTTCGATCACCGTCGACTGGGTCGACTGGGCCGACTGTACGTCGGCAGAGGGCATCGCCAGAAGGGCGAGGGCAACCGCGGACGTACCCATAATATTCAGTTTTGCATGCATTTGGATTCCTTTGCGCAGTAGGTCCGTGCAATAACGTCCACCACCTGCGCGGCACCGCCTGTCATCTGCGCCGCGCCTTGTCGATGAGTGCGATCTGTCGGTCGACACTGATCGGAATTTCGCTGATCACTTCGAGCCTGCGGTCCTCGAATGCATCGGAGCCGGGATGTTGGCGCACCCAGTCGGCCATCGATTTGTCGCGTCGGTGCACTAGCCATTCGATCTGCGGTCGAAACAGACGGAGCATGGCCGTTAGCCAGCGATTGACCGGCCACGACGGGTACGCGTGGTCGATCCGGAAATTCCCGAGCATCCGGATGACGTCGTCGGCGCAATACCAGGCCTCGTCCGTCACCCAGCGATTGACGGTGAACAGGCTCAGCGGCTTTCCGTATCCATCCATCGATATGGCAATGAGGTGCGAAATAGCCTGATCACCCCTGGGCCACGATTTGGCCCCGTCGCAAGGCACGGGTTGCACGTCCTGCGGCATGCCTGGCCCGCGCAGGAACGTGTGGAAGTGACCGTGCTCGCGTTGGCGATGCGCATGGTAGTAGTACTGCGAATGACTGTCGTGGTCGAAGACGTCGCTCGGCGGATAGTGATCCAGTTCGTAGAAGGTGCCGTGACCGCGGAGCACCTCGCTGACGAGGTCCATTTCTCCCTTCGCCAACACCCGCGCGCATTCGACCGCTTCCGCACCCGCTGCGCGCATGGCTTCGAGATCCGCGACGGGCAGGCGCGACATCGCCAGCCGCGGCGAAGATCTTGCTGTGGTCATCGAAACGTCGGATCAGTCACGCCAGCGGCAGAGCCCAAGCCCCGGGCCGCTGGCCCGGAGCCTGGACACAATGCATTTTTGTCTCTATTTCTTCTTGGCGGCGCAGGGGTTCTTGGCCGCGCAGGGGTTCTTGGCCGCGCAAGGGTTCTTGGCTGCGCATGGATTCTTCGCTGCGCAGGGATTCTTGGCCTTCTGTGCGGCGCTCTTTTTCGGCGCGCACGGTGCGCACGCGGCAAACGCTCCGGGTCCGGAAAGACCAAGGGCAACGGCACCGGCAATGGCGGCTCTGAGGGACTTTTTACGTAGATTCATGGGAGCAACTCCTGTAGGCATGAAGTTTGAGGACGAACGGGCGGGGCCCTGTGCGAGCGTTTCGCGTTCTGTCCGGCGACATTCGGTGAGCACAGCTGCTCACTTCCGAATTGGACGAAGCGGGAGCGTTGTTTCTTACAACTGACGAAGTTGCGACGGACAAAATTGAAATGGAAAAATAGGGAAACCTTCGGGAAATCTGCCCCTGTCTTGCCTATCCGCTTCAGGCGAGGCCGGGTTGTTTTTTCCTCCGGGCTGGCAACTGCGAATTCGCGCGTCGTTGCACCGGGGTGAGACGGTGACTTCCGCGGACCGGCGACACGGTCGCAAGGCGAGTGCAATCTACGGTTGGCAGGTTCCATCCCGTTACCAGCGCAACAGACGCGGGCCGAGCCAGGCGCCGATGGCTGTCGGAATCAGCATCCCGAGGGCATACCAGCTGCCGAGGAATGGAGCGGCGAGTTCGGGACAATGCAGTGTGTAAACCGACGCGCCGACTGCTCCAGACGCAAGGCCGGCAGCGGCGCCTGCCAGGCGCAGGCGTGTCGCGGCCAGGTTCCTCATCGCCCACAACAGCGCGACGAAAACCGGTGCCGACAGCAGCGCGATGATCAACGAGCATACTGCCGACGTCTGCCCGAAGAACAATTCGGTGCGCGCCGCCGGACCAGCCGCCAGCAGTGTTGCCGCGGCGAGCATCCAGATCAGAAAAACCGGCGCGGCCAGCGCTGCCGGCACCCACGCGAGCGGTGTGCCGGGCCGCGCGAGACGCGCAACCGCCAGCAGGCCGCCGACCGCGAGCGCAGCGCAGAACGCGGCCTTGATCCAGAACATTGGCAGGCCTGCGTCGCGTGCAAGCGTCGGGCGTATACCGAAAAGCGTAACCATCAACAAAATCGCGACCAGAGTGCCGCCGCCAACTGCGACAAGGTAGCGTCGTGTGGGTGCCCTGGCATCCACCGCTTCGGCGCCGGTTGCCAGCATCCACACAAGATCGTTGGTTTTCATGACGTGCCCACTAAGCTTAGTTCGTCGGGATCGCCAGTTTGGTTACAAGCGCCCGCAACGGCTTCGTACCGGAAGCCGCGCATGCAGCCCTGTCAATTTCGGTCGAACCCAGGCCAGGCGCTGCCATCCACGCCGTTGGCAGGACGTGAACCGTTGACTGCGCGAGCCATGGCTCGAGCCGGAAGGCGTCGGCGGAGACCTGGGCCGGGGCGAGGTGGTCGGCAGGCGAATCCTTCAACGCCTGTAACAGAGGGCAGCGACGCGTCATGAGTTCTGCAACGAAGACTCGCGTGCAGAATGTCTGGAGCCATTGAATCAATGACTTGGGTTGAAAGACAAGCACGTCGAAGCAGGGGGCGTGAACCTGGACTCCGCCGGTCGCGTCGGCCTGAACCCTCAGGATCAGGCGCTACCCTAGGCGCGGCAAGCGCCTTGCGTCAGGCGACCAGCGCAGGAAATTGTGGGCGCAGGCCCCGCCCCGCGATTGGCGGCATCCAGCAACAAATCCGGCGCGGTGGCCGAGAAGTGCGTGGCAATGGGGCCGAGGGGGAGGGGGCCGGGCAAGACCTCTCTCAATGCGCTGCGAGGATCTCGATAGCCTGCGCCCGGGACCCGGGACCGGATCAAGCAGGGATTGGCGACCGAATCCAGCTTCGCCCGTCACAGAACGCTGCCCGGCGCCGATCCGGTCGTGGCGCGGTCCCTGCTATTCAGGGGTCGTACTTGAACGACAGGGAAACGCGCGCACGGTATGCCACGACCTTGCCGTCTTCGATCTTCATGTCGAGCTTGGTGATTTCGGCGACGCGCAGATCACGCAGCGCCTTGGCTGCGGTCTCGACGGCATTTTTCGCCGCGGCTTCCCACGAAACTGTGCTGGTGCCGATGATTTCGGTGACGCGGTATACGCCAGAGTCATTTTTTTTCTTGGCCATGGTCGGTGTTCCTTCCGTTGGCGAGGCGCGGGACCGATTCCTCACGCCGCTGAACAATGATCATAGGCCTGTTCACCGTCAGGGCAAAGTGCCGCGGTGCCAGCATCGGCGTCACGGCGGCACGTGAAATGCGCGCAGCGCGACCCGAGACATGGCTCGCGCCACCTGGGGCGCGACGACGGCCATTCCAACCGGTTTCACATCCGGGTGTTCGGAAACCGCCTGGTACCCATTTCCATCACGCGCAACCGGTTGTCGACCGTCGTCACCCCCTTGATGCTGCTCACCACGCTGGCGGCAGCCTCGAATTCCCGGGTATTGGCGACCATTCCGCTCAGCGTGACCGTCGAGCCGTCCACCGCGGTGGCAATGCTGACGTTCGTCGTGTCGGCATTGGCGCGCAGCGCCGCACGTATCCGTGCCTCGGTGGCCAGGTTGTGCAACTGCACACCGGAGGCGGGGGTCGGCTGGAATTCAGGCCGCCGTGACAGTACCAGCACCTGCTCGACGCAGCTTTCGATCGACAGGCGGCCGGTGTTGAGCGTCAGGTCGTACTGCAGCGGATCTTTGATGTCGACGCCGAAATTTGCCTGGATGCGGGCCGCATGCGCGGCGTCCGACCGCTCGATCTCCTCGCCTGCCAGGTCGGCGTCATCCGAGTCGAGCTGCTCCATTAACCACTGCGTGCGCTTCGCCAGCGGCGCGCACACGCGCACGCAGGGAATGTGGCCGACGTCGCGGAGGATGTACGCCGCGCCCCAGCCCCGGATCAGTACGTTTCCCTCGAGCGCAAGATCGAATATCTCCTCGGCAGCGTAGACGGCGAAGACGTCCGCATCGACACCGAATTTTTCGAACCAGCCTGCCTGGCCCTCGCGCATCCGCCGAATCAGGCTGTGCTTGATCTGCATGCGCTCGGCCACGGTATCGCCGACCTCATGCGTGACGAGTTTCATGCCAAGTGCCTCGGCCACAGCGTGTGTGACGTCACGGGCCGACGTCGCCATTTCCTGGGTCATCGCGATTACGGTCATGCGTCGCTCCTGGACAGTGAGTGTGGCGGTTGGTGTCAGGCCTGATTGCCGGGGCGCAGCATTCGCCAAAGGCGCGAGAGCAACGGCCAGAACAGCAGCGCGAGCGCCAATCCGGTGATCGAGCCCACCAGTCCGTTGGAAAAGAAAATCGCCATGTCGCCCTGCGACCCCAGGATCGCCTGCCGGAACGAGTCCTCGGCACGGTCGCCGAGCACTAGTGCCAGCACCAGCGGCGCCAGCGGGTAGTCGAGTTTCTTGAACAGGTAGCCGAGCACGCCGAACACCAGCATCAGGTACACGTCGAACATGGAAGTGTGCACCGTATACGCGCCCACCGCGCAAATGACGATGATGATCGGCGCGATGATCGAGAATGGAATGCGCAGGATTGCGGCGAAAAGCGGCACGGTGGTCAGCACGACGATCAGGCCGGCAATGTTGCCCAGGTACATGCTGGCGATCAGGCCCCAGACGAAGTCCGGCTGTTCGACAAACAGCAGGGGTCCCGGCTGCAGCCCCCAGATCAGCAGCCCGCCGAGCAGCACCGCGGCAGTCGGCGAACCCGGGATACCCAGCGTCAGCATCGGCAGCAAGGCGCTGGTTCCGGCGGCGTGCGCCGCGGTTTCCGGCGCCACCACGCCTTCGAGTTCGCCGGTGCCGAACTTGTCACCATTCTTCGACATCCGCTTGGCCACGCCATAGCTCATGAACGACGCCGGCGTGGCGCCGCCCGGGGTGATGCCCATCCAGCAGCCGATTGCTGCGCTGCGCACCAGCGTCGCCCAGTACCGCGGCAGTTTTTTCCAGGTCTCCAGGACGATCTTCGAATCGATCTTGCCCCGAACGCCCTTGAAAGCGAGGCCCTCTTCCATCGTCAGCAGGATCTCGCCGATGCCGAACAGTCCAATGACCGCGATCAGGAAGTCGAACCCCTTGAGCATGGTCGTGAAGCCGAAGGTCAGCCGCAATTGTCCGGTGACGGTGTCGAGACCCACCGCGGCAAGCCCGAATCCAAGCATCATTGCCGCCAGCGTCTTGAATGGCGAGCCCTTGCTCATTCCGACGAAACTGCAGAACGTCAACAGGTAGACGGCGAAGAATTCCGGTGGCCCGAACTCGAGCGCAAATCTGGCGACCAGCGGCGACAGGAAGGTGATCAATACCACCGCCACGAACGCGCCGATGAACGATGAGGTGAACGACGCGGTCAGCGCCTCGCCGGCGCGACCTTTCTGCGCCAGCGGGTAGCCGTCAAACGTGGTCGCGACCGACCAGGGTTCGCCGGGAATATTGAACAGGATCGACGTGATCGCGCCGCCGAACAATGCGCCCCAGTAGATGCAGGAGAGCATGATGATCGCCGACGTCGGATTCATCGAAAACGTAAGCGGCAACAGGATCGCCACTCCGTTTGCGCCGCCCAGGCCCGGCAGCACGCCGATCAGGACGCCGAGCAGGACGCCGACCAGCATCAGCATCAGGTTGTAGAACGACAGCGCGACCGCAAAGCCGTTGAACAGCGCGTTGATTTCTTCCAATGTTGCTCCCCCGGACCGCCGAAGATGGGATGGCCAGTGCGCTTGACTGGCACCGCCTGGCGCCTGCCGAGCGTCTGTCAGGAATCAATATCCGAACAGCGTCTCCAACGGCCCCTTGGGTAACGGCACCGTGAACCACAGCTCGAACATCAGGAACAACATCACCGACACGGTGACGCCGGTCGCAATGCTTCTCATCCAGGAAAATTTTCCCTGCCACACCATGAAGAAGGCGATGAACAGCGCCGACGACACGTAGATGCCGAGAAAGCGCACGGCGACCACGTAGACGACGGTCGGAATGAATACCGCAAGGATGAGTCTTGCCTGACCGCGTTCGACGAACGCGTCGCGTGCGCCCGATGCGCGCCACGCCTGAAGCACGGTCACCGCACTGCTGATGCAGAGGATGAGCCCAATGTAGAAGGGGAAGTAGCCGGATTGCGGTCCAAACTCGCTCCAGCCACTGCCAAGCCGTTTGGCATCGAAAATCAGCACCGCACCGGCCGCGAACAGCAAGCCGCCGGCAAAAATCTCCATGGTCCGGGTCGAAACCAGACCACGCTTGTCCTGTTCCATCGGCCGACGTCCCTCGAGGTGGTAAGCGCGCCGGGGAAGCGCGCCGGGGGTGTCACGAAGCGGCGCGGATCCGGACTTGAAGCCGGACCCGCGCGCCGGGCGGCTACTTCGCCAGGAAGCCTGCTTCCTTCATCAACCCAAAATGGTTCTTCTCGGCGGATTCAACCCACGTCCTGTAATCCGCACCGGACTTGAACTCCTGGGTGAACGCGCCCTTTTCCATGAACGCTTTCCATTCGGGCGTCTCGCGAACCTTCTTGAACAAGTTCACGTAGTAGTCGACCTGATCCTGGGTGACGCCGGCCGGCATGAAGATGCCACGCAGCATCGTGTATTCCATCGGGATCCCTGCCTCCTTGCAGGTCGGGATGTCGTTCCAGGTCATTGTGTCGGTGATCTTGGCCTTGTACGGCATGCGCGTGCCGTCGAACACGCACAGCGGGCGCAGCTTGCCGCCGCGCCATTGCGCAACCGCCTCGATCGGATTGTTCACCGAGGAATCGATGTGCTTGCCGGTGAGCTGCACGGCGACCGCGCCGCCACCCTTGTACGGGATGTAGGTGAATTTCGAGCCCGTGGCCTTCTCGATCGCCACCGTGATGATCTGGTCCTCCTGCTTCGACCCGGTGCCACCCATCTTGAATTTTCCGGGCCCGGCCGCCTTTGCCGCCTCGACATATTCCTTGGCGGACTTGTATGGCGTTTCGGCGTTGACCCAGAGCACGAAGTTGTCGAGCGCCAGCATCGCGACCGGCGTCAGGTCCTTCCAGTTGAAAGGCACACCCGTTGCCATCGGCGTCGTAAACAGGTTCGACAGCGTGATGATGAGCTTGTACGGATCGCCCTTGGAGTCCTTGACGTCGAGGAAGCCCTCAGCGCCGGCACCGCCCGCCTTGTTGACGACCACCATCGGTTGCGGCATCAGGTTGTGCTTGGCGATGACACCCTGCAGCAGCCGGGCCATCTGGTCCGCGCCGCCGCCTGAACCGGCCGGCACGACGAACTCGACCGATTTGGTCGGCTCCCACGCGGCAAGCGCAGGAAATGCGGCTGCCATGCAGCCCGCCAGTACTGCCGTTCCCAGCATTCCGTGTTTCAGAGAGATACGCATGGTGCTCCTCCAATCATGTTCGCGTTTGCGGCGGATTACGGAAAACGTTCGCTACTCAAATTCGCGACCGGCTCTCCGAATTGCCCACCGACGGGTTGAATCGATTGCCCAACTCCGTCGCCGAGCTGAATCATGATGCGTTGATGCAAGCGGTTGTTCGCCTGCCGTATTTCCCTTCATCCTCGTATTTCCATTCCGCCACTCGGTGAAAATTCCATGGTCGAAAGGACTGAAACAGCGTACGCCTGCTGGTGACAAGCAAGCATTAAACATTGTTATCTCTACGATAGGGTATAGGTTATACACCCGCCGTCCAGAAAAAATTCCCCGTGCGAAGGCTTGTTTCCGGATTCGGCATGGGTAATTTGAGCGGAGCAGGAAGTACTCGAGAGACATGATTTCGTCAGGACCAACCTCAATACCTCGTCCTCCGTGTTTTTCGTTGCAATGCAGCAAAAAATTCGCGAAAGATACCTGGTGGTGGATTTCTCGCAGTGGCTCGCGCGGTCATCCGGCTTGGGCAGGAACGAAATTTGGCGTTGTCCGACAGAACGAAGTTGGGCGACCTGATTACCGCTCAATCGGCGATTCCCCAGCGACCGAGCGTATGCGCCCGGTCGACACCATCAATATCGCCGAGATACGTTGGCCGATCCGGGGGCTGGTTCGTGGCGTCGAATACCGTCGGCGCCGTGGCCAGCAAGCCGGCGCGCGTATCCGGGTTTGACGCTGCATGCTCGAGCGCCTCTCGATCAACCCAGAGAAGTTTCCCGGAAACAATGCGTAAATAGATGCGCCCCGAGCGCTGATCCGCGAAATTAACCTCGTGGAATCTGCCGATGCATTGCCGGAGAAACGCCGTGTTGTTCTCCGGCGCCAGGAGCCGTTGGTCGGTGTACAGGTCCACCGGAGACGTGGCCTCGATGCTTACCCTGCGGTAGCGCTCGACATCGAGAAGGCACTTGATGTCCAGTACGTTCAGCGTGCCGTTCCAGCCGAACGCAACGGTGCGCGGCCGCTCGAGGCGTTGCACGCTGTTGTCGAGAAATTCGAACTGCACGCGCTTGTCGGTACGGTCGATCCAGGTGAAGAAGAGCTGCGGCATGCCCGTGTACGCTTCGACTGCGTGGGCGAGCGTGTCGTCAACGGCCTTGTACCGTCCGACATCCAGTCCGCGGTTCCACGCGCGCTCGACGAGCGACGCCGGCGGCGTAATCACAAAAAAGAGATAGACAATCCGGCCGAATCTGGTCAGCAGATTGCTGCCGGCCTCGTCGGAATCCGGCGCGAAACTGTCGAAGCGGAAGCGATCGATCAACAGGTGCGGCATGCTCCCGCGCTGCGCCTTGCGAGCCATGTAGCGGTCCAGCTTCTGGTCGACGATCCACACTTCATCCGCGGTGAGCGCCCCGCCGTACTTGTAGTCGGGTCCCAGGTCGGCGTAGTTCAGCAACTGTTTTCGCCAGATATCCGGGCTGATCACCGCAAAGTCGCTCCAGCTCGCCCCGATATCGCCGGCGAGTCTCCGCTGCAGCGGCCGGAGCGTGCTTTTTCCTGATGCCGAGGCCCCCTTGGTATTCATGATCACCGGCCGCTCCTGCGGCGGCAACAGACGATAACCCTCCGTCGCGACCGCCCGCGCCAGGCAAGGCTCGATCAGCCGGCCGATCTCGTCGCTCCCGAATTTGTTCCAGGCGATATCGGTCGCGATCTCGACAACGAGTTCAGGGCTTCCCCAGACCTGGCCGTGGCGCCCGATCAGCGCGTTCAGTACCCTTGCAAGCGCGCCGCAAGCGACGCTGAGCATGGCATCACCGGGCGCATGCGCTTTCGCCTCCAGCGTCGAGATCAACTGCATTTCACGACCCGACGGTGGTTCTTCGGGGGTGGTGCGCGCCGGGCCGCGGGCAAAGCGCGCCAGCAGTCCGGCGATCGGTGACCTCGGCACTGGTTTGGCGGCGACCGCCGGTACGGACGCGAGCGCCGTGAGTTCGTTCGCGATGATGGTTGAAAGCCGATGCCTGGCGGTTTCGCTGGCGGCGGCAATGGCGCTCATTTCCGGCTCGATGTATTGCGAAAAAATCCGGCTGACGATTTTTCGATAGTTGATGCCGAGATCCTCGATACGGGGTCCATCGGGCACCGAAAAATCGGCGGTCACACGGATCAGCAGCTCATGCAGAGCGAGCCGTTCCGGCCGGAACGCGACCAGTTCGGTCAAATCCAATCCGGTCAGATCGCGCAGCTCGCGCGCCTTGCGCACGTTGTTGAGAGCGTTTTCCGACCGGAAAATCGTGCTCAGGTGGCGCAGATTCTCGGGTACCTGCGACCGGATCCCCGGGTGCCAGGGGCCGAAATCGTCATGACTTATTGCGGCGCCGTCGCTCATGGCATCTGCCGCCCCGAACGCCAGGGTCAGGCCTGATCTTCCGGCTTGGGTGCAGCTTTGGTCCGGTTCCGGGCAACATGCCTTGCTCCGGTCGTGGTCGAGCGCGTTCCCGGTTGAATGCTGAAGTGCGTGATCGCCTCGATGAGGGAAGCCCCGTCGCACCTGAGGAATTCCTTGAACGCCGTTGCGACCGGCGAAAGCCGCTTGCGTTTGCGGTGGACGACGTACCAATTGCGCATCTTCGGGAAACCCTGCACGTCGAGAACAACCAGGCTGCCGACCTGTCGTTCGAGCGTTACCGTGTGGGCCGAAAGGAAGCTGATGCCAAGTCCGGCGATCACGGCCTGCTTGATGGTTTCGGTGCTGTTGATTTCCATGCTGATATTCAACTTCGGGAGCAGACGACCGAAACTCTGCGTCATCGAGATCCAGGTGTCGGAGCCCTTTTCGCGGACGATGAAGGATTCGTTCATCAACGCGGCCATTGGAATGGACTTCTGTGCGGCAAGGGGATGCGTTGACGGAGCCACGACCACGTAAGGGTGCGGCGCGAACGACTCGTTTGCCGTATCCATATCATCGGGAGGCCGCACCATGATCGCCAGATCGGTCAGGTTTTTGGCCAGCAGGTGCAGCAGCTCGGCGCGGTTGCTCACGGCGAGATTGAGAATAACGCCCTGATTGCGCCTGCTGAACTCCGCCAGCAGGCGGGGGAAAAAATAATCGCCGGTGCTGATCACGGCGACGTTCAGCTTCCCGCCCGCAACGCACTTGAGCTGCTGCATCGCTTCTTCGGCTTCGCGGAACTGCTGGATGATCGCCCGTCCGTGGTGAAGCATCTCCTGCCCAGCCTGCGTGAGATGGACTTTTCTGCCCACCTGCTCGAACAGCGGAAGGCCGGCGTGCCCCTCAAGCTGCTTGATCTGGGTCGACACGGCCGGTTGGGTGAGGTGCAATTCCTCGGCCGCACGGGTAAAGCTCAGGTGGCGCGCCGTACTTTCGAAGACCTTCAGTTGGCGCAAGGTCGCATTCATCATGGGGGGTCCGTCGGTGCGATGTATAGCCTATACCTTATGCCTATAATAGAAATATTCAACTGTTAGGAATGGATTTACCGGCCTACGATACCTTCCATCGGTCTGCGCGCCGGCCAATGGGCATGCATGAAGCCGGCCTTGACGACGACAGGCGCAGACCTGCGACGCGCACAGGACCGTGACCGAGCATGAGTGATGCACGGCAATGCCCCTGATGTTCAATAAAGGGAACCAATCATGGCTTCAGACACCGCAACCAGAGCACCCGCGACCACAGCCTCGACCACGACCGCCGACGATACGCTCAAGCGCAAGACCCGCGACGCCAACGTCATTTCGGGTGGCCATCTGGTCGCCAAAGCGCTGAAGGCCGAAGGGGTCGATACGATATTCACATTGTGCGGCGGGCACATCATCGATATCTACGACGGTTGCATCGACGAAGGCATCCGCATCATCGATGTTCGCCATGAGCAAGTCGCGGCACACGCGGCCGACGGCTACGCGCGTCAGACGGGCAAGCTGGGTTGCGTCGTGACGACCGCCGGTCCGGGTTGCACCAACGCGGTCACCGGCATCGCCACGGCATTCCGGTCGGAAAGCCCGGTGCTGCACATCGGCGGCCAGACGTCGCTGTCGCAATGGAAGATGGGCGGACTGCAGGACTTGCCGCACGTCGAACTGATGAAACCAATCACCAAGTTCGCGTCGACCGTCATGTCGACCGAGCGCGTCGCCGACATGGTCGCCATGGCCGTGCGCGAGATTTTTTCCGGCGCCTACGGGCCGGCCTACCTCGAGATCCCCCGTGACGTCCTCGATCGCGAAATCGACATCGCCAAGGCGGTGCAGCCCAAACCGGGACAGTACCGTGCCTCGACGCACGCGCTGGGCGATCCTGATGCGATCGAAAAGCTTGCCGACATCCTGGTCAACGCCGAACGTCCGGCGATCCTCTTCGGGCAGCAGGTATGGACCGCGCGCGGCGACAAGGAAGCCGTCGAATTGCTGCGCGGCCTCGATATCCCGGGCTATTTCAACGGCGCGAGCCGCGGCCTCCTGTCCCCGGGCGATCCGCATCACTTCGATCGCACGAGATCGCAGGCGTTCGCCAAGGCAGACGTCATCGTGATCGTCGGTACGCCGTTCGATTTTCGCATGGGCTACGGCAAGCGCATCACCTGTCCGACGCTGGTGCAGATCGACATGGACTATCGCACGGTCGGCAAGAACCGCGATATCGCTCTGGGCATCGTCGGTCATCCCGGCGCGGTCCTCGGTGCAGTGCTGCAGGCCGCGTCAGGGCGAATCAAGAACGACAAGCGGCAGGCACGGCAAAAATGGATGAAGGATCTGATGCAGGCCGAGGACGTGGCTGCCGAAAAGCTGATGCCGCTGTTCAAGTCCAACAGCACGCCGATACATCCCTATCGCGTCGCCTACGAGCTGAACGAATTCCTCACCGACGACACGATCTATATCGGCGACGGCGGTGACGTCGTCACCATTTCTGCGCAGGCGGTGCGTCCGCGCGGGCCGGGTCACTGGATGGATCCGGGTGCGCTTGGCAGCCTGGGCGTCGGTACCGGATTCGCGATCGCGGCGGGGCTGGCGCACCCGCAGAAGGAAGTCCTCTGTTACTACGGCGACGGCTCGTTCGGAATGACCGCCTTCGACATGGAAACGGCAAACCGCTTCGGCGTGCCCTACCTCGCGGTAATCGGCAACAACTCGGCAATGAACCAGATCCGCTACGGCCAACTGTCCAAGTACGGCGAGGAGCGCGGCAACGTCGGCAATCTGCTCGGCGACGTGCCCTTTGGCAAGTTTGCGGAAATGCTGGGCGGCTATGGCGAGGAAGTTCGCGATCCGGGGCAGATCGCGGCTGCGCTGGTCCGCGGCCGCGAGGCGATCGCGAAGACGGGAAAATCGGCGGTGATCAACATCTGGGTGGACCCGCGCGAATATGCGCCCGGCACCAAAGCACAGACAATGTACAAATGAAGCATCAGGAGACCCATTGATGGACAAGGCGCTTTCAGACGTTCGCATCTTGGACATGACGCATGTTCAGGCCGGTCCCACTGCCTCACAGCTCATGGCGTGGCTCGGCGCGGACGTCATCAAGTTCGAACCGCCGACCGGCGATGTCACGCGTGGCCAGTTACGCGACGTTCCGAATGCCGACAGCCTCTATTTCACCATGCTCAACTGCAACAAGCGCTCGATCACGGTGAACATGAAGAATCCGGCGGGCAAGGAGGTATTCACCGCGCTGCTCAGGAAATGCGACGTGGTAATGGAAAATTTCGGGCCCGGTGTACTCGATCGGCTCGGCTTTTCGTGGGAAAAAATTCAACAGATCAACCCCGCGATTGTCCTCGCGTCGATCAAGGGTTTCGGCAGCTCCGGGCCTTACGCTTCCTTCAAGGCCTACGAAAACGTCGCGCAGGCGATGGGCGGATCGATGAGCACCACGGGATTCATGGACGGTCCGCCACTGGTTACCGGCGCTCAGATCGGCGACTCCGGCACGGGTCTGCACCTGGTGATCGGCATTCTGGCCGCGCTGCAACAACGGCATCGCACCGGCAAGGGACAGTATGTCGAAGTCGCGATGATGGACAGCGTGATGAATCTCTGCCGGGTCAAGTTCCGCGATCATCAGCGGCTGACGCGTGGCGAACTGGCTGAGTACTCGATGCCCACGGAGGGCATGGTGGACACCCCACGGTCCGGCAACGACTCGGGCGGTGGCCAGCTCGGCAATGCGATCAAATGCAAACCGGGCGGTCCGAACGACTACATCTACGTGGTCATCCAGGAAGTCGTGTGGCAAGCGCTGGCGCGTCGCGTTGGTGGCGAAGCGCTGGCTTCCGACGAACGCTTTGCGACGATTCAACCGCGGCGCAAGAACCAGAACGAAATGTGGCGGCTGCTCACGGAATTTGCGTCGGGCTACACCAAGCAGGAGCTGATGAAGGTGCTGAACGAAATCGATGTGCCCTGCGGACCGATCCTGAGCACCGGAGACCTCGTCAACGATGAGCATGCGAAGCTGCGCGAGATGGTCGTGGAGCTCGACCACCCGCAACGCGGCAAGTGGCTCAATATCGGCATGCCGGTCAAACTTTCCGACTCTCCCACCAAGATCGAACGCTCGCCGCTGCTCGGCGAGCATACCGACGAGATTCTGAGGGAGGTGCTGGGCTTCAGCGAGGCGGAAACCGCAACGCTCAAGGACGCCGGGGCGTTTCGCAAGGATCCGCCCAGGGTCAAGGACAGCCGCGCCTAGCGCGAAGCGGGTTGAACATGAAGCCGCATGACATCGTGGCGACGGTCATCCCCCTCGTCGAAATGGGCCGGGCGAAGCGCAAGATCCGGTCGACGCCCAAGGGACGCGCTGTCGACGCCAAGTCGCTGGCGGAGGTGAGGGCGTTGCTCGGCGCCTCGCCCCGCCGCCGCGACCTGCTGATCGAATTCCTGCATCGGATCCAGGATTCCTTCGGATGCATCGCGGCGGCGCATATCGTGGCGCTGGCGCAGGAATTGAAGCTGGCCATGGCCGAGGTGTACGAGGTCGCCACGTTCTACCACCATTTCGACGTCGTGAAAGAGGGCGAAGCGGCGCCGCCCGCAGTGACGGTGCGCGTATGCGAGACGCTGTCCTGCGCCATGGCGGGGAGCGGCAAGTTGTTGCGCGACCTGCAGGAACGTCTGGGGCCGGGCGTACGGGTCATTCCCGCGCCTTGCATCGGGCGCTGCGATGGCGCGCCTGCCGCAAACGTCGGACGGCATCACTTCGATCGGGCGACGGTAGAGACCATCGAGATCGCGGTCAAGGCGGGCGCAGTGGAAGCGCCGGTCGCAGACTACGAGGCGTATGACACCTACAGGAGTCGCGGCGGGTACCAGCTGCTGGCCGAGTGTGTTTCCGGTAAACGTAGTGCGGAAGAGTTGATTGCGACGCTGGAGAGTTCCTTGCTGCGCGGTTTGGGTGGTGCCGGATTTCCGGTGGGACGGAAGTGGAAGATTGTCCGCGCGGAGCCCTCGCCGCGGCTGATGGCGGTCAATATCGACGAAGGCGAGCCCGGCACGTTCAAGGATCGCGTTTACCTGGAACGCGACCCGCATCGCTTCCTGGAAGGCATGCTGATCGCGGCGTGGGCCGTCGGTATCGATGCGATCTACGTGTATCTGCGCGATGAGTATGCGGGCTGCCGCGAAATTCTTGCGCGCGAGCTTGCCGCGCTGACTGCGGATCCGCCGTGCCCGCTGCCGGCGATCGAGCTGCGCCGCGGCGCCGGCGCGTACATTTGCGGTGAAGAGTCGGCGATGATCGAGTCGATCGAGGGCAAGCGCGGGATGCCCCGCCTGCGGCCACCGTACGTGGCGCAGGTCGGGTTATTCGGGCGCCCAACACTCGAGCACAACCTGGAGTCGCTGTATTGGGTGCGCGACATCGTTGAAAAGGGGCCCGAGTGGTTCTCGGGTCAGGGCCGCCAGGGGCGCAAGGGTCTGCGATCCTTCTCGGTGTCGGGCCGGGTGAGCAAGCCCGGCGTGCACCTGGCACCCGCGGGAATAACCGTGCGTGAGCTGATCGACGAATACGCGGGAGGCATGCTGCCCGGGCATGAATTCTATGGCTATCTGCCCGGCGGCGCTTCGGGCGGAATTCTTCCAGCTCGCCTGGGCGACATTCCGCTCGATTTCGATACCCTGCAACCCTACGACTGCTTCATTGGCTCCGCAGCGGTGATCGTCCTTTCGCAGCACGACCGGGCGCGCGATGCCGCGCTCAACATGATGCAGTTCTTCTCCGACGAATCGTGCGGTCAATGTACGCCGTGCCGTGTCGGAACGGAAAAAGCGGTAGCCTTGCTAGGCCAGCCGATCTGGGACACCACCCTGCTGGAACAATTGTCGCAGGCGATGGCCGACGCTTCGATCTGCGGGCTGGGGCAGGCCGCGCCCAATCCGATTCGGTGCGTGGTCAAGTATTTTCCACATGAGATCGTTTCCTAGGCAGGGGCCGAAACTCCATTGGATGCCGGTTTCAGCCAGCTTCGATCGGCCGCCCGCGAAGGACAGGTTGCGAACGACCACGCCTCACCACTACGCCGCGTTGCAACGGCATGAAACAGGGATACTCATCGGTGACCGCTTTGCCTGAACATGAACCGACGCTGATTGAATTCAGCCTCAACGGTCGACCGGTCACCGGGCGTTCGGACGAGACGCTCATCCAGGCTGCCAAGCGCCATGGCGTGGACATTCCGCAGCTTTGCTACAAGGAAGGCATGCGCCCGGACGGCAACTGCCGCGCGTGCATGGTCGAGGTGAAAGGGGAGCGGGTGCTGGCACCTTCCTGCTGCCGTTTCCCGACGGCCGGCATGGAGGTCACCAGCAACAGCCCGCGCGCTGTTGCCTCGCAGAAAATGATTCTCGAGCTGCTCCTCTCGGACGTTTCCGAAACGACCTACAACCCGGCTTCCGAGCTGAGTTTCTGGGCCGACAGGATGCAGGTGGTCAAGCCGCGTTTCGAGCCGCGGGTCTCGCCCCCAACTGATCTGTCCCATCCTGCAATCGCGGTCAATCTCGACGCCTGCATTCAATGCACGCGCTGCGTGCGCGCCTGCCGCGAAGTGCAGGTCAACGACGTCATCGGTCTTGCCTTTCGCGGCAATCGGTCGGAGATCGTTTTCGATCTGGGTGACCCGATGGGCGAGAGCACCTGCGTGGCCTGCGGTGAATGCGTCCAGGCCTGCCCGACCGGCGCGCTGATGCCGGCGCGAGGCGCCGGCCTGGTTGCCGCCGACGCCACGGTCGACTCGGTCTGTCCCTATTGCGGCGTCGGGTGTCAACTGACCTACCACGTCAAGGACAATCGGATTCTGCGCGTCGAAGGACGTGACGGCCTCGCCAATGAGAGTCGCTTGTGCGTCAAGGGGCGCTACGGCTTCGACTATGTGCATCACCGCCAGCGATTGACGACTCCGCTGGTACGCAAGGCCGGAGCGCCGAAATCGGCGGACTTCACGGTCGACCCCGACAACTGGCGCAGCATTTTTCGCGAAGCGACATGGGAGGAGGCGCTCGATCTGGCCGGGGGCAGGTTGCGGGGCATCCGCGATCAAATCGGCCCGCAGGCGCTGTCCGGTTTCGGTTCGGCGAAGGGCAGCAACGAGGAGGCCTATCTGTTTCAGAAGCTGGTTCGTACCGGCTTTCGCACCAACAATGTCGACCATTGCACGCGACTTTGCCATGCGTCGAGTGTGGCGGCGCTGCTCGAGGGCATCGGTTCCGGTGCGGTATCCAATCCGGTCATGGACGTGATGCAGGCCGAAGTCGTGCTGCTGATCGGCGCCAATCCCGTCGTCAACCATCCGGTGGCCGCCACCTGGATCAAGAACGCGGTCAAGAACGGCACGCGGCTCATCATCGCCGATCCGCGCCGCTCCGAGCTGGCTCGCCACGCGTCGCACTTCCTGCAATTCACGCCCGATACCGACGTTGCGCTGCTCAACGCGATGATGCACACGATCGTGCATGAGGGGCTGGCCGATGCCGGATTCATCGCCGATCGCACCAGCGGTTATCAGGAGCTTGCGAAAAATCTGGATGGATACAGTCCCGAGGCGATGTCCCCGATTTGCGGCATCCCGGCCGAGACGATCAGGGAAGTTGCACGGCTTTTTGCCACATCGAAGGGCTCGATGATCCTCTGGGGCATGGGGATTTCGCAGCACATCCACGGGACCGACAACGCGCGCTGCCTCATCTCGCTGTCGCTGATCACCGGGCAGATCGGCCGCCCCGGCACGGGCCTGCATCCGCTGCGTGGCCAGAACAACGTCCAGGGCGCCTCCGACGCGGGGCTGATCCCGATGTTCTTTCCGGACTACCAGCGTGTCGACGATCCCGGTGCGCGCGCGCGATTCGAGGCGCAGTGGGGAACGACGCTGGATCCCGCCCCGGGACTCACCGTGGTCGAAATCATGGACGCCGTGCATGCGGATCAGATCCGTGGCATGTACATCATGGGCGAAAACCCGGCCATGTCCGACCCCGATGTGCAGCACGCAAGGGCGGCATTGGCGAAACTCGACTGTCTGGTCGTGCAGGATATCTTCCTCACCGAAACCGCCTATCTCGCCGATGTGGTCCTGCCCGCGTCGGCGTTTCCGGAAAAGACCGGCACGTTCACCAACACCGACCGCCTGGTGCAGCTTGGCCGCCAGGCTTTGACGCCTCCGGGAGACGCGCGTCAGGACTTGTGGATCATCGTGGAAATTGCCAGGCGGCTGGGACTCGACTGGAATTACCCGCATCCGCGCCAGGTATTCGACGAAATGCGCCTGGCGATGCCCTCGATTGCCGGTATCACCTGGGGTCGCCTGGAAGACCAGCATTCGGTGACCTATCCGTGCAGGCAGGAAGGCGATCCGGGTGATCGCGTCGTGTTCACACAGGATTTTCCGACCGCGACGGGGCGCGCGCGCCTGGTGCCGGCCGATGTGCTCCCGGCGGCGGAGCGCCCCGACCGGGAATACCCGATGGTGCTCATCACCGGTCGGCAACTGGAGCACTGGCACACTGGCAGCATGACGCGGCGAGCGGCGGTACTTGATGCCATCGAACCGGAGCCCGTCGCGTCGCTCAATTCGCACGATTTGACGTTGCTTGGAGTCAAGCCCGGGGACGTGATCACCGTCGAGTCGCGCCGTGGCGGCATTTCGCTATATGCGCGCGCAGACGAAGGCACGCCGCAAGGCGCGATCTTCATCCCTTTCTGTTACTACGAGGCCGCCGCCAATGTGCTGACCAACCCGGCGCTGGACCCGTTCGGAAAAATTCCGGAGTTCAAGTACTGCGCGGTCAAGGTCAGAGCGGGCGGCGAAATTGGCGTGCGTTCAAGCTTTGGTGGCGGAAATCTGCTCACGCTGGCGGAAGCCTGATGGCGACCGGCAAGCAGCGCATGCTGGGAACGGATTGATGCAGGTTGCAAACATTGACGCTGGCGCGATCGGCGGAAATCAGAGGTGGAAGCGACAACCGCGACCGCCAACACGAAAGGACCAATGATGACGAGCAACAAGACGGCCGTACGGCAGATCCTCGACAAGGTCAAGGCGGAAGGGCGCACGTCGCTGACCGCGCCCGAGGGCAAACTTGTCTGCGATGCCTATGGCATTGCGGTACCCAAGGAAGTCGTAGCGACGTCGGCCGCGGATGCGGTAAAGGTGGCGATCGGCATGGGCTTCCCGGTGGTGCTCAAGATCGTCTCCCCGTCGATCCTGCACAAGACCGAAGCCGGCGGGGTCATCGTTGGCGTCAAGAGCGCCGGTGAGGTCGAGAAGGGCTTCGCCACGATCATGGCCAATGCCAGGAAGTACGATCCGAAGGCGAGTCTCCTCGGCGTTCAGGTGCAGCAGATGCTCACGGGCGGCCAGGAAGTCATCATCGGCGCGGTCACCGACCCGTCGTTTGGCAAGCTGGTCGCGTTCGGTCTCGGCGGCATCCTGGTCGAGATCCTGAAGGACATCACCTTTCGACTTGCGCCGGCGACACGTGATGATGCCTTGTCGATGCTCGACGGCATCGCTGCGGCCGCGGTCCTGAAGGGGGTGCGCGGCGCGGATCCGGTGGACCGCGATGCGCTGGCCGGGATGATCGAGCGTGTATCCCAGCTGATCGCCGATTTCCCGGAGATCTCCGAGCTGGATCTGAATCCGGTGTTCGCAACCAAGGATGGTGCCATCGCCGCCGATGTGCGCATCGTGCTCGATTTCGCACCGGCGCCGGCGCGTCACCGGCCGGGCCACGAAGAGATCGTCACCGCCATGAACCGGATCATGAAACCGGAAGCGGTGGCGGTGATCGGCGCCTCTTCCGAGGAGGGCAAGATCGGCAACTCGGTCATGAAGAATCTGATCAACGGCGGCTATAAAGGGGAAATCTATCCGATTCACCCCAAGGCTGACGAGATCATGGGCCGGAAGGCCTTCAAGAGCGTCAAGGACGTCCCTGGCAAGATCGACGTGGCGGTGTTTGCGATTCCGGCCAAATTCGTCGCCCAGGCGCTGGTCGAAGTCGGCGAAAAGAAGATCGCAGGCGCGGTACTCATTCCTTCCGGCTACGCCGAGACCGGCAATGTCGCGGGACAGCAGGAACTGGTGGAGATCGGCCGCAAATACAACGTGCGGCTGATGGGTCCGAATATCTATGGTTTTTACTACACCCCCGCGAACCTGTGTGCGACGTTCTGCACGGCTTATGACGTCAAGGGCCAGGCGGCGCTTTCTTCGCAGTCGGGCGGCATCGGCATGGCGATCATCGGCTTTTCGCGCTCGGCCAAGATGGGGGTGTCGGCGATCGTCGGTCTGGGCAACAAATCCGATATTGACGAAGACGATCTCCTGACCTTTTTCGAGCAGGACGACAACACCACGATCATCGCGCAGCATTGCGAAGACCTGAAGGATGGCCGCGCCTTTGCCGAAGTCGCCAAGCGCGTTTCGAAGAAAAAGCCCATTGTCGTGCTCAAGGCGGGTCGCACCGCCATGGGTGCCCGCGCGGCGAGCTCGCACACCGGCGCGCTGGCCGGCAACGACAAGATCTACGAGGACGTGCTCAATCAGTCAGGGGTGATCCGGGCCCGCTCATTGCGCGACCTTCTCGAGTTTGCCCGCGGCATTCCCAAACTGGCGACGCCCAAGGGCGAGAATGTCGTCATCATCACCGGCGCGGGTGGTTCAGGCGTGCTCCTGTCGGATGCATGCGTGGATAACGGACTGTCGCTGATGGCCATGCCGCCGGACCTGGACGCGGCGTTTCGAAAGTTCATCCCGCCCTTTGGCGCCGCCGGCAATCCGGTTGACATCACCGGGGGGGAACCGCCCAAGACCTACCAGAACACGGTTCGGCTTGGCCTGGAGGACCCCCGCATCCACGCGCTCATTCTTGGCTACTGGCACACCATCGTCACGCCGCCGATGGTGTTTGCCAGGATCATGGTCGAAGTGGTCGAAGAGATGCGCGCCAAAGGCATCGAAAAGCCGATCGTTGCATCGCTCGCCGGCGACGTCGAGGTCGAGGAAGCGGCGGAATACCTGTTTGACCACGGCATCCCGGCCTACGCGTATTCGACCGAAATCCCGGTGGCGGTGCTGGGTGCGAAATACAAGTGGGCGCGAGGTGCAGGGCTCGTCTAGATTGCCCTGAACTCCGCAACTTTGTGCAGCCCCCCATGAGGCGATCGTCATGGGGGGCGCCGAAAAGGTGAATCGTGGTTGACTGGAGCCAGCGTCAAGGATCCGTTGCGGTCGTTGGTCGAAACGATCCTCGGATGCGAGGCGCTGGTCCTGTCGGCTCCGGTGCCCGCCCGCGTCGTGCGTCTCGGAACTTGGGAGTCGGTCGGGAAAGCGGGCCGGGTTCCGGACATCCAGGACGAGCACAAATACACGATGGCCCGCGCAGACGAGGGGAAACTGAATGACCATCGGCTATATCGGACTTGGCGCCATGGGTGCTCCCATGACCCGGCGCCTGGCCCGCGCTCATCCGGGCGAAGTCGTCGCTTTCGATGCCGATCAAGCCACCACGGCAAGAGTCGCGGCCGAGTCGGGCGCGCGAACCGCGGCGTCGATTGCGGAGATCACCGGGCAATGTGATTTTCTGTTCACCTGCCTGCCCAGCAACGATGTGGTCAGGTCCGTCTACCTCGGCGATGGCGGCATCGCCTCGGTGGGAAGGAAAGGAACGGTGACCATCGACTGCTCGACGGTCGGGCCCGATGCGACGCGTTCCGTCCATGCCGGCCTCGCCGCGCGGGGAATCGACCATCTCGATGCATCCATGCTGGGGTCGGTGAAGCAGGCCAACGAGGGCACGATCAGTTTTGTCGTCGGTGGCGATGCCGCTGCCTTCGAGCGCGCCAGGCCGGTGCTCGCGATCTGTGGCCAATTGATCCGGCACTGCGGACCTGCGGGGGCCGGCAACCAGATGAAGCTCATCCACCAGACGCTGGTCGCCGGACACGCCGTTGCGGTCGCCGAGGCGATGGGCCTTTGCCTGGAAACCGGCACCGATATCGAGGCGTTTCACGACATCGTCACCCAGGGGACCGGCTTCGCCTATTCGCGCTACTTCGAGAACCGCGTGCCGCGCATGCGCAACGGCGACTTCTCGCCGCTGTTCATGCTCAGGTTCATGCTCAAGGACGCGCGGCTGGCGCGCGACATGGTCGACGATGCCGGCCGGAATTATCCGCTGCTCGCCGCGGCGATCGCGACGCTCGAGGAGGGCGACGGGCAGGGCTGGGGCGGCGAGGACTTCTCGGCGGCGATGAAGGTGATCGAGGCGCGAACGGGCACCCGCATCGCCAAGGCAGCCGAGTGAACCTGTCGTCGTCCGGGTGAGCGAGTCGCGGTGGGTGGCCGCCGCGGGGCTTGGCGCCGGTCGCCGTCTAGAATACGGTTGCAATGATTCCGATCGCGGCGCTTGCCGGCGCGGTCCCTGGCAGTGCAATCCTGTCCCGCGCGGTCCCCAACCGCGGGCGCAGAACCGAGATTACGAACCATGATGAAATTCGGCTACAACGGCCTCTGGGGCCTGCTGATACTCGCCGGCGACATCTGGGCGATCATCAATATCTTCCAGAGCGCAGCGTCCAAGGAAAAGAAGCTGATCTGGACACTTGCAGTGATACTCCTGTCGGTGCTGGGTCTGCTCCTGTGGTTCTTCTTCGGGCCGCGGGACGCCGCAACGAGGGGCAGGTGAGCGGACTTTGCCCTTGGCAGCGTCGCGCGACCTCGCGGTCATGACCGTCTCTGTCACCGGAGCGCGCTCCGAGATGGGGCGCGTCCTCGCGTCTCGCCGTGGCGCGAACATCCCCGCGAACATTCGCATCAACATTGCCGGGCAGCAGGCCAACACGCTGCTGCACGACGGTCATGCGTGGAAGGATTTCGCACGCCCGGCACTGGCCGGAGCACGCAGGGCAGTGCGGGCGGCCGAGACGGACGATGCGGCGATGCTGGTTCACGCGAGCTTTGCCTTCGTGGACGCCGTGGAGCGTGGCGCGGACGTCGGGGATCCGCTGCGCTCGTGGGTCGAGGCGATTTTCGAATGCGAGGCGCTGATCCTGGCGGCGCGGGTGCCCGCGTGCGTCGTGCGTCTGGGCTATCTGTACGGTCCGGAAAGCGCGGACCTGCGTGCCTATCGCAAGGCGTTTCGCCTCGGTCGGCCGTATTGGTCGGGTCCGGCGAAGGCCCGGCAATACCACCTGCACCAGATCGATGCCGCTTCGGCGCTGCTCGCCGCGCGGAGACCGCAAAACCACGGCAGGATCCTGTATGCGACTGACGGTCACCCGGTTCCGTTCATGGCGCTGATGGACGCGTTTGCGCGCCGCGTCGGCCGACCGAGGCCGCTGCACCTGCCGTTGTTCACCAGGCCCGTGGCCAAGGTCATCATTGCCGAGGAACACATGCAGCAAACGTCGCTGCCGATGCCGGTCCGCGCGCCGATGCCGCGCGTGCCGGTTTGGAAGCCGAGGTTTCCGCGCTATCAGGCGGGGCTCGATCAGGTCATCGAAGACTGGGGCGACTGAGGCGACGCGCGCTACGGCCGTCGAGAAATGTCGTCGCGCGTTCGGTTTCGTCCCGGGCAGCGACGGCGCCCAGACAAGGAAATTCAAAGTCCCGGTGACGTTTTCGGCGCCACCGCGGCGGGGCTGCGTTCGGCGCGTTTGGCGATCGCCTTGGCGAGGCCCCGGAAAATCAGTGCGTGCGTCGGTGTCAACGCATGCCAGTACAGGAGTCCGCGGGCGCCTGCCGGATGGAAGTACGCGGTGACGACGATGCGCGTGCGCGTCGGCGATTCCGGGCGCAGTTCCAGGTCCAGTGCCGCCGACCCCGGTAGTTTCATTTCGGCGAGCAGCGTCAGGCGCCGGCCCGGTTCGACCGCAACGACGCGCCAGAAGTCGATCATGTCGCCCTCGGCAACCTCCAGCGGATCTCGCCGGCTGCGACCGGTGCCGATGCCGCCTGCCACCTTGTCGATGAAGCCACGCAGGCGCCAGGCCGCGTTGAGGTAGTAGTAACCGTTCTCGCCGCCGATGGCGGCCGTTTCCCGCCACACCGCAGCCAGTGGCGCGTCGGCCACGGCTTCGCCGCTCATCTGCTTGGCATAGAAGGCGAAGTCCGGTCGATTCCGGCGAAACAGCATGGACCCTTCCGTCCAGCGCGACGATGCCGTGCCGTTGCGCTCCGCATCCAGCGCCGCCTGCGCGGCCTGGCGATAGGACTTGAGCGGCAGCGGGATCAGCGCCAGGATCGGGGCGTTGTCGGCGAGGACGTCGCGCTCGAGGCCGCCGATCAGCGCGCGGGCGACGTTGGTGGGCACCGCAGTCACCAGGTTCAGCCAGTACGACGACAGTTGCGGCGTCAGCACGGGAACGGGGATGATCAGTGGCCGGCGCCCGACCAGATCGCCGAACGTTCGCATCATCTGCGAGTAGGTCAGCGCGTCGGGGCCGCCGACGTCGTAGATCGCACCTGCGGCTAATGCCATTTCCGGAAGTCGCACCAGGTATTCGAGCACGTCGTCCAGCGCGATCGGCTGCGAGCGCGAGCGCACCCAGCGGGGTGTCACCATCGCCGGCAGGTGAAAGACCAGGTCCCGGATGACTTCGAACGCCGCCGAGCCGGGACCGATGATCACGCCCGCACGGACTTCAGTGACGGGCGTGACGCCCTGCCTCAGAATGGCGCCGGTTTCGCCGCGCGACGCAAGGTGCGCGGAGGACTCGCCCGCCGGCTGCAGGCCGCCCAGGTAGACAATGCGCTTGACGCCGGCGCGCGCCGCCGCGTCGCGGAAATTCTCTGCGGCTTCGCGGTCGAGACGCGGGAAGTCGCGTCCAGCCGCCATGGAATGCACGAGATAGTAGGCGACGTCGATGCCGTCGAGCGCCGGCCCGAGCGTGTCGCGCGCGAGCGCGTCGGCCTCGACCAGCTCGGCATCGGGCCAGGCACGCGCCTCGATTGCCGCACGCCGCCGCGCCGCGGCGCGCACCGAGAAGCCGCGCGCCGCCAGCAGCGGCACGAGGTGCGTGCCGATGTAGCCGGAAGCTCCGAAGACCAAGGCCGCGGGTTGCTCCCCCGGCCGGCCGGCCGACTGTACATCGACCACCGCCGGGGCTGCCCGGTTGGAAACCGGTCGCGATCACCTCCGGGGAAGCGGGGGCCGATGCCGAGGGCATCGCCGGTCGGCCTAGATCTCGCGGCGGACGGCCTGCCGCGCTGCCATGCCGCCCCAAGTCACCGCAGCCGCAGGGGAACGCGGCGGTGGCTCCGGCTTCGCGGGTCAATGGCGTTGAGTTGGACATAATGGCCCGTCTACAATTTGTCCACCATGACGCGGACCGCGCACTTCGGCTCAACGACCGCCGCGCGCGCGCCGGATGACGTCGTAGACGACGACCAGGTCGGCAATGGGAATCTGTCCCGGCGCCGAAGCCGTGTCGCCGACGGCAAAGCTCAACGACGATCCGAAGACGCCGCCGATCATCCTGGTCACCGCGCCCAGCGGCCCCATCGACATGCTGATGAGGGGGATGCCAACCGCGTCATCGGCTTCGGCGGTGGCGGCAAGAAGGGTCAACACGTCCATTCGGTCGCGCGGCATCACGGCGACCTTGGCGACGTCGGCGCCCAGGCGCTCGGCCTTGAGGAAGCTCTGGACCAGGAAATCCCGGTTCGGCGTGCCTTCGAAATCGTGGTACGAAAGGATGAGGCGGGTGTCGTGCGACCGCGTGCTTTCGCGGACGTGTCCGATGTGCTCCGGATCGTTGCCCATCTCGAAATCGATCAAATCGACCAAGCGGCTCGCCGCGACCGCGTCGTAGAGCCGGACGACCTCGTCGTCGCCGATGGCGATCGGCTCGCCGCCTTCCCGGGTGGAGCGACGGGTGAAGATGATCGGCAACTCGCCCACCGCCGCGCGCAGCGCACGTGCCGCGTCGAGCACCGCGGCCTTATCGCCGATCGCTGCGAAGTAGTCGACGCGCCACTCGATCGCGTCCGGCTTCTTGGCGACCACGGTCGCCGCCTCGCCGAGGACGGCCTCGCGCGTGCGCCCGACCAGCGGCGTGCAGATCAGCGGGGTGACCCCGCCCAGGACCCTGCCGCGAACCTGGATGCTCTTGGCTGCTTTCATCATCGCTTATCCTTCGTTGCACGCAGCATAGCAATACGTCCGTTCCACGGGCCGCCGCGCTCAAATCAACGTTTCACCGGTACGACACCTTGGACACAGCTCGGAGTTCATCCGGGGTCGCGGTACCGAAGCCGAAGAACTCGAGGTACGCCGGGATCATTTCATACAGCATGTCGGTTCCGATCTGAATCCGGCATCCGCGCTCGCGCGCCGCCAGCAGAAGCGGGGTCATCTCCACCTTCATCACGACTTCGCCCAGCATCGTCCCGGGGGAAAGGCGCGAGACATCGACAGGCAGCGGGTCACCGGAATTCATCCCCAGCGGCGTGCCGTTCACGACAAGATCAACTCCAGTCGGATCGTTCGAACCCGTCGTCAGGCCGAGCTGCGGGAAATGGGCACGCAGGCGCGACGCAAGCGCCTCCGCTACCGCCGGGTGCGTGTCGAACAAGGCGAGCGATCCGGCGCCGGCCTCGGCCAGCGAGGCGGCGATCGCCGAGCCCACGCCGCCCGCCCCGACGATCAGGCACCGCGAGCCGCGCACCGTGAAGCCCTTGCGCGCCAACCCGCGCACGAAGCCCGTGCCGTCGAACATGTCGCCGAGCAGCGTGGCATCGGGCCGCAGCAACACTGCGTTGACCGCGCCGGCAATCTTCGCCCGGGTCGTGCATTCGTCCATCAGCGCGACCGTCGTCACCTTGTGCGGCATCGTGACCAGCGCGCCGCGGATGTTGGTGAGTCTGAAAAGCGACTTCAGGAGGAGGGGGTAGTCGTCCGTCTTGCAGCCCATGGGCACGACGATCGCGTCGATGCCGGCCTTTTCGAACCACGGGTTGTAGATCAATGGCGCCTTGAACGCCTCGGTCGGGTAGCCGAGATGGGCGACCAGTGTGGTCGTGCCGCTGATCATTTCGATCTCCAATGCTAAGTGTCGGTGACGGATCCGCGCGGATCCGTCGTCCATGTCCGGAACCGTTTCCGCGACGTGGCCGGGCGGTTCACGGGGTCTCGACGATCCGGCCGGTCCTCGCCGCTTCGGCGATGGCATCCGTGACGCGCAGGTTCTGCAGGCCGTCGCGGCAAGTGACCAGCGGTTCCGCCTCGCCGCGGACCACCGCCGCGAAGTGCTCGATCTGCGCCGCCAATGGGTCGGTGCGGGCGATCTCGACCACGCGGGTCCGGAACGGCTTCCACCACGACCGGTCTTCCGGCCTTTCGTAGTACTTGATGCGCATTGTCGGTACGGCCAGCGAACCACTGGTGCCGATGATCGTGTAGCAGTCCTCGTCCGGATACGCCGGGTAGCTCAGGTTCTCCCGCGAAGTCTGCTCCCAGCTCCGGGCGCAGGCGGCGGTGTCCGAAACGAGAAAGGTCCCGAGCGCGCCGTTGGCGAACCGCAGGTTGATGGCGACGGTGTCCTCGACCGGATGCCCGCGCGTCGCGTTGGAGGCGAATGCCTGCACCGCGGTGATCTCGCCGACCATCCGCCGCAGGTTGCCGACCTCGTGGATCATGTTGATGAGAATCGGGCCGCCACCCGGCTGCCGGCGCCACGGCGCAGCGTCGAAGTAGTCGTTGGGCTTGTAGAACACGGCGCTGCCGATCACGCCGACGATCGTTCCGAGGAGGCCGGAGCCGATGACCTCGCAGGCCTGGTGCAGGATCGGGCTGTGGATCCGGTGGTGTCCGATGAGCAGCCTGACGTTTGCCCTTTCAGCCGCCGCGCACAACCTCAGGCCTTCGGCCAGCGTGTCGGCGACCGGCTTTTCGATCAGCGTCGGGACTCCCGCACGGATGCATTCCAGGCCTTGCTCGACGTGCAGTTGGTTCGGAGTCGCGAGGACGATGCCATCAGGCCGGGCGCGCGCCAGCAGTTCGGCGAGCGACGAGTACAGGGGCACGCCGGCTTCGCGCGCGGCCTCGGCGGCGGCGGACGTCGTGTCGACGACGGCCGACAGCGTGGCAACGCGGCTCTTCAGGATTTCCTCGATGTGGCGTCGGCCGATGAGGCCGGCGCCGACGACTGCGATGCGTACCTTGTTCATCGTCTGACCCATGGACCTGGCGCTGTTCGATCGAGCCGCGTCCTCACCCCGTATTGCGCAATCCCGCCGCAATGCCGTTGATCGACAGGTGCACGCCGCGGCGCAGCCTCTCTTCGGCCGCATCCGGCTGGCCCTCGTGGTCGGGCAGAAGCCGGTAGCGCCGCATCAGTTCCACCTGCAGGTGGTTCAGGGGGTCGAGATAGGGAAAGCGGTGTTCGATGGAACGTGCGAGCGACGGGTTGGACTGCAACCGGGTCGTTTCGCCGGTGATCAACGAAAGCGCCGCATTGGTGCGTTCCCATTCGGCGCGCATGGCCGCGAAAATACGCTTGCCCGCTCGCTTGTCCGGGACCAGGTCGACGTAACGCGCGGCGATCCCCAGGTCGCTTTTCGCCAGCACCATGTCGAGGTTGGACAGCAGCGTGCGGAAGAACGGCCATTGACGATTCATGCGCTGCAACAGCTCAAGGCGAGCAGGACGCGATTCCGCGCCGGTGAGGTAGGCCTCGATGGCCGAGCCGAAGCCGCACCAGCCGGGCAGCGCCATGCGGCACTGGCCCCATGAAAAGCCCCAGGGAATGGCGCGCAGGTCCTCGATGGCGCGTGTGGCCTTGCGCGCCGCGGGGCGCGAGCCGAGGTTCAACTCGGCAATTTCGAGGATCGGCGTTGCGGAAAAGAAGTAATCGGTGAATCCTGGCGTTTCGTAGACCAGCTTGCGATAGGCCCTGAAACTCTCGCGGCTGATCAGATCCGCGGCGTCGAGAAAAGACTTCGGTGCACTCTTGGTCGGATGCAGCAGCGTGGCCTCGAGCGTGGCTGCGACCAGCGTCTCCAGGTTGCGTCGGCCGATCTCCGGGTTGGCGTATTTGGAGCCAATGACCTCGCCCTGTTCGGTCAGGCGGATCTGGCCCTTCACCGTGCCTGGTGGCTGCGCCAGGATGGCCTGATAGCTTGGGCCGCCGCCACGACCGACCGTGCCGCCACGACCGTGAAACAGGCGCAGTGTCAGGCCGTGCTTGCGCTCCAGCGGGTCGAATAATTCGACCAGGGCGATCTCCGTTCGGTACAGCTCCCAGTTGCTGGTGAAGAAACCGCCATCCTTGTTGCTGTCGCTGTAGCCGAGCATGATGTCCTGCTCTCCGGCACTGCGTACGATCAGCGGCAGCACGCCGGGCAGGGCGTAGAAATCGCGCATGATGCGCGCGGCGTTGCGCAGGTCGTCGATGGTCTCGAACAGCGGAACGACGATCAGGTCGCTGACGCCGGAATCGTCGAGCGTGCCGCGCAACAGTCCGGCCTCCTTCTGCAGCAAGAGCACCTCCAACAGGTCGCTGGCGTCCTCGGTGTGCGAGATGATGTAGTGGCGCAGCGCATCGTTGCCATAGTTCCGGCGCATCTCGACCGCGCACTCGAAAATCGCGAGTTCGTCGCGCAGCAGCGTCGAATAGTCGGCGCCGCGTACGCGCAGCGGTCGTGCATCGTTCAGCAGCCGCAACAACACTTCACGCCGGTGCGATTCGTCCAGCGCCAGGTAGTCGGGTTCCACGCGCGCCACGGCCAGCAGTTCGGTCACCACGGCCTCGTGCTTGTCGGAACTCTGACGCAAATCCACGGTAGCCAGATGATAGCCGAACACCTGGACTGCGCGCAGGAGCGGCGCCAGCCGCGGCGCGATCAGCGCCTGCGCGTGGTGCGACTTCAGCGAGCGCGCGATGACCTGCAGGTCACCCAGGAATTCGCCGCAATCGGCATAGGCGCGCTGCGACACCACGGCGTGGCGCAGCGCCTCGGTGCCGGTGAGCGCATGCAAGGTGGCGGCAAGCCGTGCATAAATTCCAATCAGCGCGCGGCGGTAGGGCTCGTCGCTGCGGTGCGGGCTGTGATCCGGCGAGGCGTCGGCCAGTGCCAGCATCTCGGCGCTGACTGGGGCGAGCAGCTGCGAGGTCGACAGTTCGGTACCGAGCTCGTGGATTTCGGTGAGGTAGAAGCGCAGTGCTGTTTCCGCCTGACGTGCCAGCGCCATGCGCAGCGTGGCCGCGCTGACGTTCGGGTTGCCATCGCGATCTCCACCGATCCAGTGCCCCATGCGCAGGAAGGCTGGCACCGCCTGCCCGGGCAACGCCTGTTCGATCTCCCGGTACAAGCGCGGGATCTGCCGCAGAAACGTGGCTTGGTAGAAACTGAGCGCGTTCTCGACTTCGTCGGCCACGCTCAGCCGGGTGGTGCGCAGCATGCGCGTCTGCCACAGCTGCGTGACGCGCGCGCGGATCATGTCCTCGTTCTCGCGCCGTTCCCGTTCGGTGTCCAGGTCGTCGCGTTCGGCGACCAGCCGGGCGATTGCGCGCTCGGCGTCGAGTATGCTCTTGCGCTGCACTTCGGTGGGGTGCGCCGTGAGCACCGGCGAGATGTACGCCTTGCGCAGTACCGCGGCAATGTCAGCGGCGCGCAGGCCGGCGCGTTGCGTGCGCTCGAAGCACATTGCCAGGGATCCGTCCTGCTTGTGTCCCTCGCGCTCGTGGTGCAGGCGCCGGCGCACATGCTGGCGGTCTTCGGCAATGTTGGCCAGGTGCGAAAAATAGCTGAAAGCGCGGATCACGCTGACTGTCTGGTCGCCGGACAGGTTCTTCAGCAGCCGGTCGAGCGCCCGACCGGCGCGGGTGTTGCGTTTGATTCGGTAGGCGACCGACAACTTGCGCACGCGTTCGACAAGTTCGAAGGCCGCCTTGCCCTCCTGCTCACGGATGACTTCGCCGAGGATGCGGCCGAGCATGCGGATATCCTCGACCAGGCGCCGGTTCTTCTGCGCGGAATCGTTCTTGTCCTGGCGCGTTACGGACGGTTTGCGTGCCTTGGCCAGGGTCGCGGATCGGGTGGTCGAGGACAACGGCATCTCCTTTGGTTGGGGCGATCTTACCAAGGTGTGAAGCGAACAAGGTCCCGGACTCGCGCGTAGCGACCCGATAATTTGGCAGTCGGAATTGTTGGGATTTTTCCGACAAGCGATGTCGGCATGGAAGTCGACGACAGGTCATTGGCAGAGCCATGCTGTTTTCCCGTTCGATGGCAGGGTAGTCCATTACGCACCGCCGCTCGCGGCGGGCGGATGGCTGACCTCCATGGCCGCTACAGGTCCATGGAGCAGTGCTGCGGTCAGAACACCAGCACCTTGTCCGCCTCCGCGGTCCAATCTGCCAGTTGGGCGAGTGTGGAGTGCTGCGCGCCTTTCGTCATCTCGGCATCCGTCATGCCTCGCGCATCCATGCACGTGCCGCAGAGCGCGACCTCGCCGTTGCGCAACACCTTGCCCAGCATGATCTGAATGCTGTAGTACCCCTGCGGCACCTTCTGTCCGCTCTTGGCACACCCCACCGCATCCGCCATCAGGAATATGCGGACGTGCAGTCCGTCCTTGCCTGCCAGCGCGCCAGCAAGGCGCAGACCGTTGTATGCGCGCTCGCTGCCATAGGGCGCGTCATTGAGAATGAACAGGATCGAACCCATTTTCTGCCTCCGGACCCGGTCGCTCCCGGGGTTGAACAGCTAGACGCTCTCGTGGTTGACCGAGGGCTCCAGATGATGGGGAATTGGCGACCCGCCCGGCGTGCCGCGGAACGGTTGCAGCAGCAGCCGGTCGAGTCGGGCTTCCTGCGGATCGCGAAAGATGGCGAGGCCGATCGTCATCGCCTCGTGTCCCTCGGCCGGCTGCGCCCGATAGGTGCCGAACAGATGGTCCCAGTACGGCAGGTTGAAGCCGAAGTTGCTGTTGGTTTCCTGCGGGACGATCGAGTGATGCACGCGATGCATATCCGGGGTCACGACGAACCAGCGCAGCCGGCGGTCAAGTGTTGCCGGCAGGCGTGCATTGGCGTGATTGAACATGGCGGTCGCATTCAGCAGGACTTCGAATGTCAGCACGGCGATGGCCGGTGCGCCGATCGCGGCGACCGCCGCGCACTTGATCCCCACGGACAGCAGGATCTCGATCGGGTGGAAGCGGATGCCGGTGGTCACGTCGAAGTCGGTGTCGGCGTGATGCACGCGATGCAGGCGCCACAGCATGGGTACGGCGTGGAACAGGACATGCTGAAAATAGACCGTGAGGTCGAGCAGCACGACGGCCACGATCAGCGTGGCCCAGGCCGGCAGCGCCATTGCAGGCAACAGCCCCCAGCCCTGCGCCTCCCCGGCAATGGCCACGCCGACTGCCGCGCCCGGCGCGATCAGCCGGAGGATCACCCCGTTGAGCGCGACCAGCCCCAAGTTGTGCGGCCAGCGCTTCGTTCTATTGAATCGGCGCACCCGTCGCGGCAACAGCGCCTCCCAACCTGCCACCACCGCGAATACGCCGAGAAACGTGGCGATACGCAGGGCAGGTTCGTACTCGGTCAGCAGGTCGAACATGGATGTCGTTTCCCGGTTGCCGCCAGCAATGGTAAACTACCGTTCTAGTAACCGCGTATTCAATAGATTACTTGAATAATAGTCTGGGAGCTTTGCCCTTGTCAAATCATGTCAATCCCAAGCGCGCGGTCTTTGAAAACCTGGCGCGCATCGGCACCGCGCTGTCCAGCGCCGTGCGCCTCGAACTGCTCGAACTGCTCGCGCAGGGCGAACGGGGCGTCGACGAGCTCGCCGGCCTGACCGGTGCCAGCGTGGCCAACACCTCGCAGCACCTGCAGAAGCTCAAACAGGTGGGATTGATCGTCGGGCGGAAAGAGGCGCAGTACGTGAAGTACCGCCTGGCCGGCGACGAGGTGGTCGCCCTGTTCCACTCGCTCGGCATGGCCGGACAGGCCTACCTCACCGATATCGAACGCATCGTGCGCCTGTATTTCACGGCCAAGGATGACCTTGAGACGGTGCCGGCATCCGAACTGCTGGAACGCGTGAAAAAGGGGCTGGTCACGGTGCTCGACGTCCGACCGTCCGAGGAATTCGCCGCGGGACATGTCCCCGGTGCGGTAAATATCCCGATCCACGAATTGCAAAGGCGACTGGCCGAACTGCCGAGACGCAAGGAGATCGTGGCGTACTGCCGCGGCCCGTACTGCCTGATGTCCTACGACGCGGTTCACCTGCTGCGCAAGCGCGGGCTGAAGGCACGGCGAATGGCGGACGGCCTGCCGGAGTGGCGGATGGCTGGACTACCGACCGACGTCGGCTGATTGGCAGGCAGATCCGCGGACGCGCGGCCATGCAAACGACCATGATCCTGTCCAATGCGCGACGGGAGGTTGCGAAAGATCAAGATGCCCCGGTCGATTCAGCGTAGGGTATGCAAAGTCCTCGCTTCCTCGATCGTGATGATCAACCGGCATTCCGTGTTCCGCCGCATGACACGTTTTCTGCGCCAGGTGTTTGGCGCAGGAGTCGTCGCGTTGATGCTGATTGCGCAGGTGAACGCCGCGGTCGATGGATGCTTCCTCGAGCGCGTTGCAGGCAGTCATGATTCCGGCGCAGTTTCTGCAGGCGCGCTCCATGCCGGTATTCCGGACATCCATTGCGTGACCGAGCCCGGATTCGATGCACCTGCTCCGGATAACAAGCAATTCCTGACGGGATACGCTGCCGGCAGGCCGCTTGTGCTCCGGTGGGACAGCGCCCACCGCTCGAACGAGCGCCTCGCACAATTCGAGCCGCCTGGCACGGGTTTGCCGTACATTCTGCAGTTCCAGCGCCTCCGAATCTGATCCGTCCCCTCGTGACGCGCGGCGTGCGTGAGCGCTCCGCGTCGTCTGCATTCGGCGCGCCATAACGGCGCTTCGGCTGTGCACCCCGAGCAAGTGAAACCCGCGGTGCCCGGCGCTTCGTACGGGAGCAACGGATTCATGAACGCAACAATATTGAGGGCCAGCGGGTGGGGGCTGGCCGCGCTGTTCGCGATGCTCGGCGTGTACTTCGGGCTGCTCAGCCTCGTATCGGGCTGGCAGTTCACCGTCGAGCAATTCGAGCAGTACTGGCCCTACATCGTCGCGCTGTCGACGGGCTTCGGGGCGCAGATCGGCTTGTTCGTCTACCTGCGCCGGTTGGTCAGCGGCGCGCATGCGCACGGCAAGGTCGTTGCCGCGTCGGGCACCGCGTCCACGGCGGCGATGGTTTCCTGCTGCACCCATTATCTCGCGAACGTGCTGCCGATCGTCGGCGCCGCCGGGCTGGCCACGCTGGCGACGCAGTACCAGATCGAGCTGTTCTGGGTCGGTCTGGCCTTCAACGCCGCCGGCCTCGCCTACATCGGCAGCAAAGCCATCGCGGCCACCAGGGAGCACAGCCAATGCATGGCACCCGCCTGATCACCATACTTGCCCTGGCGACCGCGGTTGCGGCCGGGGCGACCTATCAACCCGTGTTCGCTACCGAGTTTGCGCAGCAGTCGAACAGAGATGCAGGCGTCACTGTCCGTGCCAAGCCGCGCGACGTGTCCGCCGGTGCCACGGCCCTGACCTTCGAGATTGTTCTGGACACGCACAGCACCGACCTGTCCGATGACCTGATGAGCACCGCGTCGCTCGCGAGTCCGGGAGGTGCGGCGCAACGCGCGATCGGCTGGGAAGGCGATCCGCCGGGCGGACACCATCGCAAGGGCCTGCTGCGATTCGCGCCGCTGAAGCCGCGGCCCGACCTGCTGGTGTTGAGCATCATGCGCCCCGGGGAAAGCAAGCCGCGGACATTTCGATGGCCGCTCAAATGACTCATCGGTACCGGCACGAGCTCACCTGCGTGGCGCGAACGGCGCTCGCAGTGGAGCAAACCGGGCATTGCAGATCGTCGAGGAGCGCTATGCGCGCGGAGAGATCAGCAAGGAGGAATTCGATGCCAAGCGGCGGGATCTGAAGGGATGAACCGGATGCCGCTGCACGCTGTTCGATGTTTCACATTTTTCTCGAAAGGACATTTCGACATGACGCTACGAAAAACAACCATTGCGGCCGTGCTCAGCGCGGTCTTGCTGGCCTCGGCCACCGCGGCGAACGCGCAACAACCCGGAGGAATGATGGGTGGGCAGGGTGCCGGTCCCGCCCAGTCGGGTCCCGGAATGATGGGCGGCTATGGCGGCTACGGCATGGGTCCCGGACATATGGGCGGCTTTGGCGGCTACGGCATGGGGCCCGGAATGATGGGCGGCTACGGCGGCTACGGCATGGGGCCAGGAATGATGGGTGGTTACGGCATGGGGCAGGGAATGATGGGTGGCTACGGCATGGGGCCAGGAATGATGGGCGGCTACGGCATGGGGCCAGGAATGATGGGCGGCTATGGCATGGGGCCAGGAATGATGGGCGGCTACGGCGGTTCGGGCATGGGTGCCGGGATGATGGGTGGCTACGGTGCAAATATGGCGGATGCGCTTGGCCTTACCGCCGAGCAGCGCGAAAAAATCACCAAGATCCAGGAAACCCTGTCAACCAGGCACTGGGACCTCATGGGCAGGATTCAGGAGCAGCAATTCAAATTGCGTGAGCTTCTCGCGTCGGAAAAGGCCGATGATGCAAGCGTTGGCAAGGCGTATAAACGTGTCGTGGAGTTGCGCCAGCAGATGTGGACGGCGGCATTGGAAGTGCACAAGCAGATGGACGCCGTTCTCACTCAGGCGCAGCGGGACCAGCTGCAGCGTGGCTGGAGACACGACGGCAGGTAAACGGGTTCGGCCGCCGCCGCGAACGGCGCTCAGCCGCGCGGAACCGTGCAGACGCCACCCGGAGCATCAGGGTGGCGTCGTAGCGATCGACCGCAACTGCGCAGCACTGCCCGTCACCGACGCAGGATCGGGAACCGCCGATCGCGTCGGCCCATCCCGGTGGGGCTGGCTTCAGCCATAGGACTGGAAGACACGGAAGCTGCCATCGGCGAGGACGAGCAAGACGTCGTAGGGGTCCAGCCGGCCTTTGTACGCGGGGCCATCCATGCCAGGCGAACCTACGGGCATACCCGGGACGGCCAGTCCGATTCCAGTCGGCTTTTCTTTCAGCAGGCGTTTGATATCCCGCGCGGGCACATGGCCCTCGAACACGTACCCACCGATGCGCGCGGTATGACAGCCGCCGTATTTCACCGGCATGCCGAAACGCGCGCGGGCGGCCGCGTTGCCGGTATCGTGGATGCGGACGGTGAAGCCATTGTCTTTTACGTGCTTGATCCATTCATTGCAGCAACCACAGCTTGGATCCTTCCACACCTCCATGATGGCGGCGCCCTGTGCCCACAGTCTGGGACCGGCGACCAGTGCGGCGCTGGCCAAGGTGCTGCGAAGAAATGTTCTGCGTTTCATTGTTCTCTCCTCGATTTGATTGGTGTCGTGCGCGCCGCGCAGGTGCGCGAACGGCAGTTTCCGGGTGCCTACGCGACGACAGTTCGGGGAGGCCGAAAATGCTCGTCGCCGACTTGCGAGGCAAAGGGCGATTCGACGAGCGAGGACACGCGCAAAGTGGTGTCCGGAACAAGCACCGCGATCGGGGGCGAGGTAATTGCGGTGGCAGCGACGATGCAACCGCTGAAGAGATTGCACGTGCCGGCGGCGTTACGCTCCGCTCCGGGGTCGGCCGAGGCAGCCGAAGCACAATCCGGGCAGGCCGAATCGGCAGCGCCCGTGTGGCCTGCCTGCGGGACGAGTCCCGAGGCGTGCACCGACCATGTCGATTCCTCGGTCGGCGTTTGCTTGATCGCACAATGCGGGGCAGCCGCGCCCACGACTGCCTGAAACGGGACGGCAAACAACAGCAACACCAGAAAACAGCGGCGGACCATGTTCACGAAGTTACTGTAGCAGAGATCGATGTATTGGACTGCCACGGGGCATCTGCTGGTTTGCGCGCGATCAAGGTAGTCGCAGGATTTCCTCGCGCCAGCGTTCTCCGGCCCGGATGCCTGATTTGTCCGGCCTGATGCCAGCCGGTACCATGGGCTTGCCTTTCACCACAGGAACCTTCGATGACCGGATTCAAGAATCCGCTGGAAACCTGGAACGCGCGGTTTTCCGGTGAGGAATTTCACTTCGGCGAGGAGCCCAACGTTTTCCTGGAAGCCCACGCGAATCTGTTGCTGGAGGGCCGATCCGCGCTATGCGTTGCCGACGGAGAGGGCCGCAACAGTGTTTTTCTGTCCGAGCGCGGACTCAAGGTAACGGCCTTCGACTTCGCGCCCAACGCCGTGGCGAAAGCCGGGCGCCTGATGGTGCGCCGCGGCGTTCACGTCGACGTCCATCTTGGCGACATCCTTGCCTGGGACTGGACTGCCGCGACCTACGACGCGGTGGTGGCGATCTTCATTCAATTTCTGCCGCCGGACGACCGCGAAACTGTCTTTGCCGGAATGAAACAGGCGGTGGCGCCTGGCGGCCTGTTCGTCCTGGAAGGCTACCGGCCAGAGCAGGTGGACCATGGCACCGGGGGACCACGCCGCCGCGAGCACATGTACACGCGGGAATGGCTGGAGACCTGCTTTTCGGGTTGGGAGATTCTGGAATTGAAGGAATACGACGCGGTGATTCACGAGGGCCAGGCGCACGGCGGCTTGTCGGCGCTGATCGACCTCGTGGCGAGAAAGCCCGCTGCGTGGTCAGGGTGACGGGTAGATCAGGAGGACCATTCCTGCGACCGTCAACAGCAGTCGTTTCATGACCGACCCCGGTGCGATCACGCCGTAGGACACCAGCGTGACGGCCATGCCGACCTTGAGCATCGCCAGCAATGCCGCTCCCGGCGAAGCCGCCAGTGCGATCAAGGCCGGACTCGAGATCATTCCCAGAGGAATCAGGTAGAGGCCGAGACCCAGTGCCATGGCCTTGACCGCGACCTTGAGCCAATTTTCGCCGACCATGCCGGCGGCGATGAACACTGCGCCGCAGACGGGCGGGGTGATCGTCGACAGCAGCGCAAACCAGAACACGAACAGGTGCGCCTGCAGCGTGCCCAATCCCAGTTCGGTCAGCGCGGGTCCGGCCACCGAAACGCAGATCACGTAGGCGGCGGTGGTCGGCACCTCCATGCCCAGCAACAGGCAGGCCAGCGCCGTCAGCAGCACCGCCGGCCACAGCGCCCCGCCCGAGCCCGACAGAATGACCGAGGTGATCTTCACGCCGAGGCCGGTGATGCCCAGTACGCCGATGATGATCGATGCGCAGATGATGATCGCGGCGATCATGCTGATCTGCCGGCCGCTGCTGGTCGCGGCATTGCCCAGGCGCGCCGCGATTGCCCTTGGTTCGACCCGAAATCGATCGTCGGTGACCAGCAGAACAGCTGCAGCGAGGATGCCCAGGCAGGCTGCGTACTGGGGTGTGTAGCCGGCCACGAACATGCCCCACAGCAGCACGGAAAACGGTACCAGGAAGAATCCGGTGCTGATCAGCGCGGTGCGCAGCGGCGGCCGTTCACTGTCGGGAAGGCGCGGCAAATCGTAGCGGCGAGCGAAGGCATTGATGCCCATCCAAACGGCGAAGAAATACAGTAATGCCGGCAGCAGCGCCGCGAGCATGATGCCTTCGTAGGGCACCCCGGTGAGTTCGACCATGACGAAGGCGCCGGCGCCCATCAGCGGCGGCATGATCTGTCCACCCGAAGAGGCGACAGCTTCGACGGCCGCGGCAAGGCTCTTCGGATAGCCCAGCCGGATCATCGCCGGCAAGGTGATCGCCCCGGTGGACGCGACGTTGGCCGACGCAGATCCGGAGATCGAGCCGAACAGCGCCGATGAAATGACCGACACCTTTGCGGCGCCGCCCGACAACCGGCCCGCGGCAACGGCGGCCACATTCATGAATCCGGCGCCGGCCTGCCCGGCGTTGAGCACCGCACCGAAGATCACAAAAATCGCCACGATGCCTACCGATACGCCGGTCAGGCTGCCCCACAAACCGCCTTCGGCGATGGTCAGCGTGCCAAGAAAGCTGGCAAGCGGCAGTTCGGCATGTCCGAATTCACCGGGAACGTACTCGCCGAACAGGCCGTACAGCAGCGCGATTGCGGCCAGGCTGGGCATCGGCCAGCCGACGGCGCGGCGCGCCATGTCGATGGCGCTGAACAGCAGCACGACGGCGATGACCACTTGCAGGTTGCCGGACAGGATCCCGTATTGGTCGCTGAGCGCCGACTGATTCCAGGCCACCCAGACGCAGGCGGCAACGCCGAGCACACAGGTCAACCACGCCAGCGGTCCAGGGCGCCGCCCACTGGACGACCACAGCATTACCCACGGCAACGCCAGCGCCATGTGCAGGGGACGGCTGACCAGGTTGGGCACCAGCCCGGCGAAGATCAGCCACAAATGAAAGGCGATACTGATCGCGCCGAGCGTGATCCAGAGCGATGGTGGAAACAAGATCGGGCAGGCCCGGTGTAAGGAAGAAACAGCGGTCGCGTCGGAAAATCGCGGCCAGGTGGAGGCGGGAACGAAGCGCACGGCGCTCCGTCCCGACCAGACCGAAAAACGACGATCAGTTGGCGTCGGTCACCGGGTAGCCCGCTTCCTTGTAAAAGCGCAGCGCACCCGGGTGGATCTTGCCGCCGATGTTGGTGACCATGGTCCTGGTCACGCCATTCCACCATGGTGCTGTCGCCGCCATCTTGTCGCGCTGGGCCCAGAAGGTGCTGGTCAGCAGGTAAGCGGTCGGCTCATCCATTTGCGTCGTGCTGTAGGCGACGACCGGGAGCGAGGTGGTGACGACGTCTTCCTTTTGCCCCGGATAGGTGCCTGCGGGAATCACCAGCCGGGTTCGGCCCGTCTGCTTGACCTGGTCGTCGGTGAGCGAAAGGATGCGTACACCGGTTCCGGCCGCCGCTTCGATAACGTTGGGAGCCGGGAAGGAACCTGCGGTCACGAAGCCATCGATCTGACCGTTCTTGAGCGCCGCCACCGCGTTGCTCAATTCAACATTGGCGAGCTTGACCTTGCCTTCAAGGCCGAACAGTTTTATGTACTTCGCGCCTTCCGTTGCGCCAAAGCTGCCCTTGCCGATCAGTATGGTCTTGCCCGCCAGATTGGCGAACGACTTGATGCCGGAGTCGGCGCGCACAACGAAATGCATGGTCAGCGACGGAATCGGGAAAAGGGCGCGGATGTCGGCGAATTTCGGGTTGCCCTTGTCCTTGAAGGGACCTTTGGCTGCCTGCGCGCTGGCGACCAGCGCCGGCGGCGTCGTGAAGACGAAATTGCCTGGACGACCGGGCGCTTCCATCACGTTCTGGACCGACCCCTGGCTTTCCTCGATGGTGACGATGATCTTGCCGTCCGTGCCGGTCTTCACCGCCTGCGCGATTTCGACGCCCATCTGGTAGTACGACGACCCGGTCTTGGCCGATTTGTAGGTAACGCGCGTCTGCGCGGCGGCGTCGAGGCCATGCGCGGTCAAGGCCGTCGCCATACTGGCCAGCAGAATCAGGTTCAGCACGCCGCGGCGGCTCTTGAAGCTAGGTTGCATTCTTGTTCTCCTCAGGTAGCGCGTGCGGCGTTGGCACGCAATTGCGGCCGAATTTTCGGGAATCCGGTTTGGTGCGAGCCACATTGTAAGCGATCAGAGCGCGCGCAAGAGGCGACCCTGCGTGGACGGCCGCATTGCCATCGCGCCGGAAATTCCGGCCGATCGGCAGAGCGTGGATGAATTCGCGGCAACCGCTAGAACGAACGCGGCATGCCCAGCACATGCGTGGCAACGTACGCCAGGATCAGGTTGGTGGAGATGGGCGCCACCTGATACAGGCGGGTCTCGCGGAATTTGCGCTCCACGTCGTACTCGGCGGCGAAGCCATAGCCGCCGTGGAACTGCAGGCAGGCGTTGGCCGCTTCCCACGAGGCATCGGCGGCAAGCAGCTTGGCCATGTTCGCTTCCGCGCCGCAGGGTTTGCCCGCGTCGAAGAGTGCGCAGGCCTTGTAGCGCATCAGGTTGGCGGCTTCGACGTTCACGTAGGCCTTGGCAATTGGAAACTGCACCCCCTGATTCTGACTGATCGGGCGACCGAACACGACGCGTTCGTTGGCGTACCGGGTCACCTTGTCGATGAACCAGTAGCCGTCGCCGATGCATTCAGCCGCGATCAGCGCGCGCTCGGCATTGAGCCCGTCGAGGATGTAGTGGAATCCCCGGCCTTCTTCGCCGATCAGATTTTCCGCGGGGATTTCCAGGTTGTCGAAGAACAGTTCGTTGGTCTCGTGATTCACCATGTTGGCGATCGGCTGGACGGTGAGCCCGTGGCCCACGGCGTCGCGCAGATCGACAATGAACGCGGAGAGGCCCTCGGATTTCTTCACCGTCTCGGCCAGCGGCGTCGTGCGTGCCAGCAGTATCATCAGATCCGAGTGCTGAACGCGCGAAATCCACACTTTCTGTCCGTTCACCACGAACCGGTCGCCTTTTCGGGTCGCGGTTGTCCTGAGCTTGGTGGTATCGGTGCCGGTGGTCGGTTCGGTCACCGCCATCGACTGCAGGCGCAATTCGCCCGAGGCGATCTTCGGCAGGTAGGCCTGCTTCTGCGCCGCGGATCCATGGCGGAGCAGCGTGCCCATGTTGTACATCTGGCCGTGACAGGCACCGGAGTTGCCTCCGCACCGATTGATTTCCTCCATGATGACCGAGGCCTCGGTCAGTCCGAGTCCCGATCCGCCGTACGCCTGCGGGATCAGTGCGGCCAGCCAACCGGCCCTGGTCAGCGCCTCGACGAACGCCTCCGGATAGCCTCGGCACTCGTCGACTTCGCGAAAATAGGCGGAGGGGAATTGGGTGCAAAGCGCGCGGATGGCGTCGCGAATCTCCTGGTGCTGGTCGGGCGTGTCGAGCACGGCGGTTTCCTTGTGTTCGGTGCAGCGTCGCCAACCGGCCTCAGGTAAATTCCCGGACCCGATCCCATGTATGCGCCATGTGCCGGCGCAGCACTTCGGCGAGGGCGTGTTCATCGCGCGCCTCGAGCGCCGCGATCATTTCCTCGTGTTCGGCAGCCGCACCGGACCAGCCATCCGCGCCTTCGTGCCCGACATAGCGGATGCGCTTCTGGCCAGACTGCAGGCGGGTATGGCACTGGATGAGCGCCATGTTGCGCGACAATCCCACGATTGCCGAGTGGAAGGCCTGATTGAGCTTGAAATACTGCAGGCGCTCGCCCTTGCCGTAGTACGCCATCATCGCGTCATGCAGCAAGCGCAGCTGCGCTATGTCTTCAGGGTTCGCGTTGGCCACGGCCAGCGGCGCGGCCTTGGCCTCCAGCAGGGCGATCAGGTCAAGCGCATCGGCGACTTCCTTGGGGGTGAACCGCCGGACGTAGGCGCCGCGCGAGGGGGTCAGTTCGACGAGTTCTTCGGCGGCGAGCGAGCGCAGGGCTTCGCGCAAGGGGGTGCGCGAGACGCCGAGTTGCTCCCCGAGGTCGCCCTCGACGATGCGCTCGCCGGGTGCCAAATGCCCTTCGGTGATCATGTCACGCAAGCGCTCGACGACCTGTTCCGCAAGCTTGTTGCGGGCGATCGGGGGACGACGGTTCGCGCTGGTTGTCATGGGGGGTGGTTGGTTGAGGTGTCTGACATCCAAAGGATAGGACG
>JAQBEY010000043.1:0-44610 GCA_032123655.1 Betaproteobacteria bacterium
CTCGCGTGCGCTGATCAGCGCCAGGCACTGCCGAAGATCCTGGATGGTCCCGTCCGACAGCGGGTGGCGCATGCCGTGCGGCGTCGCGGTGTCCTTGATCACGGCGGCAAGCGTCAGCTTCACGGCCTGCAGTATCCGCTCTTCGATGGAACGTTCCGGGTCGCTCATGGCATTTCTCCAAAGGTCCGCCGGCATATCAGCGGAAGGCCGGCCTGCGACCTGCAAATCAAGCAAAGCAGACCCAGGTAGTGGCAATGTACTTGACGCCCTGTTCCAGCATGACACCGCGATGAACATGGGTCCAGAACGGCGGGAAGAGCAAAAGCGTTCCCTGCGTCGGCCGGATCACGACCTCCTGCAATGGAAACTCGGTCTCCCCACCTGGTCCGGCGACGTCGTTCAGGTACCAGATCGCAACCAGCTGGCGATCGCGAAACGACCCCGGTCCCGCGTCGACGTGCCAGTGGTAGAACTCGCCAGGCAGGGTCCGCTGCAGGTTGTAGCCGATGTCCTTGAATGCATTGGCAGCGAAGTATGGGAACTCGAGCGCGAATTCGTTGAACGTCGCCACGAGTTGCTGCGACAGGATCCGGTCAATGTCGCGCCAGTCCTCGCGCCCGCTGATGCGCAAGTCCGTTGACCGCTTGACCTCGGGCGCTTCTTCGCCCGCCTGACCGGCGCGACCGGAAACCTGCTGGTCGGCGCGATCCTCGAAGCGCCGGATTGCCTCGTGGCAAACATCGGCCGGTAGCGCCCCGGTCATCTCATAGATGAAACTGAGCGGCTTGACCTCGCGGATTCGCGGATTGGAAAAAGTCATTGTCTACTTGTAGAGCAGCTCGGTATTCTGCATTTCCCCAGAGGCGTCGATGTCCACTCCGATCGTGCCCGGCATCCGAAGCGCAATATATGCCGCCATCAGCATCGCCGTCGTCTCGTTGCCGTTCATGATGCTGGTCAGCAGCTTGTCCGCGACGATCTGACAGCGCTGCAGCCGGTCGGGCCGGTCGACGAACTCCCGGCTCATCTGCCAGCCGCGGTCCATGTCGCGGTCGAGCGTGGCATTGAATTCGGCGGCTTCCCGCAGCAGATCTTCCGGCACCTCGACCGCGTAGACCTGCTCGGCGACGACGACCTTGAACCGCATCAGGAAGCGTCGGAGCCTTTTTCGGCCAGCGCCTGCCATCTGGCCGCCTCGACAGGATCGCAGGTGACACCGACGCCCTTTTCGTACATGGAGGCGAGCATCACCTGCGACCCGGCGAGGCCCTGATCGGCGGCCAGCCTGAACCATCGTGCGGCCTCGACGGGGTCGGCCCTGGTGCATTCTCCCTGGAAGTACATGAAGCCAAGGCCGTGTTGTGCGAGGGCGTCGCCCTGTTCGGCAGCGGCGCTCATCCACCTCACCGCGTTGGCGCAATTCTTCACCATGCCCAGGCCCACCTGCGCCATGATCGCGACCCGGTATTGCGCCCGCGGATCGCCCTGCTCGGCCAGCGGCTGCAGAAGCTGCATCGCACGCGAGAACTCCTTGGCCTCGAAGGCTGCGATTCCGCTCGCCATTTCCATATCCAGTCCTGACATGATTCCTCCTGGAGCTTATTATCGCCGAATCGCGTGATCCTCCCGACATCCATGGCCATCATCAGCACTCGACCTTCAATTGCGCTCGTCAAGACCCGCTGGCGCGACAAGGGACCCCGGACCCTCGCCGACCGCGCGGGGGTGATCGGCGCAAATATCTGGAAAATCGCCCTCGAGATTTTCAAGCACATGGAAAAAGAGGGCTTCCGCTTCGGTTCCGACCGATTGGTGACGGACGTGCTCGCCGAATTCATCGCCTTTCTGGTTCAGCTAGTCGACCGCGCGGTCTACGGCAAGTTGAGCGAAGCCGACCGTGCCACGCTCATCGGCGAGGTTGCGCGCCACCTCGCCGCCACCATGGAGAATAACCAGCACGACCTCTTCGGCCCCGGCGAGTATCGCGGGCCTTTCATTGCCCTGCTCAACGCCCGTTTCGACGAGTACGCCAACTTCACGTTCCACGATGGCGAGCCGACCTCCCCTTGCCTGCTTTTTTTCGCCGCCAAGGTCGCCGATGTCATGGCCAGCGGCGACAACAAATGGGTGGTCGAACAGGTAATGGAGATCGAGGCGCCGGAAATGGTTCTGCTGGCCAGGAAACTGGTCGGGCTCACCGTGGATCTGGCGCCCGGCTAATGCCTGGAAATGGCTCCATCATGCGCTGCGGCGTCGTCGAGCAGCGCGTGCAATGCCAACTCGCGTCCGGCCGGGTCGAGTGCGAGCACTTCCCGGGCCATCGTCAGCCAGCGCTCCTGCCCCTCGCGCACGAGCTCGGATAGCCGATCCATCGCGCCCTCTCGGAGGCCATGCTCATAGGCCTCGAGCGCCTGCGGAAACATCTGCCGGCGTGGCGCGTCGAACGTGGCGAAATGAAAATGCAGCGCAGGCAGATTGGCGCGCTCCAGCAGTGCCGGCAGCGTCGAAAGGCAGTCGGCAAGCAGATCGCGCAGCGCCCGCAGCGCGGGCTCGCTGCGCGTGCGCGCTGCCGACATCGCCATTTCCTGCCAGGCGTCGCCAAGCAACTCGCCGGCCATCGCCTCGCCAATCTCGTGCAGGATCATGGTTTCCATTTCGTTGTCGGCCATGCGCTGCAGCGCCGCTTCGGCATCAGTGCCGAAATCGTAGCTCGCCAGCGCGCGCGCCATGGCGTTGTCCTGTTTGCGCAACTGCCACTCCTCGATCCTTTCCCACAGGTAGCGACGCACCGACTCCAGACGTACGAAGATGGTCCGCCCCTGCAGCAGCGCAGGCGGCGCGGCCAGCTCGCGCGCGAACTCGCGGGAGGAAATCAGAATCGTCAATCCGGCGCGTTCCTCGACGCGCAGCAGCCGACCCAGGAAGAACAGCGGTTTCTGAAAACGTCCATAGCCGGCGCTGTATACCCAGCCATGCGGCAGGAGCTCACGGTTGGCCGCCTCGGCATCGAAGGGATCGAGCGCTCCGCACGCGAGCGGCAACGGCGCAAACGCTTCGGTCTCTAGGCTGTCCCACGCCAGTTCACGCGCCGCCAGCCACTCGCCCAATTCATCCCTGGGAAGCGGCTGCGCAAACGGCAGTGCACGCTCCCAGCGATAGTACTCGCGCATCTTGAGCAGAAAAGTGCACAGGCCGTAGTCGCCCGCGAATCGGGCATCGGAAATGTCGCAGTTTCGCTGTACCGCGCGGGCGAGCGGCGGAAGTTCCGGGACCATCGATGGGAGCATATAATGAAAACGGTAACGAATTGCTGATTGAACGCGATGGTCAAAACGATGCTTTCCAAGCCGCACGTCACGCTGGACATGCGCGGATCCGCCTGCCCAGGGCCGATCCTGGGCGCGAAAAGAGTACTCGACGATCTACTGCCCGGTGAAGTGCTGGTGCTGATATCCGACTGTGCCGGGACCAAGGACGATCTTCTTGCCTGGCCAAAATACGCCGACATCGAAATTCTGAAAAGCGATGATATCCCGCAAGGTGGTACCGAGTTCTACATACGCAAAGGCAAGGCCCGGCATGTTTCGCCGAACGCCGTGCTCGACATGCGCGGCGCCATCTGCCCCGGACCCGTCGTCGAGGCGAAGAAACTGCTCAACGGCATGCAGAAGGGTGAAGTACTGCAACTGGTTAGCGACTGCCCGGGAATCGGTGCAGATGTGCGCAGCTGGATAAAGGCGACCGGACTCGAGTTGGCCGACGCCCGGGAAACGGCGCCCGGCGAATTCCTGTTCCATATCCGCAAGCCCTGATGCTGCGGGCTGACTATCGGAGGGCAACGACATGAACAGTCTCATGGACGAGATCATCGGCGGCGGCGTCGACAGGGATCCCCGTTTTCCCCACGCGCCGGAAGGCTGGACGCCCGCGGCGGCCGTCGAGGCCGCGCGCAACGAAGACCTGGAACTCAGCGACGACCATTGGGAAGCCTTGCGGGCCCTGCACGACTACTACGCCAGACACGAGACGACCGCAGTCAATCTGCGCGAGCTACATGACGCGCTGGACGAAAAATTTCACCGGCAGGGCGGCATCAAGCATCTCTACCAGTTGTTTCCGTCCGGACCGGTAGCGCAGGGCTGCAGAATCGCCGGGCTCAAGTCACCGCCGGGCGCGATCGACATGGGCATGGGCAGCGTCGCCTAGCAGGCGTCGCGCATTTCACGGTCGGTGGCGCCTGCTCCGCCGACGAACGGAGCGTCCCCGACTGCGCGCGGAGCATCTTTACGCCCGCGATGTTTGGAGGCATGATTCCTGCCGACAACGCTCAGGTCGGAGGAACCCCATGTTCGATGCGCTCTCGGTCCCGTTCGGCGCCAAGATGCTGTTCAACACCGTCAAGTTGAAGCCGGGAATAACCATGGACGACGTGGAACTTGCCATCGGCGAGATGTGCAACGTCGTCAAGGACACCTACGGTGGCGACAAGGGCGGCTTCTGCGGCGGCCAGGTGTTCAAGTTCTCGGGCTTCGCCTCGGCGGAAGGCTCGCTGGGCGGGGTCAAGGCGGCGGACGCCCACGTGGCGATCGTCACCTACTGGCGCTCCTTCGAGGAGCACGAGCGCTCGCACGCCGACAAGACGTTCAACGACAAGTTTTCCGCGCTCGCGGAAATGTGCAGCGAAAGCCAGGAACTGGGCTACGAGATGCTCTGGCAGGGCGCGCCCGAGTAGCGGGGGGCACCGAAGCGTCCGGGTGCCGTCAGCGCCAGCGAGCACGCCGAGGCGGCACGCTGTTCATCACTTCGCCGCACAGGCGGGGGTTTCCGCAGGCACCTTCCCGACCAGCAGCAGGAAATTCTCGAACGGGCCCATGTTGCCCATCGCTTCCAGCATCGGTCCGTCGAAGCCGAGCCGGCCGAACATCATTCCCGCCATCGGGCCGTATTCGCCCTTGCCCATCTCCACCCAGCGGACCGTCTCGGCCTTCATCACATAATCGGCATCGCCGTCCAGCTTCGCGGTTTCGGGTGCGCCACCGTAAATGCACGCCGCCTTGCTGTCCTTGAGGGCTATGCGCATTTCGGCGGTGGGCTTGCCGCCACAGTCGGAACGGTAGACCTGCATCACCTTGAAGCCCCGGCCCTTGTCGTTCTTCACCCAGCCGCTTTCAACCAGCTTGTCGGTGAGGACGGGATCCTTGTTCCAGGCGGCGCAGGCTTCCTTCGCCCATTCGGCGGACATCAGCACCGGGGCGCCAAGGGCCGTGCCAGCGAATGCCATCGCGGTCAGCGAGGCGATCATCAATGTGGTGCGCATCGAGACTCTCCCGGAAGGAAATGCGGCAGGCACGTTCATGCCCGCCGCGCGCGGCGTCCGACTTCGGCGCGTCGGCCTGGTGTGGTCAGAATTTGCGGCTGTAGGCGATCCCCAGCTGGTATTGCTTCATCGCAATCGTCTCGGTGGTGGTCGGCGGGGCGCCAAAGCCAACCAACAGGCTTTGCCCGGTCAACGAGTTGTTCTGCGCATACATGAACGCGCCGGTGATTTCCGACTTGTCGTCGATCCGGTAGGTGGACCCCAGCGTCCATTGATCCTTGACCACGCCCGGGGCCAGGATGTTGAAGGTGACGTCCTGCGGCCGGATCGGATTTTCGGAATGATTGAACCCGCCGCGCAACGTCCACTTGGCGTTCAACTGGTACTGAACGCCGAGTTTCCAGACGTCGATGTTCTGCCAGCCGAAGCCAGCGCCGGAATCGGCACCAAGGCAAAAATTACTCTGGCCTCCACCCATCGGCGGCGGCGGGCAAAAGCCGATCCACGCGCTGGGATTGTTCACCGACGGAACATCATCGTAGAAGATGCGTTCGAAATCCAACGCGATCAGCCAGGCCTTGGTCGGCCGCAAGGCCATGCCGACGGTGAAATTGGACGGAATGTCGAAGCCGCCGCTCTGGGCGAACAGTCCCTTGTAACCGTCGAAGTTGCCCATGCTGATCTTGGTCGAATACGAGGCGCCGAGCGCGAAGAACTCGTTGAACTGGCCCATGTAGCCGACGCGTACACCGGCGCCCCAGCTGCTGCTGTAGCCGTTGTTGGTGACGCTGCCCGGCGCCGACGAGAACGCCGGATTGTCGAAGGTCTGCAAGCCCTCGGCCTTGAACCGCTGGTAGGCGATCAGCGGCGCGATGCCGACCGACTGGCCCTTGGTGAACTGCCAGGAAGCGTAGGGCGCGATGATCAATTGCATGAGGTCGACGCCGAGATTGCCGCTGCCGCACATCAGGTTGTACGGCGCGCCCTGGCCGCCACGGAATTGACCGCAGGCGCTTTGCGCCGGGATCTGGCCACCCGGGTAGTCGGTGTTCATCCCGCCGTTGCCGTAGACGGATATGCCCAGCGCGATATTCGGCCGGTACTTCCAGTTGACGCCGAATTCCGGGATGAAGAAATTCTTGCTGCCGCTGTCGGCGTAGCCATCGATGCCGGCAGGTCCGGAACCGGTGCGCGACGCGTTGCGGTCGGGAGAGAACCACGACAGGCCAAGCTGCCACTCGTTGCCGAGGAAGCTCATCGCCCCGGGGTTCACCGCGCCGCCGAAGGGCTCCATGGCCACGGCGACGGCCGCGCCGCCCATGCCGATGGATTTCATGCCGTAGCCGTTGGCGAAATAGCCGTCGGTTGCCTGCGCCGCGAACGGGACGGCGGCGGCGGCGAGTGCCAGCAACAGTTTCTTCTTCACAATGACTCCCTGACCGAAGTTTGGTTTCGATTCCCGATGCCGTACCGGTACCGGGGTACACCCTCAAATGAACAGGCTGACGTCGGCGTCCTTGGCCATCGGCAGGAAGGTCGCGGCGCCAACGTACTCCTTGACCTCGGGAATGAATTGCGCGCGCTTGTAGCCGAAGAGGTCGACGGTCATCTGGCAGCCGATCAGTTCAACGCCGGCCTCGAGGCACAGACTGCGCAACTCGGCAATCTCCGCCACGCCATTGTTCTTGATCGTCTTCTTCATCATCTTGGTGGCGAAGGCCTCGTAGGCCGGGATGACCGATTGCACCACGTTGGGGATGTTCCAGCCGATCGCCCTGAACCATTTGGGACCCATCGGCATCTTCATCGGCATCGCCGGGTTGCCCAGCGGGCTCACCTTCAGCTTGCGCAGGTCTTTCTTCAGCAACTCGAGCCCGTAGAAAGTGAAGAACATCGACACGTTCCAGCCCAGCGCTGCGGCGGTTGAGGCGAGTATGAACGGCGGATAGGCCCAATCGAGCGTGCCCTTGGTGGCGATGATGGTCATCGACGGCGTCTTGGCCGCCTTGATCTCGGCGAGCTTCGCCTCGAGCCTCTGCTCGAGCAGGACGTCGATGCGTTCGTTGATGGCCCGGTCCAGCGCCGCGTCGGTCGCGGCGGCGGGGGGCGTCCTCAAGGCTTGCATTTCCATGACTGGTCCTTTGCGTCAGGCGCGAATTGGAGCGGGACCGCGCAGCCCGGCTATTTTTTCTGCATAAAAAACACGTAGGCCTTGCCCTCTTCGGCAGTAGACAGGAGGGGATTGCCGGTCTGGGTGGCGAAGGCCTGCATGTCCTTGACCGATCCCGGGTCGGTGGCTACGACCTTCAGCACCTGGCCCGACATGAGATCGTTCAGTGCCTTTTTGGTTTTCAGGATCGGAAGCGGACAGGAAAGCCCGCGTGCATCCAGTTCTTTGTCGAAGTTCACTTGAGTCATCTCCAAATTTCCGATGAACCGGCGAATCCCGTGCATGACGGCATCATCAGGCGCGCGAAACGCGCCGGATGCGAAACCGCCACGGGTCGAATGACCCGCTGGTCCATCCATTTACTTGCATTAGGCTAACTTTCGCCGCCGGGCGTCTATAGCCTGCATGGGTAGATTCCCTACCCACATGGGGGAGATGCCGGCGGATCGCGACGCGACAATTTGTCGCACCGCGCACCGTCACGCCCGGCGAACCTGGCTGCCACTCCGGCGCCGCACCCTTTGACCACGGCGCCGCGCCGACCCTATGCTAACGTGATTCGGATGCATCCGCGACTTTGCCGCCCGACCGGTTCCCGGAGGAAAGCGCCATGGTGGCGATTCGTCGTCACCTGGTCGCGGAAGGCCGTGGCGGTCGCGATCCTGGCTTCAGCCGGCATTGCCTCAGCCGCGGCCGGCGACGCCGCGCCGCCTCCGCCACCGGTTGCACCGCTGTTGCAGGGAATGCGGCCCTATCATCCATCGGCAGGGACGAAATCGACGCTCGCGCAGCGCTATTTCGAACAGGGGATGACACTGGCCTGGGGCTTCAATCCGGCCGAGGCCGCGCGCTCGTTCGAGGCCGCCATCCGCGCGGATCCCGGCTGCGCCGCCTGCTACTGGGGCCTCGCCTGGGCGCTGGGTCCCAACATCAACGCCGACATGGACGATGCGGCAGCCGGCCGTGTCGCCGGTGCGTTGCGGCGCGCGCAGGCATTGGCCGCAACGGCGCCGCCGCGTTATCGCGGACTCATCGCCGCGCTCGTGTCCCGGCATCCCGGTGCCCCACTGCCGGTGGACGAAGACGCCTACACGCGGCAAATGGAGGCGCTGGAGCGGCGGTTTCCGCGCGACGCCGAGATCGCCACGCTATCGGCCGAAGCCCTGCTCAACCTGCACCCTTACGACTGGTGGGAGGCGGACGGCGGCGCCAAGCCGTGGACCGGCGCGACCACCGATCTGCTGTCACGGGCCTTGCGCCTGGCACCCGATCACCCCGGCGCCAACCACTACTGGATTCACCTGATGGAGAGTTCGATGCAACCCGCTCGGGCACTGTCCAGTGCGGATCGCCTGACCACACTGGTTCCCGGGTCCGGACACCTGATGCACATGCCGGCGCACATCTACATGCGGGTCGGCCGCTACGCGGACGCCTCGCGCGCCAACCAGGCGTCGATCGCGGCAGATCGCGCCTATCTGGCACAGGTCGATGCGCAGGGCGCCTACCGGGTCGGCTACGTCGCCCACAATCATCACTTCCTGTTCGCCTCCGCGGCGATGGAAGGTCGGAGCCGCGCGGCGCTGGCCGCCGCGGACGCCGCCTACCCCGCCGCGTGCGGCCCAACGCCTGGCGATCTCAGCACGGGCATTTTGCAGCAGTACTCGGTATTGCCGCTGTTCGCGCGGGTCCGCTTCGGGCAGTGGCAGGCGATCCTGCGGGACACGCTTCCGCCCGACAGCAGCGAGCCCTATCCGCGCGCGATCTGGCACTACGCGCGCGGAACCGCGCTGGCGAAGACCGGCCGGTTGGCCGAGGCACGCAACGAACTCGCACGGCTCGACGCGTTCGCCGCGGAGCCGGCGCTGCAGCAGGTCAGGATCAAGAACATCAATGCCGCAGCTGCGCTGGTGCGCATTGCGCAGCTCACGCTCCGGGCGGATGTCGCCACCGCCGGGGGCAAACCCGCCGATGCCGTGTCGCTGCTGGCGCAGGCAGTGGCGATCGAGGACGGTCTCGTCTACGACGAGCCACACCTGTGGCTGGCGCCCACGCGGCATGCGCTGGGTGCGGCTCTGCTTGCCGCAGGGCGGTACGACGACGCGCGACGCGTCTATCAGGAGGACCTGCGACACTATCCGGCCAATGGCTGGTCGCTTTCCGGCCTCGCCCTCTCGCTGCGCGGCTCGGGATCGGTCGACGCCGCCACACTCGCCGAACAGCAGGCGCGCGCTGCATTGCGCCTCGCCGATCTGCCTTTGCCCGGTTCGCGCTTCTGACTTCCACGCCGGGCAATCGATCCACGGCGATCGCTTGATGCCGCGCCGCCTCGCCCTCGTCCCGCGCGCCCGCCGGCGTCATTCCTCTGCTATATCGCCATATAGTTAAGTTACCGGCAAGCTATGTGACACAGATCAACATGCCTGCATTCATATTGCGGTGCAATATGGCTGTGATCGGTGCCACCGGCAAGGCACCTCAGGCGCGACGCGGCGGTTCCGATCCGAGACCTCTTCTCACGATCGAACAGGCCCATGGAACATCTTTCCCGCCGGCGTTTCCTCAAGATCTCCGCAGCGACCTTCGGCGCCGCCGCTGCTGCAGTGCACTGGGACCCCGTCACGCGGGCCGCTGTTGCCGCCGAAACCTCCTCCGGCACCCGGACCGTCCCGACCTTCTGCGAAATGTGCTTCTGGCGTTGCTCAGGCATCGCGCATGTGAAGGACGGCCGGCTGTGGAAATTCGAGGGCAACCCGCGCGACCCGCAAAGCCGCGGCCGGCTATGCCCACGGGGCACGGGGGCCGTCGGCGCGTACTACGACCCCGATCGCCTGCAGCGGCCGTTGATCCGTCGCGGCAAACGCGGCAGCGAGGAGTGGACCGCCGTCACCTGGGACGAGGCGTTCACCTACATCGCCGACAGGATGCAGAAAATCAAGGCGCAGTACGGACCCGAGTCCGTCGCAATGTTCAATCACGGCATCGGCCAGTACTTCATCCAGCACGCGCTCAAGTCCTGGGGCGCGATCAACTTCGCCGGTTCCTCGTTCGCGCAATGCCGCGGCCCGCGCGACATCGGCTTCGCACTTACCTTCGGCGTCGGTATCGGTTCACCCGAGCCAACCGACATCGAGAACACCAACTGCCTGGTGCTGATCGGCTCGCACCTGGGCGAGAACATGCACAACACGCAGGTGCAGGAATTCGCTCGCGCGATCGAGCGGCGCATCCCGATCATCGTCGTCGACCCGCGCCACTCGGTCGCGGCGAGCAAGGCCAAGTACTGGCTGCCGATCCGCCCGGGCACCGACCTGGCGCTGCTGCTGGCGTGGTGCAACGTGCTGGTCACCGAAGGGCGCTATGACCGTGCCTTCGTCGAGAAGCACGGTTACGGCTTCGACAAGTTCGTCGCCGAGATCAAGACGCGCACCCCGGAGTGGGCGGCGCAGGAAACAGGCATCGACGCCGAACTCATCCGCGTCACGGCGCGCGAGTTCGCGAATGCGCGCCCGGCGAGTCTCATCCATCCGGGCCGCCGCGTCACCTGGAATGGCGACGACACGCAACGAAGCCGCGCCATCGCGCTGCTGTCCGCGCTGCTCGGCAACTGGGGCCGCAAGGGCGGTCTGTACTTCTCCGCCGGCATGAAGGTGGCGCCTTATCCGCTGCCGAAGCCGCCGAAGTCGGACAAGCCGCTGGCCGACAATCCCTACGGCGAGAAATACCCGTTCGCCGACGAAGGGATCACCAACGGAATCCGCGAGGCCACCCTCACCGGCAAGCCCTACCCGATCAAGGGCTGGTTCGTCTATTCGACCAACATCCTGTACGCGATGCCGAACCCGGCCGAGACGCTGAAGGCGATCGACAACCTCGACCTTCTGGTCGCCATCGACACCATGCCCAGCGAAATCACCGGCTACGCCGACGTCGTGCTGCCCGAAAGCACGTTCTTCGAACGCCACGACCAGCTGCTGGTCGGCTGGGGGCGGCGCGGCTGGACCTCGCTGCGCCAGCCGGTGATGCCGTCGCCGCACGACCAGAAGCCCAACTGGTGGATCGCCAAGCAGCTCGCCGCCAAGCTGGGCATTCCGGAATGCCTGCCGTTCAAGGACATCGAGGAATACCTGCGCTTCCGCGTCGAAAGTTCGGGGCTCGACTGGGCCGAACTCAAGCGCGAAGGCGTGATCATGGGCAAGCCCGACCCGATCTACGTGGAGGATGGCGCGCCGATGACGTTCGACACGCCTTCGGGCAAGGTCGAGTTCTGGTCGGACCAGCTGAAGGCAAAAGGCTTCGACCCGGTGCCGCGCTACACGCCGCCGGCCAAGCCCCCCGAAGGCTACCTGCCGCTGATCACCGGGCGCGCGCCGATGCATACGTTCGGTCGCACGCAGAACAATCCGCTTCTCTACCAGCTCATGTCCGAGAACGAGCTGTGGGTCAACGCCGCGACGGCCGCCAAGGCCGGCCTCGCCAATGGCCAGTACGTGAAGCTCAGGAACCAGGACGGCGCGGTCAGCAACCGCATCCGGGTCAAGGCCACGCAGCGGATCCGGTCGGATTGCGTCTACATGGTCTACGGCTTCGGCCACACCAGCAAGGCCATGCGCAACGCCTACCTCAAGGGCGCGGACGCGACGCAACTGACCACGCGCTATGTGACCGACCCGCTGATGGGCGGGACCAGCCTGCAGAGCAACTTCGTGACCTTCGTGAAAGAGACCTGAATGAATCCCCACGCCCACTTCGCTCGCTGCCACTCGGGGAGGCATTGATATGTCCCGCTTTGGAATGGTCATCGATACGCGCAAGTGCGTCGGCTGCATGGATTGCGTCGTCGCCTGCCAGACGGAAAACAATGTCCCGTCCGGGTATTGCCGCGACTGGATCACCACCGAGGTTCGCGGCGAATTTCCGACGCTCACGATGGAGATCCGCTCCGAGCGCTGCAATCACTGTGACAACCCGCCGTGCGTTTCCTGCTGCCCCACCGGGGCTTCGCACGTCGCCGACCCCGGACGCGTGGTGCTGGTCACGGCCAACAAATGCATCGGCTGCAAGGCCTGTGTGGCGGCCTGTCCGTACGACGCGCGCTTCATTCACCCCGACGGTTACGCCGACAAGTGCACGTTCTGTCATCACCGGACCCGTGACGGTATCGATCCCGCCTGCGTCGCCGTTTGCCCCACCCACTGCATGAGCTTTGGCGACCTCGACGATCCGCACAGCACGGTCAGCGCGCTGCTGCGCTCACGCAAACACCACACGCTGCTGCCCGAGGCCGGCACCCGGCCGCGGGTCTTCTACCTGACGTAAGGCGACGACCATGTTCGAACTCACCAATTCTCGCCATAACCTGCTGGTCGACCCGCAACTGGCCGTCTGGAGCTGGGAGATCCCCGTGTACCTGTTCGCCGGCGGCGTGGTCGCCGGAATGATGGTCCTGGGCGGCCTCGCGATGCTGCGCATCGCCCGCGGCGACGATCCGAAGTCGTTTTTTTCACTGCAGACACCGCTGCTCGCGTTCATGCTGATCAATCTCGGCATGGGCGCACTGTTCCTCGACCTGACGCACAAGCTCTACGTCTGGCGCGTCTACCTGACCTTCGAGCCGGGTTCGCCGATGTCCTGGGGCTCCTGGGTCCTGATCATCGTCTACGCAGTGCTGCTCGCCTCGGCGCTGGTCCGCCTGCCCGAAGCCTGGCCATGGCTCGGCCGGCGCGTCCCGGTGCTGCAACGGCTGTCGGACTGGTTGCTGGCCGGCACTGCGCGGATGAAGGCGCTCGGCTGGGCGAACGTCGTTCTCGGTGTAGGCCTCGGCATCTACACCGGCATTCTGCTCAACACGATGGTCGCAAGGCCTCTGTGGAACAGCGCGATCCTCGGACCGCTGTTCCTGATATCCGGTCTTTCCGCCGGCGCCGCCGCGATGCACATCGCCAGCCGCTTCCTGCCGCGCCGCCCGGCGCCACAGGGCATGTTCGGCGGCGCGATCTCGGCGATGTGTCAGCAACTCGGCGCCGAGCCACCCGCGCGCCGGACGGTCGACCAATTGATCCGCGCCGACGTCGCCTTCCTGGTGGTCGAACTGGTGCTGCTCGGCCTGCTCATCGTCAATCTGCAGACCTCGTCCGTGTCGCAGGCTGCGGCCGCCGCGCTGATCGTCAGCGGTCCCTATGCCTGGGCCTTCTGGGGCGTGATCGTCGCGCTTGGGATCCTGGTGCCGCTGGCAATGCAGGGTCTCGAACTCGGCCATCGACTTCCCCACACCGTCCTGCCCGCACTGCTGGTCCTCGTCGGCGGCTTCGCATTGCGTTGGGTCATGGTCAATGCCGGACAGGCGAGCCACATCGTGCAAGCCGCCGGATTGTAAGCAAGAGCGCCTTCGCGCTTGATGAAGAAAGGAAACAAAATGAAACGCAAACCACTTGTCATTGCCATTTCGATTGCGCTCGCCACGATCGTGTCCGCCGCGCAGGCGCAGACACCCGCAGCGAGTCCGCAGATGCCGAAAATCTGCGGCACCTGCCATACGGTCGGAGCCGCAGAGATGCGCGGCGTGTTCGAGAACGTCGCGTTCAAGTCGAAGGCGATTCAGCTGAAGATCGACAACACCGCCGAGATCGTGCGATTCGATCCCGGCACGCTCAAGGTCCTCGACGGCGGCGCGGTCAAGCCGGCCGAGGCGCTGCGCGAAATAGCCAAGAACCGCGAGGCGCGCATCGAGTACGTCAACAAGGACGGCGCCAAGGTCGCAACGCTGATTTCGTTCAAGGGACCGATCAAGATCGCGCCGGAAAAACTGGCGCATTACGCCGATGTCGAGCAGCTGGTCGCGCTGGGTCCGGACAAGGGCCGCTACACGCTGATCGACTCCCGGCCGTTGCCGCGCGTGCAGGAAGGCACGATTCCGACGGCGATCAACCTGCCGTATCCGGGCTGGGACAAATTCGTCGGCCGACTGCCGAAGGACAAGCAGGCGAAGATCGTCTTCTTCTGCCAGGGCATCACCTGCATGATGAGCCCGAACTCGCTGCTCAAGGCCGAGGCGCTGGGCTACACCAACGTCAAGGTCTACCGCGAGGGTTATCCCGAGTGGCTGGAGAAGAACATCGGCGTGATCGCCGCGCCGCACCTCAAGGACGCCTTCATCGACAAGAAGATCGCGCATGTGCTGGTCGACGCGCGGCCTGCGTCGACCGCGGCCGAAGGCGCGATCCCTGGCGCAGTCTCGATCCCGCCGTCGAAAGTTCGCGCGGCGGTCGCGGGCTTCCCCGACCCGAAGCTGAAGGCGCCGATCATCGTCTATGACGGCGAAGGCGGCAACGCCGCACTGCAGGTCGCGCGCGTGCTCAAGCAATCGGGCCAGCCGAACGTCACGGTCGTCACCGGCGGTCTTGACGCCTGGAAGGCGGCGAAGAACGCGGTGTCGACCGGCGCGCTGTCCACGCAGGTGGCCTACGTGCCCAAGCCGCGCCCCGGCTCGATCCCCAACGATGAGTTCGTCAGGCTCGCCACCGCGACACCGGGGGATGTCCTGATCCTCGACGTGCGCAACACCGACGAGGCGAATGCCGGCATGATCAAGGGCGCCGTGCTGATCCCCGATGAGGAACTGCTGGCCCGGATGGGCGAATTGCCCAAGGACAAGCGGATCATCACCCACTGCTCGACCGGGATCCGTGCCGAAATGGCGTATCACAAGCTGAAGCAGGCAGGCTACAACGCCGGCTTCCTCTACGCCGAAATCGACGTCAAGAAGAACGGGACGTTCAAGGTCACCGCCAACTAGCGCGGACGGCAGCGGCACGCCGGCGCATCATCCGGCGGGCGCGCCGCCGGCGTGGCAACGAAATGGGGAGGCCCGCCCGGCGTCCCCTTCTCTTGCCCGCTGCCCACCTCGGCCGGCGACGACACCGATCGCCGCAACAAAAAAAGGGAGGCCGGAGGCCTCCCTTTTCTCCACCGGTAGCGGCGTGAAGCCGCACCGGACTCGATGCGACTTCCCGTCAGCAGCCGCCCTTCTTGGGCTTCTTGGCGGGCGCGGCCTTGGCGGCATTGACGGCCTTCTGCTTGTCCGCGTCGGACATCTTCGCCCACGCGTCGGCGCTGACGCCGGCCGGCTTCTCGAGCTTCACCATCGGCGCCTTGTCCTTCGGCGGGTCGGCGGCCATCACGCCGGCGCTGCCGACTGCAAAGGTGGAGGCGACGAGGACTGCGAGCAACTTGTTCATAGGCATCTCCTGGATTGATTGGACTGCATAACAGAGCATTTTATTACAACAGGCAGATCCTGTACCGCCTGTGCTGCCACAACAGGCAAGCCCACTGGTGCCGCCAAGTGCGCCGCTGTCAGGCGGCGCGGGGCCGCAGGTTCGCGAAACGCGTCTCGAGCTTGCGCATGCCCCATCCGGCAAATGCCAGGAAGGCGACGAAGGCCAGTACCCACCAGCCGGCGCCGATGCCGGTGATCGACGGCAGCGTCATCGCGCCTTGCGCGGTGTCGCGTATCCATGCGTCGATGCCGGGAGTGAATTCGGCGTAGGCGAACACCCCCGCGAGCATGCCGAGGGCAAACGAATAGCCGTCCTTGCGCCCCGTCGCCATCGCGGCGACGGACGTTCCCGGACAATAGCCCCCGATGATGAAACCCGCGCCGAAGACCAGGCCGCCCAGCGCCTGCGCGGCCAGGTTGGTCGGTTCCAGATAGAACTCGCGGACATCGAGCAGTCCCGCGGAGGACAGCACGAAGATGCCGGCCATCGCCGTGACGATCGCCGAAAACATCACCTTCACCACCGCCATGTCGTACAGATAGAAGACCGCGGTCAATTTGCGCGCACTGCCGAAGCCGGCACGCTCGAGGCAGAAGCCGAAGCCGAAGCCCAGCGCCACGGCGATCGCCAGATCGGCCGCCAGCGAGAATTCATGGTACGAGGTCAACGGAAACATCACAGCCATTCCTTCCGCACGAAATAGGCGAGCGCATACGCCGAGGCGAACACCGCAAGCATGAACACCAGGCTGCCGACGTTGAAGATCGCACCGCCGGTCAGTGCCTGACCGCTGGTGCAGCCCTTGGCGATTTTCGCGCCGTATGCGGCGATGAAGCCGCCGACAAAGGCAAGCGCCAGCCGCTGGCCATCGGTCACGCGGGGGCCACGCTCGATGCCGAGCTTCGCGCGATGGCCGGCGACTCCCGATACCAGCGCACCGACGAAGGCGCCCAGCAGGAGGAACAAGGTCCACGATTCAAGCGGCGCGCCATCGTTCCAGTACCTGGCGTGGACCAGATTCGTCGCCGCGTGCTCAGGCGCAAACAAGCCGGCGAGCCAGGCGGCGATCGAACCGAACGCGCCCGTCGCCCCGAGGCCACGACCGGTCGCCAGATAGGTGGCCAGCAGCACCAGCCCCAGCAGGACGCCGGTAAGGTAGGGATTCCAATAGGCCCGCGGCACCACGCGCGCATTCGCGTAGGACGGCAGGTGGTTTTCGATCAAGGTTTGTGCCATCACGGATCCTCGGTATGGGAGACGGCGCGATCATCGCCGCGCCCGCTTCAACCACTATATCGTCATATGGTTAAATATCTCACAAGATGGCCAAGCGTGAAATGGAAAACGCCACGACCTTGACCGAGGTCAACGGATCGCGCTGCTGGCACCCCCGGCCGCCGCGACAGAGGCCGCCGGACCAAACAAGAGCGGCTGCAGCACCGACTGACCATGCTCGAGGATGAAATAACGAAACGCTTCGGCCGCAGGCGACAGCAATTTCGCGCGCATGTTGACCACGTGCCAGCGGCGCATCAGCGGCAGGCCCTCGACCTCGAGCATCCGGATGGCGTCGGCGCGCAGCTCGAGCCCGATGGTGTGCAGCGACAGGATGCTCACGCCCATTTCGGCCATCACCGCCTGCTTGATCGTCTCGTTGCTCGGCATCTCGACCATCGCCGCCGGGTGGATCCGCCGCTCCTTGAGAAAGATCTGCATCGATGTCCGGGTACCGGAACCGGGCTCGCGCACCAGGAAGGTCTCGTCGCCGAGCAACGCGACGGGTACCTGCGACAGCTGCGCCAGCCGATGGCCGGGTGCGGCGATCATCACCAGAGGATTGGCGGCAAAAGGCTCGGCGCGGGTGTCGAGCTCACGCGGCGGCGTGCCCATGACGGCGAGGTCGACCTCGTTGTTGGTCAGCTGCCCAAGCAGCGCCTGCCGGTTGCCGACCTCGAGCCGCAACTCGATCCCCGGATGCTCGCGGCGGAATTCCGCCAGCAGGCGTGGCACGAAGTACTTGGCCGTGCTGACCAGGCCGATGGTCAGGCGGCCGCTTTCCACGCCCTTCATCCGCGCCATCGTGTCGGCCGCGTCCTTGAGCACTGCCAGCATGCGGCGAGCATGCACGAGGAAGTACTCGCCGGGCGTGGTCAGCGCGACACGGCGCCCGCCGCGGTCGAACAACGGCAGTCCGACCGTGCTTTCCAACTCCTTGACCTGCATGGAAATTGCCGGCTGCGTCAGGTGCAGTTCCTCCGCCGCGCGTGCGAAGCTCAGGTGCCGCGCCGCACAGACGAAGACCTGCAGCTGGCGTATGGTCAGACCACGCATAAGGTTTTGCTTATCTTTACATTAAGTATTTTTGACTATACCTGATCAGAAGTCCTGCGTACAGTCGGTCGGCATCGATCAACGTCCGGGAGAACAACCGATGAATGCACCCAACGAAGGCGCCATCCTCGACGCCGGCAAGCGCTACACCGCCGGCGTCCTCAAGTACCGGCAGATGGGGTATTGGCAGCCGGACTACGAGCCGAAGGACACCGACGTCATCTGCCTGTTCCGCATCACCCCGCAGGAGGGCGTTGATCCCGAGGAAGCCGCCGCCGCCGTCGCCGGCGAATCGTCGACCGCGACCTGGACCGTCGTGTGGACCGATCGGCTCACCGCCTGCGATTCGTATCGCGCCAAGGCCTACCGGGTCGATACCGTGCCCAACACCGGACCGGGAACGAATACCGAACAACAGTACTTCGCCTATGTCGCCTACGACCTGATCCTGTTCGAGGAAGGCTCGATCGCCAACCTCACCGCGTCGCTGATCGGCAACGTGTTCAGCTTCAAGCCGCTCAAGGCGGCGCGCCTCGAGGACATCCGTCTCCCCGTCGCCTACGTGAAGACGTTCAAGGGGCCGCCGACCGGCATCGTCGTCGAGCGCGAGCGCCTGGACAAGTTCGGCCGGCCGCTGCTCGGCGCGACCATGAAGCCCAAGCTCGGCCTGTCCGGGCGCAACTACGGCCGCGTCATCTACGAAGGGCTGATCGGCGGACTCGACTTCACCAAGGACGACGAGAACATCAACTCGCAGCCGTTCATGCACTGGCGCGACCGGTTCCTCTTCGGCATGGAAGCGGTCAATCGCGCGCAGGCAGGCAGCGGTGAGCAGAAGGGTCACTATTTCAACGTGACCGCCGCGACCATGGAGGACATGTACGAGCGGGCGGAACTCGCCAAGGAACTGGGCTCGTGCATCGTGATGATCGACCTGGTCGTCGGCTGGACGGCAATCCAGTCGATGGCGACCTGGGCGCGGCGCAACGACATGATCCTGCACATGCACCGCGCCGGTCACGGCACCTATACGCGGCAGAAGAACCACGGCGTGTCGTTCCGGGTGATCGCCAAGTGGCTGCGCCTCGCTGGCGTGGACCACCTGCACGCCGGCACCGCGGTGGGCAAACTCGAAGGCGATCCGCTGACCGTGCAGGGCTATTACAACGTCCTGCGCGACGGCTACACGCGCATGGACCTGCAGCGCGGCCTGTTCTTCGACCAGGACTGGGCCGACCTGCGCCGGGTGATGCCGGTCGCCTCCGGCGGCATCCACGCCGGCCAGATGCACCAGTTGCTGGCACTGTTCGGCGACGACGTGGTGCTGCAGTTCGGCGGCGGCACCATCGGCCACCCGGCCGGCATCCAGGCCGGCGCCACGGCCAATCGCGTCGCGCTGGAGACCATCGTCAAGGCGCGCAACGAGGGCCGCGACATCGCGACCGAAGGCCCGCAGATCCTGGCCACTGCCGCGAAGACCTGCGTGCCGCTGGCGCAGGCGCTGGAGACCTGGAAGGACGTCAGCTTCAACTACACGTCGACCGACACGCCGGACTACGTGCCCACCGCCACCGCATCGGTCTAGAGGAGCCCCATCATGCGCATCACCCAAGGCACGTTCTCATTCCTGCCCGACCTCACCGACGCCGAAATCAAGGCGCAGATCCAGTACGCGATCGACCAGGGCTGGGCCTGTTCCGTCGAATACACCGACGACCCGCATCCGCGCAACACCTACTGGGACATGTACGGCCTGCCGATGTTCGGCATCAAGGACGCCGCCGGCGTGATGCTCGAGGTCGACGCCTGCCGCAAGGCATTCCCGAACCACTACGTCAAGGTCAACGGCTTCGACTCGACGCGCGGCATCGAGTCGGTGCGGCTGTCGTTCATCGTCAATCGTCCCGCCGAGGAACCAGGTTACGCGCTCACCCGTCAGGAAACCGTCGGACGGCAGATTCGCTACACCACAACCGCCTACTCGGCGCAGCAGCCTGCGGGCAAGCGCTACTGATGCGGCCAGGCGACGCCGCCACGCCATGACGCCCACGACCACGCCAGCGGCCGGGACCGACGCCGCAGCGCTCGCCGTCGCGGACCGAGTCGACCTGCACGCGCTCTGCGCGGACGCCGGCGTGTTCGAACTGCTCGACGGTCTCGACCGCGACCTGATCGGCCTGGCGCCGGTGAAGGCGCGCATCCGCGACATCGCTGCGCTGCTCGCCGTCGACCGCGCGCGCGCCACGCTGGGCCTCGACGCACGGCCGCCGTCGCTGCACATGTGCTTCACCGGCAATCCGGGCACCGGCAAGACGACGGTCGCGCTGCGCATGGCGGAGATCCTGCACAAGCTCGGCTACGCCCGCAAAGGCCATCTGGTCGCGGTCACCCGCGACGATCTGGTCGGCCAGTACATCGGGCACACGGCGCCCAAGACGCGCGAGGTGCTCAAGCGCGCGATGGGCGGCGTGCTGTTCATCGACGAGGCCTACTACCTGTACCGGCCCGAGAACGAGCGCGACTACGGCCAGGAGGCCATCGAGATCCTGCTGCAGGTGATGGAGAACCAGCGCGACGACCTGGTGGTGATCCTCGCCGGATACAAGGACCGGATGGACACGTTCTTCGCGAGCAACCCGGGCATGTCGTCGCGGATCGCCCACCACATCGACTTTCCCGACTACGGCGCGGACGAATTGCTGGAAATCGCCCAACTCATGGTCGCCGAGATGCATTACTGCTTCGCGCCGGACGCGCTGCCGGTGCTGCGCGATTACGTCGCCCGGCGCATGGCGCGCCCCAACTTCGCCAATGCCCGCTCGATCCGCAACGCGCTCGACCGCGCCCGCCTGCGCCAGGCGAGCCGCCTGTTCGCGGACGCCAAGGCCAGCGTGACCCGCGACGCGTTACAGACGATCACCGCCGAGGACATCCGCGCCAGCCGGGTGTTCACCGAAACCGCCGCGAGCGCAGCCGACGGGCGCGCAGCGACCTGACCGCACGACAGGAGTCCGAAGATGCCCCACGGCCGACCGACCTTCAGCAAGTTCATCATCGAGGAACAGCGGCGCACGACTGCGCCGGATCCTCAGTTGACTGCGTTGCTGAACGATGTGCAGACCGCGTGCAAGTACATCGCGTCGGCGGTCTCGCGCGGGGCGCTGCGCGCCGCGGCCGAGGTCGAGGCGGCGACCAATGTCCACGGCGAACAGCAGAAGCCGCTCGACCTGATCGCCAACGACATCGTGCTGCGCAGCTGCGAATGGGGCGGACAGCTCTGCGGGATGGCATCGGAGGAACTGGAGGCGCCGTACCCGATTCCGGCGCAGCATCCGCGCGGACGCTATCTGCTGGTGTTCGATCCCCTCGACGGTTCGTCGAATCTCGACGTGAACGTCACCGTCGGCACGATCTTCTCGGTGCTGGAAGCACCCGAGGGCGTCACCGAGCCCACGGTGCAGGATTTCCTCCAGCCTGGAACCCGACAGGTCTGCGCCGGTTACGCGTTGTATGGTCCCGCCGCGATGCTGGTCGTCACGATGGGACGCGGTGTGCACGGCTTCACGCTCGATCCCGAAATCGGCGCGTTCACGCTCACGCACCCGGACATGCGCATTCCCGAAGAATCGCGCGAATTCGCGATCAATACGTCGAACGCGCGCTTCTGGGAAGCGCCGGTGCAGCGCTACGTCGACGAATGCGTCAAGGGCAGGAGCGGCCCGCGCGGCGCCGACTTCAACATGCGCTGGATCGCGTCGCTGGTCGCCGAAGTGCATCGGATCATGGTGCGCGGCGGCCTGTTCATGTATCCGAAGGATTCGAAGGACCCGGACAAGCCTGGCCGCCTGCGACTGCTGTACGAGGCGAATCCCATGGCGATGCTGATCGAGCAAGCGGGCGGGCGGGCCAGCACCGGACGAACGCGGCTGCTCGACGTCGTCCCCAGGGATCTGCACCAGCGCATTCCGGTCGTCCTCGGCTCGCGCAACGAAGTCGAGCGCATCGAGCGCTATCACCGCGAGTACGACGCCGGCGAAGACACCGCTTTCGAATCGCCTCTTTTCAACGTGCGCTCGCTGTTTCGCGCCGCCTAGGAGTCCGTCATGTCGATCAGGTACCCGGTCATCGCAATCACCGGTTCCTCGGGCGCCGGCACCACGACCGTCACCCGGACCTTCGAGCACATCTTCCGGCGCGAGGGGCTGCACGCGGTGACGGTCGAGGGCGATTCGTTCCATCGCTACGATCGCAAGGAAATGAAGGCAAAGATGGACGAGGCCGCAGCAAACGCCAACCCCCACTTCAGCCACTTCGGCCCCGACGCCAATCTGCTGGAGGAACTCGAGGCGTTGTTCCGCGCGTACGGCGAAACCGGCACCGGCCGTGTCCGCAAGTACCTGCACGATGCGAAGGAGGCGGCGCTGTACGACCAGGATCCGGGGACCTTCACGCCCTGGGCTGACATTCCCCCTGGCAGCGATCTCTTGTTCTATGAAGGTCTGCACGGCGCCGCGGTCACCGACCACGTCAACATCGCGGCGCTGGCCGACCTGCTGATCGGCGTGGTGCCGACCATCAACCTGGAGTGGATCCAGAAACTCCACCGCGACCAGAACCTGCGTGGCTATTCGCAGGAGGCCGTGGTCGACACCATCCTGCGTCGGATGCCGGATTACGTGAACTACATCTGCCCGCAGTTCTCGCAGACGCACATCAACTTCCAGCGCGTGCCGATGGTCGACACGTCGAACCCGTTCATCGCCAAGGACATTCCGACGCTCGACGAAAGCATGGTGGTGATCCGCTTCGCCAAGCCGCAGGGGATCGATTTCCTCTATCTGCTGTCGATGCTCCACGACTCGTACATGTCGCGTCCGAACATCATCGTGGTGCCCGGCGGCAAGATGAGTCTCGCCATGCAGTTGATTCTGACGCCGATGATCCTGCAGCTCGTCGAGCGCCGCCGTCGGGCAGGCTGAACGCCGTCAGGGACGCAGGACCGCGCTTGCGCCGCCGGAGGGTCCTGGAGTCCGCCGCTCGCCTTGCCCTTGCCTACCAGCGCAACAGCCGCGGACCGAGCAGCGCGCCCGCGACCGTGGGAAGAAGCATGCCGAGCGCGTACCAGACGCCCAGAAACGGTGCGGTGAGTTCCGGGCAGTGCAGCGAATAGACCATCGCGCCCATCGCCCCCGACGCGAATCCGGCAGCCGCGCCGGCCAGGCGCAGGCGCGTGGGCGCCATTCCCTTCATCACCCAGACGATGGCGACGAAGAAGGGCACCGCCAGCGACACGATGTTGTACGGGCATTCGGTCCAGCTGCTGCCCAGCAGCAGGTAGGCCCGTTCGTCGGGTGCGGCATCGAGCATGACAACGACTGCCGTACCCCACATCGCCAGCAGCGGCGCGACAATGAGCGCCGGCGCCCAGGCGAGCGCCGCACCCGGTCGCGCCAGGCGTGCCGCGGCAAGCAGACCGCCGGCGGCGAGCACCGCGCAGAACAACTCCTTGAACCAGAACATCGGCAGGTTGAATCCATCCAGCAGGTCCGGACGCACGCCGAGCCAGTAGGCCATCAGCACGAAGGCCGCGCCGGTGGCAATGCCGACGGCGGCCACCTGGCGTCGCTTTGGCGCGCGCACATCGACGGCCTGCACGCCACCCGCCAGTGCGACAGCCAGGTCGTCGGTTTTCATCCCGCGCTCCGGATCGTCGCCGCCAGCGCCTTCATGCCCCGGTGTATGCCAACCTTTACCGCGGACTCGGACATGCCGGTGCGCTGCGCCGCCTGCGCGATCGAAAGCCCTTCAAGCTTCACGTGCACGATGGGCAGGCGCTGCCGGTCGGGCAGTGTCGCCAGCAGCTTGCCCACGTCCCGACGGGCTTCGGCCGCCGCGTCGTCCGACCCGGCGAGCACATCGATGGAGTCGTCCAGCGGATCGTTCAGCACGTCCTGCCGTGCGCGCCGACGCATCAGGTCGACCAGCTTGTAGCGCGCGATCGCCCGCACCCACGCCGTCAGCGGCTGGCGGGCATCGTAGGTATGGCGCTGATTGTGCACGGCAATAAGCGTTTCCTGCACCAGGTCCTCCACTTCGTCCGGCAACTGGAAGAGTCGCTTCCTCAGGAAGGCACGCAGAAACCCGCTCAACTCCCTCAGGAACTGGAGATAGGCCGCCTCGTCGCCAGCCTGCCCGCGAACCAGCAGAAGCCGTAACCGGTCCTCGCTCGCGCTCATGGGCCTTCGAAGAGTAGTTCGTTCACAGGATGCGATCGGTTACAAATATTCGCGAATGCGCAGAATTGTGCCATTGCTGTAACTAAAGGCCATGGTCAAACGTACTAAGTGGTAGACCGCACGGCTCGCCGCACAGGAGCGTATGGTCCCAACTTCCATCTGACAGGAGTCGCACACATGAATCACAATACTCTCGCCGTTACCGCCTTCGCCCTTTCCGCCCTGGTTTCCGGCGCCGCCATGGCGCAGGCCGACAAGATGAAGGCCGGGGACAAGGCCGAGCACGCCATGGAAAAGTGCTACGGCGTCGCCTTGGCCGGAAAGAACGACTGCGCCGCGGGCCCGGGCACCACCTGCGCCGGCACGTCCAAGGTAAATTATCAGGGCAACGCCTGGAAAAACGTGGTCAAGGGTACCTGCGTCACGATGAAGACGCCCAAGGGCATGGGTGCGCTCTCCGCAATCAAGTCCTAGTCGGCGCAATTTCCCGCAACCAAGCCATGATCGAAGACCGTTCCGCAGGGGTGGGGCTGAAGCCTGCGCATTACGAGGAGGCGCGCGCCGCCCCCGCGGACGGTCTGTGGTTTGAGGTTCATCCGGAAAACTACATGGTCGATGGTGGACCACGGCTGGCATGGCTGGAAGCCATCCGTTCCAGGCATCCGCTTTCCCTGCATGGCGTCGGCATGTCGCTCGCGGCCGATGCCGAGCCCGACGCGACGCACCTGCGTCGACTGGCCGAACTGGTCCGGCGCTTCGAGCCTTCGCGGGTCTCCGAGCACCTCGCCTGGTCGGCCTGGCGTGGCGCCTACCATCCGGATCTGCTGCCCTTTCCGCGCAGCGCTGAGTCGCTTGCCCGCATCTGCGACAACATCGACCGCGTGCAGACGGTGCTGGGCCGGCGCATCACGATCGAGAATCCGTCGCACTACCTGCACATGGTCGAACATGAATTCGACGAAATCGGGTTCCTCGCCGAACTGGCCCGGCGCACCGGCTGCGGTCTGTTGCTCGACGTGAACAATGTGTTCGTCAGCGGCCGCAACATCGGATTCGCCCCGGAAACCTACCTCGACCGATTCCCCGGCGAATTCGTCGAGGAAATTCATCTTGCCGGCCACTCGGTCGACCCGGCACTCGGTGAGGCCCTGCTGATCGACTCGCACGACGCGCCGATCGCTCCGGCCGTATGGAGCCTCTACGAGCGACTGATCGCGCGCATCGGTCCGCGTCCGACCCTGATCGAGCGCGACGACAATCTGCCCTCCTTCGCCGAGTTGCTGGCCGAGCGCCAACAGGCCGAGCGAGTACTGCGCGCGCCGACGCGCCAGGCCGCATGACGCCTCTGCCGACCGCCATGGCGCCTGGTCTGGGCGTTTTTCAGGATGCCTTTGCCGCGGCACTGATGGCGCCGTCGCCGCTCCCGCCGTCGTCGCCGCTGATCGACCGCCTGATCGCGCAACCCGGATTCGCCGTTTACCGCAATACGGTGATGAAGGGTTGCATCGATGCCTTGCAGGCCAACTATCCGTCGGTATCCAGGCTGGTCGGCGACGAGTGGTTTCGAGCGGCGGCGGCCCTCCATGTCCGGCAGCACCTGCCACGCCAACCATCGCTGGTCGACTACGGCGACCAGTTCGCCGCCTTCCTCGCCGCATTCGAGCCGGCGCGCGAATTGCCTTATCTCGCCGACGTCGCGCGGCTCGACCGTTTCTGGACCGAAGCGCACGTCGCCCGCGACGAGATGCCGGTCACCGCAGAGGCGGTCGCCCGCCTGTCCGAGTCACGGCTTGCCGGAACAGTGCTGTCGCCGCAGGCGTCGGCGCGGTGGGCCTGGTTCGGCGAGCAACCCATCGTCACCATCTGGGAGCGCAATCGCACGGCTGACGCCGCCGACGAAACTCAGGCGGACGACGACGCAGCTGAGATCGAATGGCAAGCGGAGGGCGTGCTGCTGGTCCGTTCCGAAGGCGTCGTTGAATGGACCCGAATGACGCGATCGGGCTGCGCGTTTCTCGATGTGTGCGCCACCGGCGCAACGTTGGCCGAAGCGGCGAACGCGGCACTCGAAGTCGATGCGCAGGCGGATCTCGCCGGTCTTATGGCGCAGCTGCTGAGGGCCGGCGCGTTTTCGCGGCTGGCCTTTCACGAAACCCGACCCAAGGAGCACCGTCGATGAATACACTGGCCAGTACCGCAAAACCGGTCGCCACGGATGGACTTCGCGGCGCGTGGAATCGCTGCGCCGACGTGCTGACCGGCCTGATTCCGGATTCGCTTCTGTCGCTCGCGGCACGCTTCAGTATCGCCGGCATTTTCTTTCTTTCGGGGCGAACCAAGGTCGACGGCTTCCTGACCGTGACCGATGGCACCTATGCGCTTTTCCGGGACGAATTCAAGGTGCCGCTGATTCCACCCGAAATCGCCGCGCACCTCGCGACCTACTCCGAGCATCTGTTTCCCGTGTTGCTGGTTCTGGGTCTGTTCACCCGGTTCTCGGCGCTGGCGTTGCTGGGCATGACCGCGGTGATCCAGATATTCGTATATCCCGATGCCTGGCCGACGCACCTGTCCTGGGCCGGTCTCATGCTGTTTCTCGTTGGCCGCGGCGGCGGCACGCTCTCGCTTGATCGGTTGTTCGGGTTGAAATAGCCGATGCGCGATACCGGCGCAGCGATGCCTGTACGTGCACGGCTGATACTGCTGTTCTGTGTCGCGATGCTGCTGTCCGGCATTCCGACCGACTCTGTCCGGGCGCAGAATTCCCTCGACGAGGAGGTCCGCATCCGCTTCCTCGGCCTGCTGGTCGAGCGCTCCGATGCGCCATCGCGCACGCTTGCCTGGCTCGACGCCAACTGGCGCGACGAATTCGTGCCCATGGCGCTGGAAAGCGTGCGCTTTGTAAGGCAACGCGAGACTGCCCGTGCGCTGTTGGACCTGGTGTCGCGCAAGACCGGCGTCGCCAGCCCTGGCTACGACTGGCGCGCGTGGATGCGCTGGCAGTGGACGCGGCCGGCGCCGCCTCCCGCGTTTGCCGCATTCAAGTCGTCGCTGTACGGCAATATCGATCCCCGCTTCGAACGCTATTTCTCGCCCACCTATCCGGCACTGATCCGCCTGGACGAGGTCATCTGGGGTGGCGTGCTGCAGGACGGCATCCCGCCGCTGCGCGAGCCGAAGATGTTGGCGGCCGCCGACGCGCGCTATCTCGCAGATGGCGACGTGGTGTTCGCCGTCGAGATCAACGGCGACGCGCGCGCGTATCCGAAGCGCATCCTCGCCTGGCACGAGATGTTCGTCGACCGGATCGGCGGCGTCGCCGTCGCCGGCGTCTATTGCACACTGTGTGGCGCGGTCATCGTCTACGAAACCGTCGTCGGTGGGCAGGCCTACGCGCTTGGCACCAGCGGCTTCCTCTATCGGTCGAACAAGCTCATGTACGACGCGAAGACGCAGTCCTTATGGAACACCCTGGAGGGCCGTCCGGTCATCGGGACACTTGCCGACAGGAACATCTCGCTACCCACGCGGGAGGTGGTCACGACCACCTGGGGCGACTGGCGGCGGCGGCATCCGAAAACCACCGTGCTGTCGCTGGACACCGGCCACCCGCGCGACTACGACGAGGGCGCAGCCTACCGCGACTACTTTGCCACCGACGAACTCATGTTTCCCGTTCCCGGCGAGGATCGGCGCCTGCGCAACAAGCAGGAAGTGCTGGTGCCTCGCTTTGGCGCGCCCGGCGAAACGCCGCTGGCAATCGGCTCGGACTTCCTGCGCGGCAATCCCATCTGGCAGGGTCGCTACGGCGGGCGCGATTTCGTCGTGCTGACCGACAAGACCGGCGCGCATCGCGTCTACGAATTGAGCGCGGGACTGAGCGTTCGCAGTTGGAACGGCGATCGCAGCGTCACCACCAGCGACGGCGCCGTCTGGTCACTTACTGAAACGGCACTGGTCAAGGCCGACGCGAAACTGCCGCGACTGCCCTCGCACAACGCCTTCTGGTTCGGCTGGCGCGCCGCGCATCCGGACACCGATCTGGTGGCCGGAGGCGGAACTCGGCGCTAAACCACAGCCGGCGCGGTGAAGTGCGCGCTGACCGGCTACGGGTCGGACGATGCGAAGGCTGCGGGTCGGACGTCGCGACGAATGCCGCTCGGTCATACCGCGCCGGTGTATTCCCCGCGCGCCGGATAATCCTTGGCGATCGCGAAATCGATCGCCCCGAGCAATTCGTCGAAGTGCGGACGGGCAAAGGGCATCGTCTGCACGGCGGCGTAGTAGAGCGTCTGGTCCGGGCGCATCAGGAATACGCCGGGCTCGGCGAAGAGTGCCGGCTCCTCGACACCGATCGACGTCACGCCGCGCGAGGTGCTGATCGACAGGCCCCACTCGCGGGCGCTGGCCAGACCGAGTCCGTAACCCATGCGCAGATTCGGCGCCGAGAGCTTGTCGGCCATCGCCTGCGCGCGATCCTTCTCGTCGCTGGAGATGGCGATGACTTTGACGCCCCGCTTCTCGTATTCCGGCAGCAGACGCCCCAGTTCCAGCAGATACTTGGTGCAGATAGGACAGTGCAGTCCGCGATAGAACACGACCAGCGAGAATTGTTCCGGCTTTTCACTCGCCAGGTCATAGTTGCCGTGCGCCAGGGTCGTCACCTTGAGCGACGGAACCGCTTTGCGGGGAATGAGCATCATTGGTTTCCTTGAAATGGGCAATTCGGAATTCGACATGCTTCCGCGGATTCATGCGGCGGCCGTCGACAGGGCGATTCAGAATTCGGGGCCGAGTCCCGACCGTCCGCAACGCCGGTGCCACTGCGTCGGCTGCGTCGGCGCAATCCTTACGGCACCCAATCTACCTGGCACACGAGTCTAACCCTTCTCCGGCGACACCCGTGCATCGATCTCGTTCACCGCGCGTTCGTAGACGTCGCGCCGCTTGTCGAGCACGGGAATCGTGGTGCCGTTGAGCCGGCTCTCGGCCAGGTCGGCGAGGTCGATATCGGCGATCACAATCTGTTCGGTGTTCGGCACGCCCTCTGCGGCAATGCCGTCGCGGGAGAACGGAAAATCGGACGGCGTGAGGATCGCCGCCTGCCCGTAGTTGAGTCCAAGACCGCTCACCGGCAGGTGTCCCACCGTTCCGGTCAGCGCGACGTAGACCTGATTTTCGATGGCGCGCGCGTGACAGCAATAGCGTACGCGCCAGAAGCCCTGGCGGTCGTCGGTGCACGATGGCACGAAAAGGATTTCCGCGCCGGCTTCGCAGACCACGCGGGCCAGTTCCGGAAATTCGATGTCGTAGCAGATGAGGATGGAGATCTTGCCGTAGGCCGTGTCGAACACCGCCAGCGAGTCGCCTGCAGTCGTGTCCCACTTCTCCTTTTCCCAGCGGGTGCGATGAATCTTGTCCTGCGTGAAGTGCTCGCCGTTGGGCGCAAAGAGATAGGACGTGTTGTAGAGCAGGTCGCCGCGCAGCGTCGGGTGGCTGCCGGCGATCAGATAGAAGCCGTGTTCGCGCACGATCGAGCGCATCAACTCGATGTAGCGTGGTGTGTACTTGTCGAGGCGCCGCACGGCGTCGCGCACGTCGCGCCGGCCAATGAACGACAGCAGCTGCGCCGTGAAGATCTCCGGAAGCATCACGAACTCCGGTTTGTACTCGGCGGCGGCCTCGAGGATGTAGCGGACCTGGTCCTCGAATTCGCCCCAGCTCCCGATCGATTCCATCTGATACTGGACCGCGGCAATGCGTACTTTCACAGGATGTCTCCTTCCGGCACTTGTGTAGGCCGTTGCGGATCGTATTTCGGATTGAGCCAGACGATCAAAGAGGCGTTGCCGCGGCTTTCGGCATCCTCCGGAATATAGCCATGCACGACACCGCAGAACCGGAACTCCTCGCGCAACTGGAAACTGAGCACGGCATCGGCGAGATCTCCCCACAGGACTTTCTTGCAGTACAGTTCGACATCCATGGCGTCGGCGTGGGCCGCATAGCCCGGCAGGCGCCCGCAGGCGATGATCCGCTTCAGGTTCATTGCCCGGCAAATCCGCCTGCGTGCGCGATAGAGTTCCCGCCCTACGCCCATGCCGCGCAGTCTGCTGTCGACGAACACCTCGGCGCCATACAGCGTGCGACCGGCCGGGTCGTGGGTCGCGAAGGTTCCCCTGGCGGTGATCTCGTTCCACGAGTGCTCGACCGACCACTCGTCCCACAGCACGACCAGCGAACTTGCTGCGCCGACGATCCTTCCATTGAGTTCCGCGACGACCTGACCCTGCGGAAACAACTCGAGCTGGCGGGCCACGTTGTCCTGTGTCCAGGGCTGGATGGTTGTATAGGTGCGGCGCTGGAGCTCGATGAGCCGCGGCACGTCCTCTACCCGGGTGGGACGCACGGTTACCCGGCGCGAACGAGCCACAGGCAATGCACTTTGCCCGGTTTCTGGGTTCAATTGCACGGGATCCTCCATTCCTCCGGCGGGCTGCCGCCGCGACGATTTCTCGACCGGCACGGCATCTTGCTCCGTGGACACGAAGCGCTCTGGCGCCATCGGGGCCGGAAAGGGCAAAAATCGAGCAGCGCGGCTCGACCTGCGCAATCCCTGGATTCGACCGGTCGAAACGGCAACGATGCAGGGCCGGTACGGTGCAATTCTATCAGACGCGATTTCTCGATTGCACCGCGCGGTGTGGCACGCCTGGCATCGGATCGACCTGGTTGCCCCGATTTGAAAAATAGTATAAGTTGCTAAATTGGTTCACAATTCTACCTTTGCACTGCGTTGGTGCCGCTTGCCCTGCATCGGCGCCGGGTCTAGAATGAAGCTGTTCGTAGTTACCGCCTCAGTATCAAAGTATCAAACTAGTTTGCAATTGCAGTTTGGCCCCCGCAGTACGGAAGCAACTAGGTTTCGCTCAATTTGCGTGGCGCGCGGAACACGCCGGACCAACCGGCGATAACCACAAGAACAATGGGGCCGGAACCGAGTGCACCACGCCAGCGTCTCCAGGCACGGAGACGCATCGAGCCGACGCATTGATAGGAGGAGTTCAGATGACAACCAAGCAGGTCAAACCCGAAACCACACGCCGCAAGTTCCTCAAGGGCGCGACCGCGGCGACTGCCGGGACGGCTGCTCTCGCCTTCCCGATGATTGCCAAGGCGCAGGCCCCGATCGTCATCAAGATGCAGGGCTCCTGGAGCGCCACCGACATCTTCAACGAAATGGCGAATGAATTCGTCCTCCGCGTCAATGCGATGTCGGGTGGGCGGCTGAAGGTCGACTATCTGGTCGGCGGCGCGGTGGTGAAGCCTTTCGAGGTGGCCGACGCGGTCAGCAAGGGCGTGCTCGACGCCGGGCATACGGTGCCGGTGTACTGGTACGGCAAGTCCAAGGTCGCCTCGCTGTTCGGGTCGGGCCCGATCAACGGCGCCGACGCCTTTCAGACGCTGGCCTGGATCTATCGTGGCGGCGGCCTGGAACTCTATCGGGAACTGCTGGGCAAGCTCAACCTCAACTATGTCGGCTTTTTCGCCATGCCGATGCCAACCCAGCCGCTGGGCTGGTTCAAGAAGCCGATCACCGACGCCGGCCAGTTGAAGGGCCTCAAGTACCGCACCGTCGGCCTCGCCGCTGACCTGTTCCAGGAAATGGGCGCCAAGGTGACGCAGCTTCCGGGCGGCGAAATCGTTCCGGCGCTGGAGCGCGGCGTGATCGACGCCTTCGAATTCAACAATCCGACCTCGGACAGCCGTTTCGGCGCACAGGACGTGATCAAGAATTCCGAATTGAGTTCGTTCCACCAGGCGATGGAGTTCTTCGAGCTCATCATCAACAAGCAGAAGTGGGACGCGATGCCCAAGGACCTGCAGGCGATCTGGCAGTACGCGGTCGAGGCAGCGTCGCAGTCGAACTACTGGACGGCGATGGACAACTATCCGAAGGATCTGCGCAAGCTGATCGACAAGGACAAGGTCAGCGTGACACGTACGCCGAAGTCGGTGTTCCAGGCGCAGCTGGTGGCCTGGGATACCCTGACCAAGCGGCTGTCCGACGCGGACCCGTTCTTCGCCAAGGTCGTCGAATCCCAGAAAAAGTGGGCCAAGGACGTCGTCTACTACTGGTTCCTGAATGACGCCGACTACAAGCTGGGTTACGAGCACGTATTCAAGACCAAGATCCCCGGATAACCATCCGTAGACGCTGGGAAGCATTTATGATGTTGGGGCGGCACTGTCCGGTGTCGCCCCATTTTCTTGGCATTGGATGGCGGCCATGGTCAAAACAATCACTCTGGGCATCGACCAGCTGAGCAGGATGGTCGGACACGCGTTCGCGTGGTGCATCATCATCCTGACCTTCGGTACCAGCTACGAGGTGTTCGTCCGGTACGCGCTGAACGACCCCACCAGTTGGGCGTTCGACATGAGCTACCTGCTTTACGGCGCGCTGTTTTTCATGGGCGGTGCCTACACCCTCTCGCGCGACGGACATGTGCGCGGCGATTTCATCTACCGGATGTGGCAGCCGCGAGCGCAGGCCTGCATCGACCTTACCCTCTACATCCTGTTTTTCTTCCCGGGCGTGCTTGCGCTGATGTACGCCGGCTGGGGTTACGGCATCGAGGCATTCAGGATCCGCGAGGTGAGCGTCAACAGCCCTGTGGGCATCCCCGTATGGCAACTCAAGCTTCTGATCCCCTTCGGGGCGGCGCTGCTGACCTTGCAGGGACTGTCCGAGGTCCTGCGCTGCATCATGTGCATCAAGGACAATCGCTGGGCGCCGCGCCTGCATGACGTGGAAGAACTCGAAAACGTGATCATCGCGGAGCATTCGGGAAGGACTGCAGCCGACAAAGGGGATGCAAAGTGAGCGATCCGGCGATTGCCCTGATGATGCTGGGGCTGTTCATATTCATCATCCTCCTGGGCTTCCCCATCGCCTTCACGCTGATGGGCATGGGCGTGGGCTTCGGCTTCTACGCCTATTTCCAGGTCGGCCAGGATTTCTTCGACAGCCGGGTGTTCTACCTGTTGACGCAGAACACCTGGAGCATCATGAGCAACGACGTGCTCGTTGCCGTGCCGTTGTTCCTGTTCATGGGCTACGTGGTCGAACGCTCCAACATCCTGGAAAAGCTGTTTTACAGCCTGCAGGTCGCGTTGCGCCATATTCCGGGTTCGCTGGCCGTCGCGGCGCTGCTGACCTGCGCGATGTTCGCGACCGCAACCGGCATCGTCGGTGCGGTGGTGACGCTGATGGGCTTGCTCGCCTTTCCGGTGATGCTCAAGTCCGGCTACGACCAGAAGCTCTCCGCGGGCGTGATCTGCGCCGGCGGCACGCTGGGTATCCTGATTCCGCCTTCGATCATGCTGATCGTGTACTCGGCAACCGCCTCGGTCTCGGTCGTGAAGCTCTACGCCGCGGCCATGGTTCCCGGGTTTCTTCTGGCCGGACTCTATGTCGCCTACGTGATCACCCGCGCGGTGCTCAACCCGAAGCTCACGCCCCCCCTGCCCAAGGAGGCGACCGACGTTTCCTGGGGTACGGCGATCCTGCTGCTGGTCAAGGCCTTCGTCCCGCTCGCAGTGCTCATCTTCTCGGTGCTGGGCTCGATCCTGTTCGGGCTGGCGACGCCCACAGAAGCCGCGGCGGTGGGCGCTGCTGGCGCCCTGGCGCTGGCCGCGGCCTACCGCGCCCTCACCTGGCAACGGCTGCGCGAGGCCGTGTACCTGACTTCGCGCACCTCGGCGATGGTCTGTTTCCTGTTCGTCGGTTCCTGGACCTTCTCGTCGGTGTTCTCCTACCTCGGCGGCGAGAGCCTGATCAAGGATTTCGTGCTCGGGATGAATCTCAACACCGTCATGTTCCTGATGCTGTCGCAGCTGATCATCTTCCTGCTCGGCTGGCCGCTGGAGTGGAGCGAGATCATCATCATCTTCGTGCCGATTTTCCTGCCGCTGCTGAAGCATTTCGAGGTTGATCCGCTGATGTTCGGCATCCTGGTGGCGCTGAACCTCCAGACCTCGTTCCTGACTCCACCATTGGCAATGTCGGCGTACTACCTGAAGGGCATTGCGCCGCCGCACATCGAACTGTGGACGATCTTCAAGGGCTGCTTCCCGTTCCTTGGGATGGTCTTTGTCACCATGGCAATGGTGTACATCTTCCCGCAGCTGGTGTTCTGGCTGCCTCAGGTCATCTACGGCCGCTGACCTCCCGATGGACCTTACGCAACTCAACTGGCTGTCTGCAACCGACGCGGCGCGCGCGATCCACGACGGCGCCATTGATTCGGTGCAATTGACGCAGGCCTGCCTGGCGCGCGTGAACGAGATCGACGACAAGGTGCAGGCCTGGGCGTTTCTCGACCCCGAGCACGCGCTCGAACAGGCGCGCGCGCGCGACGAGCATCGCCGCGAAGGCAAGGCGACGGGGCCGCTGCACGGCGTCCCGGTGGCGATCAAGGACATCATCGATACCGAAGACATGCCCACGGAGGATGGTTGCACGCTGCACGCCGGGCGTACGCCGGCGCACGACGCCACCGTGGTGGCGATGCTGCGTGCCGCAGGCGCGGTGATCCTGGGCAAGACGATGACGACCGAACTGGCGACCTATGCGCCCGGCAAGACGCGCAATCCGCACAACCCCGAACACACACCCGGCGGGTCGTCGAGCGGATCCGCTGCCGCCGTCGCCGCGGGCATGGTGCCGCTGGCACTCGGCACCCAGACCAATGGCTCGGTGATCCGACCCGCCTCGTTCTGCGGCGTCTACGCGTTCAAGCCCACCTTCGGCCTCATCCCACGCGGTGGCGTGCTGACCCTGTCGAGGAGCCTCGACCAGATGGGTTTCTTCGCCCGCAACCTCGACGACCTCGCGTTGCTCGGCGAACAACTGGTCGGCCACGACCTGCGCGACCCGGACACGCGGCCGCAGGCACGCCCTCCCTTCGTCGCCTCGGTCGCCGCGGAGCCACCGCTGCCGCCGATTCTCGCCTGGATGAAGGGACCGGCATGGGATCGTGCCAGCGAGGAAACGCAGGAGGCGTTCGCCGAACTGGTCGCCACGCTGGGCGACCGCGTGGCCGAAATCGATCTTCCGGAATTGACGAAGCAGGCACTGGATTGGCACCGGACCATCATGGAAGCCGAGATGGCGGCCAACCTCGAAGCCGAGTGGGACAAGGGCCGCGAGCAGCTTTCCGCCTCGTTGCAGGCGCAACTCGAGCGTGGCCGCTCGGTCACCGCCCTCGACTACCAGCGCACCCGGGTGCGCGCGTCGCGAATCCACGATGGCTTCGAGGAAATTTTCGAGCGCTGCGACGCCATCATCACACCGGCAGCGCCGGGGACGGCGCCGCTTGGTCTGGAAGCGACCGGCGACCCCGCCTTCTGCACGCTGTGGTCGCTGTGCGGCATGCCGGCGCTCAACCTGCCGCTGATGCACGGCTCGAACGGATTGCCGCTGGGCGTGCAACTGGTCGGACAACGAGGGAGCGACGCCAGGTTGCTGCGCACCGCCCGCTGGATGACCGCGCAACTCGCCACCGGCTGAATGCTCAGGGAGAAAACGACATGGTTTACATTTTCAAGATCTTCGGTAGCATCCTCGCAGCAGTGCTGCTTATCGTCTTCCTCGGTCCCGTGGTGATCAAGCTCAAGAGCGTCGGGCTGACCGTCGTCGTGGTGATTGGCCTGGCGATGATGTTGATCGACACCTGGCAGTCGTTGCGATCCGACGACTGAACCGTCGAATCGAACTGCTCCATATTGCCAGCGCGCGGGAGTTGCGCACGGTTCCCCGCTAGACGAATTGCACCGGATGGCCGTTGCGGTCGAACGGCAGGTAGGCACCGAGAGAGCCTTCCTTGATGGCGTCGACCATGCGATGCAGCGCGGCCTCGGTATCCGCGCTGGTCGGTGGCTGTGCTCCTCGCCCGGCCAATGCCGCGACGAAGACCAGCGCCCACTCCTGCCCCATCGCGCGCGATTCCTCGACCAGCGCGGCGAAACCGGCGACTTCGCCCGGATTCTTGTCGACGCACATCAGCGGCACCAGCGCACCACCGGCACCCGAGGCGAATCGTGAACGCTGCTCCGGAGTGCTGTCGTCGGGCAACTCGGTGCCGGCGAACACGAACAGCAGGCGCTGCGGCTCGGTCTGGGCACGCGCGATGCGAAGAAAATCGTCGAAATCCACGATACTCGATTCTGTCATGCCTGTTCTCCGTTTTGGATTGATGTGGTGGGGTGGAGGAAGTTCACGTCAGGAATCGATGACGCCGAGCAGGTCGGCGCCATAGCGCTCGAGCTTGCGCGCGCCGATTCCGGCAACGCCAGATAAATCGGCCAGCGTGCGCGGCCGCCGGCGCGCGAGATCAGCCAGCGTGCTGTCATGCAGGATCACGTAGGCAGGCACGGCTTGCGTGCGTGATTCTGCCAGCCGCCATTGCCTGAGGCGTTCGAGCAACGACGCATCCGCCGGCGGCAGATCGGCGCCGGCTTGCGGCCGCGAACGCCGGGCTCGCGCGCCGCTGGCGACGACCCGGCGCAATTCCACCGCCTGCTCGCCCTTGAGCACCGGACGGCTCTGCGGGGCGAGTTTCAGCGCGCCGAATGAATCGTGGTCGACCTGAACCAGGCCCAGCGCCACCAGTTGGCGAAACACGCTGCGCCATGCCGTTTCGTCGAGATCGGCGCCGATGCCGAACACCGCCAACTTGTCATGATTCCACCTGGCGACGCGCTCGCCGGCCTTCCCGCGCAGGACATCGATCAGATGAACCGCGCCGAAGCGCTGCCCGGTGCGGTAGATCGCCGACAGCGCCTTGCGCACCGCGTCGGTCGCGTCCCAGGTCTGCGGCGGCGAGAGGCAGGTATCGCAGTTGCCGCAGGGTTTGCTGCCCTCACCGAAATACGCCAGCAGGCGCACGCGCCGGCAACCCGCGGTCTCGCACAGACCGAGCAGCGCGTCGAGCTTGGCCGTGGACACGCGCTTGTACGCGTCGCTCGCCTCCGATGTCTCGATCATCCGCCGTTGCTGGACCACGTCGGCCAGACCATAGGCCATCCACGCGTCGGCGTATTCCCCGTCGCGACCAGCCCGGCCCGTCTCCTGGTAATAGCCTTCGACGCTCTTGGGCAGGTCGAGGTGGGCGACGAAGCGCACGTCGGGCTTGTCGATGCCCATGCCGAAGGCAATCGTCGCGACGATCACCACGCCGTCCTCGCGCTGGAAGCGTGCCTGGTGCTCGCTACGCGCGGCATTGTCCATGCCCGCGTGGTAGGGCAAGGCGCGCACGCCATGACCCTGCAGCCACGCGGCTGTTTCGTCAACCTTGCGCCGCGACAGACAGTAGACGATTCCCGCATCGCCCGCGTGCTCTTCCTTGATGAAACGCAGCAGCTGTTCCCGAGGCGAATTCTTGTCGACGATGGTGTAGCGGATGTTCGGGCGGTCGAAACTCGAGACGAAGATCCGCGCCTCGTCGAGTGCCAGGCGCGCGACGATCTCGGCGCGCGTCTGCGGGTCGGCGGTGGCGGTAAGCGCGATGCGGGGTACCGCCGGATAGCGTTCATGCAGCAGCGACAGTTCCAGATACTCCGGCCGGAAATCGTGTCCCCACTGCGACACACAATGCGCCTCGTCGATGGCGAAGAGCGCGAGCGACGCGCGGTCGAGCAAATCAAGACAGCGCGCAGTCACCAGCCGCTCGGGCGCGACATAGAGGAGATCGAGTTCGCCCGCGGTCAAAGCGCGCTCGACCGCGCGTGCCGCTGCGGCGTCCAGCGAGGAGTTGAGGAATGCCGCGCGCACGCCGACCTGCCTGAGCGCGGCCACCTGGTCCTGCATCAGAGCGATCAGCGGCGATACGACGATACCGGTGCCCGGACGCAGCAACGCGGGAATCTGGTAGCACAGCGACTTGCCGCCGCCGGTGGGCATCAGCACCAGTGCGTCGCCGCCGCCGGCGACCTGCTCGATGATCGCCTGCTGCGCGTCACGAAATTCCGGGAAACCGAAGGTGTCGCGCAGAATGGCGAGCGCCGCCGGGATATCGGCTGGAGACTTGACCATCGGGTGCCTCAGTCGAACGAGCCGCGCTGGATGGCGTCCGACTCGACGACCCGACGGCCGGCTTCGTCGCGATGCGCGACCGCCAGCATCGCGCGCGCCACCGCCTGCGCCTGCACCGGCCGGTATTTCGCCGGAATCAAGCCGCCCGCCGGGCGAAGCACTGCCAGTGCCAGCCGTTCGCCAAGCCGATGCTCCTGCCGGTCTCCCGCGAGCAATGAAGGCCGGAACGCGACCACCGTGCGATAGGGCAGCGCTGCCATGGCGACTTCGAGTTCGCCCTTGACGCGGTTGTAGAAGACGCTTGACTTGGGGTCCGCGCCCATCGACGACACGAAAAAGCAGCGCGTCGCGCCGGCGGCCAGCGCCATCCGGGCGATGGCCAGCGGCAAGTCGTGGTCGACCGCGCGAAACGCCTCCTGCGAGCCCGCCTTGCCGATGGTCGTGCCCAGACAACAGAAATAATCGTCGACCTCGGGCAGCGCCAGATTGGCCAGCTGTCCGAAATCAACCTCCGAAGGGACGAGCTTCGGGTGGGGAATGGCCAGCGGGCGCCGGGTCAGCGCCACCACGTTCGCAACAGCCGGGTCATCGAGGAGCATTTGCAGCAGGTGGCCACCGACCAATCCGGTCGCGCCGGCGAGTACGCAATTGCGGGACATACGCCATTATCCCCCCACGGCCATGGCACCGCCTTCGGCAAGATAGCCAAGAGGGGCGCGAATATATGCCGGGCCATCGAATGCGCTGCAAATTCTTGCGGAGGCGCGCTAGAATCCGCCACGATTCCTTCCAATTGCTTCAATTTCCTCTCCGATAACCGCTCAGGAGCCGTCCATGCCTTTCGCTTCGTTGCCGTCCACCGTGCGTCAGGCGCTGATCGCCCTGACCGTCGCCCTGCTGATGGCACCGGTCGCCGTCCTCGCACAGCCGAAGACCTTCAAGCCCGGGCCGGGACCGGATGAACTGTGGGACGTCACCATGAAGATCGAGATGGTCGGCATGCCCATGACACTGCCCGCGCAGACAATGCAGATGTGTTTCAAGAAGGATCGAAGGGCCGAAGCGGCAATTCCGCAGCAGGAAAACTGCCGGACTTCCGACGTCAGGATCACTGGCGACCGGGTAAGGTTCAAGATGGTCTGTACCGGCGACCAGCCGATGACCGGAACCGGCGATATCACGTCGTCGGCGACAAAGTACGAAGGCGTCATGGCTTTGAAATCCACGATTCGCGGGGAGGAAATGGAAATGTCGCAGAAATTCTCGGGACGCAAGGTAGGAACCTGCACCGACCTGAGCAAGTAAATGGTCGGTGGCGTTTCCAGCGAGATCCGGAAACCTGCCATGCTGCGTGGCGCGACTGGAACCCGGGCGCACCCGATCAAGGAAATTCTTGTGGCCTGCGGGCGGGACTTCGCCGCCGCGCGCGCCGCCTGCGAACGCGCTCTGGCGCTTGGCCCCGCGCACTACAAGGCGCGACAGAACCTCGAGGAACTCGTGCGCTGATCAAGGCCAGGACGCTTCCAGGGCACCGTCCTTGACCGAGCGCGACACAATGCGGGAAGGACTCCTCTTCAGCGCACTTCGGTATCAGGTAACATCGCTCGCATTGAATGTTGTTCGCGTGATTGATTGCATCATCGTGCCGTCAGTCGTTTTCCAGGACAGTTCTCCTGCTGGCAGCGTGCCGACATTTCTGGAAGGAGCGATCGCAACCATGGCGATATCCGAGGACGACATCCTGGAACTCATGAACCGTTTTCACGAGGTCGTGATGATCGAAAAGGGGAATGCGGCGAGCCAGGCAGCATTCTTCCTGCATCCGGAACCCATCATCTTCGTCCCGCACGGCAGGGATATCACGATGCAATCGAACTACGAGATTCACCAGCGGCTGACCGACGAGATGCACGTTCCGCTGAAGCCGTGGGTTGTCTCGCAGACCTGCGGCGATCCCGAAAGGGCTCGCGCGATCGGGGCAGTGTATTGGCAGGGACGCGTCGCAGGCACGAGCGAGGGCGCGCTGATCAAGGTAGTGGTCGGAGAAGACTGGATCGTCCAACGTACACCGCAGGGCGAACTGAAGATCGCGTTGTACATCAACCCCTACCACTATTTCCTGCCGGATTCCGCGCCTTTCGAACTTGGGTGAATCCGGCGACTGGTTGACCGGGGTCTTCTTCTTCGCGCCAATCCATTCTGGGAAATGGCTCGGTTGGGAAGGTCTTGAGGGCCCTCGAATTTCCCGTACTGCGACGCGATAGAAAAAGGGCCGGCAGAGCCGGCCCCCGAATCCGGGCGCATCCCTTCGCGCCGCCGTCTCAGCCGTCTAGTGCAAAAAGCGCACCAAACGGCCGGGGCTCACTTGGGCACGGCACCCGGTTCCGACTTCAGCTTGTACTCGATGCCTTGATCGGACGGGGCGGGCTGGCGCACGACCTTGATGAACCCGTAGCCCATCGCGTCATGGCACCCGTTGCAGTCCTTGATGACCGCCATGTAGGCGCTCTCGAAGCCCTTCGCGTCCTTGGCCTGGATGGCCTTGTTCGTCGCCGCGAAAGTGTTGTCGTAGAAGGCCTTCCATACCGGATATTCGGCGGGCTTGGTCAGACGTGCCGGGTTCATCGCGGCATTCATGTATTTCGACATGTACGCGGCCAGGGCCCAGTTGCCACCCTTGGCAGCGTGGTACATATCCTGGAAGCGATCACCGACTTCGCGCATAGGCACTGCGAACTTCGGTATCGCCGCTTTGATGTCGTCAAGCTGCTTCTGGGTGTCCGCGTCGGCACCCAATGCCACGCCACTGCCCATTGACAGAAGCGTACCCAACAACAAGATGCGTCCTTTGAGCTTCAACATATAAACACCTTTAACCTCATTTTTGATGGGATCTGCCCATCGCAGACTGGTTTGAGTGCACTGCACCCATGTATTCAATTTTCTGTTGCAACTGCGAATATCATTCCGAACCATTTTTCGATAGCCCGGGCGAAGCCAAACCAGAATTGGGGCCACATTGTCCTGTCCCTGGCCACTGGACAGCAACGCGGTTCGGAGAGGCACCGCACGATTGCAATGTGGATCTGGACCGGGCTATTTGATCATCGAACGACCCAACGATAGCCGTAGGCGGCCACTCGACAGTTAACTCATATCAATATTCGCTGAATTCCGGAAATTTGAGCCAACCAGAGCGGCGGATTCGCCGCCGGTGCCGTTGCCAGGTGCCCATCGCTTGCCCTCGCGAAGTGCCATGCCGCCCGGCCAGCCCGGCCGAAGGGCGCTCGCGTCGCCTCGGGCGACCGTCTCGTCGCGGACGTACTAGAAGCAGTCGAAGGTCACCGTGCGCGACGCGGCCTCCATTCCGCGAGGAGGCCGCGTAACTTTCGTCGAAGTGCAGCGGGTTCCGATCGCCGGTCGCCCCGCCGAACATCTCGATGACTCCGTTGGTCACAGGGTGCCCGGGCGTTGCGGACATGCCGAGTGGGAGGCCGGACAATTTCATCGGATCATCAGGCTCGGCTGGCGCGCTTCGCAGTATTCCAGAGCACCGGATATGTCAGGCGATAGCGCCGTGTGCCTTTGGTCTGCACAAGACCATGGCCGATGCCTTGCAGGCAGTGCCGATGGGTTGATGCCCGGTGTCGGCCGGCGCGCTTCTGGTACCCGGGGCCGGAATCGAACCGGCATGGCCTTGCGGCCGAGGGATTTTAAGTCCCTTGTGTCTACCTGTTTCACCACCCGGGCTCGTTGGTGATTCTACGCAAGGCCAGCACGATCCGCTCGCGTGGGTATCACCGCGGCCGCCGTGAGAAACCGCCAATTTCCTCCCGGCTTATACTGGGCCGTCGCTTCTTCCCCGAGAGAATGCCATGGCCAAGCGCTCCACACCTTCCGCACGCGCTTCGCGCGGCAAGAAATCGACCCGCAAGAAAAATACGCCGCCCCCGCTGCGCAACGTCGTCCCCGACAGCGTCGACTTCCGCGACCGCAAGTACATGCCGGCGGTCGCGATCGCGCCGCGACCGGTGTTACCACCGCCGCCGGCAACTCACCGGCCACGACTCAATCAGCAGGAGACGTCGGCCTGCACGGGCTTCGCGCTGGCGACCGCCGTGCACGTCCTCACCGGACGGCGCGACGGCAAGCAATCCGCCGCCGTCTCGCCCTACATGCTCTATGGCATGGGTCGGCGCTACGATGAGCTGCGCGGCGAGGCACCGGAAGGCGGATCAACGCTGCGCGGCGTCCTGAAGGGCTGGTACAAGCATGGCGTTTGCGCCGGCGGATTCTGGCCGAAACTGGACGAGCCCGGGCCGACAGCCGACGCGGACTGGTGGGACGACGGCGTGCAGCGACCGCTGGGCGCCTACTACCGCGTCGATGCCCGCTCGGTGGTCGACATGCAGGTGGCACTCAACGAAACCGGTGTTCTGGTGGCCAGCGCGCTGGCGCACGACGGCTGGCTCGAAGGCATGCCGGACAAGCGAAAAAAACTCGCCACCGGGCAGAAATTCTGGCGCATTCCCTATCCGTGGCAGGCCAAGCCCGACGATGGCCACGCCTTTGCCGTTGTCGGCTACGACGCCGACGGATTTCTGGTGCAGAACTCGTGGGGGACTGACTGGGGCAGCGACGGTCTGGCGATCCTAACCTACGAGGACTGGATCGAGCACGGCTACGACTGCTGGGTGGCGCAACTCGGCGTGGTCACCCGTCAGCATGCGCTGCAGGCAACCGGCGCGTCGGCCAAGCCCGGCGGGGCGTTCGGCGCACCCGGCACGATCATGCTCGACCTGCACGCGGTGTCGCCCTACGTCGTGAACACCGGCCGCGACGGCGAACTGTCACCCTCCGGCGAATTCCACACCACCCTATCCGACCTCGACGAACTCGTGGACGTTCGGCTCGCCGAGTTTCGCAATGAACTGGGCCTCGCCGCCGCCGACCGGGTGGACGTGGCGATTTACGCACACGGTGGCCTGGTCAGCGAGCGATCCGCCGGACAGTCGGCCAAGGACTGGATCGATGCGCTGCGTCCGGCCGGTGTGTTCCCGATTTTTCTCTTCTGGGAGTCCGACATTTTCACGGTGCTTGGCGACCGGATCGCCAACGAACTGAAGCTGCGCGGCGAAATTCCGGCGGGAGGTCCGCTGGCGCTGATCGACGATTTCTGGAGCGACCGTGTCGAGGGCATCGCCCGCGTCGCCGCGCGCTGGGCCTGGGACGAAATGAAACGCAAGGGCACGCTGGTCTCGTCGCGGACGACGGGTGGTGCGCGCCTGCTGCTCGACCGGCTGACACCATTGCGCGATACCGTGCGCCTGCATCTGGTCGGGCATTCGGCCGGTGCGATCGTCCATGCACACCTGCTGACCGAACTCGAGCGCGACGGCTGGATCGTGGAGTCGCTCAACCTGCTGGCGCCAGCAACAACGGGGGATCTGTACGAGCGCGATATCGCGCCACGCGTGAGGAACTCCATGGTGCGCCGCGCGGCGCAGTTTCACCTGACCGACGAGTGCGAAAACAACGAGGGTGGGGCGATGCGCACCGCCCTGCTCTACAAGCGGTCGCTGCTCTATCTGATCAGCAACGCCTTCGAGGGTCCGCATGGCGTTCCGGTGCTGGGCATGCGCAAATACTTCGAGCGGGACGTGCTGCCGACGCTGCCGGCGAATTACCAGTTTCGTGTCGCACCCGCCTCAGCGGCAAGCGGCGCAGTGCGCCACAGCGATTTCGACAACGACGCGAAAACGCAGGCTGCCGTCGTCGCGCACATCCGCGACCAGGCGCTGCCCGCACCCTAGCAGGCGGGACAGATTCGGCGCGCCCAGCGGCGCGCAACCTCAGCGTTTCATGCCGGGCATGAATTTGGCGAAGTCGCCCATCACCCGCTGCATCGACTCGAACGCATTGCCACCGGACGAGACCACGCCCTGCATCGCGTTGATGACGTCCTGCGCCTGCCGCAGGTCGGGCATCATCGCCATCGCCGCCTTGGTCTCCTTGACGCCCGGAATGCCGGACATCTGCCCTTCCATCATCGTGAACAGGCGTTTCTGCATTTCGACGATCAACTCGAACATCTGGCCCCAATAACGCATCGCCTGCTCGACGGCCTCCTGTGACGTCGCCTGGCCGGCTGCCATCAGTGCATCCGGGCTGCCGGCCTG
>JAQBEY010000044.1:0-19922 GCA_032123655.1 Betaproteobacteria bacterium
CTGGGCCGAGGTGCCCGCCGGAAAAAAACATGCGCATTTTCCGGAGTATCCGGATGAAGGCATCGCCGACTGGCATGCGAAGCGGGGCTTGACCGTTCCCTGATTACTTGAGCGGAATGTTGCTGCCGGTCCGGTAGGCTCGTTCCGGCTGCGCGCTCGCCGACGTTCGGGAGGACGACTCCGGCGCGCTCGCGCAGGCCACGAGGGCAAGCGCGAGGGCGGCGAGGAACGATTGTTTCATTGCGAGGGCCTCTTCGATATGGACCGCCTTCGTGCCGGCGGTCAAAAAAAGCCCGGATTCTACTCAATTGCCTGAGGCGATGTACAGGTCGACAGCCGTTGCCCTGCGGCTTCGAAGGTCGGGGGCCGTCTGGCGCTACTTCATCATCCCCGGAATCCACAGCGACAGCGCCGGAATATAGGTGACCAGCGCCAGCGCGCAGAGCATGGCGAGATAGAACGGCCATAGCTCCTTCACGACCTCTTCCATCGTCACCTTGCCCACGGCACAGCCGACGAACAGCGTCGCTCCTACCGGCGGGGTGATAAGCCCGATGCCCAGGTTCAGGATCATGATCATGCCGAAATGCACCGGGTCGATGCCGAACTTGGCAATCACCGGCAGGAAGATCGGCGTGCAGATCAGCAGCAGCGGCGCCAGATCCATGAAGGTGCCGAGGACCAGCAGCAGGATGTTGACCAGGAACAGGAACACATACTTGTTGTCGGAGACGCTGAGAAACAGCGCGGTGACCTTTGCCGGCACCTGCAACAGCGCCATCATGTAGCCGAAGGCGACCGAGAAACCGATCAGCATCATCACCATGGTGACGGTCTTGACCACCCGGTGCACCAACTTCGGCAACTCACGCATCTTGTAGTCGCCATAGACGAAGAAGGTGACCAGGAACGCATAGACGCAAGCGACCGCCGCCGACTCGGTCGGCGTGAACACGCCCGACAGGATGCCGCCCATGATGATGATGATGGTGCCCAGGCCCCAGAGCGCATCGATGACGACGCGGGGGATCTCGCGCAGCTTGACCGGCTCGCCATTGGGGTAGCCGCGCCGGTGCGAGATCAGCAGCACCAGGCCGATCAGGCACCCTCCGAAAATCAGTCCGGGAATGATGCCGGCGAGAAACAGGCTGGTGATCGAGATCGTGCCCCCGGCCGCCAGCGAGTAGATCACCGCATTGTGCGATGGCGGAATCAGCAGCGCCTGCACCGAACCGCAGATGGTGACGTTGGTCGCGAACACCCGGGGGAACCCGGCCCTGACCATCTGCGGGATCATCACCGAACCGATCGACGCCGTGTCGGCCACCGAGGACCCCGAGATCGCACCGAACAGCGTGCTGGCCAGCACGTTGACCAGCGCCAGGCCGCCGCGGATGAAGCCGACGAACACCCGCGCCAGATTCACCAGACGCAACGCCATGCCGCCCTCGGCCATGATGCCGCCGGCCAGCACGAAAAACGGTATCGCCAGCAGCGCGAAGTCGTCGGTGCCGTCCGACATCTTGAGCATGATGGCTTCGAGCGGAATGTCGGTCCACAGCGCGGCGGCGATCGCCGCCAGGCCGAGCGAATAGGCAATGGGCACCGACAGCGCGCACAGGCCGATGAAGGTGCCGAGCAGGATCCAGGCTTCCATGGCTAACTGGCCTCCGTCGCCTGGTCGGCAAACATGATCGAGGTCTTCGGCGGCTCGCCGACCCAGAGGCGCTCGATCAGGAACAGCAGCGTGAACACCCCCGCGATCGGAATCGGCGAATAGACGACCGCCTGCGACAGGTCGGGAAATTCGGCCACCGTCGAGCGATGCGTGACGATGCACAGCTGGATACCGTAGTAGATCATGAACAGCGCCACCGCCGTCACGCAGGCGTAGACGGCCAGGTTCATCCTCCGTCGCATACCGGGCCCAACCGCGTTCTTCAGTGCCATCACCGCGACGTGGACGTTGGCGCGAAACGCCGCGGCGCCGCCGATGAACGAGAACATCACCATCAGGACGACGGAAGCGGGTTCCGGCCACGACAGCGGATCGTTCATTACATAGCGCATGAATACGCCGGTCGGAATCATGAAGGTGATCGCGACCAGCGCGAGTCCGGACACTCCAATGCAGGCGATGTACAACCAATCCATCGCCCGCGCGTAGCGCTGCTTGGCAGTCATGGCGGGACTCCCGCGGACAGACAAAAAGAGGACAACAAAAAAGGCACGCGGCACGGCAGGTGCCGCGTGCCTCCGGTTCAGCGGTCTACTTGGTGTCCTGGATCTGCTTCAGGATCTTCGCGTACTTGGCGCCGTACTTGTCGCGTACCGGCTGCGTGGCCTTGTAGAACGCCGCCTTGTCCGCAGGAATGAACTCGACACCCGCGGCCTTCAGCTTGGTCTCGGCTTCCTTGACATAGGCATCCCACAGCATCCTCTGCTCCAGCTGCGCCTCGCGCGAAACTTTCTTCAGAAGCGCCTGATCCTCCTTGGACAGCGTCTCCCAGGTCTTCTTGGAAAACACGAAGATTTCCGGAATGATCAGGTGACCTGTCTGGCTGTACTTCTTGGCCAGCTTGTAGTGGTTCTGCGCATACAGCGTCGGCGGATTGTTCTCGGCACCGTCGACCACGCCGGTCTGCATGGCGGTGTAGAGCTCGTTGAAGCCCATGGCCACGCCGTTGCCGCCCATGGCGTTCATAGTCTCGACGAACAGCGGGTTACCCATCATGCGGATCTTCTGGCCCTTGAGGTCATCCGGCGTGGTCGCCGCCTTGTGCGAGTAGACGTTGCGCGTGCCGGCGTCCATCCAGCCCAGCACGACCAGCCGCGACTTCGGATCGTTGTTGATCCGCTCGAGCAGCTCGGCGCCGATCGGGCCGTCGATCACCTTGCGCATGTGCGCTTCGTCGCGGAACACGAAAGGAAGATTGAAGACGTTGACGTCGTCGACCACCGGCCCCATCGCCCCCACCGAAATGCGCGCGATCTGCAGCGCGCCGACCTGCGCTTGCTCGATCATTTCCTTTTCGCCGCCCAGCTGCATCGACGGATACATCTGGATCTTGATGCGGCCTTTGGTCTCCTTGTCGAGCTTGTTGCCCATGCGGACGATCGCTTCGACGGTCGGATAGCCGAGCGGATGGACGTCGGAGGCCTTCCACACCTGATTCTGGGCCGAGGCGACCACAGGGGTAAACGTCGCGGCGACCGCGGCGGATACTGCGCACAACGTGACGAACAGACGGCGTTTCATGGTTCCTCCTTCGATGTTGTTGGGCGAAGTGACGGCTTGGCCGCGTGACGGCGCGCGTTTCTGGTTATGGTAAGTCGTTCCGCCGCATTGCTCCAGCACGAACCCGTGCGGCGAACGCCAGATTGGTCAATTGGTCTGACCAGTTAAATTTAGCACAATTTTTCGCCGTGGTGCGCCCGCCCCTTCCGGTCAGCTCAATTTCAGGCGCAATCCCTCGACCCCCAGCGCACCAAAATCGCTCGTCCAGGTCTGTCCGGGCGCGACCGGCCAGGCATCGGTCACCGTCCCGGTAGTGACGAGTTCGCCCGCTTCAAGCGGCGCGGCCTCGCGGTCCCCGGCGAGCACGCCGGCCAGATGTGCCAGCGCCAGCGCAGGGCTGCCGAGCACGTTGGCGCCGACCCCGCGCTCGATCACCTCGTCGCCGCACCGCAGCGTCAACTCGAATCCGGGCAACAACGCCGCCAGCGCGTCACGATTGTCCGCGGTCACCGGCAACGGCGTGCCGATCACCAGCGCACCGTGCAGGCCGAACGCCGCCGTGCAGTCCGCCGCGGTGAATTTCCAGTCCGGGAAGTGCGACTGCACGATCTCGAAGCCGGCGGCGATCCATTCGACAGCGCGCAGCACTTCGCGCGCGTCGTCCGTCGCCGGCACCGGCCCGGCCAGCCCGAACACGACCTCGGGCTCGATGCGCGGCTGGACCAGCCCCGCAAGCGACAGCGTGGCGACGCCATCGGTCGCGCGATGCACGGTCCTGTCCCAGGTGTGCGCCCACATCGGCTGGAACACCCCGTAACGCGGCCAGATCGTGCGGTTGGTAAAGCCGATCTTGCGCCCGACCGGCCGCCAGCCGCGCGCGACGCGCCGCCGTTCGATTTCGTGCAGCACGGCATAGGCCGACGGCACGTCGAAGTCCGGCATCGAGCTGGTGATCGGCGCGAGCAGCGATGCCTGATCGTGAGCTGACATCAGCGCGTCGGCCGCTGCTGCTACCGCCTCGGGATTCATCGAATCACCTTCATGGCGCGCAGCAGCACCGTGATGCCGATCCATGTGGCAGTGGCCACCAACATGCCGATCGCCGCGGCGGCAATCGCCGCACCGGTCCCGCTCCAGTCGGCGAGCGTCACTGCCGCCCATCCGGCCACGCCGCCGCACAGACCGCTCACAAAAATGCCGGCGATGCTCCAGAAGGTCGATTGCGATATGAAAGCCATGCGGATCTCGACAAAAAAGCATTGCGAACGCAGTGCAGTTTACTCCCGCACGACGCCGGTCACGGCCACACGCGCTCCCAGGCGGCGGGATCGAAGCCGACCAGCACGCCCTGCGGTCCCTCGACCACGGGCCGCTTGATCGCCGTCGGGTGGGTCATCATCAGCGCGACCGCCGATGGCGAGTCAACCACCTGCGCCTGCTGTTCCGATTCCAGTTTTCTCCAGGTCGTGCCGCGCCGGTTGAGCAATGTCTGCCAACCGACCGCAGAGCACCACGTTTCCAGTTGCGCCTGCGTAGGCGGCGTCCTCTTGAAGTCGACGAAACGATGCGAAACGCCGCGTTCCCCGAGCCAGGCGCGCGCCGCTCTCACCATGTCGCATTGAACTATGCCGTAGACGATCATCGACTTTCCTTCCCGCCCGCAGGCGAATCCTGTTGCTGGCGCCCGACCGCCTCGCGCGAGCAAATTCCGCGTTCTCCGAGCGCCGCGACGGGCGCGCTCGCCGCCTGTTTCAACCGGAATTCGGCGGCGGCATCGGCCCCAGTGCATGTGCTACGCTGATTCGGGAGGCAGCTGCGTTGGAGCGTACATGAGTGTAATCGCGGTCGGGGGTTTCCAGCACGAGACCAATACCTTCGCCCCATCGAAGGCCGATTTCGCGGCGTTCGAATCCGGTGGCGGATGGCCCGAACTGTGCTTCGGCGAGGCGATCGCCCCGCGACTCGCCTCGGCCAACATTCCGGCCACCGGCGCCTTCGACGCGCTGCACGCGGCCGGGCACCGCACCATCGGCCTCGCCTGGGCTGCGGCGTCGCCGTCGGCGCAGGTGACCCGCGACGCGTATGAGCGCATCGTCGGCGAGATGCTGACGCGCTTGCGCGCCGCCGGTCCGGTCGACGGCGTCTATCTCGACCTGCACGGCGCGATGGTGACCGAGCATCTCGACGACGGCGAAGGCGAACTGCTCGCGCGCGTGCGCAAGGTCGTCGGACCCGGCGTGCCGGTGATCGCGAGCCTCGACCTGCACGCCAATCTCACGCGCGCCATGATGGAATTCGCCGACGGCTTCGTCGCCTATCGCACCTACCCGCACATCGACATGGCGGCTGCGGGCGCGCGCGCGGCGAAGTTGCTCGAGCGCACGCTCGCCGCCGGCCGCCCGTTCGCCAAGGCCGTGCGCCCGCTGGACTTCCTCACCGGATTGTCGTCGCAGTCGACGTTCATCGAGCCGGGACGCCGCCTGTACGAACTGCTCGAGCAGCTGGAGCGCGAGCACGACACCGTGCTGTCCTTCACGCCGGGATTTCCAATGGCCGATTTTCCCGAGTGCCAGATGGCCGTCTGCGGCTACGGTCCCGATGCCGCGCAAACGCAGCGCGCCGTCGATGCGCTGGCGCGGGCAATCCACGACGCCGAGCCCGAGTTCGCGCTCGATCTCTACGAGCCCGACGCGGCCGTGGCGCGCGCCGCGCAACACGGTGAACCGGGCGCGCCGGTGGTGCTGGCCGACACGCAGGACAATCCCGGCGCCGGCGGCAACGGCGACACCACCGGACTGCTCGCCGCTCTGCTGGCGCGCGACCCGCATGATGCGGTGCTGGGCCTGCTGATCGACGGCGCTTCGGCGCGACAGGCGCACGAGGTCGGTCTGGGCCGGAGCGCACGATTCAGTCTGGGTGAGACCTCCGGCGTGCCGGGCCATGTGCCGCTGTCCGCCGAATTCACGGTCACCGCGCTCGCCGACGGGAAGTTCACCTGCACCGGACCGATGTTCAAGGGCTTTCGCATGAACCTGGGCCCGATGGCGGTACTTCAATGCGGCAACGTTCGCGTGGTCCTGGCGGCCAGGAAATGTCAGGCCGCGGATCAGGAAATGTTCCGCCATGTCGGCATCGAGCCGAAAAACCAGCGCATCCTGGCGTTGAAGAGTTCGGTGCATTTCCGCGCCGACTTCCAGCCGATCGCCAAAGAGGTGCTGGTGGTCGTCGCGCCCGGACCCGCCAAGGCCGATCCGACCATGTTCGACTGGACCCGGCTGCGACCCGGGCTGCGCCTGAAACCGGGTGGTCCCGCGTTCCATCCCCGCTGACCAGCATGCGCCGACGTTACGTCATCGCGCTGATCAAGCACGAGACCAACACTTTTTCACCGATCGCCACGCCGCTGACGTCCTTCGGCCACGGCGAGGGTCCTGCCTTCGGCGACGAAGCGCGGGCGCGCTTCGAGGGCACGAATACGCCGATGGCCGCGTTTCTCGACCAGGCCCGGCGCGAAAACGCCGAGGTGGTTACACCGGTCGCCGGCGAGTCCTGGCCATCGAACGCGGCTTCGCGAGCCACCTTCGAAGCATTGCTGCAGCCGCTGGAAGACGCGGTGCGCGCCGGCTGCGACGCGATGTTCCTCGATCTGCACGGCGCAATGGTGCTCGACGACTGCGACGACGCCGAAGGTGAGATCGTGCAGCGTCTGCGCCGCATCGCGCCCGGGATTCCAATCGCCGTCGCGCTCGACTATCACACCAACCTGTCGGCGACGCTGGTCGACAACGCATCGGTGATCGCGGGCTACAAGACCTATCCGCACGTCGACATGTACGAAACCGGGCGCCTGGCGGGCGAGATCCTGGTGCGCGCGCTCGACGGCGAGATCGAGCCGGTGATGGCCTGGGGCCGGCTGCCGCTGCTCGCGTCGATCATGCGCCACGCACCCGAAGACGGCCCGTCCGGCGACATCATCGCCTACGCCCGGCGCATGGAGGGCGACGGCACGGTGCTGGCGGCCACGCTGTTGCCATCGTTTCCGCACGCGGACACGCCGCATACCGCAGTGTCCGCGGTGGTCGTCGCCGATGCGCGTCGTGGCGGGCGTGATGGCGCGCGTCGCGTGTGCGACGCCATGCTCGCCACCGCATGGGCGCGCCGCGCGGAGTACGTGCATCGCGCACCGCCGCTGGCCGAATCGGTCGCGGCCGCGAAGGCACTGGGCCTCGCCGACCCCGGCGCCCCGGTGCTGCTGATCGACCATTGCGACAATTGCGGCTCGGGCGGCGCGCAGGACGTGATGGCCGTGGTCGCGGAGATCCTGCGTCAGGAACTCGACGATGTCGCCATTGCGCCGATTCGCGACCCCGCCGCGGTGGCGGCCATGATCGGCGCCGGCGTCGGCCAGCGCGTGCGCCTGTCGCTGGGCGGGCACACCGACATGCCCGCGATCGGCCTCACCGGCGCGCCGCTCGCCGTCGAAGGCCGCGTGCACGCGATCACCGATGGCGAGTTCGTCATCACCGGGCCGATGTACACCGGCATTCGCACCTATCTGGGCCGCACCGCGGTGCTCGACACCGGCCGGACGCGGATCGTCGTCACCGAACGTCCGCACGAGCCCTTCGATCTGGGCGTGTTCACGCATGCGGGGATCGATCCGCGGCGCCATCGCTACGTCATGCTCAAGTCGCGCATCCATTACCGCGCCGGATTCAAGCCCATCGCCGCGCACATCGTCGAGTGTGCGGGGGCCGGGGTCACCAACGCCGACCTGGCCGTCTACAACTACCGAAAACTGGTCCGGCCCATCTTTCCGCTGGATCCGTTGTAAGCTTCGCGCCGTTGGGCGAAGCCGCGTCCACCTCTCTCCGGAACGCGCCATGCCAGCCAAGATTCACTGCAGCCTGCTGATCGACATCGGCAATACATTTCTCAAGTGGGGCCTGTTTCGGCCCTCGACGGATGGCCTCGCGCACGATCATCGCCTCGAGACCGGCCATGCGCTGCTCGAGGAAGTCACGGCGTTGCCGGCGCTTTTTGCGCGGTTGCCGGTACCCGCTACGATCGTCATCTCAAATGTCGCCGGCACGCGCATGCGCGCCGCGACCATTCGCATGCTCGAGGTTTGGCCGAAGGCCCCGGCGCCTTACTGGCTGGTGCCGCAGGCGCAGCAGTGCGGCGTCACCAACCGCTACCGCAATCCGGCGCAGCTGGGCAGCGACCGTTGGGCGGCGGTGATCGGCGCACGCCACCTGCTGGGAGGGCGGGCGGCGATGGTGGTGGTCTGCGGCACGGCGACCACCATCGATTTCCTGTCCGCGGACGGCGTGTTCAAGGGCGGCATGATCATGCCCGGACTCGGCCTGATGCTGCGCTCGCTGCACGAAGGCACGGCGGCGTTGCCGGACCAGGACGGCGACTTCTCCAGCTACCCGACGCAGACCGTCGACGCGATTGCCAGCGGCTGCCAGCATGCGCAGGCGGGCACCATCGAGCGGCTGTATGCGCTGGAGTCAAAGCAGACGCCGGATGTCGCCTGCCTGCTGTCCGGCGGTGCCGCGGGTACTGTCGGGCCACGTCTGACCATCCCCTTCCAACTGCACGACAACCTGGTGCTCGAAGGACTCTACCGGATCAGCCAGTCGCTCTGACCCCGCGGCCACGCGCGCCGGCGACCGGTGTTTCGGCCGTCGGGATTCAGGAAAAACGATTACGGCGCGCCGAGCAGCAGGTACCCCGATACGCTGCCGCCGTTGCCGACGCCGATGCCCAGGTAGGCCGGGCCGGCAAAGGTGTCGGCGCCAAGGAAGATCGATCCCGAGTACAGCGTTCCCGGCACCGGCAGATTGTCGAAGCGGTCGGTGATCCTGCCGACCTCGGCCGACGCGCCGATGTAGACGCCGCTGCCCAGAAGATCCGGCAGGGCCTTGACGCGGTTGTAGTACATCGCCCGGCCGAAGACGAATTCACGGCCGGCGTACTGGCCGATGCGGAAGCCGGACAAGCGCAGCGGCCCGCCGAGCAGGAACGACTCGTAGGCCGGCATGTCGGTGCCGAGCGCGCTGCCGCCTTCGATATGGAAATTCAACGTATGCGGACCCCAGCTCTTGGCGTAGTTGGCGAAGCCCTGGATCTGCTGGTAATTCTGTGCCGAACCGAACGATTTCGTCGCCAGATAAGCATTCAGGTACGCCGAATAACCGGCCGTCGCGTAGAACGCATGGTCCAACTGGTCGATGGTGAGTTGCAGGCGCGGTCCGGCGGTCAATTGCTTGATCGATGGCAGCACCGGATCGCCGGTGTCCACTTTGGCGTTGATGTCCGTCCAGACAGCGCCCAGGCGCACGACGCCCTTGGTCCCCAGCACGGCGCCGAGGTCGACGCCCCCGCGCAGGTTGCCGACCAGGTACTCGGCGATCTGCTTGTCCCCGCTGAAGACGTTGCGGGTGAGCTGCCCGATATTGCCGTAGACCGACCCGAACCAGATGCCCTGCTCGTTCAGCGGTTGGTAGAATTCGCTCGACAGGTGCGTGTCCTGCCCCACCTGACCTTCGAGCAGCCATTCGGCGCCAAGCTTGTTGAGCCAGGTCCGGCGATACTGAACCAGCACGTTGAACTGATTGTCGCCCTGGAAGTCGCTCTGCAAGCCGAGGCCGAAGCGCAGGTAGTCGCCGCCCCAGGATTTTTCCGTCGGCTTGATGACCATCGCCCGCGGGCCGCCTTCGCCCAGGATGCGGTAATCGACGCCTTCGAAGTCACCCCGCCCGTAGATGCGGCGCAGATCGGTGCCGATCTTCTTCTCCGACAACGGCTCCCCGGGCTTGGTCTCCACCAGCCCGCGCAGGACTGCGGGGTTGGTGCGCTCCAGCCCTTCGAAACGGATTTCGGCGACTTCGCCCAACGCTTTGTCGCTCGCGACCTGCCGGGCCCGGAATGCCGCGTACTGCGCGGGCGCAATGCTGTAACGCGACAGCGACGCGGCCATCTTTCGCGTGGCCTCCTCGCCGATGCGGATCGCATCCCTGGAGCGTTCGAAACTGCCGGCCGTGATGTTGCCCAGTTCCGGCGCGATCAGCACATCGGCCGAGGTCAGGCTCTTGATCTGCTTTTCGACCGTCTGCAAGCCCAGGAAATTGAGCAGCTGGGCGCTGACCGACAGCGCCGAGGTGATGTCCTTGCGCTTCATCGGCGGCGTGGAAATATTTACGGCGATGATCACGTCGCCGCAAAGCTCGCGCGCCTGGTCGATGGGCAGGTTGTTGGCGATGCCGCCGTCGACCAGCAGCTTGCCGTCGATTTCCACCGGCGCCAGCCCGCCGGGCACCGACATGCTGGCGCGCATCGCCTGCGGCAGGCTGCCGTGGGAGAGCTCCACCGAGTTGCCGGTCTCGATGTCGGTCGCCATTGCGCGATACGGAATGGGCAGCTTGTTGAAGTTGTTGATGTCCAGCGACGGTTCAACCAGGATGCGGAAAAAGGCCTCGATCGACACGCCTGCGATCACGCCCTTGGGCAGCGCCAGGCCGCCGTCCTTGACCCCGAATTCCGGCGCGAACAGCGTTTTGTAGTCGTCGACCTTGCGGCGCATCGAAATTTCGTTACGCGGCGGGGCGTCGCGAAAAAGTTCGTTCCAGTTGGCTTCGTTCACCAATTCTTCGAGTTGCATGGGCGTTCTGCCTGCGGCGAAGGTGCCGCCAACGACCGCGCCCATGCTGGTGCCGGTGACGCAATGGATCGGGATGCGCATTTCGTCCAGAACCTTGAGCACGCCGACGTGGGCGATGCCACGGGCGCCGCCGCCGGAAAGTGCCAGACCGATCCGCGGCGGCGACCCTGGCGCCCTGGCCGCTTTTGCCACCGCGGCGTCGGCGGCAACGGCGGCTTGATGGCCGCCCAGCAGCGCAAGCGTCAGTCCCGCGACGAGGGCGCGACGGCGTGAGATCGGCATGGATTGCAGCATTACGACTACTCCTGGAAATGGGCCATTCCGAGACCAAAAACTGCCGCCGCACCCTGCGGTGACGCTGTCCCCGACGCTCGGACCAATGGCCACGCTCCCGTGGCCGGGCGGCGACCGCAAGACACGGATTATAGGGGAAAGGGGCAGCGGCCAGGCATCGTGCAGCCACCTGCCGGACCGCTACTGCCGAACCATCGCCAGCACCTTGTCCAGGTTCAGCGTGTGCGCCTGCTCGGCGATCTGCCCGGCGTAGTTGCCCTGCAGTTGCCTGGCCTCGCCGAGCATTTCGCGAAACGCCTGCTGCAGTCCGGCGGCGTCGATGCGGCGCCCACCCGCGTAGTAGCGCTTGGCGACATGGCCGAGCGCGTAGGTCGACGCGAACGAGAACGCCGCGCCGGTCGCCAGCCGCCCGGCCCCACCCAGCAGCCCGCCGCCGATGCTGCCGAGCAGGCCTCCCAGCAGCTTGCGGCCGATCTGCTCGACGTATTGCGAGGTCATGCCGACGCCGAGCGTGGCGAGCAGGTCCTTGACGTGGCCACGGTCGAGTTCGAAACCGTGCGCCTTGCCGACCCGGTAAACCATCTTCATCTGTAGCGGAATGATCGCCATCGAGGCGAGCGACTGCGGCAGCAGTTCCAGCGCGCCGTTGAGGATCGAGTAGTTGAGGATCATCTGGTCGATCTCAGCGGCGTTGGCGGGCACCGCGGCGACCAGAACACCTTCGGCGTCGGCAAGGCCGGCAGCCGCGCCCGCAGCGGCGGCGACTCCCGCTGCCACTACCGCGCCTGAATTTTTCCCGGCCGCCGTTGCCGCGGCGACACCGGCACCCGCGACCGGCGACCCGGCCAGTGCATCGGCATCCTGGCGGAATGCCTGCGCAGCGCCAGTGTCGAGTTTCAGCAACCGCGCGAGCGCGGCCAGGAAAACACGCTCCTTTTCGGTCGTCACGTCGTCGGCATTGCACACGCCCACTGCCATCTCGTAGGCGAACTGCCTTTGCTCATGACCGGTCAACGCCGTGGCGATCGCCGACAGCTCGGGCTTGTTCAGCAGCACCTGCCGGTAGATTGCCGCGGCGTCGACATCCACACCCCCGCCGCTGCCCAGCGCTTCGGCGATCCGGCGGATTTCTTCGCGCTCGCGATCGTCGTGGCCGCCGTCGGCGAACGCTGCCATCAGGCAAAGGGTGAGTACGGCACGTTGCTCGGAAACGGTCATCGGTCAGGCTCCTCCAGGGAAAGTCGCGCGTGGATTCGGCAACCTCCACGAGCGTGGCGCAATCGCTGCCTGTTGCCAACGCGCCCGCGACGCGCCGGCCGCGGTGGGTATCGGACCGCGCCGTCCGGCGACGAATCGCGCTCGCCGGGCGGCGACGTCATGGCGCGGGTTTGCCTCGGGGCAACGGATGGATGTTGTCGACCCAGTGCACTTCCTCGGGATTGGGCTCGACATTGGGCAGGTCGAGATTGACCACCACCGGATCCTGCCCGCTGCGGCAGAGCACGCAGAACAGCGGCTCGGCGTCGCTGGCGTTGATTTCCTGATGCGGGACGAAGGGCGGGATGTAGATGAAGTCGCCCGGACCCGCTTCGGCGGTGTATTCGAGGCGGTCGCCCCACTTCATCCGCGCCCGGCCGCTGACCACGTAGATGACACTCTCCACCGGCCCGTGATGATGCGCGCCGGTCTTGGCCTTCGGGTGGATGACCACGGTGCCGGCCCAGAGCTTCTCCGCACCGGCACGCGCATGGGTGATGGCCGCGGCGCGGTTCATGCCGGGCGTCTGCGGAGTATTGGTGTCCAGTTCGTCGGCGTGCACGACGCGTACGCCGTGCTTCCGCCAGCGGGTTTCCTTGCTCATGTAGCTCCTCCTCCAATTGACGCAGTCGCGCTCGACGCTCCGCAACCCCGCCTCCGCCGTGTCGTTCCGGCGCGCGCGCTCACGGCGCCACGTTCTTGAGCGCGATCGACCACATGAAGTCGGTCTTCAGCAGCTTCGCGAAATAGGGATCGTTCGGCGATCGGTAGCCGTCGTTGTAGACGTGCCCAAAATCGGCCGCCGGCGCCTTGGGGTCGAACGCCGGATACGCCGCGCGGCGATGGCAGTTCATGCAATTGGATCGGGTGCCGGCCATCGGGTTCGGAGGGAACGTCTTGCCGTCCATCGTATAGGCCTTGGTCGGCCCCAGGTCGGTTTCCAGATAGGGATTGAAGCACACCGGCAGCGCGCCGTCGGCGCCGAGCGGCGATACCGTGCTGTACGCGGTGCACATCTGGTAATTGTCGAACGGCGGCTGCACCGTCACCGGCCGGTCGCCACCGAAGGGCGCGGTGTGCGGTGCGGGCATCCACCAGAAGGTCTGGAAGGTCCAGTCGTCCATTTCCTTGGTGGTGACGTGCATCCCCAGCAGGACGATGTAGTCGTCGATCTCCGGCGTCTGTCCCGCGTTGGTGATCATGCGCTCCTGCTCGCCGGCCGCCGACGACATCATGTCCATGTAGACCCGCGCGTCGGCAACATCCTCGGCATTCTTCAGCCGGTGCGCGTAAAAGCGTTTCAGCGACACCACCGGCGCGAAGGTCGGGTTCGGCATTGCCGCGGTGCCGTTGAGGTTCACCTGTTGCAGCGAGCCTTCCGGGTAGCGCCCCGCTGGATCGACGGCGACACCCTTGGCCCAGGTCGTGTGCATCGGCGGCACCCCATTGGCGGGCGGCGGATAGGCAGGATCCCAGATCGGCAGCGCGGTCAGGCCACGCTCGCTTTGCGGACTCTTCGCGTCCTTGATCAGCCAGAACACCAGTTTGATCGCCACGGCGTCGTTCGGGAACGGCCGGATGCTGCGCTCCACCGGCGCCGTGCCCGCCGCGTCGTAGCGCGCGTTCAGCCCCGTCAGCGTCGACTTGAGGTGATAGCCGTTGCTCCAGACGAACTGCGCCGCCTGCCGGTTCAGCTTCACGAACGACATCAGACCCGCCGGTGCACCGCCGCGGCTCGAGTTGGCGATCGCCGATTGCGTCGGCGTCTTGAAAGGATGCCGCAATGAGCGCCGGTCCACTCCGGCGGGGCCCTTCGGGTTGTAGACCTCGGGGATCGAATACCACGTCGCAAATACCGGCAGCCGTAGCCCGTCGACCACCGACGAGGAAGGCGAGGTCAACGCCGCCCACAGCTCCCAGGCATGACGTCGCACGCGCGCCTGATCATCGGTCAGCACTGCAGCGAGCAGCTTCTGCTCGGCGACGGGAAAACCGAAGCGCTTGGGCAGGTCCTGGATGACGAATCGGTCGGCAGCGACCTGCGCGAGCGCCGGCGCAAGGCAGAACCAGGCGAGGACGCCTGCGCCCAGATGGAATCGAATCGACATCGGCCAAGGGTAGCAGCGAGGCCGGACGAAGGCCATGCCGCAATTCCGCCGTGCCTGCCGGCCCCGCCACCGGACTTGTTGACCCCCGGCAAAGCCGACATGATGCGACGCAGTATCATTGCAGTCCCATACGAGGAGGCCAAGCCATGAGCAATCGAGAAGTAGTCATCCTCTCCGGTGTGCGTACCGCCATCGGTGATTACGGCGGCGCCCTGAAGGACATTCCGCCGTCCGAACTCGGCGCCAGGGTCGTCCGTGAAGCGGTTGCCCGCGCCAAGATCGACCCCAAGGACGTCGGCCAGTGCGTGATCGGCAACGTCATCCACACCGAGGCCCGCGACATGTACATCTCGCGCCTCGCGGCGGTGAACGGCGGCCTGCCGCACGACACCGGCGCGTTCACGGTCAACCGCCTGTGCGGCAGCGGCATGCAGGCCATCGTCTCCGCGTCGCAGTACATCCTGCTGGGCGAGACCGACGTCGCGGTCGCCGGCGGCGCCGAGAGCATGAGCCGCGCGGTCTACGCTTCGCTGACGCAGCGCTGGGGCGCGCGCATGGCCGACTCCAAGATGATCGACATGATGGTCGGCGCGCTGACCGACCCCTTCGACACCATGCACATGGGCGTCACCGCCGAGAACGTCGCCGCCAAGTGCGGCCTGACCCGCGAGGTGCAGGACGCCTTTGCGGTCGAGAGCCACAAGCGCGCGGCGGCGGCGATCGCGGCCGGCCACTTCAAGAGCCAGATCCTGCCGATCGAACTCAAGAGCAGGAAGGGCACGGTCGTCTTCGACACCGACGAGCACGTCCGCGGCGATGCGTCGCCCGAGGGCATGGCCAAGCTGAAGGCCGTGTTCATCAAGGAGAACGGCACCGTCACCGCGGGCAATGCCTCGGGCATCAACGATGCGGGCGCCGCCGTCGTGCTGATGGAGAAATCCGCGGCTGCAGCGAAAGGGCTGAAGCCGATGGCCCGCCTGCTCGCCTACGGTCACGCCGGCATCGACCCCAAGATCATGGGCCTCGGCCCGGTCTCGGCGGTGCAGCGGGCGCTGGCCAAGGCGGGACTGAAGGTCGCTGACATGGACGTGATCGAGTCCAACGAGGCGTTCGCCGCGCAAGCGCTGGGCGTGTCCAAGGAACTGGGCCTAGACGCGAAGAAGGTCAATCCCAACGGCGGCGCCGTCGCGCTTGGCCACCCGATCGGCGCCACCGGCGCGATTCTCACGGTCAAGGCCATGTACGAGCTGCACCGCATCGGCGGCCGCTACGGTCTGATCACCATGTGCATCGGCGGTGGCCAGGGCATCGCAGCGGTCATCGAGCGCGTGTAACCGCGTCGGCGGTTCCCGAAAAAAGCCCCGCGGTCGCGGGGCTTTTTTGTTGCCGCCCTTTCCGGCGATCTGCATCGGCCGCCCAGACACGCCCAGGATCGCCGAATCATTCGCCGCGCGCCCAAGGGGCGATCAAGTCCTACGCGTTGACGAAAGGGTTTTCACTTCCACTCGCGACATCATGATGAACCGGACGCGGCCGGGCATGGCCGCAATGGTCTCGCGTGGCAGGGCCCAGGTAAGGGTTGTGCCCACTGGCGGCGCGCCAACACGTCATGCTAGGGTGGCCCGAGCAGTACAAAATAGATTGCGGAGGGCGGCATGCGAACATGGACTCGCTGCAGGGAAGCAGGTGTGCGACTTGTCGCGGGCATCGCGCTGGCCCTGTCGTCGTTGTTGGCGATTGCACCGGCCATGGCCGCCGCCCTCCCGGGACCCAACATCCTGTTCATTGTCCTCGACGACGTCGGCATCGACCAGATGAAGGTGTTCGGCTACGGCGGCGCCACGGCTCCGCGCACGCCCAACATCGACACCATCGCCAACTCCGGGCTGCGCTTCCGGAATTTCTGGGCCATGCCGGAGTGCTCGCCAAGCCGGGCGCTGATGTTTGAAGGCCGCTACCCGATGCGCACCAACGTCCTCGACGCGATCCTGTCGGTGGACCTCGCCAACTCGCAGGTCTCGCCCTACGAAACGACCATACCCAGAGTGCTGCGAATGCGCGGCTACCAGAGCGGGCTGTTCGGAAAATTCCACCTGACCGGGTCGGACGTCAACCCGGCCAACAACCCCCTGGGCTATACCGCGGTCCACCAGCTGGGCTGGGACTATTTCGCCGGATGGCAGGACGGCGCGCCACATCCGATCGACACGACGGCCGGCGGCGTCGCTCCGGCCAACGTCAACTACAGCTGCGGCTTCGTTCCCAATACGGCGGACGATCCGGTCAACGGCGCCGATGCCGGGGCCTGCTATCTCGCCGACCAGTCGTGCTCACAGATCGTCATCGGGGCGCAGACGCCCACACCCGGTCGCGCCTGCCTCGAGCGCGGCGGCATTTTCGACCCGAAGACGGCGTGCGCGAGTCCGCCACCCGACGCCATCAATTTCACGCTGGAGAACGGCTACTACGCCGGCCAGCTGATCATCAACCGGCCCGATGGCTCGTACTCGGTGCTCGCGCCGCAGGATCCCTCGGGCGCCGCGCGCGGCTACCGCTCGGTCATCGAAAGCGACAGCGCGATCGGCTGGATCAACACTCGCCCGGCCGGCGCACCGTGGATGGCCTCGCTCACCTATTCGTCGGCGCACACGCCCTACCAGCAGCCACCGACCTCGCTGCTGCCCGGCCCCTCGGCACCGACCGGCGCGTTCGACTGCGCAAGCAGCGTGGACGACCAGCGCATCCTGAGCAACCAGATGATCGAGGCGATGGATGCCGAGATCGGCCGCGTGCTGGTCGAGACCGGGCTCGCCCTGCGCCGGCCCGACGGCAGCCTCGACTATCAACCCCACCGCTCCAACACCATGATCGTCATCATGGGCGACAACGGCACCTACGCCCCGGTGGTGAAGGCACCGTTCAATCCGCTCCGGTCCAAGGCCACCGTGTACCAGACGGGCGTATGGGTACCGCTGATCGTCGCCGGGCCGCTGGTGAGCGATGCGGGCGAACAGGTCCACGCCATGGTCAACATCGCCGACCTGTTCCAACTGTTCGGCGACATGGCGGGGATCGACGTGCACGACGTGGTCCCCAAATCGCGCCCGATCGACTCGGTCTCCATGCTCCCGTATCTGCGCGACCCTCGTCACGCCAGCCTGCGGCGGACCAACTTCACGCAAACCGCGACCAACATCAAGGCTGCCGGTTATGTGGTGCCTCCCTGCGTCATCGCCTCCGCGGATTCCTGCGTCCAGCTGTTCCCGTCGCAGGAACTGTGTCAGTCCGAAGGCGGCGACTGGTGGGGGCCGGGCGGTACCGTCCCGGGCGCGCCGCAACAGGACTGCTGCGGTGTGAACAAATACCAGTCTTCACTTTCCCCGCCGGCGCCCTACACGGTGCTGCCGAACTGGCAGATGGCGATTCGCAACGACAAATACAAACTGGTTCGCCTTTCGACCACCGACTACGACATGACGTCCGACAGCTGCAAGACAAAAACCGCGACCGAGTTCTACGCCATCGACGAGCGAGTCCCACCGAAACTCGACGATTCCGAACGCAATTTGCTCGTGCCGCCGTTACGGCTCAGCCGCTCGGCCCGGGTTTCCCTCGCCTACCTGGCGTACTCGCTCCACACGCTGCTCGCCACAGAGGTTCCGTGCCCCGGCGACGGCAATCTCGACGGCCGGGTCGACCTGGAGGACATCGACCAGTTCAACTACTGGGCCAACCTGACCTCCTCGAATTCGAGCTGGTACGACTTCAACCTCGACGGCATGACCAACCAGTACGACGTTCCCTACATTACCCAGGGTCAATTTCCGCGCAGCTGCCCCGGGGCATGACCGGAGCGCTTCGACAGGCCGCGTGCATGTGACGGGAAAAGGACGGGGTTCCACTCGACCCGTGCTAACTGGTAATCTCGCACGCCTCATCCAACCATTGTCCTGGCAACCCGGTGGGCCATCTGCCGCCGGGTCGTTGCCAGGCAAGCGAACGAAGATCTCTCCAATGAATCAGCATCGTCGCGTTTTCATGTGGGCCGCGCTCGTTGGCGCCCTGGGTCTGGCTGCCTGCAACAAATCGGAGCCCCCGCCGGCGCCAAAAGCAGTAGCGCCGAAGGCCACGGCGCCCAAAGCCGCCGCGCCTGCGGTCAACGCCGCGTTGCAGCAGCTCGCTGGCGAGGTGTACGTCTACGGGTTTCCGATGGTGTTGACCGACGCCACCCGGCAGGTCGAGACCGCCGAGACGCCGCCGAACACGTTTCGGCATACGGACACGCTGCCCGACGCCTCGACACCCGGCGCGATCAATCCGAATGTCGATTTTCTCTACTCCCAGGCATGGCTGGACCTGTCCGATGAGCCGGTGATCCTCTCGGTGCCGGACACCAAGGGCCGCTATTACCTTATTTCCATTCTCGACGCATGGACCAACGTCGCGAACTCGCTGGGCGCGCGCACCACGGGCAACGAAGCCCGGCAGTTCGCCCTCGTCGGGCCGAAATGGAAGGGAACGCTGCCGGAAGGCGTCACCGAGATCCGCTCGCCAACCGAACTCGCCTGGCTGTTCGGCCGGACCGCGGTCAACGACAAAGCGGACCTGAAGGCGGCCGCCCGCTTCCAGGATCAGATCACGGTAAAAACACTTTCCGAGCACCGCAAGCCCGCCAAACGCGGCAAGAAAAAAAAGGATGCCGCGGCGCCAGAGAAGCCGGCCGCGGTGAGCATTGCCAGCACGGCACCGCGCGAAGCGGCGGCGAACATGACCGCGGCGGCGTTCTTCACCCGTTTCGCCGAATTGCTGGCGGAAAATCCGCCGGCCAAGGACGATGCGCCGATGCTGGAAAAGATAAAGCAGCTGGGCGTCGAGGCCGGCAAACCCTTCGATCTCGCCAAGCGCGACGAACTCTCGATCAGGAGCGTCGAGCAAGGCGTCATGGCCGCGAGGAAGGCCATCCTTTCGGCGGCCGGCGGATCGGGAAGCGCGGACATCCAGCACGGCTGGCGGGTCGACCGCGCGCTCGGGCGCTGGGGTACGGAGTACGGTCGGCGGGCGGTGGCGGCGTACCAGGGAATCGGCGTCAACGCGCCGGAGGATGCCATCTTCCTGTCGACCTACCTTGATTCCGGCGGCCGGCGCCTCGATGCCGCGAAGCGCTACGTTCTGCATTTCGACAAGGGCAAGTTGCCGCCGACCGACGCCTTCTGGTCGCTCAGCCTCTACACGGACAAGAAGCATTTCTTCACGAACCCGCTCGGGCGCCACAATCGCGGCAGCAACTATGGCCTGAAAAAAAAATACGACGGTTAGCTCTATCTCTATTTGCAGCAAGCGGAACCCGGTAACGACA
>JAQBEY010000045.1:0-2521 GCA_032123655.1 Betaproteobacteria bacterium
TCCTATCCTGACCTTTGTCGACGTGCCCGGGTTCATGCCGGGCACCGCGCAGGAATACGGCGGAATCATCAAGCACGGCGCCACGCTGCTCTATGCCTACGCCGAATGCACGGTGCCGAAGATCACGGTCATCACGCGCAAGGCCTACGGTGGCGCCTACGACGTGATGAGTTCCAAGCACCTGCGCGGCGACGTCAACTTCGCCTGGCCGTCGGCGGAAATCGCGGTCATGGGTCCGAAAGGCGCGGTGGAGATCATTTTCCGCGAGGAGAAGAACGACGCGGCCAAGATTGCGGCGCGCGAGCAGGAATACCGCGAAACCTTCGCCAATCCCTTCATTGCCGGGCGCCGCGGCTTCATCGACGACGTGATCATGCCGCACGAGACGCGCAAGCGCATCTGCCGCAGCCTGGCCATGCTGAAGCACAAGAAACTCGAGAACCCGTGGCGCAAGCACGGCAATATTCCACTGTGAGCGCGTCACCGCCCGTCGCCTGCCACCTCACCGGCCCCTGCCCATGTTCAAGAAAATCCTGATTGCCAATCGCGGCGAGATCGCCTGCCGTGTCATCAAGAGTGCGCGAAAGCTGGGCATCGCGACGGTCGCCGTGTTCTCGGAAGCCGACCGGGAGGCCCGCCATGTCGAAGTCGCCGACGAGGCGATCCTGATCGGTCCGGCCCCGTCGCGCGAGTCCTACCTGCAGGCGGAGCGCATCATCGCCGCGTGCAAGGACACCGGCGCCGAGGCCGTGCACCCGGGCTACGGCTTTCTGTCCGAAAACGAGGCCTTCGCACGCGATGTGGAGGCTGCAGGCCTCGTGTTCATCGGCCCGAAGCACGCGTCGATCGCGGCGATGGGCGACAAGATCGCCTCGAAAAAGCTCGCTCTTGCGGCGGGAGTGAGCACCATTCCCGGCTACAACGACGTCATCGCCGATGGTGCGATGGCGGTGAGGATTGCCCGTGACGTGGGCTATCCGGTGATGATCAAGGCTTCCGCCGGCGGCGGTGGCAAGGGGTTGCGCGTTGCCTTCAACGACAAGGAAGCGCGCGAGGGCTTTGACGCCTGTCGCGCGGAAGCCAGGTCGAGCTTCGGCGATGACCGGATCTTCATCGAGAAATTCATCGAGGAACCGCGACACATCGAGATCCAGGTGCTCGGCGACGCGCACGGCAACCTGGTCTACTTGTGGGAGCGCGAGTGCTCGATCCAGCGCCGCCACCAGAAGGTGATCGAGGAGGCGCCGTCGCCGTTCCTCGACGACGCCACGCGCAAGGCCATGGGCGAGCAGGCGGTTGCGCTGGCGCGCGCGGTCGACTATCAGTCCGCGGGAACCGTGGAGTTCGTCGTCGGCAGCGATCGCAGCTTCTACTTTCTCGAGATGAACACGCGGCTGCAGGTCGAGCATCCAGTCACCGAAATGATCACCGGACTCGATCTGGTCGAATGGATGATCCGCGTTGCCGCCGGCGAAAAGCTCGGCTTTGCGCAAGCGGATATCCGGCGCGACGGTTGGGCGATCGAATGCCGGATCAACGCCGAGGATCCGCTGCGGGGCTTCCTGCCGTCGATCGGGCGCCTGGTCCGCTTCATCCCTCCCAAGGAGATCGAGGGCGCGGTTCGCGTTGACACCGGCGTCTACGAGGGCGGCGAGATCTCGATGCACTACGACTCGATGATCGCCAAGCTGGTGACGCATGCGCCGACCCGCGGCGAGGCGATTGCGCACATGCGCGAGGCGCTGAACGAGTTCGTGATCCGCGGTGTCGCCTCGAATGTGCTGTTCCAGTCGGCGCTCACGCAGCATCCACGCTTCCTCGAGGGCCGGCTCACGACGGCGTTCATCCCGGAGGAGTATCCGGACGGTTTCCAACTCGCCGACGTGGCGCACGACGACCCGGCCTTTCTGGCCGCCATCACCGCGGCCGTCCACCGCGCCTATCGGGAGCGGGCCTCGCGCATCGAGGGGCAGGTCCCGGGACACGAATACATGGTGGGCGTGGACTACATGGTGATCGGACCCACAATGGAGTACTCGGTCAATGCGCGGCCGGTGCCGGGCGGCTGCGACGTGCTGGTTGGGGAGCGGACGTTCGCGATCCGGCATGATCTGAAATTCGGTGAAATCCTGATGCGCGGCACCTGCAACGACCAGCCGTTCGCGGTCCAGTTCGAGCGCCCGGCGCTGCACTACCGGATTTGCCACATGGGTACGCAGCTCGAATTGATCGTGATGCCAAGTCGAGCCGCGGAGTTGCTGAAGCGCATGCCCGAGAAGTTGCCGCCGGACCTGTCCCGGTTCCTGTTGTCGCCAATGCCCGGCCTGCTCGCCGAAGTCGCGGTCAAGCCCGGTCAGGAAGTGAAGGCCGGTGAACGCCTGGTCGTCATCGAGGCCATGAAAATGCAGAACGTCATCGTCGCCGACCGCGATACGACGGTCGACGAAGTGCTGGCCAAGGAAGGCGAGAGCCTCGCCGTCGATCAGCCCGTGTTGAGCTTCCGGTGAACGCGCGCCCGTTT
>JAQBEY010000046.1:0-43543 GCA_032123655.1 Betaproteobacteria bacterium
GACGGCGTTGTGCCGCCCGACGTCCTCGACGAACATCAGGATCTCCGAGCGGCCGGGCTCGTTGCTGGCGAGCGCGCAACCGTGTACCGCACCGGCCTGCTTGTAGATTGTTTCGTGCACGCGCACGCGGTCGAGCAGATCGTAGAGTGCGGCCTGGCTCAGCGTGGCGCCGTCGGGCAGGTGCACGCGGTCGATCTCGTCCATCAGGTTGCCGAACATCGTGCCCTGGCCGCAGCCGGTGGTCTTGGTGCGCTTGGTGGTCTTGGCTTCCAGGTCGGCGAGGCCGTTGCGGGTGCGAACCGCGCAGGCGTTGATATCCCAGTCGACCTGTACGGACATGATGTCGTCGATGGAATCGACCAGCCGCTGGTTGCGCAGATAACCGATCGCCAGCGCCTCCGGCGCGGCGCCCAGCGTCATCAGCGTCAGGAGTTCGGTCTTGTCGACGTAGATCGTCAGCGGATGCTCACCGGCGACGGGAACCTCACGCGTCGCGCCATGCTCATCGATCGAGGACACGGCGTACGTCGATGGACGCGCTGCGTCCGTCAGCACCGGCCGGTGCGCGGATGTCTGGCTCGGATTGGCAATCAATACCCGGCTGTCGTCGCCGGTCACCGCGCCATGTGGTTCACCCGCCATGCCGCCCCCGCGCTAGCCGCCGATGTAGCTCATCTCGACCTTCGGCGCCCGCGTGGTATTTGCCGTGCGGAGTTCGGAATAGCGATCGCCGCGCTGGCGCCAGACCGCGGCCACGGCCCTGGCGAGCGCCTCGTCGTCGTGTCCGCCGCGCAAAAGACTCCGCAGGTCGAATCCGTCGTTGGCGAACAGGCAGGTGTAGACGCGGCCCTCGGTCGACAGGCGCGCACGCGAACATTCACTGCAGAACGCCTGCGTCACCGAGGCGATGACGCCGATCTCGCCGCCGTCGTCGGCATAGGCCCAGCGCTGCGCGACCTCGCCCGGGTAATTGGCCTGCGCGGGCACCAGCGGCATTTCCTCGCTGATCATGCGCACGATCTCGCGCGCGGACACGACATCGTCCATCCGCCAGCCGTTGGTCGCGCCCACGTCCATGAATTCGATGAAGCGGACGATATTTCCGCTGCCCTTGAAGTGCCGGGCCATCGCGACCACTGCGTTCTCGTTCATGCCGCGCTTGACCACCATGTTGATCTTCACCGGTGCGAAACCCGCAGCAGCGGCGACGTCGATGCCATCGAGCACCTTCGCGACCGGAAAATCCACATCGTTCATGGCCCGGAATGTCGCATCGTCGAGCGAGTCGAGGCTGACCGTGACCCGGTCGAGTCCCGCCGCGCGCAGTTCGGCCGCCTTGCGGGCAAGCAGGGCGCCGTTGGTGGTCAGCGTCAGCTCGACATCGGGAATCGTGCGCAGTTGCGCGACCAGGCGCTCGAGGTTGCGGCGCAGCAGCGGCTCGCCGCCGGTCAGGCGGATCTTGCGCACGCCCATTCCGGCGAACACCCGCGCCACGCGGGTGATTTCCTCGAACGTCAGAAGGTCGGCGTGCGGGAGAAACGGATAGTCGCGACCGAACACATCCTTCGGCATGCAATAGACGCAGCGGAAGTTGCAGCGATCGGTGACCGAGATGCGCAGGTCGTGCATCGGTCGCTGCCGCGTATCGACCACCGGTCCATCGATCGCCGGAGCCTGTGCGGCCGTGCGCACGAACGCGCCGCGCGTGTCGGCGCGGATATCAGTCAGCGGAATAATGGTAGTCACGGTTTTCCCGCGATATCGCCCTGGCCATGCCAATGGGAAATGGTAGCAGACGAGCATCCCCAACGGTCCGAATCCGGTGATTCGCTGGTGTATGATCGCCGGACCATTCGACATCGCGTCGCGTTGGCCAATAACCATGCTGCCACTGTACTTTTCCGTCGACGTGCTGATGGAGCGCGTGCCGCTCGCCAATCGCTGGGTTTCCGAGCGCTGGCTGCCGCATTCCGTGATCCCGGTTGCGGAAGGGGCCGCGGTGCCCGGTGCGCCCGAATGCATAGCCGACGGCCCGGCGGGCACGACCTGGCGATTTCCGGGAATGACGGTTGAACTGCATCCGACCGAGGCCGAGGGCTATTTCCTGAACCTGACGTCGACTTCCCCGCTGGTGTTCGTGATGTGGCGCATGGCCGAAGACGGCGCCATGCCGCCGGCGCGTCCGGAACAGCTGACGCTGAGCTACAACGAGGCCGGCCGTTCGATGGACGGCGGCGAGACCGTGGATGGCGTACCGTTGCCCGAGGTGATTCGCGCCTGGATGGCGCCGTATGTCGCCGAACACTACAAGCCCGAGCCCAAGCGAAAGGTCAAACGCAACGATCCGTTCAAGGACGGCGCGTTCGTGCGCGATCGCTCGGGCCGTGGCGAATGAACGGGTGAGCGCAGGCGTGGTGGATGACCCCAAGGCCCCCGAGGGTTTTTCGCTCAAGCGCTGGTCGCGCCGCAAGCTGGAAGTCGCGCGCGCCGCGCCGCCGCTGACGCCGGCCCCGCCGGGAGACGCGAACCTGCCCGCAGCACGGTCCGACCTCGCGCCGTCCGCGCTATCGACAATAGCGACAACAGCAACAACAGCAACCTCGTCCGCGCCGGCCTCGTCGGCGCCTACGCTCGAGGATGCGCTGCCCCCGGTGGAGTCGCTCTCCATGGACTCCGACTTCACGGCCTTCTTCCAGCCGAAGGTAGCCGAAGGCATGAAGCGCGCAGCATTGAAGAAGCTGCTGAGCGACCCCCACTTCAACCTGGTGGATGGGCTCGATGTCTATATGGAGGATTTCGCCAAGTTCGAGCCGATGCCGGACGGCATGCTCGACCGCTTGGCGGAAATCTACGAGAGCACGAGGAAGGTCGTGGAACCGGTAGAGGCGGCAGCCGGCACGGACCCGCTGCCCGATGCCGTGGATCCACAGGAGGCGACGGCGGTTGCCGAGCCTGCACCGGAAGCCGAATCGGAAGAAGCGCAGGCGGCCGAGGAACCGCAGTCCGCGGCGCTGCCCGCGCCGGAGCCTATCGACGAATTGAACGCAGCACCTGACGCACTGGACGAGACGGCTGCGGCCGTCCAGCCAGCGTCCCGATCCGGAAAGCCCGCATGAGCATCTCCGACAAGCAACTCTTTGTCTGCAACTGCAACGGCACGATGCCGCTCGACGGCGCTGCGCTCGGGCGCGCGCTCGGTCTGCCCAAGGCCCCGGCGATCCACAAGATGCTCTGCCAGCGTGAAATCGCCGCGTTCGCCGACAGCGCGAAAGGCGACGTGATCGCCGCCTGTACGCAGGAAGCACGGCTTCTCGGCGATGTCGCAGAAGAGGGGGGGCGCGTGCAGTCGATCCGCTTCGTCAACATCCGCGAGACCGGCGGCTGGTCAGCCGAGGCGAAGGCCGCCACGCCCAAGATCGCCGCGTTGCTGGCGATGGCCGCGTTGCCGGAGCCGGATCCCGTTCCGAGCGTGTCCTACCAGTCGGGCGGACAGCTGCTGATCACCGGACCGCTCGACGCTGCGCTGTACTGGGCCGACGCGTTGTCGGAGCGCCTCGCGGTGACGGTTCTGGCGACCGGCCGCAGTGCGGGTGCGGTGTTGCCGGCCGAACGCAACTATCCGGTCTTCTCGGGCCGATTGACCAATATGACGGGCTGGCTCGGTGCCTTCGAAGCGGCCTGGGAACAGGAAAATCCGATCGACCTCGATCTGTGCACGCGTTGCAACGCCTGTGTCCGCGTCTGTCCGGAACAGGCGATCGACGCCAGTCTGCAGGTCGATCTCGAGCGATGCCGCAGCCACCGCGCCTGCGTCGCCGCCTGCGGAACCGTTGGCGCGATCAACTTCGAGCGCAGCGACCGTGTCCGCAGCGAGCGCTTCGACCTGGTGCTCGACCTGAACAAGGCGGTGTGGTTTCGCCAGCACCAGCCGCCGCAGGGCTATTTTGGGGCCGGCGCCGATCCGCTGGCGCAGGCCAAGGCGGTTACCGAACTGGCCGGACTGACCGGCGAATTCGAAAAGCCGAAATTCTTCAACTACAAGGCGTCCCTGTGCGCGCACAGCCGCTCCCGCAAGACCGGTTGCACGCAATGCATCGATGTGTGCTCGGCCGACGCGATTCGCTCCGACGGCGACCGGATCGCCGTCGAGCCGCACCTGTGCGTCGGCTGCGGTGCCTGCACGACGGTATGCCCGTCGGGAGCGCTGACCTACGCCTATCCGTCGGTGCCTGATCTGGGTCTCCGGATCAAGACGCTGCTGGCAACCTATGGCAATGCCGGCGGCAGGGATATGTGTCTGCTGTTGCACGCCGAAGACGCCCGGCCGGCGCTGGCGGACTTCGCGCGCCGAGGCAAGGGGCTGCCGGCACGCGTGGTGCCGCTGGAAGTCCACCATATCGCCTCGGTCGGCCTCGACCTGTGGTTGGCGTCGCTCGCCTGGGGCGTCACGCAGATCGCCGTGCTCGTTACCGGCGACGAGGCGCCGCAGTACATCGAAGCGCTCAACTTCCAGATGCGGCTGGCCGACACCATCGCCAACGCGCTGGGTTACCAGGGCGAGCACTTCCGGATCGTCGAAGCGGCGGCGCCGGGTGCCCTCTGGGAATGGCCGGTCGCGCTGATTCCGCGGGTGGGCGCCACGTTCGCCCCCACCGCCGAGAAGCGCACAACCGCCGCGCTGGCGCTGGAGCACTTCGCCGCGCACGCGCCGGTGCCGCAATCGGTGATCGCGTTGCCGCGCGGCGCGCCCTACGGCACGATCGCGATCAACACCGAGACCTGCACCATGTGTCTCGCCTGCGTGGGCGCCTGCCCCGAGGCGGCGATCCTCGACAACATCGAGGCGCCGCAGGTCCGCTTCATCGAGAGCAAATGCGTACAGTGCGGCATCTGCGAGGCAACCTGCCCCGAACACGCGATATCGCTCACCCCGCGCCTCGATCTTACCCCGGCGGCCAAGGCGCCACGGGTGCTCAACGAGGCAGTGGTCGTCGCCTGCACGCGCTGCGGCAAGCCGCTCGGCACCAAGAAAATGGTGGATCTGATGATGGGCAAGCTGGCCGGGCATTCGATGTTTGCCGAGCCGGGCGCGCTGGCGCGCCTGTCGATGTGCGCCGATTGCCGCGTGGCCGACCTGATGACCAGCGGTCCGGGCTACGACATCCTGAAGAAATGAGCGAGCCCGTGGAAAGTTCAGCTGTCCAGATGCATCACGCCATCGCGCCCGAGGACGCCGCCAGGGCCGAGTTCTACGCGTTGCTCGCGCGTCTGTTCGCCGGTCCGCCCGATGCCGCGCTGCTGACCGCGTTGGGCGCGGCGCAGTTGTGGGAGGATGACGGCGCCAATCCGCTGGCGTCGGCATGGAACAACGTGGTGCTCGCCAGCCGGGCCATGGACGTCGCGGCCGCCGAACAGGAGTACACCGACCTTTTCGTCGGTGTGGGCAAATCCGAAGTCAACCTGCACGCGTCGCACTGGCTTGCGGGCTTCATGATGGAAAAGCCGCTGGCCGAATTACGCACCGAATTGGCGGAACTTGGCCTCGCGCGACTACCCGGCGTGATTACGCTCGAAGATAATCTTGCCGCGCTGTGCGAAACGATGCGCGTGCTGGTCGCCGGACGTGGCGTCCGACCGCCTGCGTCGGCCGCGGTGCAACGGGATTTTTTCGAGCGTCGCATCGCCTCGTGGGCATTTCGATGTTGCAGCGCAGCGGCAGATAATACTGTTGCCAACTACTATAAACGCGTGGCATTGTTCGCTAGTCAGTTTCTGGCGGTCGAACGTGACTCGTTCGCCATTGAATGACGGATCGTTCCGGTAGTTCGATTGGTTCGATACGCCGATCACAACGTCACGCCGCTACAAATTCGGAGGTAGGCATGAGCACCTCATCGCAGCGCCCAGCGCAGGCGTCCAACTCGACGTCGTCCGCGCAACCATCCACCAATTTGAAACGTCGCCGCTTTCTCCTTGCCCTTGGCGCGGGTGGCGCGGGTGCCGCCGTCGTCGCGGCCCAGCCTATTGCCGCGCAGGTTGCCGAGCCGGCCGCTGCCGCTGCGGAGGCCGGGAAGGGTTACCGCGAGACGGCGCACGTCCGCGACTACTACGCGACGACACGAATCTAGCAGGAGCCAGGAGACCACCATGCTGCTCACGCGCAAGACCGACAGTGCCCCGACAACCGGCCCCCGCTTGAAGCGGCTCGCCGGCACGAAATTCCTGACCATGGATCGCCGGACGTTTCTCAAGCGTTCCGGTATCGCCGCCGGCGCCGGGGCGTTCGCCAGCCAGCTGCCCTACGGCATGATCGGTCCCGCCGAAGCCGCTGCTGAAGGCGAGGCCGGCAAGGCCACCACGGCGCGCACCATCTGTACCCACTGTTCGGTCGGCTGTGCGCTTGACGCCATCGTGGTCAACGGCGTGTGGACGCGGCATGAGCCCGTGTTCGAGTCGCCGCTCAACATGGGCGCGCATTGCGCGAAGGGCGCGTCGATTCGCGAACATGGCCATGGTGAGCACCGGCTGAAGACGCCGATGAAGCTGGTCAACGGCAAGTGGCAGCGGCTGTCCTGGGAACAGGCGATCAACGAGGTCGGCGACAAGCTGCTCGCCATCCGCAAGGATTCCGCGCCGGACGCCGTCTACTGGGTCGGCAGCTCGAAGCACAGCAACGAGCAGGCCTACCTGTTCCGCAAGTTCGTGTCGATGTGGGGCACCAATAACTGCGACCACCAGGCGCGGATCTGTCACTCGACGACGGTCGCCGGCGTAGCCAATACCTGGGGCTACGGCGCGATGACCAATTCATTCAACGACATGCAGAACACCAAGTGCGCGCTGTACATCGGCAGCAATGCGGCCGAGGCGCACCCGGTGTCGATGCTGCACATGCTGCATGCGAAGGAAAACGGCGCGAAGATGATCGTCGTCGACCCGCGCTATACGCGCACGGCGGCGAAAGCGGACGAGTATGTGCGTATCCGTTCCGGAACGGACATTCCGTTCCTGTTCGGCATGCTGTATCACATCTTCAAGAATGGCTGGGAAGACAAGAAATACATCAACGACCGCGTCTACGGCATGGAGACCGTCAAGGCAGACGTGATGGCCAAGTGGACGCCCGACAAGGTCGAAGAGGCCTGCGGCGTGCCCGAGGCGCAGATGGCCAAAGTCGCCGAGATGTTCGCCAAGAACCGGCCGTCGACGATCGTCTGGTGCATGGGACAGACGCAGCACACCATCGGCAACGCGATGGTGCGTGCCTCATGCATCCTGCAACTCGCGCTGGGCAACATCGGCAAGTCGGGCGGCGGCGCGAATATTTTCCGCGGCCACGACAACGTCCAGGGCGCGACCGACATCGGCCCGAATCCGGACTCGCTGCCAGGTTACTACGGCGTGGCCGAAGGTTCGTGGAAGCACTGGGCGGGTGTCTGGGGTGTGGACTTCGAGTGGATCAAGGGCCGGTTTGCCGAAGGGATGATAAGCAAACCCGGCACAACGGTTTCGCGCTGGATCGACGCGGTGATGTACCCGAACGACACCGTCGATCAGGGGCCGAACGTCAAGGCGATGGTGTACTGGGGACATGCACCCAACAGCCAGTCGCGCGGCAAGGACATGATCGAGGCAATGAAAAAGCTGGAGTTGATGGTGGTCGTCGACCCCTATCCTTCGGCGACCGCGGCGATGTGTGCCATGGTCCGCAAGGATGGCGTCTACCTGCTGCCGGCGGCCACGCAATTCGAGACCTCCGGGTCGGTCACGGCATCGAATCGTTCGCTCCAGTGGCGTGAAAAGGTGATCGAGCCTTTGTTCGAGTCCAAGCCCGATCACACGCTTATGGTCGCCTTTGCCAAGAAGTTCGGGTTCGACAAGGAACTGACCAAGAACTACGAAATGGTCAAGGACAAGACCGGCTGGGACGAACCCACGCCGGAGTCGATCCTGAAGGAGGTCAATCGGGGCACCTGGACCATCGGCTACACCGGACAGTCGCCGGAACGGCTGAAGTTGCACATGAAGAACATGTCCACCTTCGACGTGAAGACGCTGCGCGCGCGCGGCGGCCCCTGCGACGGCGAATATTTCGGCCTGCCGTGGCCCTGCTGGGGAACGCCTGAGTTGAAACATCCGGGATCGCCCAACCTCTACGACCCATCCCAGCACGTGATGGACGGTGGCGGCTGTTTCCGCGCCAGGTTCGGGGTGGAGCACGACGGCGAGTCGCTGCTCGCCGCGGATGGCTCCTATCCGAAGGGCGGCGATCTCACCTCGGGCTACCCGGAATTCGATCACGTACTGGTCAAGAAACTCGGCTGGTGGGACGAACTCACCGACGCCGAGAAAAAGGCTGCCGAAGGCAAGAACTGGAAGACCGACAGCTCCGGCGGGATGATTCGCGTGGTCATGAAAAATCATGGCTGCTACCCGTTCGGCAATGCCAGGGCCCGCGCGGTCGTCTGGAATTTCCCGGATCCCGTCCCGCAGCATCGCGAACCGCTGTACTCGCCGCGCCCGGACATGGTTGCGAAGTATCCGACGCACGCCGACAAGAAGGCCTTCTGGCGGCTGCCCACGCAGTTCAAGAGCATCCAGGACAAGAACATCGCCGACAAGATCGCCGAGAAATTCCCGCTGACCCTGACCAGCGGACGGCTGGTCGAGTTCGAGGGTGGCGGCGACGAGACGCGTTCGAATCCCTGGCTGGCCGAATTGCAGCAGGAGTGCTTCATCGAGATGAATCCGAAGGACGCCAACGACCGCCGGATCATCGACGGTGAATACGTCTGGGTACAGTCGCCCACCGGCGCGCAGATCTCGGTGAAGACGCTGGTTACCGACCGCGTGGGACCTGGCCTTACCTTCATTCCCTTCCACTTCGCCGGTTGGTGGCAGGGCAAGGACATGCTGGAGTTCTACCCGGAAGGCGCGGCGCCGATCGTGCGTGGCGAGGCGGTCAATACAGCGACCACCTACGGCTATGACGCGGTAACGATGATGCAGGAAACCAAGACGACGCTTTGCCAGGTCGCCAAGAAGGCCTAACGGAGGCGCACATCATGGCTCGAATGAAATTTCTCTGTGACGCCGAGCGCTGCATCGAATGCAACGGCTGTGTCACCGCCTGCAAGCAGGAAAACGACATTCCGTGGGGCGTCAATCGCCGCCGCGTGGTGACGATCAGCGACGGCGTACCCGGCGAGCGTTCCATTTCGGTGGCCTGCATGCACTGCTCGGACGCGCCGTGCATGGCGGTATGTCCGGTCGACTGCTTCTACCGCAGCGAAGAGGGTGTCGTCCTGCACGACAAGGACCTGTGCATCGGCTGCGGCTACTGCTTCTACGCGTGTCCGTTCGGCGCGCCGCAGTTTCCGCAGGCGGGTGCGTTCGGCGTGCGCGGCAAGATGGACAAATGCACGTTCTGCGCCGGCGGTCCCGAAAAGGACAACTCCGAGGCCGAGTACAAGAAATATGGCCGCAACCGCCTGGCCGAAGGCAAGCTTCCGGCCTGCGCGGAAATGTGCGCGACCAAGGCGCTGCTTGGCGGTGACGGCGACACGATCGCCGAGATTTATCGGCAGCGGGTCACCATACGCGGCAAAGGCAGCGATGTCTGGGGCTGGGGTACTGCTTACGGCCGGCCCGAGGCCCCGAAACAAGGACCCAAGACATGAGAGCGCCCACCATGAAACTGCTTACCGCCGCCGCCTTCGGCGCCGTGGCTGCGCTGGTTCTGGCCGGCTGCGGCGAGCGGCCGCAGGTGATGGAATTCAAGCAGGGCAAGTACCAGGGCAAGCCCGACAACCCTCCCTATGCCGCGGCGCCGTTCAACGGCAACAAGGAAACGTGGGAGCGTGACATCCGCAACCGGACGCAGAATCAGAACGAATACAAGCGGATCGGTTCCTGACGGAGGCATTCTCAATGCGCATGAAGATTCCAAGGGCGACCCGGTTGCTGATCGCTGCTGCCGCGCTGGCAACCGCCTGCGCGGTATCGGCCCAGTCGCCGGCGGTTTCTCCAACGGAGGCCCGGCAGGCCTCCGACCAGGTGAAACAGCAGGCAACGCAGCCGCTCAACAACCAGCCGGTCTGGAAGGAAGTTCGCTCGGGCGAGCCGCAGTCCACGACGCTGCCGGGTCGAGGAAACGAAATCCTGATCCAGTCGCAGGGACAGACCTGGCGTGCGGTGCGCGTCCCCATTGCAACGTTCGGCGGGTTGCTGCTCGGCCTGGTGTTGCTCGGTCTGGGCGGTTACTTCGTCTGGCGTGGTCCGATCGCGCTGCACGGCAAGGCCACCGGAAGCAAGATCGAACGCTTCACGCTGGTCAAACGCGCCGCGCACTGGACGATGGGGCTTTCCTTCGTCGCACTCGCGATCACCGGTCTGGTCGTGACCTTCGGCAAGAACCTGTTGATGCCACTTATCGGCGCGACGCTGTTCTCGTGGCTGGCCACGCTGTCGAAGACCATCCACAATTTCGTCGGCCCGGTGTTCTCGGTGGCGCTGGTGATCTTCATCCTGCTGTTCATCCGCGACAATATTCCGCGCGGTTACGATGCACAGTGGATCGCCAAGTTCGGCGGCATGCTCGATCGCAGCGGCAAGACCCACCTGCCTTCGGGCAGGTTCAATGCGGGGGAGAAGGCGCTATTCTGGATTCTCGTGGTCGTGTTGTGCCTGGTGCTGACAGTCACCGGCTACATCCTCAACTTCCCGAATTTCGACCAGACGCGCGGGACGATGCAGGTCATGAACATCGTGCACATGGTCGCGGCGCTGCTGGCGACTGCAATGGCGATCATGCACATCTACCTGGGCACGATCGGCATGAAGGGCGCCTACGAGGCCATGCGCACCGGCTACGTCGACGAGACCTGGGCCAAGGAGCATCACGAGTACTGGTACAACGATGTCAAGTCGGGCAAGGAAGCGGGCGAGGGGGCATCGCCGATGCCGGTGCCGCAACGCACCGCATGACGGCGATTTGATCGCAGGATTTTCGGGAGGGGATGAGAGAGCGATGAGCACAATGCGCGCAATGTTGGGGGCCGCCCTCGTGGTGGCGACATTCGGGGTGGCAATGGCGAAATTGCCGCCGCCCCCGCCCATGACGGAGGCGCAAAAGGCCACCGCGGATGCTGCGAAGGCCAAGGCCGCCGCCAACGCGGGAATCGCCAAGCAGCAGGATGCCAGTGCGCAGGATCGTGTTGTTGCGCGTTACATGGCGGAAATGAAGGCGAAGGGCAAGACGATGCCGGCGGCGCCAATGGCGGCGGTGGCACCGGCAAAGAAATAGCGCGGAGAATCGCGCGACAGCAGGACGGGCGGAGGCGAAAGCCTCCGTTTTTTTGATCCGTACGGTTGTGATGCGTGTTGCAGGCCGGACGCGCGTCATGGCCGTTGGGCGCGTCGGTACTGAGCGATGGAGCGGGCTTGGACCGCATCACCCGGGACGCGATATAATTCGCCGCTTACCGGAGAGCTGGCCGAGTGGTCGAAGGCGCCTGACTCGAAATCAGGTTTCGGGGCAACCCGGACGGGGGTTCGAATCCCTCGCTCTCCGCCAATTTCAAAGCGCCAGGCACTACCTGTGCTTGGCGTCTTTGCTTTGCCGCTCGCTCTGGTCGAGAGCAGCAATCCGCGGCCCGATCAATGGCGAAATCCGGAACCTTCCTCTTCGGAGAGCGGGTGCTTGATCGGGTGGCGTCGGAAGTATTCCAGCGCACTCCTGAAATCGTCGAGCAGGATCGTCGCCAGATCGCGGCTCAATCCGTGACGCACCAGGATTCTCTGGATCACCTGCTTTTCGCAGTTTGCGGGCAGCGTGTACGCGGGAACCTGCCAGCCGCGGGCACGCAAACGGTCCGCCAGATCAAAGAGGCTGAAGCCCGGATCGCTTCCGTCCCTGATCTTCCAGCACAGCGCCGGCAGGCCGTCGTCCATTCGGCCATCGTAGACGACCTCGAAGGGCCCGAGTTTTCCGATCTCGAGAGCAAGAAACTGCGCCGTCTCGTAGCAAGCCGTGTGTATCTTGCGATACCCCTCTCTTCCGAGGCGAAGAAAATTGTAGTACTGGCAGACCACCTGTCCGCCCGGGCGGGAAAAATTCAACGCCAGATCGCGCATGTTGCCGCCCAGATAGTTGACCCAGAAAATCAGGTCCTCGGGGAGGTCGGCCCCCTCGCGCCAGATGACCCAGCCCACGCCCAGTGGCGACAGGCCGAATTTGTGGCCCGAGGCATTGATCGACTTGACCCGCGGCAACCGGAAATCCCACACGATTTCCGGCGCACAGAACGGCGCCAGAAATCCACCGCTGGCAGCGTCGACATGGATCGGGATATCGAGACCCGTTTCCTTCTGGTAACGATCCAATGCCTCGCTGACCGCTTGCACGGGTTCATACCGGCCGGTGAAGGTGACGCCCAGCGTCGGCACCACGCCGATCGTGTTTTCGTCACAGCGCTTGATGACTTCCTCGGGAGACATGTGCAAGCGCCCGGCCTCCATGGGAATCTCGCGATGCTCGATGTCCCAGTACCGGGTGAACTTGTGCCAGCACACCTGTACCGGACCGGTGATCAGGTTCGGCTTGTCGATCGGCTTGCCCGCTGCCTTGCGTTTCGCTTCCCACCGGCGTTTCAGCGCCATGCCGCCCAGCATGGCCGCCTCGCTCGAACCGGTGGTCGAGCAGCCGACGCCATTGGCCGCTTCCGGAGAATTCCACAGGTCGGACAGCATGCGGACGCAGCGCGCCTCGATCTCCGCGGTTTGCGGATACTCGTCCTTGTCCACCATGTTCTTGTCGATGCATTCATCCATCAACCGGCGAATTTCCGGTTCTGCCCAGGTCTGGCAAAACGTCGCCAGATTCTGGCGCGAGTTGCCGTCCATCATCAGCTCGTCGTGTATCAACGCATAGACATGACGCGGATCGCGCTCCGGTGTCGGAAACCGGGAATTCGAAACGCTCGTCTCGAGGCCCGCCGATGAGAAAACGTCGTCCTCAACCGCCGGGTCGGCCACGTTCGTGTCGTGCAGGGCCATTTTTTCCGTCCGTTTCGAGTGGGTTCGGGTTCAATTTACCAGTTCGAACTCGCCTGGCCACCACTTTTTTTTTGGATGCGGATCAGGCGGACCGTGCGACGGCATCATCGTGAGCGCGGCCAGGCATGGTCCGGAGATGGCTGCCGATGGAGGAGCGGGGTAATGGAAACATCAAAAGGAAATATCAAAAAAACGCCGCGCGATCATGACAACCGCGCGACGTCGGAAATCGGGCAGGGCGGTCCCTACCTGGCGAAAATATTCACGACCACGGCGCCTTCCTCGACCCCGACCAGGCCGCCGCCGTTTTCCTGGATGGCGTGCCGGGCGCCCTCGACCTGCCGCGCACCGGCCTCGCCGCGCAGCTGCGTGACGAGTTCGTAGATCTGGCCGAGTCCCGTGGCGCCCAGCGGGTGCCCCTTGGACTCCAGCCCGCCGGAGGTGTTGATCGGAATGCGACCGCCCAGCGTGAATTCGCCGCGCTCGGCTGCGGGACCGCCGCCGCCGAAGGGCACCAGGCCGAGGTTCTCGGACTGGATGATCTCGCCCATCGCCGATGCGTCGTGCACCTCGGCAACGCTCATGTCCTCGGGCCCGAGACCGGCCTGTGCGTAGGCGCTCTGCGCCGCGAGGTGCCCAACGCCGCGCTCCGGCGCGTCGACCGGGCGGTGGGTGAAGCTGCGCACCACGCTGGCCGCGACGCGGATCGCACGCTTGCGGTCGGCGCCGATGCGCTTGAGTCCTTCTTCGTTGCAGACGATCGCCGCGGCCGAACCGTCGGACAGCGGCGCGCACATCGGCAGCGTCATCGGATAGGTGATCGGCGGTGCCGCCAGCACCTCGTCAATGGTGAAGGGTTTCCTGAACTGCGAGTAGGGGTTGTGCACCGAATGCTGGTGATTCATGGCCGACACCGCCGCGATCTGCCGTTGCGTCGTACCGAAGGTCTTCATGTGATAACGGCACATCGCTGCATAGATGGCCATGAAGCGGCTGTAGGGCCGATCCGATTCCGATCCCGGCGGGACTTCGACGCCGTCGCCGAGCGTCTTCAGGAACTCGAAATTCTCCTCGGCGCGCGACACATCCCATCCGGCCTCGAAAAGCGACATCGCCTTGACCTTGTCCGGGATGTTCATTTTTTCCGCGCCCAGGGCGAGCGCCACGTCGCAGGAGCCGGCGCGCACGCCCTGCACGGCGAGGTGAAACGCGGAGCTGCCCGACGCGCAGGCGTTCTCGATGTTGAAAATCGGGATGCCTTCGATGCCGATCTTGCTGAACACCACCTGGCCGGGGATCGAGATCTGCCCCTGCAACGGGCCGTTGGTCATGCCCGAGTAGAACGCCGCGCCAAGATCGCCGATCGCGCAGCCGGCATCCTTCAGCGCGCCTTGCAAGGCCTCGCCGGCGAGATCGTCGAGCGAGCGTTCCGGATGTCGACCGAATACGGTCATAGCGCTGCCGACCACGTAGATGTCATTCATTTGCGATTCCCTTACCCACTGCGATCCGCGCCTTCCGGCTGCGCAGAAACCCGATGAACAGCACGGCGTAGACGAGGTCCACGCTGCCGAGAGCGGCCATGTGCCAGCTTGCCGCGCCGACGAGCCAGTAGTAGCCGACGATGACGAAGACGAGGAGCTTGGCGATCGCGCCGATCAGCACCAGCGCCGTCTGCGACAGGTCGCGGCTCACCATGTAGTAGCCACAGCCGAACATGAAGACCGCCACCATGAACAGCTGGAAGTACACCAGCTGCTCCGGCATCGGCGCGATGCCGAGCGCCGGAAAGACCGCGCGATATCCAAGGCCGCAACTGACGGACACCAGCCAGTTGTACCAGGCGCCGCTCAGAAACATCCGGCTGTAGCCGGTATCGGTTTTGATGAGCATGATCAGAAGCCCAGCGCTTTCTTCTGCACCCAGACATGGCCCACCGGCATCAGGCGCGACAGGAAGGAGATCATGCCCGAGCCGTAGCCGGTGAGGATGCGCTTCCTGCCGCGCGCGACGCCGACCAGGATGTCGTTGGCGCAGACTTCGGGAGGCGTGACCAGCGTCTTTTCCAGCAGCGGCTCGATCTCCTGCCTGGTGGCAGCGCTGACGTTCCTGCCCCAGCGGCCCTTGGCGCCGATGTTGGTCTTGATGCCGCCCGGGTGCACGTTGACCGCTTTCACGCCGGTGCCCTCCAGCTCCCGCCACAGGCATTCGGTAAGTCCGCGCACGGCGAACTTGGTCATGTTGTACGCACCCTGCGCCTTGCCGCCGACCAGACCGAAAACGCTGGACAGATTGACGATGTGGCCCTCGCGCTGCGCCAGCATCATCGGCAGGAAGGCCTTGGTGCCGTAGATCACGCCCCAGAGATTGATCTGCAGCTGCCACTCGATTTCCTCGATGGTGGCTTCATTGATCTGCGCGCACAGCGTGACGCCGGCGTTGTTGAACAGAAAGTGCGCCGTACCGAAATCACGCTTGACGTCGTCGGCATGCGCGAACACCTGCTCGCGCGAGGCGACGTCGAGCCGGTAGCACTTCGCCTCGGCGTTGCCGCAGAGCCTGGCGGTTTCGGCGAGTCCTTCCATGTTGACGTCGGACAGCGCCAGCCGCGCACCATGCCCCGCCAGCAGCCGCGCCAGTTCGCGCCCGATTCCAGAACTTGCGCCGGTGACCACGGCGACTTTACCTTTGTAGATGTCCATTGTGCTTCCGCGTAGGTGACACGGACGCGGGGCAAGCCCGCTTCCGGCCGTTTGGATGATCCGTCGCCGCAACGAGGCGGTTGGGGACCTTAGATCTTGCGACCTTGCGCCGCCCAGTAGGTCTGGCGCAGATCCTTCTTGAGCACCTTGCCCGCCGCACTGCGCGGCAGTATGTCGATGAAATCCACGGACTTCGGCGCCTTGACGCCGCCCAGTTTTTCCTTGCACAGCGCGATCAACTCTTCGGCGGTCACCTGCTGTCCGGCGTTGAGTTCGACCACGGCCTTGACCGCCTCGCCCCACTGCTCGTCGGGCACGCCGATCACCGCGCAGTCCTGCACGGCAGGATGCGCCCAGATCACCTGCTCGACCTCGCTCGGGTAGACGTTGAAGCCGCCGGAAATGATCATGTCCTTCTCGCGGTCGGTGATGTGCAGGTAGCCTTCGGCGTCGAGATGGCCGATGTCGCCGGTGTGCAGCCAGCCGTCGATGATCGTCTCGGCGGTTTTTTCCGGCGCCTTGTAATAGCCCTTCATCACCAGGTCGCCGCGCACGCAGATCTCGCCGGTCTCGCCTTGCGCCAGGATTGCGTTGGCGTCGCTCATGATCGCAACGCGCGTCAGGGGATTCGGCCGGCCGACCGAGCCCAGCCGTTCGTCCGGCGCCAGCTTGCCGTCGACGAAATGCTCCTCGGGCGGCAGAAAGGAAATGGAAGCCGGCGCCTCGGTCTGGCCGTAGCCGCCGGTCATCACCGGGCCGATCACCTCGATAGCCTTCTTGAGCTTTTCCACCGACATCGGCGCCGCACCGTAGAGCAGGTAACGCATCGAGGAAAAGTCGACCTTCCTGGCCAGGTCGGGAATGTCGAGCAGCCGATAAATCACCGTCGGCGGCAGGAAGAACTCGGTCACCTTGTGCTTGGGGATCGAGCCGAGCAGCAGCATGGGGTCCGGCTTGGACAGCACCACCACCGTGCCGCCGCGCGCCGTGCAGGGCATCGACAGCACTCCGGCGGTGTGGGTCATCGGCGCGGCCATCAGGTTGACCGGCCGCTCGTCCGCCCGGTAGCGGACGGCAATCATGAAGTTGGCCACGAACGCCTGGAGGCTGCGGTGGGTGTTCATCACGCCCTTGGGCGCGCCGGTGGTGCCGCCGGTGGCCATCACCGCTGCCAGGTCATCCATTTCGTAGGCAACGTTCGGGCGCGTGTCCGGCTGCGCCTTGACCCACGAGTCCAGAGACGGCGCGTCGGCCTGCGCGTCGTCGATGCAGACCCACAGCCTGATCTTGCCCAGCTTCGGCCGCAGCGCCGCCACCATCGGCGCGAACACCTTCTGGAAGAACAGGACGTCGCAGTCGAAGGCGTCGAGGATGTAGAGATTCTCTTCCGCCGAGCCCCTCGGGTTGACCGGGATCCAGGCCATGCCGGCGCGCCAGGCGCCCAGCGTGCAGGTCCAGGCCAGCGGATCGTTGCCGGCGAGCACCGCCACCTTGCCGCCGCGCCCGAAGCCGGCGCCGATCAGGCCGTTGGCGATGCGGCAGGAGAGGTTGCCGATTTCGGTGAACGAATGGCTGCGCTCGTCCATGATGTAGGCGGCGCCCTGCGGATTGCGGCTCCAGCCCTGGTCGAAGAAGTCGATCATTGCCATGGCGTTGCTCCGTTTGCCCGGTTCAGTGCGAGGTGACGTGCGCGCGGGCCAGGCCGCGCTGCTCGAGGAAGCCCAGCAGGTAGCGGTGGCCGAAGGCCTGGCAGGCCGAGGCGAAGCCCACCTTGGCGGTCTCGCCGTCGAGCAGCTTCATCACCGCCGCCGTCTGCAAGGCGCCGGTGTTGCTGTAGGGCATGATGCTGTGCACGACGGCGCGCACGCTGGACAGATGCCCCCGGCCGATGGCGAAGTCCACCGAACGGTTCATCGTGCTGCGTTCGCGCGGCGGCATCGACGGCGTCGTCGACTGCACGATCTGCGCAATCACCGCATCCTGCTGCTCGGGCGGCAGATCCTTGTACTCGCTCTCCCATTTCTGGCCGAGCTGCACGATCATCCTCATTGCCGGATTGTCGTAGAAGCCGACCAGCGACCGGCAGTAGCGCACGCGCGAGTCGCGCTCGTAGATCACCGGCAGCGAGGTCCCGCTCCAGGGCAGGCAGAACACGGGGGTCAGGAACTCGGGCGCCGACACCTCGTAGCCCTGGTTCTTTGGGTGCTCGACCATCTGGTTGTCCCAGAGGTACAACTGCGTGGCGCGGTACATCTCGAAGATCGAAGCGGTTGACCCGACGGTGATGCCCGCACCCTGCATGGGTCCGCGCGACAAGCTGGCGGTCTCGAGCATGTCGATCCCCGGCGTTTCCAGCGCCAGCTCGGCGGCGATCTCGGACATCGTGTACATGTACGAGGTCGACGGTGCGCACAGCAGGCCGGCCTCGGCGTAGGCCTTGCCGAACTTCTCGCGGACGGCGATGACGTACATCTGCTCGCCGGTGGTGTCCAGGTGGTGGCAGCCCGCCTTGAGCGCGGCCTCGGCGCCGGCAAGTCCGAACTTCACGAACGGCCCGACGGTGTTGCAGACGACCTTCGCGCCCTTGAAGGCCTTGGTCAGCGCTTCCACATTGTGTTCGACCTCGATGATTTCGTAGGTGGCGGACTCCAGTCGCACCACGCGCTGCGTCATCATCTCCTTGGTGCGCTTGGCGTTGCGCGCCACCGCGGTGAACGGAATGTTCTGGTCGATCAGCCAGTCGATGATCAGCATGCCGGTGTAGCCGGACGCGCCATAGACGACGACGGGATATTGGGCCATGGGAAATCTCCTCCTTCGGAATGTGTTGGTGGGACGGTCGCAAACTCGCCGCCCTTGCTGGAATCAGGTAACCGGTGCAGCCTTCGTCCTTGGCTAGGCCGGCGGGCAGCCCCGGACCATGACGGGGGGCAGGCTTCGCCGCAGTGAAATCTAGTTCTGCGCCCAGCCGTCCTCGTAGAGCAGGCCGGCGAGCAATCCCAGGCGCATGGTCAGCATGTAGTTCTCGCCGTCCTCGATCAGCGCCGCGCGGCAATCGCGGAAGATCTTCTCGATCGGAAACTCCCGCGACGTGCCGGCCCCGCCGAACAGCTGGAAGGCCTCGGTCGCGACCTTCATCGCCTCCTCGGTTACCGTCACCTTCGCGGAGGCGGTGATATAGGGATGCGGGCGCGGACTCAGGCGCGCGAAGGCGAGCGAGCGGCGGGCGACCGAACGCGCGATTTCAACCCGGCGCAGCATGTCGCCCAGCCGGTAGCGGGTGAGCTGGTGATTGATGAGCAGCGCTCCGCCCTGCTTGCGCTCGTGGCAATAGGCCAGCGCCAGCTCGAACGCCGCGCGGGCGACGCCGGTGAAGATCTGCGACATGACGGTGCCGGCGTAGGACCAGGCCGAAGCCATGTTGCCGTAGTACTCGTCCTGCAGCGCAATGCAGAAGCGCTTGGGCACCTTGACGTTGTCGAAGTAGATCTCGCCCTGCGGCAGCGCGCGCTGGCCGATCTTGTCCAGTGGCTTGCCGCGCGAGACGCCGGGCAGATCGAGTGGAATGATCACCGCCACGCCATGGGGCTTGCCCTTGGCGTCGAAATAGCCGTCGCCGTAGTCGGCGCCGATGTAGGCCACCGCCACCTGCGCGACCGCGCCGTTGGACACCCAGGCCGAGCATTGGCCGTTGACGACGATTTCATCGGAGCCGACCTTGGCGTGGACGTTGCCCTTGTTGCCGGTCGTCCCGTCCCCGATCTCGCGGTCGTGATGGAGGATCTGGATGTCGCTGCCCTTGTCGGGGTGCGTGATCATCCAGCAGCCGATGCGCCCGGCGCACAGTTCGATCAGTTCCTGGTTGCCCAGGGTGGCGGCCATTTCGCTCGGAAAGCCTGAGGCCATGATCGAAACGCCCAGCCCGGCGTCGCCCCAGCCCAGTTCCTCGCCGATGAGCGATTCGGTCCGAATGGCAACGTCGGGTGGCAGTTGCGCCAGCAGCGAAGAGTCGAGCCCGAGCTTGGCGACTTCGGCGAACACGCCCCAGTAGGGCGAGCCCGGCGCGATCGCTTCCTCGACGGACATCTTGTCGAGTTGCCGGCCGACGGGACGCAACACATTCTTGGCGAACCGGTGAACGGAGTCCTGGATGGCTTGCTCTTCCTCGGACAGCGGGGTCTCGAAACCGGTCATTCCGACCGAGGGAAGATTCACAGCGGTGTGTAGTCTCATGGTGGAGGCATTGTGGAAGGTCTGGAAACGCGGGGCTTGCCAAATTGAGACAATGCCTTATCATTTCAGGACAACGGTGACGTTATCCGAATGAAAAACCGACGAAACAAAATGTCCGGGCCGCCACGTTCGTCCGACGGCTCGATACTGGCGGTGGCATTCCGCGCCGCGCCGGACCTGCTTCGCGAGTTCGGGGTGGACCCGGGGGTCGTGGCGCGCAAGGCGGGCTTCGACCTGAGTCTGTTCGACGACCCGACGGCTGTCGTCCCATTTTCCGTGTTCGGGCGGTTTCTCGCCGAGTGCGTGGACGCGACGAATTGCCCGCATTTCGGGCTGCTCATGGGCGCACAGGAAGGCCTTACCGCACTTGGCATCGTCGGCCATCTGGCGCAGCAATCCGCCGACGTAGGCACCGCGCTGCGCAACGTGGTCGACTACCTGCATCATCAGGAGGTTGGCGGTGTTTCGACGCTGTCGATCGAGGATGACGTTGCCGTAGTGGATTACATGATTCAGCAGAACGACGTGGTGGCAACCGACCAGATCGCCGACGGGGGCATTGGCATCGCCGTCGCCGTGATGCGCTCCCTGTGCGGGCCCGCCTGGAACCCGATCGAAGTCATGCTGATGCGTGCGAAGCCGCGCGATCTGGCCGCGTACTGGCGGGTTTTCCGGGCGCCGGTGCGCTTCGGTGCCGAGCGCAACGCGCTGATGTTCCATGCAAAGTGGCTGCGGCATTCGCTGCCGGCAGGGGATGCAACCCTGCGCGCGATCGTCGTGGACAGGATCGCCGAACTGGAACGCCAGCGGCAAGCCGAGTTTCCCGCGCTGGCACGAAAATCCATCAGGGCATCGATACTCGCCGGCCGTTCCACCATCGACGACGTATCGAGCGATCTGGGCCTGAACCGGCGCACGCTGCACCGGCGATTGCTGCCCTATGGACTCAACGGCAAGCGATTGGTCGAGGAGACGCGGTTCGAGATCGCGAAACAGATGCTGCAGGGTTCGGAAGCATCGATGGTCGAGATTGCGCTCAAGTTGAACTACACCAACGCCAGCGCGTTCACGCGGGCATTCAGGCAATGGTCGGGACAGTCGCCGAGCCAGTGGCGGCAGGGGATGCGCTGACGTTGCGGAGGACCGCCGGTCCCGGGATTCGCCGGTGCAACCGACCTCGACCAAGCGGCGAATGCTGCGCGCTTTGACATCCTCTGCGTCGGGCAGCACTATCGATTTTCATTCGCCGGATTTTCGAAGGAACGCTGCTGATGAACATCAAGAATGTACTGATCGTCGGCTCGGGCACGCTCGCCCAGGCCGCCCGCGACGCCGACCTGGTGAGCGAGTCGGTTCCGGAGGATCCGGAATTCAAGCGGCAGGTCAATGACGACGATGCGCACAGGTGCAATGCCGCGTATCGGAAGCAACGCTTCCTCGACCGCGGAAAGCTGGGGATGAGTACGGGCGAGGGCTATTACAGCTATCCGGATCCCGCGTTTCGACAGCCGGGCTTCTTGTCCTGAGGCGATCGGGCATGAACGATCGTCAATCGCGACGTCGGGCATTGCGCTTTGCCGCGGCGATCGCGACCGCCGGGGTTGTGGTCCGGGCGCGGGCGCAGGGCAAGGTCGGGCCGATCGTGCAGCCGATCGAGCCCGGACCGGCCGCATTCGCCGCCCGTGCTGCCGAGATGCGGCGCGTCGCGATCGAGCGCGGCGATCAGTCCTATGGCGCGGTCGTCGTGAAGGATGGACGCATCGTCGGCGAGGGTGTCAGCGCGGTGATCACCGACCGTGACCCCACCGCACACGCCGAGATGCAGGCAATTCGCGACGCGGCGCGGCGACTGGGGACCAGCGACCTGTCCGGATGCGAGCTCTACGGCAGTTCACGGGCTTGCCCGATGTGCGCGGCGGCCGCCTACTGGGCGCGCATTTCGCACCTGTACCACGATGCCGGTCCGATCGACGACGGTCCGCCAGGATTGTGCTGAGCGTGAGATCGGGGCGGCGGGCGTTCGTATGCCCGGTCACGCGGCGATCGAGGTGGTCCGGTCGCGGGTCGGGGCACGATGACGTTTCGATCCTCAACAGCGGCGGAAGCGACGTGAACGCAATGGCAGCGACACGGTGAATCCGGATTGACATGGAGGCGGGGTGAATCGTCGAATGCTGCTCAAACTCACTGCTGCGGGACTGGTGCCAGCGGCCGTCGCGAAGGAGGCCGCGGCACGGGCGTCCGCTGCGTTCGGAACACTGCCTCCTGATTCCGCCGCGTTGCCGGAGGCGAGCATCGCCGAGCTGCAGGTGGCGATGCAGCGCGGCGCCCGCACCGCGGCGTCGATCACGCAGGATTACCTGGCCCGCATCGCGGCCCTTGACCGCGCGGGACCGACGCTCAATGCGATCATCGAACTCAATCCGGACGCGATGGTGATTGCCGAAGCGCTCGACCACGAGCGCCGGGAGAAGGGCGCAAGGGGGCCGCTGCACGGCATTCCGGTGCTGGTGAAGGACAACGTGGACACCGCCGATCGCATGCGCACGAGTGCCGGTTCGCTGGCGCTCGCTGAATCGATCGCCGCGCGTGATGCATTCGTCATCCTGCGCTTGCGTGCCGCGGGTTGCGTGCTGCTCGGCAAGTCCAACCTGTCGGAATGGGCGAATTTCCGCGGTGCGCGCTCGACTTCGGGTTGGAGCGGGCGCGGCGGCCAGACGAAAAATCCCTATGCGCTCGATCGCAATACCAGCGGATCGAGTTCCGGTTCGGCGGCGGCGGTGGCGGCGAATCTTTGCGCGGTCGCCGTGGGAACCGAGACCGACGGCTCGATCGTGAGTCCGGCGTCGATCTGCGGCCTCGTCGGCATCAAGCCGACTGTGGGACTGGTAAGCCGCACCGGAATCATTCCGATTTCGCGCAGCCAGGACACGGCGGGGCCGATGACCCGCAGTGTGGCCGATGCTGCGGTCCTGCTTGGCGCCATGACCGGCGTGGATACGCGTGACGCAGCGACCGCGGGCAGTCGCGGCCGGGCGCACGGCGACTACACGGAGTTTCTCGATGCGGGAGGGCTGCAAGGCGCCCGCATCGGCGTCGCGCGCGACTTCTTCGGCAACGACGACCGCCTGGATCGCGTGATCGAGGAGGGCATTCGCGCCATGGCCGGTGCCGGCGCGGTGATCGTCGATCCGGTGCGCATCGCCAGTCACGCCAAGCTGGGTGACGCGGAGAACGAGGTGCTGCACTACGAATTCAAAGCGGGATTGAATGCCTACCTCGCTGCGTTGGGTCCGGATGCCCCGGTGCGCACGCTCGCCGAGTTGATCGCCTTCAACGAGCGCAATGCGGAGCGCGAGATGCGTTATTTCGGTCAGGAGCGGTTGATCGAGGCGCAGCGCAAGGGGCCGCTGACGGATCCGGCCTATCGTCGTGCGCGCGCGAAGAGTCGACGGCTGTCGCGCGCGCAAGGCATCGACGCGGCGCTGGCCAGCCATCGGCTGGTGGCGCTGGTGGCGCCGACCGGCGGTCCTGCGTGGTTGACCGACTACGTCAACGGCGACCACTTCACGGGCGGCTGCTCGACGCTCGCGGCAGTTGCCGGGTATCCCCACATCACGGTGCCGGCGGGGTTCGTCTTCGGCCTGCCGGTCGGGTTGTCGTTCTTTGCGTCGGCCTACAGCGAGCCCACGCTGTTCCGGCTGGCCTACGCGTTCGAGCAGGCGACGCGGGCGCGGCGGGCGCCACGGTTTCTGGCCACGGCGCCGCTGGACTGAGGCGCCCACCCCGACACCGGTAGGTTCGCCGATCCGGCGTGCTTCGCCATCGGTTTGATCTGGATCAGGCGGCAGCGATCCACCGATGTCATCATTCAACTCGAGTGAAACGCGCCAGCAGGCTGCGTGCGGTACCGCGCCTGCAAGAACAGAGCGCACGAAAAATCCCGACTGAAGTGCTGACGCAACGGAATTGCCGACATGTACCCAATCATCCGCCGCGAAGCGTTTTCGGACACCACCTTCCTGTGGGAGGTGCTCGCGCCTGATGTGGCCCGCTCGGCCGAACCCGGGCACTTCGTGATGCTGCGCCTGCACGAAGGCGGCGAACGCATTCCGCTCACCGTGGCCGATTACGATCGTGAACGCGGCACGATCACTCTGGTGATCCAGGCGCTTGGCAAGACGACGCAGGAAATGCGCGACCACTACAAGGCCGGCGACGACATCATCGACTTCGTCGGCCCGCTCGGCCTGCCGCAGCATGTCAGCAAGGCCGGACACGTGGTGCTGGTCGGCGGCGGCCTGGGCGTGGCGCCGGTGTACCCGCAGTTGCGCGCGTTCAAGGAGGCGGGCAACCGCACCACCGGCATCATCGGTTTTCGCAATCAGGACCTGGTGTTCTGGGAGGAGATGTTCGGCCGTCAATGCGACAACCTGATCGTCTGCACCGACGACGGCAGCTACGGCAAGCCGGGCTTCGTCACTGCGGCGTTGCAGGAGGTGCTGGAAAACGACCGGCCCGATCTGGTCATCGCCATCGGGCCGCTGCCGATGATGAACGCCTGCGTCGAGACGACCCGCCCGTTCAACGTGAAGACCATGGTGTCGCTCAACGCGATCATGGTCGACGGCACCGGCATGTGCGGTTCGTGCCGCGTCACCGTCGGCAGCGAGATCAAGTTCGCCTGTGTCGACGGCCCCGATTTCGACGGCCACCAGGTCGACTTCAAGGAGCTGATGCTGCGCCAGAAGCGCTTCAAGGGCGAGGAGGCAACGGCCAACACCGACTATGCGCGCGTGTGCAATGTCGAGAAGCTGCTGTTCGAGCAGGGCAAGAAAAACTACAAGAAATACAAGGATTTGGCGCCACTGGCGACCAAGATGCCCGAGCGCGACCCGCTGGAGCGCTCGCGCAACTTCAAGGAGGTCAATCTTGGTTACTCGATGACCGATGCGCTGGCCGAGGCGGAGCGCTGCATCATGTGCAGCAAGGCGGCCTGCATCGAAGGCTGCCCGGTGTCCATCGACATTCCGCGCTTCATCAAGCATCTGCTGGTGCGCGACATCGACGGCGCGCAGGCGGTCATCAACGAGTCGAACCTGTTCCCATCGGTTTGCGGCCGCGTCTGTCCGCAGGAATCGCAGTGCGAGGCGCAGTGCGTCGTCGGCCGCAAGCTGGAGTCTGTGGCGATCGGCCGGTTGGAGCGTTTCGTCGGCGACAACGCCCGGCCGCAAAAGGTCGAGCCGCCGCGCTTCGAACGCGAACTCGGCAAGGTGGCGATCGTCGGCTCCGGCCCGGCGGGGCTGGCCGTGGCGGCGGACCTTAAACGCTACGGCTGCGACGTCACCGTCTACGAGGCGCTGCATGTGGTCGGCGGCGTGCTGCAATACGGCATCCCGTCGTTCCGGTTGCCGCGCGAGATCATCAGCCGCGAGGTCGACCATCTGAAGGCACTCGGCATCAAGTTCGAGACCAACAAGGTCATCGGCAAGACCTTCTCGGTTCTGCAGTTGATGGAAAAGATGGGCTTCGACGCGGTATTCGTCGGCGCCGGCGCGGGCGCGCCGGCCTTCCTGGGCATCCCCGGCGAATTCGCCGGCCAGGTCTATTCGGCCAACGAATTCCTGACCCGCGTGAACCTGATGGGCGGCGACAGGTTTCCGCACCTGGACACGCCCATCACGCTGGGCAAGAGCGTAGTCGTGATCGGCGCGGGCAACACGGCAATGGACTGTCTGCGCGTGGCCAAGCGGCTCGGAACGCCAACCGTGCGCTGCGTGTATCGCCGCTCGGAAGCGGAAGCGCCGGCACGCCTGGAAGAGTTGCGCCATGCCAAGGAGGAGGGCATCGAGTTCTTCTTCCTGCACGGGCCGGTGGAGATCCTGACCGATGCCGACGGCGGGGTGCGCGGCATCAAGGTGCAGAAGATGGTGCTTGGTGAACCCGACGAACGAGGCCGCCGCCAACCGATTCCGCAGGACGAGTTCCTCGATCTGGACTGCGACACGGTGATCTACGCGCTGGGCACCAAGGCCAACCCGATCGTCACCAAGTCCACGCCCGGCCTCGAACTCAACAAGTGGGGCTACATCGTGGCCGACGCGGAAACGCAGTCGACCAGCGTGCCGGGCGTGTTCGCCGGCGGTGGCATCGTGACCGGCGGCGCCACGGTGATCCTGGCCATGGGCGCCGGCCGCCGCGCTGCGCGCGCAATTGGCACCTGGCTGGCCGGCGACAGGAAAACCTGGCCCGTCACTCAAGTCGACGTCGATGCGTTCGTGCCGCCCGCGGCGATCGGCACACCCACATCCACAGCCTCCAGCGAGGTTCCATCATGAGTGTCTGTCCGCGCTGCCAGCGCCCGCTCGAAGACGAGGAAGCCTACATCTGCTGCGCGGGTGTCGAACTGCGCTGGCGCTGCGCCGATTGCCACAAGGTCAGCGAAGGCTTCGCTTTTCCCTACGGAATGTGCCCGCATTGCAAGGGCAAGCTCGAAATGCTCGACCGCGGCGCGATCGCGGACGATCAGGCGATGGAAGCGGTGCGCAAGGCCTTCGAGATCGAGTTGGGCGGGCATGCCTTCTACGACCGCGCCTCGCGCGAAGCCAAGGAGCCCGAATTGAAGGATCTGTTCGGTCGCTTTGCCGCGATGGAAAAGGAGCACATGGACACGCTGTCCAGGCGCTATCACGCCGACCTGCCCGAGCCGTCGGACGAGTTCACGCTCGACCGCGCGGCCATCTTTGCCGGTGTCGACGGCAGGCCCGAGGACCCGGGCAACCTGTTCCGGATCGCCATAGCCTTCGAGCAGCGGGCGGTGGAGTTTTTCACCCGGGAAGGCGAGCACGCGCCAGCCGGCTCGGTCGAGAGCGAGCTGTACAAGGAGCTCGCCGCGGAGGAACGCGAGCATGTCGAGTTGCTGACCACCGAATTCCGCCGCTGGAAGTCCGGCAAGGCCGGCATCCTGTAGACCGCCGCGAATCCTCGCCGGAATGGCGAGGCCGCGGACTTCGAAAAGCCGATGCCCTGCCCTTTGCCGCCAACCGTCACTGCGAAGAGAACAACATGACCGAACGCTCCCACGTGCTGGATGGCAACGAAGCTGCTGCACGAATCGCCCATCTCGCCAGCGAGGTGATCGCCATCTACCCGATCACGCCGTCGTCGACCATGGGCGAACTCGCCGATGCGTGGTCGGCCGCGGGCCAGAAGAACATCTGGGGGATGGTGCCGCAGGTGATCGAGATGCAAAGCGAAGCCGGCGCCGCGGGCGCGGTGCACGGGTCGCTGCAGGCCGGCGCGATGACCACGACGTTCACCGCGTCGCAGGGCCTGCTGCTCAAGCTGCCCAACATGTTCAAGATCGCCGGCGAGCTGACGCCGGCGGTGTTCCACATCGCGGCGCGCACGCTGGCCACGCACGCGCTGTCCATTTTCGGCGACCACAGCGACGTGATGGCCGCGCGCACCACCGGCTTCGCGCTGCTGGCGTCATCCAGCGTGCAGGAGGCGCAGGACATGGCGATGATCGCGCACATGTCGACGCTGAAGGCGCGGGTGCCGTTCCTGCATTTCTTCGACGGCTTCCGGACCAGCCACGAGGTCAACAAGATCGAGTTGCTGTTCGAAGATGACGTGCGTTCGCTGATCGACGAGGAACTGGTCAAGGCGCACCGCGACCGTGCGCTGAATCCAGACCGCCCGGCAATTCGTGGCACCGCGCAGAATCCGGACGTGTTCTTCCAGGCACGCGAGGCCTGCAATTCGTTCTACACGGCGGTGCCGGGCATCGTGCAGGCGTCGATGGACCGTTTCAAGGACCTCACCGGCCGCCGCTATTCGCTGTTCTGGTACACCGGCGCGCCTGACGCCGAGCGCGTGCTGGTGCAGATGGGCTCAGGCGTGGGCGCGTCGCGTGAAGCGGTGGACAAGCTCGTCGCTGCCGGCGAAAAGGTCGGACTGCTCACCGTGCGCCTGTACCGGCCGTTCGACACCGAAGCCTTCGTGGCGGCACTGCCGAAGAGCGTGCGCTCGATCGCCGTGCTCGACCGTACCAAGGAGCCGGGCGCCATCGGCGAGCCGCTGTATCAGGATGTGGTCACCGCGCTGGTCGAGGCGTGGCCGGAGAGCACAGCGATGCCGCGGGTCATCGGTGGCCGCTACGGGCTGTCGTCCAAGGAATACACGCCAGCCATGGCCAAGGCGGTCCTGGATGAGTTGAGCGCATCGAAACCCAAGCGGCACTTCACCGTCGGCATTGTCGATGACGTCACGCGGCTGTCGCTGAAGTGGGATCCGTCCTTCGACACCGAAGCCGGGGGCGTCACGCGCGCGGTGTTCTATGGCCTTGGCGCCGACGGCACCGTGGGCGCGACCAAGAACACGGTCAAGATCATCGGCGAGAACACGCCGCTGCACGCGCAGGGCTACTTCGTCTACGACAGCAAGAAGTCCGGCGCGATCACCGTGTCGCACCTGCGCTTCGGACCCGAACCGATCGAGTCGACCTACCTGATCGACCGGGCCGACTTCGTCGCCTGTCACCAATTCGAATTCATGGAAAAGCTCGACGTGCTGGCGCTGGCGCGCCCGGGCGCGACCTTCCTGTTGAACAGTCCCTACGGGCCGGACGAGGTGTGGGGCAAGCTGCCGCGCGAGGCGCAGGAAACCATCGTTGCGAAAAAACTCAAGTTCTACGTCGTCGACGCGCTGGCCGTGGCGCAGCAGGCCGGCCTGGCCGGGCGCATCAACACGGTCACGCAGGCGTGCTTCTTCGCCATTTCCGGTATCCTGCCGCGCGACGAGGCGATTGCGAAAATCAAGGAATCGATACGCAAGACCTACGGCAAACGTGGGGAGAGCGTGCTCACCCGCAACTTCGCCGCGGTCGATGCGTCATTGGCGGCGATGAGCGAGGTGACGCCGCCCGCCCATGCCGACTCGTCGCTGATGCGGCGTGCGGTGGTCCCGCGCGTGGCACCCGATTTCGTGCAACGCGTGACTGCGATGATGCTCGACGGCAAGGGCGACCTGCTGCCGGTCTCGGCGCTGCCGATCGACGGCACCTTCCCGACCGGCACCACGCAATGGGAGAAGCGCAGCATCGCGCAGGAGATCCCGATCTGGGACGAGACGATCTGTACGCAGTGCGCGATCTGCCCGCTGGTGTGCCCGCACGCGGCGATCCGCATGAACGTGTTCCCGCCCGAGGAGATGAAGCGCGCGCCGACCGGCTTCAAGGCCGTGCCATGGGCGCGCAAGGATGGCAGTGCGCTCGACGGCATGATGTACAGCCTGCAGGTCGCGCCCGAAGACTGCACCGGCTGTGGCATCTGCGTCGATGTCTGCCCGACGCGCAGCAAGACCGAGGTGAAGCACAAGGCGATCAACATGGCGCCCAAGCTCGACCACCTCGACGTCGAGCGAGCCAATTACGAGTTCTACCTTAGCCTGCCCGAAGTGCGCCCGGCGCTGGACAGCATCGACGGGCTGCGCGGCTCGCAACTGCGCAAGCCGCTGTTCGAGTACTCGGGCGCTTGCTCGGGCTGTGGCGAGACGCCGTATCTGAAGCTCTTGTCGCAACTCTATGGCGACCACCTGATGGTGGCCAATGCGACCGGCTGCTCGTCGATCTACGGCGGCAACCTGCCGTCCACGCCGTGGTCGCAGAATGCCGCGGGGCAGGGCCCGGCCTGGGCCAACAGCCTGTTCGAGGACAACGCGGAATTCGGCCTGGGCATGCGGCTGGCGCTGGATGCGCAGCGCGACCTGGCGCAGATGCTGGTGCGCGAGTTGCGCGCGGAGATCGGCGACACACTGGCAACCGAGCTGGTCGATTCGCTGCAGGATACCGACGAGCAGATCCGCGTGCAGCGCGAACGCGTCAAGCAGCTGAAGGTGATCCTGTCCAATCTGGACGTCCCCAAGGCCGCCCAACTGCTGGCGGTGGCCGACAACCTGGTCGTGCGCAGCGTATGGATCGTCGGCGGCGACGGCTGGGCCTACGACATCGGCTACGGCGGGCTCGACCACGTGCTGGCCTCGGGCCGCAACGTCAACATTCTGGTGCTCGACACCGAGGTCTACAGCAACACCGGTGGGCAGGCGTCGAAGGCCACGCCGCGCGGCGCGGTGGCCAAGTTCGCGGCCGCCGGCAAGTCGATCGGCAAGAAGGACCTGGGCATGATCGCCATGGCCTACGGCAACGTATACGTGGCGCAGGTGGCGATGGGCGCCAACCCGGTGCAGACGGTGCGCACCTTCCAGGAGGCTGCCGCGTGGAACGGACCATCGCTGATCGTCGCCTACAGCCATTGCATCGCCCACGGTATCGACATGACCACCGGCATGAGTCACCAGCGCGACGCGGTCAAGAGCGGTTACCTCACGCTGTACCACTACGATCCGCGCCTGGGCATGGGCGGCGCCGACCAGCCGTTGAAGCTCGACTCGCGCAAGCCGACGCAAAAGCTGGAGCAATTCGTGATGAAGGAAGGCCGCTACGCGATGCTGGCGCAATCCGATCCCGCGCGCGCCAAGATGCTGATGAAGGCCGCGCAGAAGGATGCCGACGCGCGCTGGCAGCTGTACGAGCAGATCGCCGGTGTGCACCGCGTGGTGACCGAAGACGGCGATGCCGGCACGGCGAGCGACGCGTCCGCCGACACGCCGGCGCCCGTCCCCAAGGGTGACAGCGAAACAGCGGCGGTTAGCAAGGAGGAGGCCAAATCATGAACGTCGATCTTCGCACCCGGTATCTCGGCCTCGAACTGCAGCACCCGATCGTGGCGTCGGCATCCCCGCTGACGAGTTCGATCGACAGCCTGAAGCGGCTGCAGGTCGCCGGCGTGGCGGCCGTCGTCCTGCCGTCGCTGTTCGAGGAACAGATCGAGCACGAGGAGATGGCCACGCACCATCTGATGCTCGCCGGCGCCGAATTGTCGCCGGAGGCGCAGGGCTTCTTCCCGGAGATGCAGAACTACCGCACCGGGACCGACCAGTATCTGAAGCTGATCTCGGATGCGAAGTCGGCACTTTCGGTGCCGGTGATCGCCAGCCTCAATGGCCATACGCCGGGCGGCTGGACCGGCATCGCGCGCAAGTTCCAGGATGCCGGCGCCGACGCGATCGAGTTGAATGTGTATTTCATGGCGACCAGCGTCGACGACACCAGCGTCGAGGTCGAGCAGCGCTACGTCGAACTGGTCGAGTCGGTCACGCAGCAGGTGGATCTGCCGGTCGCCGTCAAGGTGGCGCCCTATTTCAGCGCCATGGCCAACGTGGCGTCGCGCCTGACCAAGGCCGGGGCCTCGGGGCTGGTGCTCTTCAACCGATTCCTGCAGCCCGACATCGAGCTCGAGGACCTCGAAGTGTCGCCGCACCTGGTGCTGTCGACGTCCGACGAACTACGCCTGGCGCTGCGCTGGATCGCGATCCTGCGCGGACGCGTCGATGCCAGCCTGGCCGCCACCGGCGGCGCGCATACGCCGGACGACGTGCTCAAGCTGCTGCTCGCGGGCGCCGACTGCGTGATGCTGGCCAGCAGCCTGCTGACCAAGGGTCCCAGCCACGTCGGCACGCTAGTGCGTGGTGTGGAGGCCTGGATGGCCGAGCGCGAATACACGTCGGTGACCCAGATGAAGGGGTCGCTGTCGCAGCAGTCCTGCCCCGATCCGGCCGCCTTCGAGCGCGCCAATTACATGAAGGCGCTGCAGTCCTATACCAGCGAATTCGTCTAGTCTTTCAGACCGGCAACTGCCACTACCGACCACGACGACCCAGAGGAGACCCGAATGGCACTACTGATCAACGCCGACTGCACCGCCTGCGACGCCTGCGTGGAACCATGCCCCAATGACGCGATCAGCGTTGGCTCGCCCCTCTACATCATCGACCCGGCGAAGTGCACCGAGTGCGTCGGCGCGCACGACGATCCGCAATGCATCGACGTATGTCCCGCCGACTGCATCGTGCCCGACCCGGATCACGCGGAAACCCCTGAGCAGTTGCAGGCCAAGTACGAAAGCATGCACGGCTGAGCAGGCGGGCGGAGTTTCGCGGCAGCCGATGCGCGGCGTCCGTCCTGACCTGAACCGGAATCGCGTCGCGCGGCGGCCTCATCGTCAAGCGGGGGTTACCGGACGTCCTGCAGTTCTTGCAGTCTGGCCAGGGATTCGGCGTGTCGCCGGCAGGCTACTTCCAGCCCTGCGCCACCATCTTGCGCCGCATGAAGGCGATCTGGGTGGCCAGCGGCAGCTGCTTCGGGCACACGTCGTGGCAGGCCAGCAGCGACATGCAGCCAAACACGCCGTCGTCGTCACCGATGAGTTCGTAGAAATCGTCGTCGCTGCGCGTGTCGCGCGGGTCCAGGCGGAAACGCGCGACCTTGTTCAGGCCCACGGCGCCGACGAAGTCCTCGCGCATGCGCGCCGTGCCGCAACCGGCGACACAGCAGCCGCATTCGATGCAACGGTCGAGTTCGTAGATCTGTTCGGCGAGTTCGGGTTCCATCCGCGCCTCGAGGCGCGACAGGTCGATCTCCTGCTCCTTCAGGTGGACCCAGGTTTCCAGGCGCTCGCTCATCGCCCGCATCCAGTGACCGGTGTCCACCGACAGGTCAGCGATCAGGCGGAACACCGGCAGAGGCGCGAGCGTGATCTGTGCCGGCAGGCTGGCGGTGAGCGCGCGACAGGCCAGTCCAGGCCGGCCATTGATCATCATCGCGCAACTGCCGCAGATGCCGGCGCGACAGACGAAATCGAAGGCCAGTGACGGATCCAATTTTTCGCGGATCTCGGTGAGCGCTATGAACAGCGTCATCCCGGCCGCCTCGTCGAGGTCATAGTCCTGCATGTGCGGAGCGCTGTCGGGGTCCTGCGGGTTGTAGCGCAGGACGCTGACGCGCAGCTTGCGCGCTGCCGCAGCGACGGGAACTGCGGCGGATGCGACATCGGGTGTCGGGGCGACGTAATCGGTCATCGGGAATCTCGGGTGAGGGCCGGCGCGGCGCCGGCGGCAGCGGGCGTGGCGGGCAGTGGCTCGTCGATGCGTTCGTTGGGCCCGCGAAGGACCACCGGCAACAGGTTCTCGTAGGGCATGCAGGCACGTTGCAACGCGATGCGGTCGGCGCCTTCCATCCGTTTCTGGATCGCCTCGAGTTCCTGCTCGCGCTTCCTGGTGTCGGGATGGTCGACGTTGTCCCGGGCACCGTAGCCACGCCAGCCGGGCGGCAATTCCATGGTCATGACGTCGAGGTCCTCGTAACGAAGTTCGGGCAGTGTCGCGGCGGGTTCGGGCCAGGTGGCGAGCGTGCGCTTCAGCCAGCTCGCATCATCGCGCCGCGGATGGTCTTCGCGGAAGTGTGCGCCGCGGCTTTCGGTACGCAACGCGGCGCCATGCGCGACGCACAGCGCGAGCTTCAGCATTTTCTGCACGCGGTACGCGGTGACGAGTTCCGGGTTGGGCCCGGGGCCCTTCGAGCGCAGGCCGATGTTGCGGCTGCGCTCGAGCAGCGCCTGCAATTCACTCACCGCCGCAGCGAGGTCCGCGCCGGTGCGGAAAATGCCGACCTTGTCGGTCATGATCTGCTGCATCGCCACGCGCAGGACGGAGGCGTCTTCGGTCCCGCCGCCGGAGACCAGCGCATCGAGCTTGGCTTGTTCCGCGGCGACGAACTCGCGCACGAGGCCGGTGGAGATGGTGGCGTCGCTTGCGGTGCTGGCGCACCAGTCGCCGACGTATTCGCCGACGATCATGCCCGCGACCACCGTCTCGGCGACGGAGTTGCCGCCCAGCCGGTTGAATCCATGCATGTCCCAGCAAGCGGCCTCGCCGGCGGCGAAGAGGCCGCGCAGCGTCGGACTCTGGCCGGTATGGTCGGTGCGCACACCTCCCATCGTGTAATGCTGCGCCGGGCGCACGGCGATCGGCTGCACGGCGGGATCGATGCCGAGGAACGATTCACAGATTTCCTTCACCTCGCGCAGGTTGCGCTCGATGTGGACGCGTCCGAGCAGCGTGATGTCGAGCCACAGGTGGTCGCCGAAGCGTGATTTGACCCCCTTGCCTTTGCGGATGTGCGTCTCCATTCGTCGGGACACGACGTCGCGGGAGGCCAGTTCCTTCTTTTCCGGCTCGTAGTCGGGCATGAAGCGGTGGCCATCGACGTCCTTGAGGATGCCGCCGTCGCCACGACAGCCTTCGGTGACCAGGATGCCAGCCGGGAAGATGCCCGTCGGATGGAATTGCACGGCCTCCATGTTGCCCAGCGCGGCGACGCCGGTTTCCAGTGCGATCGCGGTGCCGATGCCCTCGCAGATGACGGCGTTGGTCGTCACGCGATAAAGGCGCCCGGCGCCGCCGGTCGCGATCACCGTGGCACGCGCGACATAGGCGGACAGCTCGCCGGTGACCAGGTCGCGGACGACCGCACCGTGGCAGCGGCCGCCGTCGTGGATCAGCGCGATCGCCTCCTTGCGCTCGTGGACCGGAATCGACTCGGCGATCGCCCGATCGCTGACCGCGAACAGCATCGCGTGGCCGGTCCCGTCCGAGACATAGCAGGCGCGCCACTTCTTGGTGCCGCCGAAATCGCGTTGCGCCAGGAGTCCGTGTGCCGCGTCGCGCTCGGTCAGCATGACCTTCTGGCCGTTGATGACCACCTCGCGGTCGCCGCGCCGCGCGCGGCTCCATGGCACGCCCCAGGCCGCGAGTTCGCGGATGGCCTTGGGCGCCGTGTTGACGAACATCCGCACGACCGCCTGATCGGCACCCCAGTCGCTGCCGCGCACCGTATCGCCGAAGTGCACGTCCTCGTTGTCGCCCTGCGCCTTGGCAACGTTGCCAAGCGAGGCCTGCATGCCGCCCTGCGCCGCTGCGGAATGCGAGCGCTTGGGCGGCACCAGCGACAGGATGATGACGTCGTTGCCGCGGCGTTTGGCACCGATGCCCGCGCGCAGACCGGCCAGTCCGCCGCCGATCACCAGGACGTCGGTGTAGACGATCCTCATTTGAGGGCTCCCGGCGGCGGCGCGGCCTGCAGGTGCGCAGGCACGTAGGGTTCCCCGTAGCGGTCGCTGTGCTCATGACCGATCTTCATGTACGCCGCAAGTGTGGCGAATCCCAGCACCAAGAAGAAAACGGTGATCGCCCATTTGAAGGCTTTCAGCCGGCGCCGCGTGGCGGTGGAGTCTTCGCCACCGAACCAGTTCCACTTGACGGCAAGTCGATAGAGCCCGATGCCGCCATGCAGTTCGACCGCGAGCAGCAGCAGGATGTAGAGCGGCCACATCAGGTCGGTCCAGACCCGATCCGCCGATTCGTAGGGACCGATCTGACCGGGATGCGTGAGCATGATGTACAGGTGGACCGAACCGAGGAAGAACAGCGCGAAGCCGGTGAACACCTGCCAGAGCCACAACGTGGTGTCGTCATGATGCATGACCCGTGCGTGGGCGCGGAAACTGCTGTACTGCCGGTAATCAATCGGAAACTTCCGCATTGCCAGAAATGCATGGCCTGCGAACAGCGCGATCACCACGGCGACCACCAGGGAAACGATCGCCGGGTAGGATTTGCCGAAGAAGAAATAGCCCTCGAAGAATTTCGTGATCGTCCACATCGCCTCGTTGGAGATGAGGATCGTCGACACGAAGAACATGTGGCCCCACATGAACAGCGCGAGCAGGAGGCCGGAGGCGCTTTGCAGCCAGTCGAGCCGTGCCGGCAGGCGGCTCTTGCGCGTGGCGTCGGCAAGGCCGACGCCGGCAATGATCGGATTGCTCGACCCCATCGATGGCTCCTTCCCCGAGCGGCATGTCGGGTGCCTCGTACGCTAATCCGGTCGGGGTACGTGCCCCTTGACCTACGTCAACGGCGTTCCGGACGGGGAGTGCAGCATATGAGGGCGGGGACGTCGGACTTCGTGGTGCCCGGACAATCGGAAGAGCAATCGAGTGAATCGGCAAATGAACCACACCGCAGGCAATAACGACGGCAGCATGTTTCAGATCCGGATACACGGTCGCGGCGGACAGGGGGTGGTGTCCGGCGCCGAAATGCTCTCGGTGGCGGCCTTCCTTGAGGGGCGTTATGCCCAGGCCTTCCCGAGCTTTGGCGCGGAACGCATGGGCGCGCCGGTGATGGCGTTCTGCCGGATCGACGACATGGAAATACGCCTGCGTGAGCCGGTGCTCGTGCCGGACGCGCTGATCGTCCAGGATCCGACGCTGCTCGATCAAGTCGATCTTTTCAATGGGCTGCACGCGCACGGATACATCCTGATCAACTCCGCGCGCGGTTTCGACGCGCTTGGGTTGAAGGATTTCGCGCGGCGTTTTCGCCGCGAGCGTCTGCGCACCGTTCCGGCAACCGAGATCGCGCTCAGGCACGTCCGCCGGCCACTGCCCAACACCGCGCTGCTCGGGGGCTTTGCCGCGCTTACCGGGCAGGTAGGGCTCGCTTCCGTGGTTGCGGCCATTCGCGAGAAATTCCCGCATGCGCTGGCCGAGCCCAACGTTGCCGCCGCAGCCGAAGCCTTTGCGGCGGTCTCGCGCGACCTGGAGAAGGCTGATGCTTGAGCAGATCGAGGGGTCGCACGCGGTGGCCAAGGCCGTGGCGCTGTGTCGACCCCAGGTCATCTGCGCTTACCCGATCACGCCGCAGACGCACATCGTCGAGCATGTGGGCGAGATGGTGAAGTCCGGCGAACTCGCCGGTTGCGAATTCATCAACGCCGAATCAGAATTTGCGGCGCTTTCAGTCGCCATCGGCGCCTCTGCCGCGGGCGCGCGCAGCTACACGGCAACGAGCGGCCAGGGATTGCTGTTCATGGCGGAGGCGGTCTACAACGCCGCCGGGCTCGGACTGCCGATCGTCATGACCATCGGCAATCGGGCGATCGGTGCGCCGATCAACATCTGGAACGACCACTCGGACAGCATGGCGATGCGCGACGCGGGCTGGATTCAGCTCTTCGCCGAGAACAACCAGGAGGCGCTGGACCTGCACATCCAGGCCTTCCGGATCGCGGAGGAGCTTTCCTGTCCGGTAATGGTCTGCGTCGACGGATTCATTCTCACGCATGCCTACGAGCGGGTCGACGTGCCCACGCAGGCGCAGGTTGACGCCTTCCTTCCGCCGTTCGAACCACGCCAGATTCTTGATCCGCGCGAGCCCGTGTCGATGGGCGCGATGGTCGGTCCGGAGGCGTTCACCGAGGTTCGCTATCTCGCCCACCACAAGCAGTTGCGCGCGTTGCAGCTGATCCCACAGCTCTCCACGGCGTTCGCCACGCAGTTCGGGCGCGCGTCGGGCGGACTGCTTCGGCCCTACCGAACCTCCGACGCCGAGACGATCGTGGTGGCGCTGGGTTCGGTCATTGGCACGGTGCAGGAAGTCGTCGACGAGATGCGCTGCGACGGCGTGAAGATTGGCGCAGTCAGCATCTGTTCGTTCCGCCCGTTTCCGTTGACCGCGCTGCGCGCATTGCTGATGCGTGCCAGGCGTGTCGTTGTGCTGGAAAAATGTCTGGCAGTCGGATTGGGCGGAATCGTCTCCGACGGCGTGCGCAATTCGCTGTCGGGTATCCAGCTCAAGGGCTATACGGTCATCGCCGGGCTTGGCGGTCGGGTCATCACCCGCGCGTCGCTGAGACAGTTGTTCGAGGATGCCGGCCGGGATGAACTCGAGCAGGTGACGTTTCTCGACCTCAATGCCGAGGTCGTCAACTTCGAACTCGAACGCGAGCAAGTGTCGCGGCGCAGCGGACCCACGGCCGAGGCGATCCTGCGCCGGCTGGGCACGATCGGCTCACAGGTCGGTTAAGCGCTCCTCCGGGGAAGCCACGCATGACACTGCAAATCGTCAAGTTTTACCAGACCGGGACGTTCACGGTCGGCAATCGCCTGCTCGATCCGGACGAACGCACGGTGCAGGCGAACATGGACCGCACCAATTCGCTGAATTCCGGGCATCGCGCGTGCCAGGGCTGTGGCGAGGCGCTGGGAGCGCGCTACGCGATCGACGCGGCGATGCGCGCGACCGGCAACCAGGTGATCGCCGTCAACGCCACGGGCTGCCTCGAGGTCTTCTCGACGCCCTATCCGCAGACGTCGTGGCAGGTGCCGTGGATCCATTCGCTGTTCGGCAATGCGGCCGCCGTCGCGTCCGGGGTTGCCGCGGCAATGCGGGTAACCGGACGGCCCGCCGTGCGCGTGATCGCGCAGGGCGGCGACGGCGGCACGGCCGACATCGGCTTCGGCTGTCTGTCGGGAATGTTCGAGCGCAACGACGATGTTCTCTACATCTGCTACGACAACGAGGCGTACATGAACACCGGCGTGCACCGTTCGAGCGCGACGCCGCCGGCCGCGCGCACGGCTACGACCATGGCGGTGGGCAGCGAGCCGGGAAACGTCTTCGGCACCGGGAAAAACGTTCCGCTGATCGCCATGGCGCATCACATCCCTTACGTCGCCACGGCGAGCGTGGCCAACCTGCGCGACCTCGAGCACAAGGTCACCAAGGCGATGGGCCTGCACGGATCCCGCTACATCCACGTTCACGTGCCATGTCCACCGGGCTGGGGGTCGGCGCCGGCGGACACGATCAAGGTTGCGCGCATGGCTGTCGAGTCGGGGCTGTTTCCCCTGATCGAAGCCGAACATGGCGAACAGACCGGCCACACGGCGATCCGCCGTCTGGTGCCGGTGGCCGAGTATCTCAAGCTGCAGGAACGCTTCGCGCTCCTGTTCGGCAAGGACGGCCCGGATCCACGGGTCGCGCAGATCCAGGCGATCGCCGATCGCAACATCGCGAAATTCGGACTGCTCGAATCTGCCGATAGCGCGGAGGCCGCGCGTGGCTAGGCCCTTCGCGATCACCCTCGACGCCGGCTCGAGCCTGGCCAACAAGACCGGTTCGTGGCGCAGCAGCCGGCCGGTCTACATCGATCGGCTGCCGCCGTGCAATCACGCCTGCCCGGCCGGTGAGAACGTCCAGAACTGGCTTTACCATGCGGAGTCGGGCGACTACGAGTCCGCATGGCGCGCGCTGGTCGTGGACAATCCGCTCCCGGCGGTCATGGGCCGCGTCTGCTACCAACCCTGCGAAGCAGCGTGCAATCGCACTCAGGTGGACGAGGCGGTCGGAATCAATTCGGTGGAACGATTCCTGGGCGACGAGGCGTTGCGCCAGGGCTGGTCGATCGCCAGGCCGCAGACGGAAAGCGGCAAGCACGTGCTTGTCGTGGGGTCTGGCCCCTCCGGGCTGTCGGCGGCCTACCAACTCCGACGAATGGGCAATGCCGTCACGATTGTCGAGGCCGGGCCGATGGCGGGCGGGATGATGCGCTTCGGCATTCCGAAATACCGGCTGCCGCGCGGTGTGCTTGACGGCGAAGTCGCGCGAATCCTCGGCATGGGCGTTGCGCTGGAGTTGAACCGCAAGGTGACCGACATCCGGGCGGCGATGCGGGAGGGTGGCTTCGATGCTGCATTCCTCGCCGTGGGTGCGCATATCGCCAAGCGCGCCTTCATCCCGGCGGGCGAGGCCGCGAGGATGCTCGACGCCGTCTCGGTGTTGCGTGGCATGGAGGGCGAGGACAAGCCCAGGCTGGGCCGGCGCGTGGTCGTCTACGGCGAGGGAAGCACCGCGCTCGACGTCGCGCGGACGGCGAAGCGGCTTGGTGCGACCGAGGCGATCATCGTCTATCGCCGCGCGCGCGAGAAGATGCCTGCGCACGATTTCGAGGTCGAGGAAGCGCTGGAGGAGGGGGTGCTCATCAAGTGGCTGTCCACGATCAGGCATATGACCGGCGAGGGTAGGTTGACCGTGGAGAAGATGGCGCTGGACAACAAGGGCTTTCCGCAGCCGACCGGGAGGTTCGAGACGCTGGAGTCGGATTCTCTGGTGTTGGCGCTCGGTCAGGACGTCGACCTGTCGCTGCTCGAGGGGGTCCCGGGACTCGAGGTGAAGGACGGCGTCGTGCAGGTCGGCCGGAACTTGATGACCGGTTACGCGGGACTCTTTGCCGGCGGCGACATGGTGCTCCCGGAGAGCACGGTCACCCTCGCCATCGGCCATGGCAAGAAGGCGGCGCGGCACATCGACGCATGGCTGCGGGGCACGATCTACGATGCGCCACCGAAACACGAAATCGCCGCGTTCGGGAATCTCAACCCATGGTATTACGCGGACGCGCCGAAAACCGTCCGTCCGATCCTCGACCTCGCCCGACGCACGTCGACCTTCGACGAGGTCGTGGCGGGGCTCGACGAGACCAACGCGCTGTTCGAGGCACGCCGCTGCCTGTCGTGCGGCAACTGCTTCGAATGCGACAACTGCTACGGCATGTGTCCGGACAACGCGGTGATCAAGCTGGGTCCGGGCAAGCGCTACGAATTCAATCACGACTACTGCAAGGGCTGTGGCATCTGCGTCTCCGAGTGCCCTTGCGGAGCGATAAGGATGGTGCCGGAAACGATCTGAGCGGTATACCGCAGACCGCCGAACCACGAGGTTTTTCGGCGGATGCCCCGATGAACAAGGAGAAAACGATGAATGACCTGAAGACCAAAGGCGTAACCCTTCCGCATGGCATGGATCTGGTGCGCGATCCGCTGCTCAACAAGGGTACGGCGTTCACCGACGCCGAGCGCGACGCCTTTGGACTGCGCGGACTCCTCCCGCCGCACGTCAATTCGCCGGCCGATCAGGTTGCGCGCGTACTCGAGAATTTCCGGCGCAAGGCCGATCCGCTGGAACGCTACATCAACCTCGCCGCCCTGCACGACCGCAACGAGACGCTGTTCTACCGCATCGTGGTCGACAACCCCGACGAGATGATGCCGGTGATCTATACGCCGACCGTCGGACTGGCCTGCCAGCGCTTCGGGCATATCTTCCAGCGCCCGCGCGGGCTGTTCATCGGCACCCGTGATCGGGGACGGATCGCCAGCGTGCTGCGCAACTGGCCACACCGCGACGTAGCCATCATCGTCGTCACCGACGGTGAACGCATTCTGGGCCTGGGCGATCTCGGCGCCAACGGCATGGGCATTCCGGTCGGCAAGCTCGCGCTCTACACCGCCGGCGCCGGCGTGCATCCGGCACAGTGCCTGCCCATCGTCCTCGACGTGGGCACCAACAACAAGGAGTTCCAGGACGATCCGCTGTACATCGGCGAACACCATCCCAGGCTGACCGGCGACGACTACGACAGTCTGGTCGAGGAGTTCATCGAGGCCACGCAGGAGGTTTTCCCCGGCGTGGTCGTGCAGTTCGAGGATTTCGCCAATCACAGCGCGTTCCGGCTGCTCAAGCGCTACCGCGACCGGATCTGCGCGTTCAACGACGACATCCAGGGAACCGCCGCGGTCACTCTGGCCGGCGTCCTCTCCGCGTTGCGCCTGACCGGCGGCGCGCTGGCTGACCAGCGCCTCCTCTTTCTCGGTGCCGGGGAAGCAGCTACGGGGATCGCCGATCTCACGGTCGCGGCGATGGTCGCCGAAGGCCTTTCCGAGGCCGAGGCACGCCGGCGTTGCTGGCTGATGGACTCGAAGGGCCTTGTGGTCGGCAGCCGCACCGACCTTGCCGTGCACAAGCTTCACTATGCGCACGACCATGCGCCGGTGACGAACTTTCTGGCCGCGATCAAGGCGCTGAAACCGACCGGGATCATCGGTGTCGCCGCCATCGGAGGTGCGTTCACCCGCGAAGTTGTCGAGGCGATCAGCGCGATCAACGAGCAGCCGATCGTGTTCGCATTGTCGAATCCGACATCGAAGGCGGAATGCACGGCCGAGCAGGCGTACACCTGGAGCGACGGTCGTGCGCTGTTCGCCTGCGGCAGCCCTTTCGATCCCGTCACCCACGGCGGCAAGCGCCTGGTCCCACGGCAGGGCAACAACTCCTATATCTTCCCCGGGGTAGGGCTGGGCGCGATCGTGGTCCGCGCGAAGCATGTCACCGACGAGATGTTCATGGCGTCGGCGCGCACGCTTGCCGAGCAGGTGACCCCGGAGGACCTCGCGCAGGGAAGCCTGTATCCACCGCTTGCACGGATACGTGACGTGTCGGCGCACATCGCCTGCGCGGTCGCCCGGGTGGCGTTCGATCAGGGCCTTGCGGGCATCGAGAAACCCGCCGATCTCATGGCTTTCGTGCGGGAACGGATGTACGAGCCGATCTACCGGCAATACGCCTAGGTGGTCTTCGCGTGCCTAGCCATGCGTTGACCGGGATCAACCCGCGGCGCGGGGCAAGCCTCTAGGCTGCAGTGCATGCCCAGCGCCGCGTATGTTCGCCGGCGCCGGCGCTGGCGCGCAAGCCCAAGCGATGAGCCCGTACACCGTCTTCCTGATGTATCTGCTGGCGATCCTCGGATTCGTCGGGTTCACGCTGTTGCTCAATCGCATCCTCGGACCCAAGCCGGTGGCGTCCGAGGTCAAACTCGAACCCTTCGAGTGCGGCGCCACACCGGTGGACCGGCGCAACGTCAAGGCGGTGCCGGTCAAGTATTACGCCGTGGCGATCATCTTCATTCTTTTCGACCTCGAGACCGTATTCCTGTTCGTCTGGGCGCTTGGGGCGCAGCCGCTGACCAGTTTCATGCTCGCCACCTTTGGCATTTTCGTGTTCCTGCTGGTGCTGATCCTGCTCTATGTCTACAAGGAGCGGCTACTCGAGCGCATGACGGAGTGAGCATGGCCGCGACGACGATCCCCATTCAATCCACCGACGGGCGTTCGGCGGCATTCGAATACCTGACCACCAAGAAGGACGAGCTCGTCGGCTGGGCGCGCAAGTTCTCGCTGTTCCCGTACCCCTTCGTGACCGCCTGCTGCGCGATGGAATTCATGTCGGTGAGTTCCACGCTCTACGACACGGACCGCTTCGGCGCCGCGCTGCCGCGCTTCACGCCCCGTCAGTCGGACCTGCTGATGGTCGTCGGCACGGTCACGCACAAGCAGGCGCCGATCCTGAAGAAGGTCTACGAACAGATGTGCGAACCCAAGTGGGTCATCGCCTTCGGCGTGTGCGCGACGAGCGGCGGCTTCTACCAGAACTACGCGGCCCTGCCCGGCATCGACAAGATCATCCCGGTGGACCTCTACATCCCGGGCTGCCCGCCGCGGCCGGAGATGGTCATCGACGGGATCATGAAGCTGCAGGACCGCATCGCGCACGACCGCCACCCGATCATCAACGAGAAATTCTGACCGTGAGCGACGCAGTCTTCGAGCAGGTCCGCGAGCGCCTCGCCGGGGTGACCGGGGAAGCCACCGTGGCCCACGGCACGCTCGCGCTCCAGGTCGAGGCCGCGCGGCTCGTCGCGATCGTTCGCACGCTGAAGGACGAGTTCGGGTTCGACATGTTCCTCGACGTCACCGCGGTGGACTGGCCCGACCGTGAGCCGCGCTTCGACGTAGTCTGGCACTTCTACTCGACGCGCCACTTCGTGCGGATCCGCCTCAAGGCCCGCGTGACGCTCGCCGACCCGACGGTCGACACGCTGGTGCCCTTCTACGGATCCGCGCGCTACATGGAGCGCG
>JAQBEY010000047.1:0-16879 GCA_032123655.1 Betaproteobacteria bacterium
CGGCCGCGCCAGCGCCATCCGCTAGCGCCCAGACATCCGCGCCCGACCGGGCGCAGGAGACGGTTCCGGCACGCGCGGACGACACGGTGGCGTTCCGTGTCGACATCGTCGCGCCCGAGGCGATAGCGGCGGCCATCACCGGCAGCGTCGATCTCGTCCGCTGGCAGGAATTCGCGGACATGACCGCCGACCTGTTCGAGCGTTTGCGCATTGCCGCGCCGCCGCAGGTGCGCGAAGCCGCGGCCACGCAGGGCTATTTTTCCGCCGAGGTCGACATCGCGGTCGACCGGGCCACCAAGCCCTGGAAGGTCACGATCAGGGTCGCTCCCGGCGAACCCACGCGTATCGCCGCAGTGCGCATCGACGTACAGGGCGACGCCCGCACGATGGCGGAAGGCGCCGAGGCAATCGCCAGGATCGAGGCCGAGTGGGGCTTGCCGGTCGGTGCGGTGTTCCGCCAGTCCGTCTGGACCTCCGCCAAACAGCGGGCAGTCGCCATCCTCGCCGCGAGCCCGTTTGCCGCGGCCAGTCTCACGGCCAGCGAAGCATTGATCGATCCGCTCACGCGTGAGGCCAAGCTCTCGCTGGCGATCGCCAGTGGACCGCCGTTTCGCATCGGCGCCATCAACGTGACCGGACTGCGGCGGTACAAGCCCGGACTGGTGCAAGCATATTCACCACTGACCGGCAACGCCCTCTACAGCGAGCATGAACTCGACATCTGGATCAGGCGCCTGCTCGGTTCCGGTTATTTCGCAAGTGTGCAGGCGACGATCGATCCCGATCCCGAGAAGGCGGCAGATGCGCCGATGACCGTCGCGGTCATCGAAGCACCGTCACGGCGACTGGAATTCGGCGTGGGTTTTTCGACCGATACCCAGTACCGCGCCAGTGCCTCGTGGAGCGATCGCAACCTTGCCGATCGGGCCCTGCAGTTCTTCGCCGACGCCCGCCTCGAGTCCAAGCTGCAGCAGTTGGACATCCGCTTCGTTCCCGCCCCCGTGAGCCGCGGCTGGATCGACACCTACGCCGGCGGCGGACTGGGTACCGACATCAAGAACCTGGTCACCCGCACCGCCTATGTGACGGCGCGGCGCCAGGCGATGGACGAACGACGGACGCCGGCGTTCGGCATCGGCTTCTATCAGGACCGGCAGGCGCCATTGGGTGCGCCGACGACGACGTCGCACGCGCTTTACGTCGACGGCGAATACACCTGGCGCGAGGTCGACAACCTGCTGCTGCCGGAGCGCGGCTTCATGGTGAACGTCAAGGTCGGCGGTGGCATACCCGGCGCCTCGACCAAGGGATTCGGTCGCGTCGTCGGCCGCGCCGTCGGCTGGTGGCCGCTGCCGGGCTCGAACCAGATCTCGGGCCGGATCGACGCCGGCGCGGTGATCGCCGATTCGCGCGAAGGTATCCCCTCGGTATTCCTGTTTCGCACCGGTGGCGACACCACTGTGCGCGGCTATGCGTTCGAGAGCCTCGGCGTCTCGCAGGGTGAAGCCGTGGTCGGGGGCCGCTACCTGGGCGTGGCCAGCGTGGAAGCCATCCACTGGTTCAGCGAGGCATGGGGACTCGCCGCGTTCGTCGACGCGGGCAATGCCACCGATTCGTTGTCGGACTTCCGGCCGAGGCTCGGCTACGGCGTTGGCGGCCGGATCCGCACGCCGGTTGGTCCGTTTCGCCTCGATGTCGCCTACGGACAGGAAACTCACAACGTCCGCATTCATTTTTCCGTCGGACTGTCGTTCTGATGACCGCGACCGATCGACCCGGATCCGTCGCAACCGCCGCTGTCGCGGCAGCGCTGCCCGAACGACGGCGTCGACTGTGGCCCCGCCTGCTGTTCGCAACACTGACGCTGCCCGTCGCGCTGATCGGCGCCGGCTATTTCTATCTGGGTACCCAGGGCGCGCTCGAATACGTGCTGCAACGCGCAGTAACCGCGAGCGAAGGACGGCTCAGCATCGAAGGCGGCGAGGGTTCGCTGCTATCGACAGTGCGGATTCGGCGCATCCTCTGGCGCGGTGACGACGTGGACGTGGAGGCCGAGCAGGTCGCGCTCACCTGGAACCCGACCGCGCTGCTTTCCCCGCGCATCGCGGTAAGCGGCCTCGGCGCCAGACGTCTCGCGATCGACCTCAAGCCGACTCCCGTAACAGCTGCACCGGAGAGCCTGGCACTGCCGGTGGACGTCGACGTGCGCAACGTGGGCGTCGCGCGTCTCGAGTGGAGCGAGGGCACCAGCAGGGGCGCGGTGACGGGAATTGCCTTTGACTACTCCGGCGACGCACTTGGGCACCACGTTCGCAATCTCTCACTCGTCTTGCCGGAGGGCGCGCTGAGCGGCGAACTCGGACTCGGCGCGCAGCCGCCCTTTGCCGCAAGCGGCACGCTCGCGTTCGCGGGTGCCGGCGAATTCGACCAGATGCGGGTGGACCTCGCGCTGGCCGGTATGCTGGAACAACTCGACGTCGACGCGCGTGGCAACTGGAAGTCGGCCGACGTGCACGCCAAGGCCCGGGTCACCCCCTTTGCCGAGGCGATGTTCACCACGCTCGCCGTGAACGCCAGCGACGTCGATCTCGCGCGCTTCGCACCCGCGTTGCCGCGGACCGGTCTGACGATCGCCTTGAAGGCCAGCCCCGCCGGCGCGGGAATCGCCGGCACGATCGAGGCACGCAACAATGGCGCCGGCACGATCGATGCGGGGCGGGTTCCGGTGGACGCGCTTGCCGCGCACTTTGCCTTGACCGGAGAGACGATCGAATTGACCGAATTGAATGTGCAGATTGCCGGCAACGGCAGGGCCAGCGGCCGGGCGCGCCTGCCGATCGACGGCAAGCCGCTCGATTTCGAACTCGCCGTGCGCGACGTCAATCTCCTTCGACTGCATTCATCCCTGGTCGAAACGCGGCTGTCGGGCAAGCTCGCGGCCAACGTCGCCGAAACCCGGCAATCCGTGCGTGGCGAACTGCGCCAGGCGGACATGGGACTCGAGTTCGCCGCGACGATCGAGGGCAAGCAGGTGGTCGTGGAGCGCTTTCGTGCCCGGACCGGCGGTGGCGAACTCGTCGGCAACGCCACGGCCAAGCTCGACGGGACGCGCGATTTCATGGTCGACGCCCGCGCGCTGGGCTTTGATCCGGCGCGTTTCGCGGCCGTGCCTCCGGGAAAAATCGATGGTACGGTCGCCGCGCGAGGAGCGCTTTCGCCTGAGTTGAATGGCATCGCCGACATCAGTGTCGCCAATGGCAGCCGCTTCGCTGAAATGCCCATCTCGGGCCACTTCCATGCCGCGGCGAAGGCGAACCGCGTGCACGAAATCAAGGCCTCCGTCGCCTTCGCCTCGGCCAAGGTCACGCTCTCCGGCGCCTACGGTGGTGCCGACGACGCGCTCGCGTTCACGATCGACGCGCCGAAGTTGCCGGAATTCAAGGCGTTGCTCACTCGCTATGCGGTATTGCAATCCGCCGAACCATTGGCCGGATCGCTGCGGGCACGGGGCACGGTCCGCGGCGACGCGGGTCGCGGCGGACTCGACGCCGAAGTAACCGGAAAACTTCTGCAATGGGGGCGCTCGCTGAACGCGGCGACGCTCGAGGCGAAGGTTCGCGTCGCGCCCGCGCCGCCCGAACAGCAGCGCGCGCCGGTGATCGCCGGACGGCCGCTCGACGTCGCTCTTGCCATGTCTGGTGGTCGCATTGCCACCGTCGGATTCACTTCTCTGCAAGGCAAGGTTGCCGGCACCCTGGACAAACACGCCGGCAGCCTGGCCGCCGCCGGAGACCAGTTCGATTTCGCCGCCGGATTTTCCGGCGGCCTCGCCGCGCGCCAGCGCACCGATGGCAGCAGCAGCGAGTCCGCATGGGCGGGGACACTGGATACGCTGACCAACCGCGGCAACTACGCGCTCGAACTCGTGGCACCGGCGACGGTGGAAGTCGCACCCGACCGGGTTCGCGTGGGCAGCATGCGCCTGAAGGTCGCCGAGGGTCGCGCCGAACTCGCGGAATTCATCGTCGACGACGGCCGCGTGACCACCCATGGCTCGTTCACAGCAATTCCGGCGGCTGCGCTGGCCAGGCTTGCCGGGAATCCGCTGCCGTTCGCGTCGACGCTCGAACTCGGAGGCGAGTGGTCGCTCGACGCGTCACCGCGCCTCAACGGAACCATCGGAATCCGCCGCGAACGCGGGGATGGATATGCCGGCGAAAGCACCACCATCGACCCGTCGGAATTGGCGCTGGGCATCAGCGCCCTCGAAATAACCGCGCGCTTCGTCGATGACGCGATTTCCGCCACGGCGGTTTTCCAGTCGACACGATTCGGCAATGCCGAGGCCAAGGCCACGCTCGGTGCGTCCGACCGGCCCGGCGAAGTGTCGATGTCGGCGCCGCTCACCGCGTCGGTGTCGGCCACGATGCCGTCGTTGCGGCCGCTGCAGCCTTGGCTGGGCACGCTCGCCACCATGGACGGCAAGGTCAGCGCCGAATTTGGCGTGCGCGGCACGCCAATCGACCCGTTGCTGACGGGAACGCTGACCGGCGACGCGCTGCGCTTCGATCTCCCGCAATACGGCGTGCACCTCAAGGACGGCCGCCTGCGCGCGCGGCTCGCCGATCGGACGATCGTGCTGGAGGACTTTTCCTTTGGCGGCGGTGCCGGGCGTTTTGCCGCCACCGGCACGCTGGTGCGCGCCGGCGTAACCAATTCCGCCAGTGTGCAGTGGCAGGCGACCGACTTCACGGTGGTCAATCGACCCGACCTGCGGCTGGTGGCGCGTGGCAAGGGCAAGATGGCCATCGCCGAAGGCAAACTCTCGCTCGATGGCGCGATCACGGTCGACGAGGGACGAGTCGTCTACGTGCCGACCACCGACGGAAAGCTGTCCGATGACGTGGTGATCGTCGGGCAAACACCAGCGGCATCCGCAGGCGCCGGGGCCGGTGAACTGCCGCTGAAACTTGACCTCGACGTCGCGCTTGGCCGCGATTTCCGGTTCAGCGGCGAGGGCCTCGAGACCCGGCTTGCCGGAAAGGTGAGGATCACGACCGCCGCGAACGGCAGCCTGGCGGCCAACGGGGCGATCCGGGCCGTATCCGGCACCTATTACGTATTCGGCACAAGGCTCGAGATCGATCGCGGAAGTCTCATTTTCGATGGTCCGGCCGACAATCCCGCGCTCGATATCGTGGCGTTGCGCAAGAACCTCGCCGTCGAGGCGGGGGTCGAGGTGACCGGCACCGTGCGGGTGCCGCGCGTTCGCCTGGTATCGAATCCACCGGTGCCCGACGGAGAAAAATTGTCCTGGTTGATCACCGGCCAGGGCGTGGACCGGGCGAGCAGTGCCGACCTGGCCGCGCTGTCGACGGCGTCGGCGTCGCTGCTCGCGCAGGGCAGGAAACCGATTACCACGACCATCGCCAACAGCCTTGGACTCGACGACATCTCGGTGCGCTCGTCCAGCGCGGCCGGCCGGACCGGTGGCACCGGTAGCACCAGCGGACAGGTCGTGGCCTTCGGCAAGCGCCTTTCGGACCGGGTATCGCTCGTCTATGAGCAGGGACTGACGGTCGCCGACAACGCGCTGCGGCTCGAATACCGGCTGTCGCGCTTCATAACGCTGCGCGCCGAGGCCGGCGTGATCAGCAGCATCGGTGCCTATTTCCGCCGCAGTTACGAGTGAACGCAGGGTGGTGCGTACCGCGGTCCCTGGTGCGGTCGCGCGGTACGGATAACCCCCTCGTCACGCGGGCGGTGATCAGGCGGCGAATCCTTGGCTACTTCGCGGATTTTTCGTGGTGGCCGCCGAATTCAAAACGCAGCGCCGACAACATCCGGTTCTGGAAGTCGGCTTCGCCGCGCGACGCGAAGCGCGCATACAATGCCGCGGTCAACACCGGCGCCGGCACCGCCTCGTCGACCGCCGCCTTGATCGTCCAGCGCCCCTCGCCGGAATCGGAAACATGGCCGGCGAAACCACCGAGCGCAGGATCCTTGCCGAATGCCGACGCGGTCAGGTCCAGCAGCCACGACGCGATCACGCTGCCGTGCCTCCAGACTTCAGCGATCTCAGGCAGATCGAGATCGTAGCGATAGTGTTCGGCGTTGCGCATCGGTGTGGTCTCGGCATCGGCCGCCTGCGACACCTGCCCGACGTTGGCCGAGCGCAGAATGGCGAATCCCTCGGCGTACGCGGCCATCAATCCGTACTCGATACCGTTGTGCACCATCTTGACGAAGTGGCCGGCGCCGGCGGGACCGCAATGCAGATAGCCCTGCCCCGCGGTGCGGCCGGAAGCGTCGCGCGAAGCCGTCGGTGCTACCGCGCCCGCGCCGGGAGCGAGCGAGCGGAACAACGGGTCGAGGCGGCCCACCGCCTCGTTCGGCCCGCCGATCATCAAACAGTAGCCGCGCTCGAGGCCCCAGACGCCGCCGCTGGTGCCGACGTCGATGTAGGCGATCCCGCGCTGCCCGAGCTCTTCGCCACGACGAATATCGTCGACGTAATGCGTGTTGCCGCCGTCGATGATGGTGTCGCCGGCGGCGAGCAGCGGCACCAGCGCTTCGATGGTCGCGTCGACGTTCGCCGCAGGCACCATCAGCCACAGGCTGCGCGGTTGCGCCAGTCCATCGACCAGCGCCGCCAGCGCGTGCGCCCCCTGGGCACCCTCCTTCACCAGCGCCTGCACCGAATCCGCGTTGTGGTCGAACACCACACAGTCATGGCCGTCGTGCATCAGCCGGCGCACCATGTTCGCGCCCATTCGTCCCAATCCGATCATTCCGAGTTGCATCTGACTCTTCCCTGGTTGGTGCATTCTGTCGGCCGGCAAGCCGGTGCCGTGACCTATGTGCCTACGCGCCCCTGCGGGTCCGGTAGCGACGGATCAGCGCGTTGGTCGAACCGTCATGCACCGGCGGAGGTTCAGCCGGACCGTCCAGTTCCGCGAGAATCCGCTGCGCGAGAACCTTGCCCAGTTCGACACCCCATTGGTCGAACGCGTCGATCTGCCAGATCGCCGCCTGCGTGAACACCAGGTGTTCATAGAGCGCCACCAGGCGGCCGAGCGCGGTCGGCGTCAGCTGGTCCAGGAACAGCATATTCGAAGGACGGTTGCCCGGGCACACCTGGTGCGCCGCCTGTTGTCCCGAGACGCCCGCGGCGGCGAGTTCGTCAGCAGACCTGCCGAAGGCGAGCGCCTCGGCCTGCGCAAAGGCATTCGCCACCAGCTTGTCGTGCTGTGCGACCGGCGAGCCGGGCGAGTTCGCGAAGACGATGAAGTCGCAGGGAACGAGTCGCGTACCTTGATGCAGCAACTGGTAGAACGAATGCTGGCCGTTGGTGCCGGGTTCGCCCCAGTAGACGGGCCCGGTATCGCAGCCGACCGGATCTCCCGAGCGCGTCACCCGCTTGCCGTTGCTCTCCATCGCAAGCTGCTGCAGGTAGGCGGGAAAGCGATGCAGATTCTGCGCATAGGGCAGCACGGCCACCGTCTGCGCGCCGAAGAAGTTGTTGTACCAGACGCCGAGCAGGCCCATGAGCACCGGGAGGTTGTGCGAGAAGGGCGCGCAGCGGAAGTGCTCGTCCATTTCGTGGAATCCGGCGAGCATTTCCCGGAATCGGGCGGGACCGATCGCCAGCATCGTCGACAGGCCGATTGCCGATCCAAGCGAGTAGCGTCCGCCGACCCAGTCCCAGAACTCGAACATCTGCGCGGTGTCGATGCCAAACGCGGCGACGCGTTGCGCATTGGTCGAGACCGCGACAAAGTGCCTGGCCACCGCGCCGCTGTCCCCGCCTGCGCCCACGCCCACACCACGCAGCAGCCAATCGCGTGCCGTGTGGGCATTGGTCATCGTCTCCTGCGTGGTGAAGGTCTTCGACGCGACGATGAACAGCGTTTCGGCGGGGTCGAGATCGCGGGTTGCCCCGGCGAAATCCGCGCCATCCACGTTCGACACAAAACGAAATTCGAGCGACCCGTCGCGGTCGGCCACCAGCGCCTCGCCGGCCATGACCGGCCCCAGGTCCGATCCGCCGATGCCGATGTTGACCACATTCCTGATGCGTTTTCCGGTATGGCCTTTCCAGTCACCGCATCGCACCCGGTCGACGAACGCGGCCATCCGGTCCAGTACCGCGTGCACGGCGGGGACGACGTCGTGACCGTCGACCACGATGGCAGCGTCACGCGGCGCCCGCAGCGCGACGTGGAGCGCGGCGCGATCCTCGGATACGTTGATCTTCTCGCCCCGGAACATCGCGTCGATGCGCTCGCGCAGTCCCGACTCCGCGGCCAGCGCCAGCAGGAGCTGAATCGTCTCGCCGGTTACCCGGTTTTTCGAATAGTCGAGATAGACGCCCGCAGCATCCAGAGTCAGGCGCTCACCGCGCCCGGGATCCTGGTCGAACAATTCGCGCAGCGTCACCTCGCGCAGCTTCGCGTGGTGCGCGACCAGCGCCTGCCACGCGGGCTTTGAAGTCAACGGGCTTGTGGACGACGGCATTCGCTGGGATCCTTTGGCTCGCCACAGGGCCGGAAGGCGCCGTCGGGGCGGTGCACACACTCGGGAACCGACCGCCGAGCGCAACGGACGGGGGTGAACCGGGATTGAGCCCATTGTACGATGGCCGGTGTCGCACTCGATGACGGGTCCGCCGGAATTGCCGGCAACGCTCGCGCCGCGGGCATTTCCACCGCATGACCAACAGGACGCCTCGACTCATGCCTTCCACATCGCCCGCCATCACGGTTCCCGGATCGGGCAGGCTCCCGAAAATCGAGCTGACCGCCGACGACGGCGCGCGTGCGCAGATCTATCTACATGGCGCGCACGTCACCTCGTGGCTGCCGGCCGGCGAGTCGACCGACCGGCTGTTCGTCAGCGCGACGTCGCGATTCGCGGCGGGCGCGCCCATTCGTGGTGGCGTGCCGGTGTGCTTTCCCCAGTTTGCCGATCAGGGGCCGCTGCCCATGCATGGGCTGGTGCGGACCGTGGCGTGGCTGCTGGTCGGCGCCGAAATGCTTGCCGGTGGAGCGGCGCAGGCCACGCTGCGCCACGAGTCGTCGGAGGCGACCCGCGCGCGCTGGCCGCATGCATTTGCGCTGGAGTACACCGTTACCGTGCACGCCAGGATGCTGAGGCTCGCGCTTGCGGTGACCAACCCCGGCTCCTCCAGCCTGACCTTCACCGGGGCGCTGCACACCTACCTGCGCGTCGACGATCTTGGCGCGACGCGGGTGCGCGGGTTGCATGGCGCACGCTACCGCGACAAATTCCTGCATCGGGACGACGTGCTCGAAACCGCAGCGGACCTGCGCGTCGATCGGCCGCTCGATCGCGTCTACCACGCCGCTCCGCCCGCGCTGGAAGTTGTCGAGCCGCGGCGCCGCACCGCGCTCCGGGCGGAACGCTTCGCCGACACGGTGATCTGGAATCCCGGCGCCGAGCGCGGTGCCGCGCTGGACGACCTGGAGCCAGACGGTTACACCAACATGCTCTGCGTCGAGGCCGCGGCCTGCCGCATTCCGATCATCGTCGAACCGGGCGCCACATGGCACGGCGTACAAACGCTGACCGCGCTATGAGTGCATTTTCATCCCGCGCCCTTTTGCCTGCACTGGAGATTGCCTTGACCACGATCACCCGGATCTTCCCTTCGACCGGCGTCACAGGCACCCGCGTCGCCGCGCTGGCCCTTGCCCTGACGCTGGTTTGCGGCCCGCGCAGCGTGCTGGCGCAGTCACAGGTCGAACGCGGTGCCTACCTCGCGCGCGCCGGCGACTGCGTGTCCTGCCACACTGCCCAGGACGGCGCGCCCTTTGCCGGTGGCCTGCGCCTGGATACGCCCTTCGGCTACATGCTCTCGCCGAACATCACGCCCGATCCGGCGACCGGCATCGGCCGCTGGACCGAAGCCGAGTTCACCCGCGCGCTGCGCCATGGTGTGAATCGCGACGGCAAGGACATGTACCCGACCATGCCCTTCGATTTCTACACCCGGGTCACCGACGCCGACGTTGCCGCGCTCTACGCCTATCTGAAGACGATCAAGCCGGTGCGCAACACGGTCGTGGTCAACCACCTCGATTTTCCCTTCAGCCTGCGCTTCTCGATGATCGGCTGGCGCGAACTGTATTTCCGTCCGGGCGTGTATCAACCGGACGCGTCCCGCAGTGCCTCGTGGAATCGCGGCGCCTACCTGGTCGAAGGCCTCGGGCATTGCAGCGACTGCCATTCGCCGCGCAACTTGCTGGGTGGCATCGAGAAGAACAAGGATTTCTCCGGCGCGGTGATCGACGGCTGGTTCGCGCTCGATCTCACCTCCGACATCAGCACCGGCCTCGGCTCGTGGACCGTCGACCAGATCGCGAACTACCTGAAGACCGGCGCCGTCAAGGGCAGGACGACCGCCCTGGGTCCGATGGCCGAGGTGGTGCGCAACAGCACCAGCCACCTGACCGACGCCGACCGCAGGGCCATGGGCGAGTACCTGAAGTCGCTGCCGCCGGAATCACGCCTGCGCACCGGGCGCAAGCCGGTCGATGCGCGGCAGGCGCAGGGCGCGGCGCTCTACCTCGAGTACTGCAGCGGCTGTCATCAGGCCAAGGGCCGCGGGATTCCGGGCGCGTTCCCGCCGCTGGCGGGCAACGGGGTCGTGCTGGCGCCCGATCCAGCCAACATCATCAAGGTCGTCGACAACGGCATCGCCGCGCGCGGCGGCTATGTGCCGATGCCGGCATTCAAGACGCAGTTCACCGACCAGCAGACCGCGGACATCGCCAACTATGTGCGTACCAGCTGGGGCAACGCCGCGGCGCCGAACGCGACGTCGGCGATGGTTGCGAACATGCGGGCGGCGCAGCCGTGACCTGCGGACCGCATTCATTGCCGTTCGCATGAGCGCATGAGCGAATGAACGGGGACCGGCGGCAGCGGCTGCGTGCCGATCTGACTGGTCGAATACCGTGGCCCGTTCCGGGCCGGGCACGCGGCAGTGGCGTCGGCCTGTCGGCAGGTCCTGCGCGGCGTCTCCCGACGACGCCGGAACAAACCGGCTCAGTGCAATCCTGCTGGCGCTCTACTCGACCTTGAGATAGGCGTAGCCCTTGCTCTGCAGTTCGGCGATGCGCACGACCCCCGAGCGCACCGCGGTGACGCCGGGGATGACACGCTCCTTCGGCAGACGGAGCGCGTCGATGGTGATCTCGCAGTACTCGAGCTTGACCTTGTGCAGGTCGCGCAGCTGCTTCAGACGCTGGATGAGATCGGGCCGGATGCTGCGAAATTCGGCGTCTTCGGCGAAGGGGGTGTTGGCGAGTGCATCCTCGGTGACGAAGCGGATGCCGCCGGCAAGAAAAACGATGCGCACATCGTAGTCCGCCAGATCATTCTGGTAGGTCGTCACCATGTTGTTGACGTTCTGGATCATCGCGCTCAACCGACGCGGCTCGGCGAAGTCGACATGCCACACGACTTTGGCCATCGCCTCCGGTGCCTGCGCCGCGGCGTTGCGGGGAGCAAGCGCAAGACCGGTGAGCGCCGCGGCGGGTGCTGCCGCCAGGAACTGTCGCCTGCGTTCTTTCATGACCTGAGCCTCCTTGGTGGATGGAGCCGGCCCGGATGGTGGCGCGCCCGACAGGATTCGAACCTGTGACCCTTGGCTTCGGAAACCAATACTCTATCCAACTGAGCTACGGGCGCGTGAACCGCATATTGTAGCGGTCCGCGGCGACCAGCGTCCATTCGGCAGCCATGTCCACCCGGCGCTACCGCGGCCAACGCGGCCCGGTACCCGCCGCCAATCCCGGGTCCCCCGAGCTGCCGACCCCGGCCCGGGCCCGCTACGCGCACGGTATAATGGCGTGTTTCGCGCAGGCGTTGCGTCTGCGTTCGCCCGGTCGCCTGGCATGGCGGCGCGAATCGACACGAACAATACGACCCGACCATGACCGAAGAGCATTCCTCCCCCATCAAGACCCCGAAGCAGCTGATCATCGTCGTGCTGCTGGCCTTCCTCGTGCCCATCACGCTGGCCGTGATGGTGTCGCAACTGGTCACCAGCGGCGAAAAGGGGATGCACGACGACGACGCGGGCATACTTGCGCGCATCCAGCCGGTCGGCACCGTGGTGCTCGGCGCGCCCAGTGGACCCAAGGGCATGCTGGCGGGGGAGCAGGTCTACGCTCAGGTGTGCAAGACCTGCCATGAAGGCGGTATCGCCGGCGCGCTCAAGTTCGGCGACAAGGCGGCATGGGCCAAGGTGGTCGCGCAGGGCGAACAGCTGAGCTTCGAGCATGCGATCAAGGGCATCAAGGGGATGCCGGCCCGCGGCGGCAACAGCGAACTCACCGACGACGAGGTCAAGCGTGCCGTCGTCTACATGACCAGCGCCGTGGGCGCGAACTGGAAGGCGCCGGCTGTCGCCATCGCGCCTGCCGCCGGCGCAGCGTCGGCCGAACGCACCGGTCAACAGGTTGCCGACGCGACCTGCGCCAAATGCCACGCGACCGGCGAAGGCGGCGCGCCGAAGATCGGCGACCGTGCGGCGTGGATCCAGCGCGAGAAGCAGGGGCTGAACAAGCTCTACCAGTCGGCGTTGAAGGGCCACGCCGGCATGCCCGCACGCGGCGGCATGGCGGATCTGTCCGACGCCGAGGTCAAGCGCGCCGTCGAGTACATGATGAATTTTGGCGCCGCGCCTGCGGCAGCCGCGCCTGCGGCTGCTGCCGCACCGGCAGCGCCCGCGGCAGCTGCCCAGTCCGACGGCAAGAAAGTCTACGACGCCGGCTGCGTGGCCTGCCACGCCACGGGGGTCGCCGGTGCGCCCAAGTTCGGCGACAAGGCCATGTGGGCACCGCGCATCAAGACCGGCATGGACACAATTTATGGCGTGGCGCTGAAGGGCAAGGGCGCGATGCCTCCGAAGGGCGGCAACACTTCGCTGTCCGATGCCGACGTCAAGGCGGCGGTCGATTACATGGTCGCGGCCGCGAAATAGTCTTCGTTGGCCGGTACCGCTGCCCACGGTAGCGGCCGCGCCACCGTCCGGCGACGGCAACCACCACCGCCACCACCGCGGGACCGTCAGGTCCCGAGCATCGCTTTCAACGCCTTCAGCCGCTCGATTCCGGTGCTTTTCTCGCGCGCCGCATCCTCGGACGAAAGCGGCATGTCCGCGTAGCGCAGGTCCTCCTGCGCAAGTTCCCCGATGAAACGCGATGGCTGGCAGGTCGCCCGCTCACCCGCCCGCTTGCGGCTGCGGCACCACGACAGGTGCAGGCTCAACTGGGCGCGGGTGATGCCGACGTACATCAGCCGCCGTTCCTCGTCGACGTTGTCCGCGTCGACCGCCTCCCGGTGCGGCAGGATCCCCTCCTCCAGCCCCACCATGAACACGTGCGGGAACTCGAGGCCCTTGGCCGCGTGCAGCGTCGACAGGCGTACCGCGTCGACACCTTCGCCATCGCGACCTTCCAGCATGGTGATCAGGGCGATCGTCTGCGTGAGTTCCAGCAGATTGCGGCCGTCGGCTTCGCCTTTGCGGGCGAGCCAGCCGACGAAGTCGCGCACGCTCCTGGTGCGGGCGATGGCGTCGGCGCGATCCAGCGTGTCGACCAGCCAGGCTTCATACCCGGTCGCCTTCATCAGCTCGTCGAGCAGGCGCCCGGCAGGCTCGCGCTCGGCGCGCAGGCGCAGGCCGTTGATCAGCGCGCAGAAATCCTTGAGTACCTCGAACTGCCGTGCGGGAATGCGCGTCTCCAGTTCCGGCGCGAACACCGCCGCGAAGAGACTCTCCTGACGCGCCGTGGACAGTTCGGACAACCGCGCGAGCGTCGTCTGCCCCACGCCGCGCTTCGGCGCGGTCACCGCCCGGACGAACGCCGGATCGTCGTCGTCGTTGGCGATGAGGCGCAGGTAGGCGACGAGGTCCTTGATCTCCGTCTTGTCGAACAGCGACTGCCCGCCGGAAATTTCGTAGGGAATGCCCTGCGCGCGCAGCATCGTCTCGAACACGCGCGCCTGATGGTTGCCGCGATACAGAATTGCGAAGTCCGAGTACTTCGCGCGCCGCTCGAACTTGAGCGCGGAGATCCGGTTGACCGCAATCTCCGCCTCGGCCTCGTCGTCGGCCACCGGCGTCACGCGAATGGTGTCGCCGGTGCCGAGGTCGCTCCACAGCCGCTTGTCGAAGAGCTTGGGGTTGTTGCCGATCAGCGCGTTCGCGGAGCGCAGGATGCGCACCGTCGAGCGGTAGTTCTGCTCGAGCTTGACGACCTTCAGTTCCGGATAGTCGCGCGGCAATTCCGCGAGATTGTCGAGCGTGGCGCCGCGCCAGCCGTAGATCGCCTGGTCGTCGTCACCGACGGCGGTGAATGGCGTTTTCGCACCGACCAGCGCGCGCAGCAGGCGATACTGCGCCGGGTTCGTATCCTGATATTCGTCGATCAGGACGTGCGCGATACGCGCCTGCCAGCGAGCCGCGGCGGCCGCGTCCTGTTCCAGCAGCGCCAGCGGCCGGACGATCAGGTCGTCGAAATCCACCGCCTGGTAGGCGGCGAGTGTCTCGTCATAATTCGCGTAGGCGCGTGCCGCTGCGCGCTCGTCGTCGGACTCCGCTGCGGCGAGCGCGGCCGCCGGCGTGACCAGCGCGTTCTTCCACGCGCTGATCCGCCATTGCGCCGCACGGGCGCGACCGCGATCCGCCGTTGCGACGAGTTCGCCGACGATGCCTTCCAGGTCCGCGGGATCGAAAATCGAGAAACCGGATTTCAGGCCCAGCGCTTTCGCCTCGCTGCGCACGATCTTCAGCCCCAGCGCATGGAAGGTGGCGATCGTCACCTTGCCGGCAACATCGCTCCTGCCCTGTGCCTTGAGCAGCGCCTGCGCCCGCTCGCGCATTTCGCGCGCGGCCTTGTTGGTGAAGGTGATGGCGACGATCTGCGCCGGATCGACGCCCGTCTCGATCAAGTGCGCGATCTTGGCGGTGATGACGCGCGTCTTGCCGCTGCCCGCACCGGCGAGCACCAGCAACGGACCGTCGCGAAAGCGTACGGCCTCGCGCTGCGGCGCATTGAGGGGGAAGGACATGCAGTGAGTCGATGAATCCTGGGCGGATTCTAGCAGTCGATGATGACGGAGACCGGGGTCATCCGCCTCGCCGCGGGCGCCTTCAGGGGACGAGGAGAGCGTCACGCCTGCGGCGGTTTCCGGGCCCCTACAAAAGTCCGAAAACCCCGGACCGGGTCGCCGGGTGAGTTACACGGACCCTCCAGTTTGACGATCCGTTGTCGGCAATTTTTACAGGTCTCGTATCCTACATCGCGTTATGGACATCAATCACTCTTAACTCATTGTTTATTGGCGTCTTTTTTATGACATATGCATTGGCCCGACGATTGCTTAAGAATTGGCGCAGGGTATTCGTGCGGTCAGGTCAGATCAGCAATTTGATGCGCAGTCAGTCCGAACCGGAACAGCATGCCCCACCGCGAAAACCAAGGAACACCATCGTGAAAATCAAAACGATATTTCAGCAATTCATGATCTCCAGCGCCGCGGTCGCGCTGCTCGGGGTTGCGCCTGTCGTCATGGCCGATGAGCTCAAGACGACCGGATACGTCGCGGGATCGCAGAAGTTCGATGTGGGCTTCCCTGTAGGAAAATCCAGCTCACCGAATGCCGGCGGATTCAAGGGCACCTGGAACGGCGACGACATCATCTTCTGGTGCATCGAGCTCGATCAGTACTTCGGCTTCAACAACACCTATACGGATTACACCGCATCCGAACCGGACAACGCGACCATGACGCTGCTTGGGCAGCTGTTCACCGAAGCCTATGGCGTCGCGACCAGCGATGCCCAGCATTCGGCCGCGTTCCAGCTGGCGATCTGGGAGATTGTCTACAACCCCGGCGGCCTCGACCTATACAGCGGGACGTTCTACGTGAAGGCCACACCCGCTGCCAATCCCTATTACGGCCATCCGGGAACGGTGGCACTGGCCCAGTCCTGGCTGACAAATCTTGGCAATTTCGCCGACCAATACAATCTCCTTCTGCTGCACAGTGCCACGCATCAGGACTTCGTGACGCCCGGCAAGCCGTTCCGCTTCGAAGCGCCGGAACCGAACGCGCTGTGGCTCATGGTGGTCGCGTTCGCCGCGATGTTCGCGGTCTCCCGCAGGCGGTTGCGCGTCACCGCCTGAAGTATCAGTCACGCCGCTTTTCGCAAGACCCGCCGCGGCACTACGCGGCGGGACCCGCGGGTCCGCAGCGCCACCAGCGCGGGGCCCGCGTTTTTTTGCGATGAGTCAGCGCGTCGCGCGCGCCATCGCCAGGACCGCGTTGGCCAATAGTTCATAGAGTGCGTAGTAGCTGCCCTGCAGACCGCCCATGCTCGGCAGAAAGTCGAGCGGCACGGCAGGCCCGTCACCCGCGATGACCGTCGGTGCGGGGATAACGCCTATTCCCTGTTGGGTGAATTCGGCCATCGCCCGCCGCATGTCCATGCCGTGCGCAACGAGCACGACGCGCTCGATCGCGGCTTCGCGCAGCACTTCCGCCGAAAATACCGCGTTTTCGTGAGTCGTTCGCGAGCGCGCTTCCGCCCAGCGCACCGGGACGCCGAATTCATGTTCCAGCGCTTCGCGCATCAGCTTGGCCTCGGGCTCGCCACCGAGGACCGATCCGCCGGTAACGAGTACCGGGAGTCCCGTCTGCCGAGCGACGCGCGCGCCGTAGCGAACGCGCTCGAGCGTGAGGCGCCCCAGCGTGTCGCCACCGAATTCGACGGCGTCTCGCCGCGTTCCGCCACCAAGAATCACCAGCGCCTGCGCCGCCTTCGCCTGCTCGGGAACCAGGGCGG
>JAQBEY010000048.1:0-5588 GCA_032123655.1 Betaproteobacteria bacterium
GCCGCCGACGGCACGCCACAGCGCGGTAGCGCCACCCTCCAGGCCCCACGGCAGCGCGGCGAGCGCCGCCAGCGCAAGCGCAGCGACCACCGCCGTCGCGCGATCCCGCGCGGCCGGCACGAAAACAGCCGGCGCGAGCGCGGCAGTGGCCATTGCGGTTGCTGCTTACTTCGGCAGTGTGGAGACCTCCGTATCCCACTTGGTCAGCAGGCGCTTGCGCTCCGCCGACGAGCCGTATTTCACGAAATCGTAGTTGATGAGCTTGATGTCGCCGAGCTTGGGCGCCTGCGCCGGCACCGGCGCGGCCTTGTTCGAAGGCACCTGGTAGGACACCTTGGCCTGCGAACCCACGGCCTGCGCCTCCGGCGACAGCGCCCAGTCGTACCACTTCTTGGCGTTGTCCATGTTCTTGGCGCCCTTGATGATGCTCATGCTGCCGATTTCGTAACCGGTGCCTTCACACGGCGAGACGATCGCCACCGGCGCGCCCTTGACCGCCTGCACCACGGCGTCGTGCTGGAAGGTAATGCCGATCAGGCTCTCGCCGGTTGCCGCCGCGCGGGCCGGCGCGGCGCCCGACTTGGTGTACTGGTTGATGTTCTTGTGCAGCGCCTTCAGGTATTCGAAGGCCTTTTCCTCGCCCATCAACTGCACCAGCGTGGCCAGCATCGTGTACGAGGTACCCGACGAATTCGGATTGGCGACCTGGACCTCGTCCTTGAACACCGGCTTGATCAGGTCGGACCAGCATTTCGGCGCGGCCAGATTTTTCTTCTTCAGCTGATCGGTGTTGTAGCTGTAACCCAGCGCGCCGGCGTAGACGCCGACCGTGCGGAACTTGGACGCCTCGGCCTGGCGCACCGCCCAGTCCTGCAGCTCGCCCATCCTGGGCGACTTGTAGGCCTCGGTCAGTCCCTCTTCCGCCGCCTGCAGGTGCGGATCGCCGGTGCCGCCCCACCAGACGTCGCCGCGCGGATTCGCCGCCTCGGCCTTGATCTGCGCGTAGAACTCGCCCGAGCTCTTGCGCGTCATCAGCACCTTGATGCCGGTGGTCTTCTCGAAGGCCGCCACCATCGGCCGGCACCACTCCTCCTGCACCGTGCAATACAGAACCAGTTCACCCTGAGCGGCCGCCGTCAGGGGTGTCGCGAGTACCAGCGCCGGCAGGGCCGCGCGCAGCCAATGTTTCAAACGCATGATGCTCTCCTCTTTCAGTGGTCGATCGGGATGCCGACTACGGCGGTTAGCTTAGCGCATAGTGCGGCGTTGGTGGCTATCAATGGATTACCGGCGGACAGCCCGTCGCCGGCAAAGAAATCGTTGACCAAGCCGCCGGCCTCGCGCACCAGTACGATGCCCGCCGCGCAGTCCCAGGCGTTGATGTGCAGCTCCGCGTAGGCCTCGACCCGGCCAGCGGCGACGTCGGCCAGGCCCAGCGCCCCGGAGCCCGCGCGGCGGATGGCCGCGCCCGACTCCAGCGCCCGCGCCAACAGGGCGACGTAATCGGCGGTCGGGCGCCTGGTCGACCAGCCACATTCGATGGTCGCCGCGGTGATGTCGGCACAGGGACTGACGGCCAGGCGCTCGCCGTCGCGCCAGGCGCCCTCGCCGCGCGCTGCGGCATACAGCCAGTCGAGGCTGGGGTCATAGATGGCGCCCAGCACCGGCACGCCGTCCTCGAGGTAGCCGATGGACACGCAGTAGCGCGGCAGGCCGCGCGCATAGTTGGCGGTGCCGTCGATGGGATCGATCAGCCACAGCCGGCGACCCGGACTACCGCCGTCCTCCTCGCCGATCACCGCGTCGTCCGGGTAGCGAGCAGTAATGGCGGCGCGAATGAAACGCTCGACCTCGCCGTCCATGGCGGTGAGCACGTCGTGGCGACCCTTCAGCGACGACGCGATGGTGCCAAAACTGCGGTGGGCGATCTTGCCGGCGTCGCGGGCGAGCGCGCGGCACAGGTCGTAGCGATCCATTGGATTCCTGTCGGGACGTACGTGGGCGCAGACGACCTCGCCTGCCGAGCCGATGGCGGGTTTCGAGTCGATGAATCGTAGCAATTTCCCGAAGGGGGCGATAGCGCAAACTTCCGTGCCTGGCAGATCGTTCTAAACTGGCATCCAGGGATCACGTCGGCGCGACGATAAGCCGGTTCGGTGGCGGGTTGCGCGTTGGGTGCGGGCGGGGCGGTGGTCGCGGCCGGCGCGAGCGCGGTGACCGCAGCGCGCAGCGATGAGTTGGGTGCGAGCACGCCGAAGTAGCGGTGGCGATGGACGCGCGGTGGCGGCACCAGGGTGGCGATCCGATCGATCAACTCCAAGGGTGTGAGGAGAAGCGAGCCGTCCCCGCCCGGGCCGGGCTTGGTGCTCGCGTAGAGCAGGCGCTCGGGATCGAGTTCGCGCAGCCGGTCCAGGGCGAACGGTGGCCGGGCGCAATAGCGCAGCAACCGCTCACGTCCGGCACGGTCCTCGGCCTCGATGCGCACCGAGCCGTCCACGGAGAAGCCGCCGCCGTATTGCGCGCCTGAAGTAACATGTCCGCTGGCCCAACGCTTGGTCGAAGCCATGACCTCGCGTTGGGCACCGAAGCCTGCCCGACGCGTGGGCGCCCTACCGGAACGGACAACGCATGACCTACTGTATCGGCGTGAGGCTCGATGGCGGCCTCATCTTCGCATCGGACTCCCGCACGAACGCGGGCATGGACAACATCGGCAAGTTCTGCAAGATGACCGTGTTCGAGCGCCCCGGCGACCGCGTGATCGTGCTGCTGAGTTCCGGCAGCCTCGCGGGAACCCAGGCGGTGATCGGCGTGCTCAACCAGCGTTGCAGCGCCGGTGACGACATCGCCAGCCTGTGGACCGCCGCGACGATGTTCGAGGTCGCGATGCTGGTGGCCGACGCGATGCGCGACATCGAGCAGCGGGATGGACAATACCTCGCGGACAACGAGGCCGGCTTCAACGCGTCGTTCATCGTCGGCGGCCAGCTCTCCGGGGAGCCGATGCGCCTGTTCCGCATCTATGCCGAAGGCAACTTCATCGAGGCCGGGATCGACACGCCGTTCTTCCAGACCGGCGAAACGAAGTATGGCAAGCCGATCATCGACCGCGTCATCACGCGGTCGACGCCGCTCTCGGACGCGGCGAAGTGCGTACTCGTTTCGTTCGACTCGACGATGCGCAGCAACCTGTCGGTCGGCATGCCGATTGACCTGCTCTGCTACGAATCCGACAGCCTCGAAGTGCGGCGCCGGCGCCGCTTCGACCACGGCGATCCCTACTTCATGGAACTGAGCGCCGAGTGGGGCGAAGGAACGCGCCAGGTCTTCCGTCAACTGCCCGACCTGCGCTGGTGAACGGCCGGCGTGCGCACCGCATTCCTCGTGACCTGTGAGCACGGCGGCAACCGGATCCCGGCGCCGTACCGGCCGCTCTTTGCGGGGCAGGGACCCCTCCTCGACTCCCACCGCGGCTTCGATCCCGGCGCGCTTGCAATGGCCAGAGCGTTGGCGGAGGTGCTCGGCGCAGCACTCGTGGCCGCGACCGTCAGCCGCCTTTTGGTCGACCTCAACCGGTCACTCGGCCATCGGCACCTGTTCTCGACCGCGACGCGCGCAGCGCCCGCGCCGCTGCGTGCGAAGATCATGGCCGAGCACTACCAGCCGCATCGCGCCGAGGTTGAGCGGCTCGTTCGCGCGTCGGTCGGGCATGGCATGCGCGTGATCCACATCGCGTCGCACAGCTTCACTCCGATCTTCGACGGTACCGCACGTACGGCTGACGTCGGGTTGCTCTACGACCCGCGCCGCGCCGCCGAATCCACGCTGTGCGCCCGCTGGAAAGCCGGGCTCGCCAAGCGCGATCCGGCGCTTCGCGTGCGGCGGAACTACCCGTACGCCGGGAAGGACGACGGATTGACGGCGCATCTGCGCACTCGCTTCGGCGCCGGCGACTATATCGGGATCGAGCTCGAGATCAACCAGCGGATTGTTGCCGCCGGCGATCCGCGTTTTCCTGCGTTGCGTCGCGCGCTGACCGAGACGCTTCGGTCCGCCGCCGCCTCCTGAGCCGGGCGCGACGACCGTCATTCGTCGCAACGAATGACCCCCTGCCAACCCAGCCCGCGTGCACATGCGCGCGGCACCAACCGGAGACCCCCGATGCAGATTCAAGTCGGCTTTGAGATGGTATACGACTGCCCGCAGCCGACCCCGATGATCCTGACGCTCAACGTGCACTTCACGCGTGTGTCCGATCTCGTGGGCCACGACGATCTCGTCTTCGACCCGCCGGTCCCGATTGCGGCATACCGCGACAGCTTTGGCAACTGGTGCACACGGATCGTCGCACCCGCGGGACGGACGAAGGTCACGGCCAACGCGCTCATCAGGGACAGCGGCCTGCCCGACGTAATCGAGCGCAGCGCGAGGCAGATGGCGGTACCAGACCTGCCGGAAGAGGCGCTGCTGTTCCTGCTCGGCAGTCGCTATTGCGAAACCGACAAGCTGTCGGACATCGCGTGGGGACTGTTCGGCAACGCGCCGACGGGATGGGACCGCGTGCAGGCGATCTGCGACTACGTGCACCGCCACATCACGTTCGGCTACGAGCACGCGCGGATGACGCGCTCGGCACTCGAGGCACACTACGACCGCACCGGCGTGTGCCGAGACTACACGCACCTCGCTGTCGCATTCTGCCGCTGCATGAACATCCCGGCCCGCTACTGCACCGGGTACCTGGGTGAAATCGGGATGCCGCCGCCGTACGGGCCCATGGACTTTGCGGCGTGGTTCGAGGTCTTCCTCGACGGCCATTGGCACACCTTCGACGCGCGCAACAACATACCGCGCATCGGCCGCGTGCTGATCGCGCGCGGGCGTGACGCGTCAGACGTCGCGCTCAGCAACTCCTTCGGTCCCAGCACGCTGGCGAGTTTTCGCGTCTGGACGGATGAGGTCCAGGCGGCTGGATAGCAGACCGGGAACCCGGTCTGATTTCAGAGCGTGCGGAGAAACCATGATCATGCACGGCCTTGTTGCTTCGCCACGTTCGGCTACTGAAGCACCTTGTCCGCGCGCAACAGCAGTGGCTGCGGGATTGTCAGGCCGAGAGCCCTGGCGGTCTTGAGATTGATCACAGCTCGAACTTCGTCGGCCGTTGAATCGGCAGGTCGCCGGGTTTCGCGCCCTTGAGGATCCTGTCGACGTAGGAAGCGCTGCCCGCGCGAAAGTCATCGAAGTCGGGCCCATAGGACAACGGATAGTAAATCCAACGCGCTGACGCCCCGCCGGAAGCAGCGTAGCGCTTCGTTACTCGCCCGTGCCGACGGGAAGCTGGGGGGGTCCGGGGGTGCCGCGGGGCCAAGGTAACCCCGGGTGCAGGTGTTTTGCCAGCGTCAGCGCGCTCGCGTCGCCTGCCGGCGCGCCGCAGGCGCGCGCCCGCGCGGCGTCGCACGCGGACGGCGGTCGACGCGGCCGATACCGCGCAGCTGCGCTCTCCCCGGCTCCGCGCTCGACCCCCATGCCTGCCCCCTGTGCCGCGCATTGCGGCGTTGGGGATCAGGGTGGGCGGCACGTTGCGCCGG
>JAQBEY010000049.1:0-116262 GCA_032123655.1 Betaproteobacteria bacterium
CAGGCCGCGCTCGAGGCCTCGGGGCTGCGTCTGCGCGCCATCGTGATGACCTCGCTGGCCTTCGGCCTGGGCTGCGTGCCGCTGGCGCTGGCCACCGGCCCGGGGGCGAACAGCCTGCGTGCCATCGGCACCGGCGTCATCGGCGGCATCGCCGCATCGACGATCCTCGGCATCATCTTCGCCCCGTTCTTCTTCTGGATGCTCGAAACGCTTTCCGGCAAGGCCGCACGCAAGGGCAAGGACGCGGCGCCCGGCGTGCCGCCCGTCGCGGCTGCGCCGGAGGAGGCGAAATGAGTGCCGTTCGGGGGGCACATGCGAACGCACGGCGCTTCGCCCGCCTCGCGGTATCGGTCGCGATCGCTGCGGTCGTCGCCGGGTGTACTGTCGGTCCGGATTTCGTCAAGCCGAAGGTCGACCTGCCGGCGTCATGGAACATCGAATATCGGCAGGCAGCGGGCGTCGCGAACACGCGCTGGTGGGCGGCATTCAACGATCCGGTACTGGTCGAGCTGATCGATGCCGCGCTGCGCGAGAATCGCGACCTGGTCATTGCCGCCGCGCGCGTCGATGCCTTCCTGGCCCGGTTGAACACGACGCGCTCGCAGTTCTACCCGCAGGTCGGCTACGACGGCAACGCCGGCCGCAGCCGTGGCAGCGAAGTCGGCGTGCCGCCGTTGGCGCCGGGAGGTGACCCCTATTACACGCTCTATCAGGGCGCGCTGGGCGCCTCCTGGCAAATCGACCTCTTCGGCCGCGTGCGCCGCCAGACCGAGTCGGCGCAGGCCGAGGTCTATGCGTCCGAGCAGGGCCGCCGCGGCGTGGTGCTGTCTTTGGTCACCAGCGTAGCCAGCAGCTACATCAACCTGCGCGCGCTCGACCGTCAGCTGGAGATCTCGCAGCAGACCGCGAAGAACTACGCGAACACCGCGCGAATTTTCGAGCTGCGCTACAAGGGCGGAGTCGTATCCAAGCTCGAATTGGCGCAGGTCCAGTCGCAGTACCAGCAGGCGCTGGCGGCGATCCCGGCGCTGGAGCAGCAAATCGCCGCGCAGGAAAACCTGATCGCGCTGCTGCTGGGCCGCAACCCGTTTCCAATTCCACGCGGACGCACCATTGCAACCCTGACGGTGCCCGGCATTCCGGCTGACCTGCCCGCGTCGCTGCTCGAACGCCGGCCGGACATTCTCCAGGCAGAACAGAATCTCGTCGCCACCAACGCCAACATCGGCGCGGCCAAGGCGCTGTATTACCCGCAGTTCGCGCTGACCGGCTCACTGGGTTCGGTCAGCGGGGCGTTCAGCGATTTCCTGTCCGGACCGGCGCTGGCGTGGTCGGTCGCCGCTGGCGTCGCTGGGCCAATCTTCAATGCCGGCGCGATCGCCGGTCAGGTCGCCGGCGCCGAGGCGAATTCGCGGGAGGCGCTGGCCCTCTACCAGCAGACGGTGCTGAATGCGCTGCGCGAGACCAGCGATGCATTGACCGGCTCGGTCAAGAAGCGGCAGGAGGCCGCCGCGCAGGCCGAACGCGTCACGTCGCTGCGCGAGTACGCGCGCCTGTCGCGCGTTCGCTTCGACAATGGCTACGCCAGCTTCCTCGAAGTGCTCTACGCAGAAAACGAATTGTTCGCCGCGGAGCTGGCGGCGGTGCGCTCCGAGGCCGAGGGTTACACCCAGGTGGTCAACGTCTACAAGGCGATGGGCGGCGGCTGGATCGACCTCGCCGACGCGTCGACCGCCGCCGGAAAGGAAGCCCCGTTGGCGGAGCGCAGCGCGAAGCAGCCGATGTTCTAGCAGCGAAAACAGGGTTGCGGTCTTCGTCGAGGCCCGGCAGGGGGTGCCGGGCCTTCGCCTTTCAGGCAGCCATTTCAGGCAACGACCGTCGCGAGCGTCGCGAGCATCAATGGCGTCAATAGCTACCGCTACGACCGCAACCTGCGCGGTCACGCCACCGGCTCGGCCTCCTTGGGCTCTTCCTCGAAGTCGAGTTCGACCTTGTCACCGTCGATGAGGTCGATGGTCACCTTGCCGCCGCCGGTCAGGCGACCGAACAGCAACTCGTCGGCGAGCGCCTTGCGAATCGTGTCCTGAATGAGCCGCGCCATCGGCCGCGCGCCCATCTGCGGATCGAAGCCCTTCTTGGCGAGAAATTCCTTCAGCTTCGGCGTGAACGTCGCGTCGACTTTCTTCTCGTGGAGCTGGTTTTCGAGTTCGAGCAGGAACTTGTCGACCACGCGCAGGATGACCTCGTGGTCGAGGGACGCGAAGGAAATCGTCGCGTCGAGCCGGTTGCGGAACTCGGGCGTGAAAAGGCGCTTGATCTCGGCCATCTCGTCGCCAGCCTGCTTGGAGTGCGCGAACCCCATCGATGTCTTGGCGAGTTCGCCCGCCCCGGCATTGGTCGTCATGATGATGATCACGTTGCGAAAGTCCGCCTTGCGGCCGTTGTTGTCGGTCAGCGTGCCGTGGTCCATCACCTGCAACAGGATGTTGAAGATGTCCGGGTGCGCCTTCTCGATCTCGTCCATCAGCACCACGCTGTACGGATGCTTGGTCACCCGCTCGGTAAGCTGTCCGCCCTGGTCGAAGCCGACATAGCCCGGCGGCGCCCCGATCAGCCGCGACACCGCATGCCGCTCCATATATTCGGACATATCGAAGCGAATGAGCTCGATGCCCAGGCAAAAGGCGAGCTGCCGCGCGACCTCGGTCTTGCCGACGCCGGTGGGCCCGCTGAACAGGAAGTTGCCCACGGGCTTGGTCGGATTGCCCAGGCCCGAGCGGGCCATGCGGATCGCCGCGACCATCGCGTCGATGGCCTTGTTCTGGCCAAACACGACATTTTTCAGGTCCCGGTCGAGCGTGCGCAGCGCGTTGCGATCGTCGGACGAGACATTTTTCGCGGGAATTCGGGCGATCTTCGCCACGATCTCCTCAACCTCGTTCTTGCCGATCACCTTCTTCTGCCGTGACTTGGGCAGGATTTTCTGCGCCGCTCCGGCCTCGTCGATCACATCGATCGCCTTGTCGGGCAGATGCCGGTCGTTGATGAAGCGGGCGGACAGTTCCGCGGCGCTGGTCAGCGCAGCCGGGGCATATTTGACGCCGTGATGCTGCTCGAAGCGCGACTTGAGGCCCTTGAGGATCTCGACAGTTTCGGCGATTGACGGCTCGGGCACGTCCACCTTCTGGAACCGCCGTGACAGCGCGTGATCCTTCTCGAAGATCTGGCGGAATTCGTTGTAAGTCGTGGCGCCAATGCATTTCAGCGCGCCCGTGGACAGCGCCGGCTTGAGCAGGTTCGACGCGTCAAGCGTGCCGCCCGAAGCCGCGCCGGCGCCGATGATCGTGTGGATCTCGTCGATGAAGAGTATCGATTTGGGGTTGTCGGCCAGCTGCTTCAACACCGCCTTCAGGCGCTGTTCGAAGTCACCGCGGTACTTGGTCCCGGCGAGCAGCGCTCCCATGTCCAGCGAATGCACCCGATAGTCCTTGAGCGGTTCGGGCACGACACCGTCGTTGATGCGCCACGCGAGCCCTTCGGCGATCGCGGTCTTGCCCACGCCGGCCTCGCCGACGAGCAGCGGATTGTTCTTGCGCCGGCGGCAGAGCACCTGGATCACCCGCTCCAGCTCATGCTCGCGACCGATCAGCGGGTCGATCTTGCCCGCCTTGGCCAGCGCATTGAGGTCAAGCGTATACGCTTCGAGTGCGCCCTGCGTTTCGGCACCGTTCTCGTCGTCGCCCTTTGCATCCTGCTTGTCCTGCCTGGGCTGCGGCGTCTTGGTGATGCCATGCGCGATGTAGTTGACGACATCGAGCCGCGTGACTCCACGCTGATTCAGGAAGTAAACGGCGTGCGATTCCTTTTCGCCGAAAATCGCCACCAGCACATTGGCGCCGGTGACTTCTTTCTTGCCGGACGACTGGACGTGCAGGATGGCGCGCTGGATCACGCGCTGGAATCCCTGCGTTGGCTGGGTATCCGCATCCGAATGCGGGGCGAGCCGCGGCGTGTGCTCCTGGATGAAATCGGCGAGCACACCGCGCAACTCGTCCAGATCGACGCCGCAGGCCTTCAGGACTTCGGTAGCCGACGGATTGTCCAGCATCGCGAGCAGTAGGTGCTCGACGGTGATGAACTCGTGCTGCTTCTGCCTGGCCTCGACGAAGGCCATGTGGAGCGAGACCTCAAGTTCCTGCGCAATCATCGATCTTCCTTCTTCCAGGGCGCTCCTCGGACCGGAACCGTTCCGGTCCTGCACCATCAACGCCTACGTCTCCTCCATCGTGCACTGCAACGGGTGCTGGTGCTCGCGCGCGATCTTGACCACCTGTTCGACCTTGGCGGCGGCGACCTCGCGCGTAAAGGTGCCGCACACGCCCATGCCTTCGCGATGAATCTGAAGCATCACCTGAGTTGCCTTTTCGCGGGTCATGGTAAACACAGTTTGCAGGACGACGACCACGAAGTCCATCGGCGTGTAGTCGTCATTCAGCAACATCACCTTGTACAGTGGCGGCGCCGCCATCTTGACCTTCTCGGCCTCGAGGACATTGCTGATTCGTTCCTGATTAGCCATTCCCGCCTGCAGCTCTCCAATCCAACTTGGGGTCCATGTTTGATGATTGCAACAAATATATCAAGTGGACAGCGGTAGTTGTCGGGCCAGCGCTTGACGGTCCGGGACGATTGCGCGCATATGACGGATACGGTGTTCCTGCGGCCGGGAGTGGTTCCGACCATTCCCCGACGGCGAAGGTTCCGAGGCAAATACCGGGCCCGCCGGCGCGCGAATTGCCATGGCTGCCGACGAACGGTGCGCAGCGCCAAAAAGAACGAAAGGCCCGCCACCGGTGGGCCCTTGCGGCACGGCCAGGCCGCGCCGGTGTCATTACATTCGTTCGATCATGGCCTGACCGAACCCCGAGCAGGACACCTGAGTTGCGCCATCCATCAGGCGCGCAAAGTCGTAGGTGACGACCTTGTCCGAGATCGCGCGCTCCAGGCTGGTCTCGATCAACGCCGCGGCCTCCTTCCAGCCCATATGCACGAGCATCATCTGCGCGGAGAGAATTTCCGAGCCCGGGTTGAGATAGTCCTTGCCGGCGTACTTGGGCGCCGTGCCGTGTGTCGCCTCGAACATCGCCACGGTGTCGGACAGGTTGGCACCCGGCGCAATTCCGATGCCGCCAACCTGCGCCGCCAGTGCGTCGCTGATGTAATCGCCGTTCAGGTTGAGCGTGGCGATCACGTCGTACTCGGCAGGGCGCAGCAGAATCTGCTGGAGGAACGCGTCGGCAATCACATCCTTCACGACGATTTCGCGACCGGTCCCGGGATTCTTGAACGAGCACCACGGGCCACCGTTCATCGGCACGGCGCCGAACTCCTTCTGCGCCAGCGCATAGCCCCAGTCGCGGAAGCCGCCTTCCGTGAACTTCATGATATTGCCCTTGTGCACGATCGATACCGACTTGCGATCGTTGTCGATCGCGTACTGGACGGCCCTGCGCATCAGCCGCTCCGTGCCCTCGCGCGATACCGGTTTGATGCCGATCCCCGAAGTGTCCGGAAAGCGGATCTTCCTCACGCCCATTTCCTTGATCAGGAAATCGATCAACTTCCTGGCCTCCGGCGACTCCGCCTGCCACTCGACGCCAGCGTAGATATCCTCGGAATTTTCGCGGAAAATGACCATGTCGATCTTCTCCGGCTCCTTGACCGGCGAAGGGACGCCCTTGAAGTAGCGGACGGGCCGCAGGCAGACATAAAGATCGAGCTCCTGGCGCAGCGCGACGTTGAGTGATCGGATGCCGCCGCCGACCGGCGTGGTGAGCGGGCCCTTGATCGACACCGCGTATTCCTTGACGATCTGGAGGGTTTCCTCGGGCATCCATACATCCGCTCCATAGACCTTGGTCGACTTCTCCCCGGCATAGATTTCCATCCAATGGATCTTCCGCTTGCCACCGTAGGCCTTGGCCACCGCGGCATCGACGACCTTGAGCATCACCGGAGTAATGTCGAGACCCGTGCCATCACCCTCGATATAGGGAATGATGGGGTTGTCGGGGACATTGAGGCTGAAATCGGGATTGACGGTGATCTTGTGCCCGTCGGACGGGACAACGACGTGCTTGTAGCTCGACATGGTTGCTCCTGTTGGGAATCGCGCGACTTGGCCGTGCGCTACGAAAAAGGGGTGGGGGAAGCCGGACAAACGATGACAATTATCCGTCAAAACACAAGATCTCGCCACGCGCGGCCTGCCAAGGCAATCGGCCCGGGTGCGGCGGAAACCCGGGGCGTCATCCTGTTCAACAAGCCCTACGGCGTGCTGTGTCAGTTCAGTGGAGACGGCACGCGACCGACGCTCGCCGCGTATATCGACCTGCCTGGCGCGTATCCGGCGGGGCGCCTGGACCTGGACAGCGAAGGCCTGGTCATTCTGACTGCCGACGGGGCGCTGCAGGCGCGCATCACCGATCCCGACCACAAACTGGCGAAGTCCTACTGGGTGCAGGTGGAGGGCGTGCCTACCGCGCAGCAGCTGGCGGACCTCGCGGCCGGCGTCGTGTTGCGCGACGGACCGACGCGCCCGGCCGAGGCGCAGGCGATCGACGAGCCGCCGCGGCTATGGCCGCGCGATCCACCGATCAGACACCGCCGGCACATTCCGACCGCCTGGCTGCAACTGACGCTGCGCGAGGGCCGCAATCGCCAGGTGCGTCGCATGACCGCCGCCGTGGGTCTGCCAACGTTGCGTCTGGTGCGCCACTCCATCGGCCCCTGGTCCCTTGCCGGCCTGCCCCCGGGAACGTGGCACGCCGGCGCCGTGCTATGATCGCGGCCCGCTCGCCGGTGCAAGCGCAGCCTGCCCCGGAGTATTTTTGGCCTGCCCGCCAGGCCCCCCGTCCGACGCCCCGTAAACGACCCGCTTTTTCGCGATGATCCGCCGCCTGCTCGCTCGCCTGATCCCCGGCCGGACCGCACGCGAACCCAAGGTCTACCCCTCCGGCGACCACCCGGTGCGCGCCGCGCAGGTGTCGCGCGGTGCGCGGACCGTGATCGAGAAGCTGCAGGAGCGTGGTTATCGCGCCTTTGTCGTCGGCGGCGCGGTACGCGATTTGCTGCTGGGGATGACGCCGAAGGATTTCGACATCGCCACCGATGCGACGCCCGAGCAGGTCAAGCCGTTGTTCCGTCGCGCCTTCATCATCGGCCGCCGCTTCCGGCTGGTCCATGTTCACGTCGGCCCCGAGGTCCTCGAAGTTTCGACCTTCCGCGCGCCACAGAACGCCACCGAAGCAACCGACGAGCACGGCCGTCTGTTGACGGACAACGTGTATGGCACGCAGGCCGAGGATGCCGCACGGCGCGATTTCACGATCAACGCACTGTATTTCGACCCGACGACCGAGGAGGTCTGGGACTACGTCGGCGGGGTGGCCGACATTCGCGCCCGGCGGATGCGGCTCATCGGCCCTCCGGTCACGCGCTTTCGCGAGGATCCGGTGCGGATGCTGCGTGCGGTGCGCCTCGCGACCAAGGCCGGCCTCGCGATCGACCCCAAAACGGCCGCGCCGATTCCAAAACTGGCCAGTCTCATCCAGAACGTGCCGCCGGCGCGCCTGTTCGACGAGATGCAGAAACTCCTGCTGTCGGGCCACGCTGCCGAAACACTGAAAAGTCTGCGCGCGCATGGACTTTCGCACGGACTACTGCCCCTGCTCGACGTGATTCTCGAGCAACCGCTCGGCACCCGCTTCATCGACGCCGCGCTCGCCAACACCGACGCTCGCGTGCGCGACGGCCGCAGTGTGTCGCCGGCCTTCCTCTTCGCCGCGCTGCTCTGGCACGAGGTGCTGCAGCAATGGAACGCCGCCCGCGCCGGCGGCGGCAAGCCGCTGCCCACACTGTTCGCTGCCATGGACCGTGTCCTGGAAACGCAGGCCGAGCGCATTGCGATCCCGCGTCGGTTCGAGGCCACGATCAAGGAAGTCTGGTCGCTGCAGCCGCGTTTCGAGCAGCGGGCGGGCGCGCGGCCGTTTCGCCTGATCGAACATCCACGCTTTCGCGCCGCCTACGATTTTCTGGAATTGCGTGGCGCCTCGGGCGAAGTCGACCCCGTGCTGGTGGACTGGTGGACGCGTTTCCAGGACGCCGGTGACGCTGATCGCGCGGCGATGCTCCGGCCCGACGAAGCGCCGAAGAAGAGCCGGCGCTCGCGGGGGCGCGGCCGCAAGCAGCGGGAAGGCGCGGCCGGGCATGACGACACGGCCGGCGACGCCGGCTGAATCACGCGCAGTCATCGTGCGGCCAACGCTGGCATTGATCGGAATGGGCAGCAATATCGGGCACCCCCGCCGCCAGATCGCGCGCGCCGCGGCGGCGCTCGCGCGCCTGCCGGCCACGCGGCTGGTCGGGCTGTCCGGGAACTACCTTACCGCGCCGATCGCCTGCATCGACCCGCAGCCGGATTTCGTCAATGCAGTCGCCGCGATCTCCACCTCGCTCGCTCCGCGCGCGCTGCTGCGCCGGCTGCAGGCGATCGAACGTCGACAGCGACGGGTGCGCACACCCGACGCGACGCGCAATGCCCCGCGGACACTCGACCTCGATTTGCTAATATACGGTCGCCGTCATCTGCGACTCGCGCAGCTCACGGTTCCGCACCCCAGGATGCACGAGCGAGCGTTTGTGTTGTGTCCGTTGCTGGAGGTCGCGCCCGCAACAGCGATTCCGGGCCACGGACTCGCCCGGCGCCTGTGGCGGAACGTGCGCGATCAACGGGTGACCCCGACGCGCAGCCACCTGAATCGCTAGACTTCGACCCACCCTGCATCCATGGAACTGGAGCGTTGCCGCTACATCGTCGTCGAGGGTCCGATCGGGGCGGGCAAGACCAGTCTCGCACGCGAGATCGCCGACCACGTCAATGCGGATCTACTGCTCGAACAGCCGGAGGACAATCCCTTCCTGTCGCGGTTCTACGACGACATGGCACGCTTCGCCCTGCCTACGCAGCTGACCTTCCTGTTCCAGCGCGCCGACCAGCTGCGGCATCTGTCGCAGCTCGATCTCTTTCGACGACCGACGGTTTCCGACTTCCTGCTCGACAAGGATCCGCTGTTCGCGCGCCTCAACCTCTCGGAAGACGAGTACACGCTCTACGAGAAGGTCTACCAGCACCTGAAGCCACAGACCGCGACACCCGATCTGGTGATCTACCTGCAGGCCCCGGTCGAAACGCTGGTGGAACGGGTCCGCGCGCGCGGAATCGCGTTCGAGCAGTCGATCGCCGACGAATATCTCGCGCGCCTCGCCGACGCCTATGCGCGCTTCTTCTACCAGTACGACGAGGCTCCGCTGCTCATCATCAACAGCGAGCGACTCGACTTCGTCGACAATCGCGCACACCTCGAACTTCTGCTCGAGCGAATCGAAGGCATGCGCGCGCGACGCGAATTCTTCAACCTGGGCCAGAGTTGACGTGGAAGTCATCCGCACCGCCGCTGAGCTGGCGAAACGCCTGGAACCCGCCCGGCGAATCGCCTTCGTGCCAACCATGGGCAACCTGCACGAGGGCCACCTCTCGCTTTGCCGCATTGCGCGCGCGCACGGCGACGCGGTGGTGACCAGCATTTTCGTCAACCGCCTGCAGTTCGGCCCGAACGAGGATTTCGACACCTACCCTCGCACCTTCGAGGCCGATCGCGAAGGGCTCGCGCGCGAAGGGGTTGACGTGCTGTTCGCTCCGCTGGAGCAGGAGATGTACCCGACGCCGCAGGTGTATCGCGTACTGCCGCCGCCGCTGGCCACCGAACTCGATGGCGCGTTTCGCCCGGGCTTTTTCGACGGCGTGTGCACGGTCGTGCTCAAGCTGTTCAATCTGGTGCAGCCCGATGTCGCCGTCTTCGGCAAGAAAGACCGGCAACAGCTGAAGCTGGTGCGCGGAATGGTTCAGCAGTTCAACCTGCCGATCACCATCGTGCCCGCCGAAACCGTGCGCGCCCCGGACGGCCTCGCGCTGTCCTCGCGCAACGGTTACCTGTCGCCCGCCCAGCGCGCCGAGGCACCAAATCTGCATCGCGTGCTGCGCGGCATTGCCGACGCGATCGTCGCCGGGCAAAAGGACCATGCAAATCTCGAGGCGGCCGGACGCGCGGAACTGGCGGCACGGGGCTGGAAGGTCGATTACATTGCCGTCCGCCACGGCCTGGGCCTGCGCATTCCCCACCCTGAAGGCTTCGACCACCCGAATTTGCTGATCGTGCTCGGCGCCGCGGCGCTCGGTACTACCCGCCTCATCGGCAACGTGGACGTGATTCGGCAGGACGGGGTCGACTGATCGCAAAAGCCTGTCGCGAATCGCCTGAAAACGCCTTGAAAGACTGAAGGACACGGTTCACCGAGGCCCGCAGCGGTGTTCCGGTGAAGCAACGACTCGGGGCGATCCTCAGGCAGGACGCGGGGTCCCTGCCCGGCCATGCGCCGGCACGATGCGCTCGAACCGCGCGGCGCCCACACACCGGCGCAGACGCTCGAGTTCGGCGTCGAGTTCCCGCGAAAAAGTCTTCGATGCGGGCGCCGCCTTGGCGAAACCGGCTTCCGCAACGAGCACGTCCCCGCGAATCGCTGCGTTGACCCAGCCGACGACATCGTCGCGCCACAGCAGCGGCAGCGCGTAGTAACCGAACCGGCGTCGACCCGGCGGCGTGTACGCCTCCAGCCGATACTCCCAGCCCCAGAACGCGGCAAAGCGTCCACGGTCCCAGACGACCGGGTCGAAGGGCGCCAGCAGGCGCGCGCGGTCGTCGACATCGGCCAATTCCGGACCACGCGCGGGAACCAGCCAGCAAATGCCGTCGACCAGCACCCGCTCGACGCTCGGGTCGGCGCAGTGCGCCGCCAGGGCCCTGGCGCGGCGCGCCGGCGATAGCGAGGATTCGGTGACCATGCGCGCGAGTTGCCGCAGCGAGGCCTCAGGCATCGGCGCGTATAGCTCGAACAGCATCGCCACGATGCCGCGCGCGCGAACATCCGGCGCCAGGGGCGACAGCGCGGGCATAGCCACATCGTAGACCTTGATGCCGTCGACCCGACGCGCCACGCGCAGACGGCCCCGTCGATGCAGCGCCTCCAGCGTACGCGTGGTTGCCGCCGACTCGCCACCCCAGCCGCTCGCGGTACGCGCGCGCCCGAGCAGCGGCACGAGGTCGCGCGGGTGCGTTTCGCCATGTTGCGCCACATGGTCGAGGATCCTGGCCGAAAGCCGCGGATGCTCGCGTTCCACCTGCCAGCGCGACGATATCCGGCGGGGGTGCAGCAATTGCTGCGCGGAACGCGGCAACACCCCGTAGACGTGCACGTAGTCCTCGGCGAGCGGCAGGGCGGGATAGGCGCGACCGAGGTCGCCGGCACGGTAATCAGCAAGGCGGTGACGCAGGATGAGGTCGGCCGCGCGCGCCGGGGCGCGGATGGGATCGAGCTGGACGAATCCCAGGCGAACGACGGCGTCCAGGAGCGAGCCCGCCGGCGCCAGCGAGCGCGCCAGCGCCTGGTTGCGCAGCGCGCGCAGGGGGGTCGCCGCCATGTCGCTACGCGGCGCGCAGCGCGTCGACGATCTTCATTCTCGCGGCGCGCGCCGCGGGCAGGAAGCCTCCGATGAAGCCCATGAAGACCGAAAAACCGAGCGACATCGCGACGATCGACGGCGTCAGCGTGAACGTGAACGCGATCTCGGCGAAGGTCTGGAAATTGGTCGTCGAGATCGGAAACGCCTGCATCGCCGACGCGCCTGCGAGTCCGAGCACTCCGCCAACCAGTCCGAGCAACAGCGACTCGCCGAGGAACGCGTAGAGAATCGACGCGCGCGAGAAGCCCAGCGCGCGCAGCGTGCCGATCTCTCCGGTGCGCGAGGCGACGCTCGCATACATGGTGATCATCGCTCCGATGATCGCTCCGATCGAGAAAATCACCGAAATCGTGGTGCCCAGGTAGGAAATGAACTTGGCGAGTCCCTCGGACTGGTCGGCGTAGAACTGCGATTCGCGCTTGACCTCCAGCGTCAATCGCTGGTCGCCTTCGATCTCCGCCTTGACTGCGTCATAGCGGCCGGCGTCGGCCAGGCGGAAGATAAGCGCCGAGAATCCGACCCGGCGAAACGCCTGCAGCAATTGTTCCGAGTCGCCCCAGATTTCCGAGTTGAAGCCGGTGCGGCCGGCGTCGAACACACCGACCACTGTCCAGTCGCGTTGCGCGAAGCGCAGCGTCTCCCCGATGCCCGCACCACGGAATCCGCTCGCGATCGCGCGACCGGCGACGATCTCCGAGGTGCCTGGACGAAACATGCGGCCTTCGACGATCTTCACCTGCGGGCGCAGCACCAGTCCGGCGTCGCTCACCCCGCGAATCACGACGTTCGAAGGCTTGTCGGTCCCGCGCTTGGGCAGATTGATGAGCACCACCGGCTCCATCGAGATCAGCTTCCTGCCGTCCTCCCCGGTGGCGATGTCCGGAAGGCTTTCGACGATGGACGCGCTGCTTCGGAGTATCCCGCTTTGCACCTCGGTCTGCGCGCCTTTGCGGATGGCGATCACGTTGTCCGGCTGCCCGGTCGCGACCAGCGTTTCCCGCAGGCCCGCCGCCAGCATCAGCACCGTCGCGAATACGTAGACGACGAGCGCCATGCCGCCGGCGGTGAGCACGGTGGTCAGCTTGCGCGCGAGCAGATTGCGGGCGATGTACGAGAAGGGAATCGCGACCATGGGTTCAGGCTACCGCGCGCAGCCCGTCGACGATGCGCACGCGCGCCGCGCGCCACGCGGGCACGCCGGCGGCGACAACGCCCACCAGCACCGCCGCCGCCGCCTGCATCAGCACGGTTTCGCGCGACACGGAGAACACCGGGAACAGCGTGCCCATCTGCGCACCGAAGGCCTCGGCGAGCGGAAAGGTCAGCAGGATCCCGAGCGCCCCGCCGACCAGCGCAATGCCAAGCGATTCGAGGAAAACGAGCAGCGCCACAAACCCGTTGGAAAAACCCAGCGCCTTGAGCGTGGCATATTCCCCGTAGCGCTCGCGCGCGGTCATCGCCATCGTATTCGCCATGACCGCCATGATGATGACGATCACCACGAACGACACCGCCTCGATCGCCAGGAGAATCGCCTTGGTCATCGCCACGAAGCCGAGCTGGAACGCCTTCTCGGTCTCGGTCCGCGTCTCGGCAAGCGAGTTGTGAAACGTCTCGTCGATCCGCTGCGAAACCTCGGCAGCCTGACTCGGATCGCGAATCTGCACGATGGCGAAACCCACCTGGTCGGCGCGTCGCGCAAAGCGGGCCTTCACCGTCTCGTTGAGGAATTGCCAATGGAAGAAGAACTGCGTTTCGTCGACCTTGGAATCGACGCCGTCGTAGATCGCGCGCAGCGTAAACGTCCAGATCCCCGTAAAGATGGTGCCGCGAATCGGAATCTGGTCACCGATTTTCCAGCCGAACTTGTCGGCAAGCTTGCGCCCCACCACCGCGCCCTTTCGGTCAACCAGGAAGGCCTTCTTCTCGTCCGCTTTCAGGATGAACTCCGGAAAGATCTCGAAGTAGGTCGGTGCGTCCACGGCGAATTGTGGAAAGAAATTGCCTTCCGTGATGTATACGCCGCCGAACCAGTTCGCGTAGGTGACCGCAGAAACCCCCTCGACCTGGCGCATCTTCGGCGGGTAGTTGATCGGCAGCGGAAACACCAGCGAGATCGCATTGCGGCTGATGAGCCGCGCCGACGACGACGCGTCGACGCCCGCGTACCAGGCGCTCACGATGGTGCGCAGCAGACCGAAAGCGGTGATGGCGACAATGATTCCGACTACGGTCAGCCCCGTCCGCAGTTTGTGCCGGATCGCATTGCGCAGGACGAGGGAAGGAACGAGCACGGGACCGGTTGCGGGTCGTCAGTCGACCAGCAGGCCTTTTTCGAGATGAATGATGCGGCGGGCATGGCTCGCCGCCTTGGGATCGTGCGTGACCATCAGGATCGTCTTGCCGAGCTCCACGTTGAGCCTTTCCATCAGCCCCAGCACCTCCTCGGCGGTCGTCCGGTCGAGGTCGCCCGTGGGCTCGTCGGCAACGATAATCGTCGGGTCGGTGATCAGCGCGCGGGCGATCGCCACCCGTTGCTGCTGTCCACCCGAGAGTTCGTTGGGATAATGCTCCATCCGGTCGGAAAGACCGACCAGCGCCAGCGTGGTCTCGACCCGCTCGCGGCGTTCGCGCCGCGATAGCGTGGTGAGTTGCAGCGGCAGTTCCACATTCTCGAATGCCGTGAGAACCGGCATCAGGTTGTAGAACTGGAAGATGAAACCGACGTGGGCGGCGCGCCACGCGGCAAGGTCGCCCTCGGCGAGCGCGGCGATATCGACGCCAGCGACGTGGATTACTCCGTCGGATGGCTTGTCGATGCCCGCAATGAGGTTCAGCAGGGTCGATTTGCCCGAACCCGATGGCCCCATCAGCGCCACGTAATCGGCCACGGCGACGTCGAGATTGATGTCGACCAGCACCGGGATGACCTGATCGCCGCGGGTGTAGTACTTCGACAGACCCCGGATCTCGACCAGCACGTCGGCAGCGGGCGCCGTCGCATCAGTCCCCTGGGAAGCCGTTTCGGACACCGGTTCGTCGTGGCCGGAGGGACTACTTCGCCGCCAGCTTGACCAGCGCGCCGGTCGCCAGCGACCCGGGTGGCATGGCGACGGCCTTCTCGCCACTCGTCACGTCGCCGGTGATCGCCGTCAGGTCGCCGATTTTCTGGCCCGGCGTCACCGCCACCGCGACTGCCTTGCCGTCGCGGACGACGAACACCACCATGCGACCTTCGCGCTGCACCAGCGCGTCGGCGTTGACCGCAAGCAGCGGCTTCTGCTGCTCCGCCGTCACCTCGCGCGACAGGAAGCTCACCTTCGCCGACATTTCGGGCAGCACGCGCGGATCGATCTCGTCGAATTTCACCTTGGTCATCACGGTGGCCTTGGCGCGATCGACCGTCGGCACCATCCGGCTGATACGGCCGCGGAAGCGGGTGTCGGGAAGCGCGTCGAGCATGATCTCCGCCGGCAGCCCCACCTTGATCTTGGAGAGGCTCGATTCCGCGACGTCCGCCTCGACCTCCAGCGTGCTCATGTCGGCCATGGACACGACCGCGCCCTTCGAGTCGGTGGCATTGGAGAATGGCGTCACCAGGTCGCCGACGTTGGCGCTCTTGGACAGGATGACGCCGTCGAACGGCGCGCGAATCACCGTGTAGTCGACCGAGACCCTCGAATTGCGTGCGACCGCTTCGGCGGCCGCGATCACCGCCCTCGCGTTCGCGACGCCGGCGACCGCCCTGTCCGCACGCGCTTTCGCCGTATCCACCGACGCCGCGGATACAAAGCCCTTGGTGACGAGATCCTGGCTGCGCTTCAACTGGACCAGCGCATCGCGTTCCTCGGCGAGGGTTTGCGCGAGGGCCGCGCGGGCCGCCAGAACATTGGCGTCGGCGCTTTCCGCCTGAGCCACCACGTCGCGGGCGTCGATGCGCGCGATGACGTCGCCGGCCTTGACGCGGGAGCCCTCGGCCACGCCGAGCCACTCGAGACGGCCGGTGGCCTTGGACGAAATCGCGGCCTTGCGTTGCGCCACGACGTATCCGGTGGCATTCAGCAGCACGAACTGCTGCGATGGATAGGTCGTGACCACGGCCGTCGTCTGGACCGTCGTCACCTTCGGCTGCGCCATGTACCACGCGGTGCCGCCGGCAATCGCCAGGGCCAGCGCGCCCCACCACCACCACTTGCGGCGGCGACGCGAACCCGCACGTGCGAGTTCGCGGTTGATCCGTAGTTTGGAAAGGTCTGGCGGGGCAGCGTCGGGCATGGCAATCCGAAGGAACAGCGGCCGACACGGCTGGCGCAGCGGGTCGGCAAAGGGTAAGCGGCTATTCTACCGACTGCACCCAGATCCGTCCGCGACCACCGCCCGGGGGGCGCCAGCGCGGGCGCGACCCCACGGACCCGACCTGCAGGTCAACCACCATCCAGCGGCGTCGGAATCGGCGGCGTTGGCTCGCCAAGACGACTCGCGCGCCACGCGTCGAACGCAATGATCGCGAGCCCCGTGCCGATGCAGGCGATCCCCGTCCACTCGCTGGCGGTCAGTCGTTCACCGAGCATCAGCATCGAACTCGCCAAGGCAATGACGGGAATCGCGAACATGTTGAGCGAAGCGGTGCCTGCCGGCAGGATGGTAAGCACGGTAACCCACAGCAGGAACCCGAACGCCGTGGACACCGCGCCAATCTGCACCAGCATCAGCAGATAGGTTGCACTCCATTGCGTCGACGGAAAATCGACCACGAATATCAGCGAGGTCAATGGCAGCACACCAATCAGCATCTGCCAGGCGATGAAATTGAGCGGATCGAGCTGTCGCGAGCGCTGAAAGAACTTGGTCGCGACTGTTCCGGCCGCCCATCCGAAGCCGGACAGGATCGCCCAGAATTTCGGCGTCAGGTCTCCCTCCCAGCGCCACGGTTCCACCAGGAGCACGAGACCGACCAGCGCGAGGACCACCGCATACCATTGCCGGCCGCGTATCCGCTCGTGCAACACCGGCCAGGCGATGAGCAAGGTCCAGAACGGCATGGTGAAGACCAGCACCGAGGTGCGGCCGGCACCCCCGTCTTCGAGCGCCATGGTCGTCGAACCGAAATTCACCGTGGTCTGCAAAAATCCGGTCACCACGATGGCCAGCCAGGACGGCGGAGCAAGGGGGCGTCGCTGCCAGACCAGCAGCGCGAAAAGCACGAAGATGGCGAGCCAGGTACGCTGGACGTTCAATATCACCGGGTGCGCGAACTCGAGCGCGAATTTCATCACCAGCCAATTGCTGCCCCAGATAAGCGTGAGGAAGGCCAGCGCCGTGTAAGCGCCGCGCGGCGTTTGGATCACCAGACGGCCGGGCATCGCCCGGTCAGTCGAGCATGAACGGTTCGAGCACGCGCGCCAGGGCTTCAGGCTGGTCGTGGTGCACCATGTGCCCCGCCTTCTCCAGCGTCACCAGCGTCGCGCCGCGCACCTGCGCCATCCGTCGCGCGACCTCGGCATTGCCATCGCCCCCTGCTGCCAGCCACCCGGGGATCTGTGATTCGTCGCCGGCAACGAACAGCACCGGCGCGACAATGCGCTGCCACACCGCGAACATTTCATCGATCGGCCACGCGGCCGCAAACGGCAGCTTGTGTTTCGGGTCGGCGCGCAATCGCGCGGTTCCGTCCGGCAGCAGTTCCGCCCAATGCCCGGCGAGATATTCCGCCTTCCACCGCGGCAGGCGCTTGTTGTTCTTCTGCAGCCGGTCCGCAACCGCGGCCATGTCGCGATAAACGGAAAACGCCGGCGGCGCGGCCAGCGCGTCCAGCCACCGTCCAAGCCGGTCGGGCGCGCGGTCGCTGGTTTCGGCCGGGATGCCGAATCCGTCGAGCGCCGCCACGCGCGCGACGCGCTGCGGTCGCGCGCCCGCATACAGCAACGCCACGTTGGCGCCGAGGCTATGCCCAGCGACACGAACCGGCGCGTCCGGCGTCAGCGCTCGCGTCAATGCGTCGAAGTCTCCAACATAGTCGGCGAACCAGTAGCCGTCCGGCGGCGATTGCGACAGCCCGAATCCTCGCCAATCCGGGGCGAAAATCTGCCAGTCGGACTGCAAGGCGTCCACCAGAAACTGAAACGACCCCGAGACATCCATCCAGCCGTGCAAGAAATACAGCGGGGGCGCCGAGGCGTCGCCCCATGTGCGCACGTGGTATTCGAGCCCGCGAATCGGGACGTATTGCGAACGCGAGGGCTTCATTTCCTCGCTCCGGACCGACGACAAGTCATTTGTTCCGGCATTGGGCCACGCCGTCCTGCCAGCCGGTCCGATAGTTGCCATCGTTGGCGAAGCGAACGGCATCCTTTTTGGCCGTACCTCGACTGGTCGCGCATCCATCGCCAAAGCCCAGCCGGTAGGTTGGCGGAAATCCCTGCAGGTTGACGGGCGGCGGCGGCGGCTCGACGTAGGGCGCGGGCTGGGCCGGCTGCGGCGGCTTCGCCACGGGTGGCGCCGGCGCGGTGGCACAGGCGGCAAGCGTCACGAGGAGCATCAGCGCGCCGAGTCGGAGGAGGAACAGGTTTCGAAGCATGGTGCGCGTAGCGCCAACGACCGCAACTGCGGTCGCGCAGGCGATCGGAGTAGAATTCTAGCAGGCCACCGCTGCATCCCGCCGCATCGCATTCATGTCCGCACCCTCGTTCGTCCACCTCCGACTGCACAGTGAATACTCGATCGTCGATGGCACGGTCAGGATCGAAGATGCCGTCGCCGCGGCGACGCGCGACGATATGCCCGCGCTGGCGATCACCGACCTCTCCAACGCGTTCGGTCTCATCAAATTCTACAAGGCCGCGCGTGCCGCAGGGCTGAAGCCGATCGCGGGCTGCGACCTCTGGATCACGCACGCCGCGGAGCGCGACGCGCCGACCCGGCTGATCCTCCTCGCCGCCGATCGTGGTGGCTATCTGAAGCTCACCGACTGGCTTTCGCGCGGTTACCGGACCAACCAGCATCGTGGCCGCGCCGAATTGCTGCGCGAATGGTTTGCGGAGGGCACCGAAGGGCTGATCGCCCTTTCCGGAGCCGCGGCCGGAGAGGTCGGCAGCGCGCTGGCGCAGGGCAACGATGTCGGCGCGGAAAAGGCCGCGCGCGAATGGGCGGCGCTGTTTCCGCAGCGGTTCTACCTCGAGATCCAGCGCGCGGGTCGTCCGGAGGATGATGCACTGGTTGCGGCCACGGTCGCGCTCGGCGGCAAGCTTGCCTTGCCGGTGGTGGCCACCCATCCGGTCCAGTTCGCGAACCGCGACGACTTCCGGGCGCACGAGGCGCGCGTCTGCATCGCCGAAGGCCAGATACTCTCCGACGCCCGCCGGCCGCGGCGCTTCACCTCCGAACAGTACTTCACCACCCAGGCCGAGATGGCGCAGCGCTTCGCCGACCTGCCGGAGGCACTCGCCAATACCCTCGCGATCGCGCAGCGCTGCAATCTCACCATTCCGCTCGGCACCAACCATCTGCCTGAATTTCCGACACCGGCCGGCGTCACCATCGACGCGCACCTCGCCAACGAGGCAAGCGTCGGCCTCGAACGGCGCCTCGCCAGACTCTATCCGGACGTCCCTGAACGCGACGCCAGGCGCGCCGAGTACGTCGCGCGCCTCGAATTCGAGACCAGGACCATCCAGCAGATGGGCTTTTCCGGCTACTTCCTGATCGTCGCCGACTTCATCAACTGGGCGCGCGGCAATCAGGTGCCCGTCGGTCCGGGGCGCGGCTCCGGCGCCGGCTCGCTGGTTGCCTACGCGCTGGGCATCACCGATCTGGATCCGCTGCGCTACACGCTGCTGTTCGAGCGCTTCCTCAATCCCGAGCGGGTTTCGATGCCAGACTTCGACATCGATTTCTGCCAGGATGGCCGCGACCGCGTAATCGACTACGTGAAGAAGAAATATGGCGCCGATTCGGTGTCGCAGATCGCCACCTTCGGCACGCTGGCCGCCAAGGCTGCCGTGCGCGACGTGGGGCGCGTGCTCGATCTGCCCTACCCGTTCGTCGACGGCATCGCCAAGCTGATTCCGTTCCAGCCCGGCAAACTGGTCACGCTCAAGCGGCGCGTCGGTGACGCCGAGGCCAACGTGATCCATGCGCGCGACGCCGAACCGCTGCTCGGCGAACGCGAGACGGCCGAGGAGGAAGTCCGGCAGTTGCTGGAGCTCGCCGAGCAGCTCGAAGGGCTGCCGCGCAATGTCGGCATGCACGCGGGAGGTGTGCTGATCGCGCCGGGCAAGCTCACCGACTTCTGCCCGCTCTATGTCCAGCCCAACTCGGAGACCATCCTGTCGCAGTTCGACAAGGATGACGTCGAGGCGGTGGGCCTCGTGAAATTCGACTTCCTGGGCCTGACCACCCTCACGATCCTCGATTGGGCGGTTCGCTACGTCCGGATGCTCGACCCGCAGGCGACGATCGATCTCGACGCCCTGCCGCTCGACGATCAGGCGACTTTCGACATCTTCCGCAAGGTCAACACGACCGCGGTGTTCCAGTTCGAATCGCGGGGCATGCGTGACTTGCTCAAGCAGGCGCCGGTCACGCGCTTCGAGGACATCATCGCGCTGGTCGCCCTGTACCGGCCCGGGCCGATGGAACTGATTCCGGATTTCGTCGCGCGCAAGTCCGGTCGTGAGCGCAGCGCCTACCTCGATCCCCGACTCGAGCCGATCCTCTCGGAAACCTACGGCGTGATGGTGTACCAGGAACACGTCATGAAGATCGCCCAGGAGATCGGCGGCTATACGCTGGGCGGCGCCGATCTGTTGCGCAAAGCCATGGGCAAGAAAAAGCCCGAGGAAATGGCCAAGCACCGGTCGATCTTCGTCGACGGCGCGACCAAGAACGGCGTCGTGCCGGCCAAGGCGACGTTGCTCTTCGACCACATGGAGAAGTTCGCCGGTTACGGCTTCAACAAGGCGCACGCCGCTGCCTACGCGCTGGTCGCCTACCAGACCGCGTACTTCAAGGCGCATCACCCGGCGGCATTCATGGCCGCCAACCTGTCGCTGGTGATGGACGACACCGACAAGCTGCGCGGCTTTCGCGACGACGCGATCGCGCAGGGACTCGTCGTCATGCCGCCGGACGTCAACGCGTCGAATTACCGTTTTGAGCCAGTCGACGGAAAGTTCATCCGCTATGGCCTGGGTGCGGTCAAGGGCACCGGACAGGCCGCGGTCGAGGCGATCGTCGCGGCGCGCGGAGAGTCAGGCCCGTTCCGCGACCTCTTCGATTTTTGCCGTCGCGTCGATTCGCGCGTCGTGAACCGACGCGCCATCGAGGCGATGGTACGCGCCGGCGCCTTCGACGCGGTCGACCCGCGGCGCGCGACGCTGCTGGCCTCGGTCGGCCTCGCGCTCGAAGCAGCCCAGCACGAGCAGGCCAACGCCGCGCAGGTATCGCTGTTCGGCGAGGAGGATTCCGCACCGTCGATCGGACTCGTCGCGACGCGCGAGTGGACCGATGCCGAGCGCCTGCAGCATGAAAAGGGCGCCGTCGGTTTCTACCTGACCGGCCACCCGTTCGCCGGCTACGCCGACGAACTTGCCTGCGTCGTGCGGACGACGCTGTCGAACCTGCAGCCAAGGCAGGAGCGCGTCCTGGTCGCCGGCGTCGTCACGCAGATGCGTGTGCAGTCGGGGCGCCGCGGAAAGATGGCGATCGTCATGCTCGACGATGGTCACGGTTCGGCGGAGATCGTCGTCTACAGCGAGGTCTTCGACACCGTGCGCAGCCTGCTGCGCGAGGACACGCTGGTGATCGCCGAAGTCAAGGTGACACCGCGGATGTCCGACGACGGCGAAATGCATGGCCTGCGGATCATTGCCGAGAACATCTACGATCTGGCGACGATCCGCCAGAAGCACGCCAGGGGGCTGCGCATTGCCTGCAACGGCAATGCATCGGCAGCCCGGCTCGCCGAAATCCTGCAGCCGTTTCGCAATGGCGACAAGCCGATCATCGTCAGCTACCGCAACGAACGCGTGGGCGGCGACGTGCAGCTTTCCAGCGAATGGCAAGTCAATCTGGACGACGCATTGATCGACGGACTGCGCGCGTGGCTTTCACCGGACAATGTGCAGGTACTATATTGAGTCGAGTCCCGGAGCCGCGCCGTCCATGCCCATACCCGCAGTCATGAACCACATCGCCGTTCGCGAGCCGGGCCCGCCGGAAGCGCTGGTCCCTGCCCAGGGACCCGTGCCGCAGCCCGGGCCGGATGAAGTGCTCATCGAAGTCGCCTATGCCGGCGTCAACCGCCCCGACTGCCTGCAGCGTTCCGGCGCCTACCCGCCGCCGTCCGACGCGTCGCCGATCGTCGGACTCGAGGTCTCGGGCCGGATTGCCGCGCTCGGCGCCGATGTCCGCGGATGGCAGATTGGCGACACCGTCTGCGCGCTCACGCCCGGCGGTGGTTATGCCGAATACTGCACGACGCCGGCGGGATTCTGTCTGCCGCTGCCGCCCGGTGTGCCCTTGTCCGATGCGGCGGCGCTGCCCGAAACGTTTTTCACTGTCTGGTACAACCTGTTCGAGCGGGCGCATCTCGGCTCCGGTGAAACACTGCTGGTCCATGGCGGCACCAGCGGCATCGGCCTCACGGCCATCCAGCTGGCCAAGGCCTTCGGCGTGACGGTCATCGCGACCGCAGGTTCGGCGGAGAAAGTCGCCTTCTGCCAGACGATGGGCGCCGACCTGGCGATCGATTACCGGACCCAGGATTTCGTCGCCGAAGTCGCGGAATTCACCGGCAAGCGCGGCGTGGACGTCGTCCTCGACATGGTTGGCGGCGACTACGTCGAGCGCAACCTGAAATGTCTCGCGCTCGAAGGGCGCTTGGTGCAGATCGCCTTCCTGCAGAAAAGCCGCGTGGAACTCGACCTGCGCCGCGTCATGCTCCGGCGCCTGACCATCACCGGCTCGACGCTGCGGGCCAGCCCCAAGCCGCGCAAGATCGCGCTCGCAAAGGCGCTGCGCGAGCGCGTGTGGCCGCTGTTCGGCGAGGGCCGGTTCAAGGTCGTGGTGAACCACCGCTTTCCACTGGCACAGGCGGCGCAGGCGCATGCCCTGATGGAGGGCGGCACGCTGATCGGCAAGATCGTGCTGACGGTGCGTCCGGATGCCGCCGCGCCATGACGCCGGCCGCCTGACGCAACTGCCAGGCGATCAGTAAGTCGCGCGCCCGCCCGAGAGGTCGAATATGGCGCCGGTGGAAAACGAGCACTCCTCGCTCGCCAGCCAGCACACCAGCGCGGCGATCTCCTCGACCGTGCCGAAGCGCCCGAGCGGGATTTTCGACAGCATGAAGTCGATGTGCTGCTGCGTCATCTGATCGAAAATCGCCGTGCGCACTGCAGCCGGCGTCACGCAGTTGACGCGTATTCCCGTTGCGGCGGCGAGTTCCTTGCCGAGCGACTTGGTGAGGCCGATCACCGCCGCCTTGGACGCGCTGTACGCGGAGGCATTGGGGTTGCCCTCCTTGCCGGCGACCGATGCGATGTTGACGATGCGGCCGTAGTCGCGCGAGCGCATCACCGGGACCACGGCGCGATTGCACAGAAACGTGCCGTGCACGTTGACGTCGAAGACCCGCTTCCACTCCTCGACCGGGTAATCGGCCAGCGGCACGTTCGGGCCGGTGATGCCCGCCGAGCAGACCAGCACGTCGATCTGGCCGAAGGCCTGCGCTGTGGTGTCGGTGACCCGCGCAACCGCTTCCGCATCGGCGACGTCGAGTTCGCAGGTCAACGTGGTCCCGCCCAGCGCCACGCGGGCGCGCTCGAGTGCGCCCGCATCGCGATCCCAGAGGGCGACCCGCGCGCCGCTGGCGACCAGCCGCTGCGCGATCGCGAAACCAATGCCGGTACCGGCGCCGGTGATGGCCGCACAGCGGCCCTGGAAATCAAGCTGATTCATGCATGCGCCCCGGATTGAATGCAAAGGATTTCAAGCATAGCAATGCCGGGCGCCGCGGGGCAACCGTGCCGGTCGCGAGCCGGCGAGCGCTTGCAGCCTGCGCGATCAGCGGAAGAACAGCGCGAGCGCGATGGCGAGCGCGGCGACGGCGACCACCGCCACCACCGACACCAGGCCGAACATGGTGCTGCGCGTGTCGCTCTGGAACACCAGCATGTCGTCGACCAGGTCCGCGACATGCGAATCGGTCGGTGCCAGCCCCGGCATGGCCACATCGCGCAGGACTTCGGGTTCCGCCGCCGCCGCTGACGTCGTCGTCGGGACATCGATGGGCAGGATCATCACGAAATTCCACAGCGGCAGGCTGCGGTGCGCATGATTGTCCCAGAGCTTGACGCGCGTCCCGCGCCGAACGAGATACCCCAGGCCCGGGTCCTTGCGGGCGCCACGCGCGTCCGCATCGACGAAGAATTTATTGGGCAGCCGCCCCGCGTTGGCGACGCGCAGCAGCGTCCCGAATTTCTCGGACGACATCAGCACATTGACCTGGTACCGTGCCGCCGTCGACTCGGCGCCGTTCTGCTCCCGCACGAACACCATGGAGCCGAGCGGATCGCTGCCGTTGTTCGCGGCGCCTGCCTTGCGTTCACGGATGCGCAGGATTCCGGGCAGGTCCTTGAGCGTGCCGCCGGTGACCAGTTCGACCGCGTCACTCGGGTCGAGCACCACTTTCATCACCAGAACGCTTTCTTTGCGATCCTCGATGATCAGGCGCGCCTTCGTCGGCCGGAATCCCACCAATGGCATTTTGCTGTCCCGCCCCCTGTCGCGCGCAAGGGCGCACGCCGCGGGCCTGATTCTATTGGATTGCGGACCTGCGCATGAAATCGGCGGACAAGCGGAGGCGCGAAGGATGCGTTGCCCCCGTCCAGAATGCTAATATGCCATTGTCCTAATGGAGAAAACCATGTCTGCCGCCCTGCGCAGTTTGTCCCTTGTCCTCATGCTTGCCCTGTCCTGGGCGGTTCAGGCCGCCGAGACGCGCGGATCGCCGGTTCCTGGCACCACCGCCGTGACCCCCAGGATCGGTTCGATTACGCCCAATCCAAACGCCGCGGCGCTCGCCCAGGCCATCGCCGGACCCGGCGTCACCATCAGCAACGCCACCTACCGGGGTGCGGCCAACGCCGCCGGATTCTTTGCCGCAGCCCAGTCCAGTATCGGCATCAACAACGGCGTCGTGCTGTCGACCGGCGAAGTTGGCGCGGTGATCGGTCCCAACGACCAAGCCGACAGCAGTTGGGACCACGGTCTGCCGGGTGACGCGGCGCTCGACCTGCTCGTCGCGCCATACACGACCCATGATGCGGCCGTCCTCGAGTTCGACCTGACCACCACGCAGACCACGATCGGGATCCGCTACGTGTTCGGGTCGGAGGAGTACAACGAATTCGTCGGCTCGGATTTCAACGACGTGCTCGGCATCTTCGTCAATGGCGTGAATTGCGCCAACGCCAACGGCAGGCCGGTGAGCGTGAACTCGATCAACAGCGGCAGCAACCCGGAGCTGTACATCGACAACGCCACCGGTACGCGCAATACACAGTTGGACGGCCTGACGGTGCCACTCGAGTGTGTGGCGGCGGTCACGCCGGGCGTGCCCAACCACGTCAGGATCGTGATCGCCGACACGTCCGACGGCATCTGGGACGCGGCGGTATTTCTTGCCGAGAGCGGCGTTCGCGCCCCCGGGACCGGCGCCCTGACCAACAGCAATATCGTTCGGGTGATCGAGTACTTTCACGCCGGTTTCGGCCACTATTTCGTGACCGCGATCCCCGCCGAGATCGCGGCGCTCGACACTGGCGTGCTGTCCAAGGACTGGGCGCGGACCGGCCTGGCCTTCGACGTCTATGTTTCGGGCTATCCGGGCAGCGCCGCCGTCTGCCGCTTCTTCAGCGCGTCCTTCGCGCCGAAGAGTTCGCATTTCTACACGCCGTTTGCCGATGAATGCACGACCGTGAAGAACAATCCGGCGTGGACCTTCGAGGCCGAGGTGTTCAACGTGGTACTGCCGGCATTCAGCGGTGCCTGTCCACCGGGCACCCGGGAGCTCTTTCGCCTGTACAACGACGGCATGAGTGGCGCGCCGAACCACCGCTACGTCACCGACCCGGCACTGTGGGCCGAGATGTTGGCCAACGGCTGGATTGCCGAGGGCGCCGGCATCGGCATCATCGCCTGCATACCGATATAGAGGGACGCGCGTCGTCGGGCACCGGCCGGCGCGCCCGACGCTGACCGGCGCGCGCAATTGCCGTCGAAAGCCGTGTTCGGGCGGCCATCGGTTCGATCGTCAAGGCTGGAATTCGCCCCCATGACAGCGCACCGGACAGACCTTCAAGGCCTACGGTCCAGGAAGTACGGGACCCGCCGGCCGGCGGCCGGTGTGTCGCGCCTACGGCAACCCGAACGCCGGCCTCGACTCGCACTTCTATTCGGCCAGTCCGCTGGAATGCCTAGAGACGCTGGCCAATTTCCACGGCGACTGGCTGCACGAATCCAGCGAGGTATTCCAGATGGAGTTGCCTGATCAGGTCACCGGCGCCTGTCCGGCCGGCAGCGTGCCGATCTTCCGGGCCTGGAACGGTCGTGCTGATTCCAGCCACCGCTACCTCGCCACGCTCGCGCTGCGCGACGATATGGTCGCGCGCCTCGGCTTCATCGCCGAAGGCTATGGGCCGAATGCGGTGACGCTCTGCGGGCTGCCGTAGCGACGTCACGCCTGGGCTGATCGCGGCGCGCCGGTGGGTACGGCGCGCCGCCCCATGTGCGTGGCCCGGTCAAGCACGCTTCCGGCAAATGTTGCCCGTTTGATCGCTGAACCCATTCTTGCTGGCCAGGTCCACACGCCAGTGTGGAATCGGCCTCACTCAGCATCATCAGCATTCGTTGCCTGTTCAAACGGCGCTTGCGCATGTTTTCTTCACCGGCGCATGGCGTCATTCCTTCAAATTTCAGCTGGCACGAATTTTCCCGGGGCAGTTCACCTGCCTCTTGGTAGTATCGAACAATCACCGCAGTAATCAGGCGCCAAACGGCCGCTGCGATTCACTTGGCAACGACCACGGAGAGCGCCATGCATAGCAACCACCAGGACCGCGTCGGGCACGTTTGCCCGGCGTTGCTGCGCTGGGCAGGCCTGGCGGGATTCGTCGCCCTGCTGGCGGGCTGCGGCGGCGGTACGCCACCGCCATCCGTCGAATTCGCCAGGGTCCTCGACAGCCAGTGGCAGGCCCGATATCCGGGCGCTCCCGGGGGCCTGACGGCGCTACTGATCACCCCCACGGCCGAATTTTTCGCCAGCACGATCGTGGAGACCACGCCCGCAACGCACTTTCGCGGGGCGAGTACCACCAAGACGATTACCGCCGCCGCCATCATGCTGCTCGACCAGCGCGGACAACTCAGGATCGACGACCTGGTCACGGGGCCGATGCCGGGCAGCAGCGAGCCCTACCTGCCGACAAGCGCAGACTACGATATCCCCAACAAGAATCAGATCACCATCCGCCAGTTGCTCGGACACCGCGCCGGTGTTTTCGACGTCGCCAACAACCTCATCCCACCAAGCGTCGCCGCGCCCTATGCCGGGCAACTCTATCGCGTCTGGGCGGAGGAAACCAAGGGCGAGGACCATACGTCTTCCATCGACGAGCTGGTCGGCGTCGTCGCGATTCATCAGCTGGTCACGGACACGCCTGGCGCGGCCTTCCACTATTCGAACACCGGGTACTCGCTCCTGGCCAGGATCGTCGAGCGGGTGTCGGGGAAACCGTACGCCCAATTCATACATGACGAGCTGGTGGTGCCCAACGGCCTCGCCGAAACCACTTTTCCCGATGCAGGGAACAGGCACGACCTGCCGACGCCATTCATTGAAGGCACGACGAAGCTTGGCGGGGTGTACCACCCGACGACGAGCTACAACGTGTCGTGGGCCGTCGGCGAGGGCAACATCGTCACCACGCCCGCCGACCTTTCGCGATGGATGCGGCGCCTGTTGCGGGGAGAGGCCGGCGTGAACGCGACGCAGCTTGCGCGGATGCGCGAATGCATCCCCACCGGCGATCCAGGCAATCCGTCCTACGGACTTGGCCTCGAATGCAGTCCGGCCGAGTTCGGACATGGACACAATGGCGCGATCCAGGGTTACAGCACCATTGCGCGCCACGAGGTCGCAACCGACGTGACGATGGTCATCGTCAACACGCTGCGCGATGCCGGTGACGGCGCCGGGGAGTTGGCGTGGCTCGATGAAACCGCGACCAGGATCCGGGCGGTCGCAGGGTATTGACCGCGCGCCTTCGGCACGCATGGGCATGGTCTGCGCGGGCCGAAGCTGCGCATCCGGGTTCCGCTTCCACCGGACGTCGAACAGGCGTGTCAGAGGGCGACGGTTTCAGGGCAACGGTTGCGCCTCCGCGACACCCGGATCTGTTCGGCCATGAAATCGGAGATTGGTGCCGGATAGAGGAATCGAACCCCCGACCTTCGCATTACAAGTGCGCTGCTCTACCAACTGAGCTAATCCGGCGAAGCTGAAATGGCGGCTGTTTGTGCCTTGAATAGTGACTGGTGTCACCCCTGCGTCGCGGCTGCGGCGCGCGCGCCGCGACGTCGGCTACTTGATGATCTGCAGGTGGGAACGGCGAGGCTTGGCCGGACCGCGCTCCTTCCTGTCGGTCTTCGCGTCCACCTCGTCATCCGGCTTCTCCAGTTCCAGCGGCGCGGTCGCGGCCTCGAGCGATGCGGCGGGATCCGCCGTCGGGGCGAATGCGAAGCCATAGCCGGTTTCCTTGGCGAAGATGCCGGAGACAGCACCCACGGGCACGGCAACCTCCTGCGACGCACCGTTGAAGCGGGCGCTGAACTGAATCCACTCGTTGTCGATGGTCAGCTTGCGCGTCGCCGTGCCGCCGAGGTTCAGCACGATTTCGCCGTTCTTCACGAACGCCATCGGCACCCGCGTCTCGGCGTTGACCTTGACCGCGAGATAGGGCGTGAGCGCGTTGTCCGCGCACCATTCGCAGATGGCGCGGATCAGGTAGGGCTTGGCAGCTTGCTCGGACATGACGGCAGGATAGTACGCCGGAAACCGGTATGGCAAGGCTGCGGGCGGCGCGTGGCGCCCGCCCGCCGGTTCACTTGCGCATGCCCCGCTCGGCTGAAGTCAGCGCTTCGGAGAAGGCTGGACGGGAAAACAGGCGCTCGGCGTACTTCATCAGCGGCGCCGCCTGCTTGGGCATCTGCACACCGTAATAGTCGAGGCGCCACAGCAGCGGAGTGATCGCCACGTCGAGCATCGAATAGTCCTCACCGAGCATGTGCTTGTGCTTGGCAAACACCGGGGTGATCTGCAACAGCCCGTCCCGAACCAGGCCGCGGGCCTTCTCGGCGTTCTTCTGGTTGTTGCCCTCCAGCGCGTCGATGTGACAGAAGAGTTCCTTCTCGAAGCGATGCAGGAACAGCCGGGCCCGGGCACGCATCACGGGATCCGCCGGCATCAGTTGCGGATGTGGAAATCGCTCGTCGATGTATTCGTTGATTATGTTGGCCTCGTGCAGGACCAGATCGCGTTCGACCAGCACGGGAACCTGGTTGTACGGGTTCATCACCGCGAGGTCCTCGGGCTTGTGATCGGGGTCGACGTCGATGATCTGGAAATCCATGCCCTTCTCGTGCAGCACGATGCGGCACCGCTGGCTGAACGGGTCGGTGGTCCCGGAATAGAGGGTCATCATGTTCGTATCTCCGTGCGCGATCGTCAGCGCGGTTCATTTGATTCCGGGGCGGGGCGCGCCACGCCTTTGCTTGCGGCAAGAGGCCTGGGCGCGTCGCGCCAATGCAACGGGGCACGGACGCTGCCCGTGCCCCGCGCGTGTCAGGGGACCGACGTGCTAATGCACATCCTTCCAGTACTGGCGCTTCAGTGCGTAGACCAGCGGGAAAAGCAGGCCGAAAAACAGCAGCACGGCGATACCCAGTGAAATCCGCTTGTTCTTGGACGGTTCCGCGACGAAGTCGAGGAAGTTGACGAGGTCGGCGACAAACTCCTTGTACTCGACCGGGGTCATCGTTCCCGGTGCATCCGGGTTGGCGGCGACCGAGCGAACCAGCCACTTCCCGCCGGCGATCGGCTCCACCTTGACCAGCCCGTCCATCGCATTGGCGGCAGCGCTGGCCTTTTCGTGGCTGTCGAACTCGGCGGCGGCGAGCCGATTCGAACCCGAGAGCTGCCACAGCGCGTGCGGCATGCCGACGTTGGGGAACACCAGGTTGTTCCAGCCGGTCGCCGACTTGTCGTCCTTGTAGAACGCGAGCAGATAGCTGTACAGCCAATCATTGCCGCGCACGCGCGACTCGACGGACAGATCGGGGGGAATGGCACCGAACCAATCACGCGCCTCGTCTCTGGTCATCGCGACCGTCATGGTCGAACCGAGCTTGTCGGTGCCGAACATCAGGTTGTCCATGATCTGCTGATCGGACAGGCCGATGTCCTTCAGCCCCTCGTAGCGCATGTACTTGGCGCTGTGGCAGTTGAGGCAGTAGTTGACGAAATTGCGGGCTCCGCGCTGCAGGGATTCCGCATCAAGGCGATGGATCGGCGCGGGATCGAGGCGCAGGCCCGACCCACCCGACGCCTGCGCGACTCCAGCCACGGCCAGCAACACGACCCCGAGGAAAGTGGCGATCTTGTTCATGCTTTCAGGTCACCCTTTCCGGCACCGGCTTCGTCTTGTCGCGCGCGGTGTACCACGGCATCAACACGAAGAAGAGGAAGTAGACGAGGGTCAACACGCGGGCAACGACGGTGGCGCGGTCGGCGCTGTAGAACGGAAAGCCCGGCGAGAACTGGCCCCAGACGGTGACCGGCACGACGCCCAGATAGCCCAGGAGGATGAACGCGATCACGAAAGCGGCCAGCCAGGACTTGTAGAGCGTGCCGCGGTAGCGGATCGACTTCACCTTGCCACGGTCGAGCCAGGGTAGCGCGAAGAAGATCATCACCGCGGCGCCCATCGCGATGACGCCGTAGAACTGGGTCGCCGGCAGGAACGAAGCCAGCTCGGAAGGAATCGCCCTAAGGATGGCGTAGTAGGGCGTGAAATACCAGACGGGAGCGATGTGCTCGGGTGTCTTCAGCGGATCGGCCGGGATGAAATTGTTGGCTTCGAGGAAGTAACCGCCCATCTCAGGCATGAAGAACATCACCACCGAGAACACGATGAGAAACGCGACGACGCCGGCGATGTCCTTGATCGTGTAGTAGGGGTGACTGTAGATCGCGTCCAGCGGCAGGCCCGTCGCCGGGTTCTTGGGCTGTTTCTTCACCTCGACGCCGTCCGGGTTGCTCGAGCCGACTTCGTGCAGCGCGATCATGTGCGCGGCGACGAGGCCCATCAGCACCAGCGGCAGCGCGATCACGTGGAAGGCGAAGAAGCGGTTGAGCGTGATGTCGGAGATCGTGTAGTCGCCACGGATCCACAGCGCCAGGCCCTCGCCGATGAAGGGAATGGTGGAAAACAGGTTGACGATCACCTGCGCGCCCCAGTAGGACATCTGGCCCCACGGAAGCAGGTAACCGAAGAAGGCTTCGCCCATCAGCGTCAGATAGATCAGGCAGCCGATGATCCAGAGGAGTTCGCGCGGCTTGCGGTAGCTGCCGTACATGAGTCCGCGGAACATGTGCAGATAGACGACGACGAAGAACATCGACGCACCGGTCGAGTGCATGTAGCGGATGAGCCAGCCCCACTCGACGTCGCGCATGATGTACTCGACGGAGTCGAAGGCCTTGGCGGCGTCCGGCTTGTAGTTCATCGTCAGGAAGATGCCGGTGACGATCTGCATCACCAGCACCAGCATCGCGAGCGAGCCGAAGTAGTACCAGAAGTTGAAGTTCTTCGGTGCCGGGTACTTGCCCCACTGCGACTCCCACAGCTGCGTCAGCGGGAAGCGCGCGTCGATCCAGTTGAGAATCTTTTCCATGCGTTCGCCTTGGTCAGCTGTCCTTGCCGTCTTCGCCGATGCCGATCACGATCTTCGCGTCGGACAGGTACTTGTAGGGCGGAATGACAAGATTGGTCGGTGCCGGCACGCCCCGGTACACGCGGCCGGCAAGGTCGAACTTGGACTGGTGGCAGGGGCAGAAGAAACCACCGAGCCAGTCAGGACCCAGGTCGGCAGGCGCGACATCGGGGCGAAACGTCGGCGAGCAGCCCAGATGCGTGCAGATGCCGACGGCAACCAGCATCGACTCCTTGATCGAACGATGCTCGTTCTTGCAATACGCGGGCTGCTGCGGCGCGTCCGAATTCGGGTCGGCGAGCACCTTGTCGAGTTTGGGCAGCGTGCCCAGCATTTCCTTGGTGCGGTTCAGCACCCAGCACACCTTGCCGCGCCATTCGACGGTGATGAGCTGGCCGGCCTCGACCTTGCTGATGTCGATCTCGACCGGCGCACCGGCCGCCCGGGCGCGCGCCGACGGCCAGAACGACATGACGAAGGGGACCGCCGCGGCGGCCACGCCCACACCGCCGACGACGCCCGAGGCGACGAGCAGAAACCTGCGCTTTTTGTTGTCTATTGCTTGATCGACGGAAGCTTCACTCATTCCCGGCCCCAGATTGCGCGAAAACGAAACCTTCCCTGCTCCGGCACGGGCGGGAGGTGATCTCGCTGCGAATTGCGAATGCGAAACCGGTGGATTATACGGGATTTGCCCCGTCCGCCGGAAGCCTGAGCCCGGCCTTACGCGGGTTTTCCGGCAAAAATCATGGGGTTGCGCTGAATTTCAGGGACATCCTGCCGCAAACGCCCGGGTACCACCTGTCCGCCGCCGGCCTCTATACTCGCGTCATGTTGCGCCGCTTCTGGCTTCTGTTCGCCCAAGCCTGCACGCTCTGCGTCGCGGCGCTGTTTGTCGTCGCCTCGCTGCGACCGGACCTCCTGCCACGGCTTGCCGGCAAGACCGGAGGGGTGATCGTGACGCAGGAGGTCGCGACGCCCGTCGCGGCGACCAGCGTCGCGAGCTACGCCGACGCGGCCAAAAAGGCGATGCCCGCAGTCGTGAACATCTACACCAGCAAGGACATCCGCACCCGAAGTCCACTCGCCGACGATCCGCTGTTCCGCCGATTTTTTCCCGATCACGAGCGTTCCCCGGCCCGCCGGCAGACGAGCCTGGGCTCCGGTGTAATCGTTTCCCCCGAAGGCTACGTGCTGACCAACCACCATGTCATCGATGGCGCCGATGACATTCAGCTCCTGCTGGCCGACGGACGCCGGGTAGGCGCACATGTACGCGGTACCGATCCGGAGTCCGACCTGGCCGTGCTGAAGACCGATGGCGACAACCTGCCGGCAATGACCTTCGGCAGTTCGGACAGCCTGCAGGTCGGCGATGTCGTGCTCGCAATCGGCAATCCGTTCGGGCTGGGCAACACGGTGACGTTGGGCATCGTCAGCGCGCTCGGACGCAATTTTCTGGGCGTGAACCGCTTCGAGGATTTCATCCAGACGGACGCGGCAATCAATCCCGGCAACTCCGGCGGCGCCTTGATCGACACCGCCGGCAACCTGATCGGCATCAACAGCACGATCTACTCGCAGTCGGGCGGATCGCTTGGCATCGGGTTTTCGATCCCTGTTTCGCTCGCCCGCTCGGTGTTCGAGCAGATTGTGCGCGACGGCGAGGTGACGCGTGGATGGCTCGGTGTCGGTCCCGACAACGTCACGGCGGAACTCGCGCGCACGCTGGCGCTGGCACGCCCCGAGGGCGTGGTGATCCGCGATCTGCAGCGGGACGGCCCCGCGGAACGTGCGGGTATTCATGTCCTCGACGTCGTCGTCGAAATCGGGGGCAAGTCCACGCGCAATGTGCCCGAGCTGCTGGCGCGAATCGCCGAATTGCCGCCCGGTTCATCGGTGCAGGTGCGCCTCGTTCGAAGCGGTCGGGATCTCGAACTCGACGTCACCATCGGCAAACGCCCGAAACCCGGGGCGCAGTAGTCGCCGGGGCGCCCGCGACCGGCGAACATCGCGATACCGCCACCCTGGGCGGGCGCAGCGTCGGTGCCGGCCCCGGCAATCCGAAGTGCAGTACCGGCAAACGGGCGCGAACGGCGCAAGCGCTACTTCGCGGCAGCTTCCTCTTCGTCCTTCTCGTCCTTGTCCTCGTCCTCGTCCGACTTCGGTGCAGCGGCGCTGACGAATCGCGCCAGGAAGAGTCCGGCCTCGTAGAGCACCCATAGCGGGATCGCGAGCATCAGTTGCGAGATCACGTCCGGCGGTGTGAAGATCGCCCCGATCACAAAGGCCCCGACGATCACGTACGAACGGATCGAGCGCAATTTCTCGAGACTCACGATGCGCATGCGTACCAGCACGATGACAATCACCGGGACCTCGAAAGTGAGGCCGAAGGCGAGGAACATCGAGAGCACGAACGACAGGTACTTGTCGATGTCCGTCATCATCTGCACGCCGTCCGGCGCGTAATTGGCGAAGAAAGTAAACATCATCGGAAACACGAGGAAATACGCGAACGACATGCCGAAAAGGAAGAACACGAAAGACGACACGATCACCGGAATGACCAGCCGCTTTTCGGTTTGGTAGAGCCCGGGCGCAACAAAGGCCCAGACCTGCCACAGCACATAGGGCAGGGCGACCAGGAACGCGGTCATCAGCGTCACCTTGAGCGGCACCAGGAACGTGCCCGTGACATCCGTGGCGATCATCGACGACCCTTGCGGCAGCGCGCTGAGCAGCGGCTTGGCAAGCAGCGCGTAAATTTCCTTTGCCCACGGAAACAGCACGACGAGCACCACAAAGATCGCAATCAGCGCGCGCATCAGGCGGTTGCGTAGCTCGAACAGGTGCGAGAGGAAGGTCTCCTCTGCGGCCGTCTCCGGGGTCGCGGGTTCGGTCATGCCTGGGCGCCGGTCAGATTCGGTCGAAGCCGGGTAGCGACGGCTGGCGCGAAGGCGTCGCGCCGACGGCGTCGCCGGACTCGCCGCCCGGCTGGTTCGGACGCGGCCCCTGCTCGAGCGCCGCCGCGGTCGATTCAGGTTGCGGCGCCACGTTGTCGGCCCCGGCCGTGTTGAGATCGTCTTCGACGCTCTTCACCCCGGTTTGCACGTCGCGTGCCGCGCCCTCCACCGACGACTTGAGATCCTGCGCAGCGGTTTGTACCTGCCGCTGCAGATTGCGCAGTTCGTCGAGTTCGATCTCGCGGCTGATGTCGGATTTGACGTCGTTGACATAGCGCTGCAGCCGGCCGAACAGATGGCCCAGCGTCCGGGCCGCCTTGGGCAACCGCTCCGGGCCGATGACGATCAACGCCACAACGGCAGCCACGACAAGTTCCGAGAAGCCTATGTCGAACATGGAGGTCAGGCGGAGCGCATGGACTTCGTGGCGAAAAAGGTGTCGCGGCGACCGCGGTGGCAGCCCTGCGGGCCCGCGGCCCGCGTGCGCGACGCCTCGATCGGGGTTATGACTTGTTGGTTTCCTTGCGGACTTCGGCGTCGATCGTCGCGCCCGGGATCTGCTGCGCGGGCTGCTGACCTTCGGCGGAATCGGCGTTTGCCGCGCCATCGGGCGTCTTCATGCCTTCCTTGAACCCCTTCACTGCGCCGCCCAGATCCTGCCCGATATTGCGCAACTTCTTGGTCCCGAAGATCAGGACGACTACGACCAGCACAATCAGCCAATGCCAGATGCTCAAACTACCCATGACGCGCTCCTCATGTTTTCCGCAGGATCATCGGGCCCAGCACGTCGGGACCCCCGACCGCGTGGACGTGCAGATGTGGGACTTCCTGCCGGCCGACCCGGCCGGTATTGATGATGGTACGAAACCCGTCGTCGGCACCCGCTTCGCGCATGAGCCGACCGACGAGCGTGAAAATCCTGCCCAGAACCGGTGCATCTTCCGCGACCGCATCGTACATGGTTGCAACGTGCTTTTTCGGAATCAGCAGCAAATGCACGGGTGCCACCGGCTGAATGTCGTGAAATACGAGGATATCGTCATCCTCGTAGACCTTGTCCGACGGAATCTCGCCACGCACGATCTTGCAGAAAATACAGCCTGGATCGGTTGCCTGCATCGGTTACCCTTCGTTGGTCGGGAGGCGCCCGCGCGCGGCCCGTACTGTGTCGATCGCGTCCTTGAGCGCAGCGGCATCATCGCTGCCGATCATCACCGCCCGCTGCTGGGCAAGTTCCAGCCGCACGGCCTCGCGTCCCCCTACATTGTATAGCCAGCCGGATGGCGTCCAGCGCAGACCGACGCCCCACCACAGACGGGTCCGGATAATGTCGCAGCGGAGCACCTCGGCGATCGGGATGGATCGGCGGATAACGCCAACACCGAAGACCACGCGGATTTGGTCGTTGTCCACTTCCACGGTAAGGGTGGCAAACAGCGCCAAGGCCAGCGCCAGCATGCCGAACAGGGCCCAGAGCACCCACGGCGCAGCCTCGCGGGTCGCGGGGGACAGCGTCGCCACCAGCCAGATCGACACGCCGAACGCGAATACGGTCGCGACGACGAGCTTGCGCCCCAGTTGCCGATGCCGATACGCCGCCATTCGGTGCCCGGCTTCAGCGACCGCGGGCCGCTTTCTCGGCGTGACCGGAGACGCCTTCGCGGCGGGCAAGCTCGGCGATCACGTCGGTCGCGGACAGACCGTGTCGCGCCAGCAGCACCAGGCAGTGGAACCAGAGATCGGCGACTTCGGCGACCACGCGCGGGCCGCTGCCGTCCTTCCCGGCCAGCACGGTCTCGGTGGCTTCCTCTCCGATTTTCTTCAGGATCGCGTCGTCGCCCCGGGCGAACAGGCTGGCCACGTAGGAGTCCGCCGGGTCGGCGCCACGGCGCGCGGCGATGGTCTCGGACAGGCGACGCAGTACGTCGTCCGGAGCGTTGCTTTCAGGCTTTGCCATAGATGTCGCGCGGATCGAGGAGTACAGGCTCCACATCATGCCACGCGTCGCCGTCCAACTTCAGGTAGAAGCAGCGCTCGTGCCCGGTGTGGCAGGCCACGCCCTGCTGTTCGACCAGCAACAGGATTGCGTCCTGATCGCAGTCGAGCCTGATTTCACGCACGCGCTGGACGTGCCCTGACGTCTCGCCCTTGCGCCACAGCCTGGCGCGGGAGCGCGACCAGTAATGTGCCTCTCGCGTCCGGACCGTCCGCGCAAGTGCCTCACGGTTCATCCAGGCCAGCGTCAACACGCGCAGCGAGGTCGCTTCCTGCGCAATCGCCGGCGTCAGCCCATCGGCATTCCACCGCACCTCGGCGAGCCACTGATCCATGTCACCCTCCCGCGCCGCCGCTCAGGCGCGAATTTCCAGCCCGGCGGCAGCCAGCACCGCCTTGGCCTCGCCAATCGTGTGCTCGCCATAGTGAAAAATCGACGCCGCCAGCACGGCATCGGCGCCACCAATGCGGATGCCATCGACCAGATCCTGCAGACTGCCGACGCCGCCCGAGGCGATCACCGGCACGTCGACTGCTTCGACCACCGCGCGCGTGAGACGCAGGTCGAAACCGGTGCGCGCGCCATCGCGGTCCATGCTGGTCAGCAGAATCTCTCCCGCGCCCAACGCAACCACCTCCTCCGCCCAGGTCACTGCGTCGATCCCGGTCGGCGTCCGGCCGCCGTGCACGTAGACCTGCCAAGCGTCGACCGCGTATTTCTTGGCGTCGATGGCGGCAACGATGCATTGGGCCCCGAAGCGGGCCGAAGCCTCGGCAAAAAGCTCCGGGTTCGATACCCCGGCCGTGTTGATGCTGACCTTGTCGGCGCCGGCGTTGAGCAGCGCACGCACGTCCTCGACGGCGTTCACCCCTCCGCCCACCGTGAGCGGGATGAATACCTGCGAGGCGACCGCCTCGATCATGTCGTAGAGCAGACCACGATTCTCCAAGCTCGCCCGGATGTCCAGGAAGGCGAGTTCGTCGGCGCCCTGTTCATCATAGCGGCGGGCAACCTCGACGGGGTCGCCGGCGTCGCGCAGGTTGATGAAATTGACCCCCTTGACCACGCGGCCACCGGCGATGTCGAGACAGGGAATGATGCGCTTGGCGAGGCCCATGGCAGGTTTCGTTCATCGAGAATGGGGAACCGCGATCCGCCGTGGGCGAGCGTCAAGAGCGTCGGAACCACGGGACTCGGCGCGGCGGAGCCGCCACGCCGTCAACCTCCGGAGGCGGCCTTGAGCGCTTCCTTGAAATTCAGCGTGCCTTCGTAAATCGCCCGGCCCGCGATCGCGCCGACGACGCCGTCGGCCTCGTGCAGGGCCAACTGCCGTATCTCGTCGAGCGATGCCAGCCCGCCCGAGGCGATCACCGGCAATTTTATTTCGCGCGCCAGCTTCACCGTAGCTTCGATATTGACGCCGGTGAGCATGCCGTCGCGGCCGATATCGGTATAGATGATGCCTTGGACGCCATAGTCCTCGTACTTGCGGGCGAGATCCACGACGTCGTGCCCGGTCATTTTCGACCAGCCATCGGTTGCCACCTTGCCGTCGCGCGCATCCAGTCCCACCAGGATGTGCCCCGGAAACGCGGAACAGGCATCGTGCAGGAATCCCGGATTCTTGACCGCCGCGGTACCGATGATCACGTAGCTGATGCCGTCATCCAGGTAACGCTCGATGGTGTCCAAATCGCGAATGCCGCCGCCGAGCTGCACCGGAATTTCCTCGCCGATCACGCTGACGATCTCGCGGATCGCGGGTTCATTGATCGGCTTGCCGGCCACAGCGCCGTTCAGGTCGACCAGATGCAGTCGCTGCGCACCCAGTTCCAGCCAATGCTGCGCCATCGCCGCAGGATCCTCGGAAAACACGGTCACCGACTGCATATCGCCCTGCTTCAGGCGGACGCAATGACCGTCCTTGATGTCGATGGCGGGAATGATCTGCATGGCGGCAGCAGGATGGCTGAAGTTGGGTTTGGCGCCTCAGCGTCGCCCGTCCCAGGCGACGAAATTCTGTAATAGCCGGAGTCCGGCGCGCTGACTCTTCTCAGGGTGGAATTGAGTAGCGAAGATATTATCCCGCGCAATCGCGCAAGTAAACGGCAGTGGGTATTCGACCGTCCCCACTGTAACACCGGGATCCAGCGGAGCGGGGAAGTAGCTGTGGGCGAAGTAAAACCGTGCGCCGTCCTCGATGCCGGCCCAAAGGGGATGTTCCCGTTCGTGGCGCACCTGGCTCCAGCCCATGTGCGGGATCTTGAGACGCTCGCCCTCTGGGCTGACCATCCCCTCGTCACGAAAGCGCACCACGCGCCCCGGCAGCAACGACAGGCAGGTCGTCGGGCCTTCTTCGCTGACGTCGAACAGCATCTGCAGACCGAGACAGATGCCAAGGAAGGGCCGGTCGCCGGCGATAGCGCGCACGACACTCTCGAGGCCGCTTGCGGCGAGGCCGCTCATGCAATCCGGCATCGCGCTTTGGCCCGGCAGCACCACGCGCTCGGCGGCGCGTATTACGGCAGGGTCGGCGGACACCACCACGCTCCGTCCAGGCGCCGCGTATTCGAGCGCGTTGGCGACGGAACGCAGGTTGCCCATGCCGTAATCGACGATGACGATGGCGGACATGGCGATTTTCGTTTTTCCGTGGCGCGGCGGTGCGGGCGGCAGGCAGCACCGGCTGCCCAGGTTCGCGGGCTAGAGCGTGCCCTTGGTCGAAGGGATCGCCGACGCCGCGCGCGGGTCGCGGGCAATCGCCGTCCGCAAGGCGCGGGCGAAGGCCTTGAACACGGTCTCGGCCTGATGATGCGCGTTGTCGCCTCGCAGATTGTCCACGTGCAGCGTAACCAGTGCATGGTTGACCAGACCCTGGAAGAATTCGTGCGTCAGGTCCACGTCGAAAGTCCCGATCAGCGCACGCTTGAATGGTACGTGGAACTCAAGTCCCGGCCGCCCCGAAAGGTCGATCACCACGCGCGACAGCGCCTCGTCCAGCGGCACATAGGCGTGGCCGTAGCGGACGATGCCGGTCTTGTCGCCGAGCGCCGCGCGCAGGGCCTGGCCGAAGGTGATGCCGATGTCCTCGACCGTGTGATGCGCGTCGATGTGCAGGTCGCCCTGCGCGTGCACGGTCAGGTCGACCATGCCATGGCGTGCAATCTGGTCGAGCATGTGATCGAGAAACGGCACACCGGTCGCCAGATCGGCGCGGCCCGTGCCGTCGAGATTGACCTCGACCGTGATCCGGGTTTCCGCGGTGTTGCGCTCGATCCGCGCAGTACGCGGCGGCAAGGCGGAAAGGTCGGTGGGAGCGTTCATGCGTAGCGGGACAATGCGTCGAGCAATCGGTCGTTTTCGGCCGGCGTTCCGACCGTGATGCGCAGGCAAGCGGCAAGCAGCGGGTGCGACCCGTCCAGATTCTTCACTAGTATACCGGCGTCGCGCAGCGTGGCCATCCAATGCCCCGGTTCGGGTACGCGGATCAGGAGGAAATTCGCCTGCGTCGGGAACACCCGCACCCGGCGCAGCGCGGCCAGCGCTGCAACGACCCGGTCGCGTTCGGCACGGATGGCGGCGACCTGCGCAGCGAGGAATTCGGTGTGTTCGAGCAGCACGGGCACCACCGCCTGCGTCAGCGCATTGACGTTGTACGGCGAGCGAACCTTGTCGATTTCCGCAATCCAGCGCGGATGTCCGGCGGCGTAGCCAAGGCGCACGCCCGCCATGCCGATCTTCGACACCGTGCGCACGACAACGAGGTTGGGATACTCGAGTACGCGCGGCAGGAACGTCGCATCGCCAAAAGCCTCATAGGCCTCGTCGAGAACCACCAGACCGGGCGCCGCCTCGATGATCCGCTCGATGTCCCGGTACGCGAATGTGTTGCCCGTCGGATTGTTCGGCGACGGCAGCCAGACCAGCGCCGGTTTCTCGCGTGCGATTGCCGCCAGCATCGCGGGCAGGTCGAGCGTGAAATCGGGCGCCAGCGGCACCCCGACGTAGCGGACGTTGGCGTAGGCGGCGTAGAGCCGGTACATGACGAAGGTCGGGTCCGGTGCCAGCACTACCGCGTCCGGTCGCGCGATCACGGTCGTGAGCAGTTGGAGGAGTTCGTCGGCGCCGTTGCCGAGCACGATCTCGGCCTCGTCCGGCAGCGCGACGGCGCGGCGAAGGGCCGCCTTGACCGCGTCGCCGCCGCCGTCCGGGTAGCGGTTGAGTGCCACATTGGCAACCGCCACGGCGACCTGCGCGCGCACTTCGGCGGTAAGGCCGTAGGGACTCTCGTTGGCGTCGAGCTTCACTGCGCCGTCCGGCTTGGCGACCTGGTAGGCCTGGTGGGCGCGTATTTCCGGGCGGATCACGGCGTCTACCCGTGCGGCGACGTCGTCGACCGCGGTCACAGCTGCCTGCGGACGCCGCTCGCTCATCGCGATCCGTCCGGTCGGTCCAGGCGTGCCTCCGCCGAGCGGGCGTGCGCAACGAGGCCTTCGCCGTGCGCCAGCGTCGCCGCCACCCGGCCCAGGGTCTGCGCCCCGGCGCGCGAAATCCGCAGCATGCTGGAGCGCTTCTGGAAGTCATGGACGCCCAATGGCGAGGAAAAGCGCGCAGTCCGCCCGGTCGGCAGGACGTGATTGGGGCCGGCACAGTAATCGCCGAGCGCTTCCGACGCGTAGTGTCCGACAAAGATGGCGCCGGCATGGCGGATCCGCGGCAGCAACACATCCGGTTCGGCGACGGCAAGTTCCAGATGCTCTGGTGCGATTCGGTTGGCGATCTCGCAGGCCTCGACGAGGTCGCGCGTGAGCACCAGCGCGCCGCGACCGGCGAACGATGCTTCGATGATCGCCGCGCGAGGCATTTCCGGGAGCAATCGACGCACGCTCGCCTCTACGCGGTCGAGCAACGCGGCGTCGGGCGCAAGCAGGATCGCCTGCGCCATTTCGTCGTGCTCGGCCTGCGCGAAGAGGTCGAGCGCCAGCCAGTCCGCATTCGCGGTGGCGTCGGCGATCACCAGCACTTCGGAGACGCCGGCGACCATGTCGACGCCCACCGTGCCGTAGACGCGACGCTTGGCCGCCGCGACGTAGGCGTTGCCAGGGCCGCAGATCTTGTCGACCGCCGGCACGGTTTGCGTGCCATAGGCCAGCGCGGCGATCGCCTGCGCGCCGCCAATGGCGAATAGCCGCGATACGCCGGCCACATGCGCGGCGGCCAGGACCAGCGGATTGCGCACGCCGTCGGGCGTCGGCACCACCATCACGATCTCGGGCACCCCCGCCACGTGCGCCGGGACGGCGTTCATCAGCACCGACGACGGGTACGCCGCCTTGCCGCCGGGGACATAGATGCCGACGCGGTCGAGCGGCGTGATCCGTTGTCCGAGTTCGGTGCCGTCAGCTTCGGTGAAGCTCCAGTCGTGCGCCTTCTGTCGCTCGTGGAATGACCGCACCCGCGCCGCGGCCACAGTGAGCGCGTCACGCTGCGCGGCGGGCAGCGCGTCGAAGGCCTGGCGCATGGCCAGGGCACTGATCTCCAACGCGGCGAGCGTCGGCGCCTCGACGCGATCGAAGCGGCGGGTGTATTCGAGTACTGCCACATCACCGCGAGCACGCACATCGGCGATGATCGTCGCGACCGTGGCATCCACGGCAGGGTCCTGCGCGGCCTCGAACGCGATCAGCGCCTCCAGCGCTGCCGCAAATCCCGAGTCGGCCGTCGTCAGGCGGCGAAGTGGCGCGTTCATCTCAAGCGGCCGCGGCGTTGCGCACCGCCTGCCTCAGCGCATCGATCAACGGTTGCATCGCCGCGCGCTTCATCTTCAACGCACCCGGATTCACGATGAGCCGGGACGAGATCGACATGATGTCCTCGACCGCCACCAGGTCGTTGGCCTTGAGCGTGTTGCCCGTCGAGACGAGGTCGACGATGGCATCCGCGAGACCGACCAGCGGTGCGAGTTCCATTGATCCGTAGAGCTTGATCACGTCGGCATGCACGCCTTTCGCCGCGAAATGCTCGCGGGCGATGCGTGGATATTTGGTCGCGACCCGGATTCGGGCGCCCCGTTGGACATTTCCGGACCAGTCGTAGCCGCGCCGCGTGGCCACCACCAGTCGGCAGCAACCCACGCCAAGGTCAAGCGGCTGGTAGAGTCCTTCGCCACCATGCTCCAGCAGCACGTCCTTGCCCGCGATGCCCGCGTCCGCTCCACCGTACTGCACATAGGTCGGCACGTCGGTCGGCCGCACGACGACGAACGAAACACCGGGTCGGCTCGTCGCCAGAATGAGCTTGCGCGATGTTTCCGGATTCTCGGCCGGCACCACGCCCGCCAGCGCGAACAGCGGCAGCGTTTCTTCGAGGATGCGGCCCTTGGCGAGGGCAATGGTGAGTGCAGGCACGGGTGTCGTCGCGCGGGTCGCGATTGCGGGAGAATCATTCTACCGTAGCGACGATAGCCGCCCCCGTCAGCGCGCAAGCGTCATTGCACCCGATCGCGCGCTCAAAAATCCCGCCGCGGCGCGTCGCGATCCCAGGCCAGGCGACCGGCGACATAGGTTGCGCGCACGGCCCGGTCATCCGCCAGGGCCAACTGGATCGCCAGCGCTTCATCGATGTCCCGCGCATATCGCATCCGGAAGTCGATCAGCGGCGTGGAGCGCAGATCGAGAACCACGAGATCCGCTTCCATACCCGGCGCGACGCTGCCAATCCGGTCGTCAAGGTCGAGTGCCCGCGCAGCGCCCCGCGTCGCCAGCCACAGCGCGCACGCCGGCAGCAGCGGCGTGCCCGACAGCTGGGCAACCTCGCAGGCGGCCTGCATGGTGCGCAAAATGGAAAAACTGGTTCCACCGCCCAGATCCGTTGCAAGGCCGACCCGCACCGGCCGGCGCGCTGCAGTCGCCGCATTCAGGTCGAACAAACCGCTGCCCAGGAAATTGTTGGAGGTCGGACAATGCGCAAGCGCCGTCTGCGTTTCGTGCAAAAAACGAAAATCACCCTCGTCCAGGTGCACGCCATGGCCGTAAATCGTGCGCGGACCAGTCAGTCCATGCCGGGCGTAGACGTCGAGGTAGGAGGAGGCTTGCGGAAAGAGCTCGCGCACCCGAGCCATCTCCGCGCGATTCTCGGCCACGTGCGACTGCACATGGACTCCGGGGTGCTCGCGCCTCAGCGTTCCGGCAACGTCGAGCTGCGCGGGCGAGCACGTGATGGCGAACCGGGGCGTCACGGCGTAGGCGAGGCGGCCCTTGCCGTGCCAGCGCGCAATCAGGGCCTTCGACTCGTCGTAGCCGCGCTGCGCCGTGTCGAGCAGCGTCGTCGGCGCCTCGCGGTCCATCAGCACCTTCCCCGCGATCAGGCGCATGCCCAGCGCCTGCGCTTCGTCGAACAGCACGTCGGCCGAAGCCGGATGCACGGTGCAGAATACCGCCGCGGTGGTGATGCCGTTGCGCAGGTTTTCGCGCAAATAGACGCGTGCCACCGCGCGCGCCTCGGCAGCATCCGCGTAGCGCTCTTCGGCGGGAAACGTGTAATCGGCGAGCCAGTCGAGCAACGGCTTGCCGCCCGCGCCGATGATCGGCAACTGCGGATAGTGGACATGCGCGTCGACGAAGCCAGCGGTCATCAGCGCGTTCGCGTAATGCGTGACCGGCGTGCCGGCGGGCAGGCGCGCGGCAACCTGGGCGGCGGGGCCGGCGTCGACGACGCGCCCGCCGGCCATGGCGACAATCGCGTCCGACTCGTAGTTGCGGGTGGCGGCGACACCCGCGACGAAAGGGTCACCGGAAAAGGTCACCAGCCCGCCACGGATGGCGGTCAGCGCAACGTCCGGGCTCATTGCCGCGCCGTGCGCACGTTGGCGGGAGGCGAGGCGCCGGCGCTGGTGCGAAATGGATTGATGTCGATGCCACCGCGGCGCGTAAAGCGTGCCTGCACCGTCAGCGCCTCGCAGCGGCAGCCCGCCATCACGTCGACGAACATCCGCTCGACGCAGTGCTCGTGGAAACCCGGGTGGCAACGATAGGAAACGAGATAGCGCAGCAATCCGGATCGGTCGATGCGCGGCCCGCGATAGGCGATCGCCACGGATGCGTAATCGGGCTGACCGGTTACCGGACACTGGGACCGGAACAGGTCGGAACGCAGGACCTCGGTGACGCTGCCGCCGCGGGCGCGCAACAGCGAGGGGTCGACGTCATAGTGCTCGACGGTCACCCGTACGGCGTCGATGTTCTCACCGGGAAGTTCCGCGATCCGCTGGGCGGCGAAGCGGCCGGGGGGAAGGAGATCGACCCGCACCGCGGCGCCGGCAGCGGCGGACAGGTCGCGGGCAATGATCCGGGCGACCTCGACGCTGCCGGGGTGGCGCATCTGCGCGAACGAACCCAGATAGAGCTTCATCGACTTCGACTCGATGATCGCGGGCGAGGTCGCCGGCACCTCGAGTCCGGCGATCGCGACGACGGGCTTTCCCTGCGAGTCAAGCCAGGTCAATTCAAAGGCGGTCCACTGGTCGACGCCGGAGAACGGCAGCGCATCCCCGATGCCGATGGCCTCCCGTTCGGTCGAGCGCGGCAACGCAAACAGCAAATTGCGGTCGTATTGATCCGGATAGGCGGTCGCGTGCCCGAGCGGCGCGGAGGCAAGATCGGCAGTGGTGACCATCGTTGGCGTCGGGGGAATTCAGCGCACGCGCGTGATGCGCGCACCCAATCCACGCAGCTTTTCCTCGAGCCGCTCGTAACCGCGGTCGAGGTGGTAGATGCGGTCGATCGTGGTTTCACCCTCGGCGATCAGTCCGGCGATGACCAGGCAGGCCGAGGCGCGCAGATCGGTCGCCATCACGTCGGCGCCGGTCAGCTTCGCTACCCCTTTCACGATCGCCGTGTTGCCCTCCACTTCGATGTCCGCGCCCAGACGCTGCAGTTCCTGGACATGCATCATCCGGTTCTCGAAAATCGTCTCGGTGATGACCGCCGCACCGTCGGCGCGTGTCGCCAGTGCCATGAATTGCGCCTGCATGTCGGTGGGGAATCCGGGGTGCGGCGCGGTACGCACGTTGACCGCCGTGAGGGGGCCGTCGCGACGCAGCCGGATGACGTCGTCGTCGACCGCGACGACCGCGCCTGCCTCGCGAAGCTTTTCGAGCACCGCGGCGAGCGAATCCGGCTGCGTTCCGGTCACCGCAACCTCGCCACCGGTCGCCGCCACCGCGGCGAGAAACGTCCCCGTCTCGATCCGGTCGGGCATCACCGCATGCGCAGCGCCGTGCAGCACCGGAACGCCCTGGATCGTGATCCGATCGGTGCCCGCACCGGAGACGTGCGCACCCATCGCGGTCAGACAACGCGAGAGGTCGACGATCTCGGGTTCGCGCGCGGCATTTTCCAGCACCGTCGTGCCGTCGGCCAGGGTTGCCGCCATCATCAGGTTCTCGGTTCCAGTCACCGTCACCACATCGAACACGATCCTGGCGCCGGCAAGCCGCCCCTTGGCGCTGATGTAGCCGTGCTCGAGGTCGATCACGGCGCCCATTGCCTCCAGGCCCTTGACGTGCTGGTCGACCGGGCGCAGGCCGATGGCACAGCCACCTGGAAGGGAAATGCGCGCTTCGCCGCAACGCGCCAGCAGCGGGCCGAGCGCCAGGATCGACGCGCGCATCGTCTTGACCAACTCGTAGGGTGCAAGCGGCCAGTCGATGCGCGACGCATCGAGGGTCAGGCAACCGGGATCACCAGGTCCCAGCACCACACCCATCTGCGACAGCAGCTTTTCCATCGTGCGCACGTCATTCAGGCGCGGCAGGTTGGTGAGCGTCAGCGGCTCGGCGGAAAGCAGCGACGCGCAGAGAATCGGCAAGGCCGCATTCTTGGCGCCGGAGACGCGGACTTCGCCCGCCAGCCGCTGCCCGCCTTCGATCGCGAGTCTATCCATGCGCCGGGCCGGGCCACTCGTCAGGCGTCAGCGTGCGCATCGACAGCGCGTGAATTTCCTCACGCATCCGGTCGCCCAGCGCCGCATAGACAAGCTGGTGCTGCTTGATGCGGGACAGCCCGGCGAACGCCGTGGAAACGATGACCGCCTCGAAATGCTGGCCGTCGCCGCGCACTTCAACGTGCACGCAATTCAGGCCCGCCTCGAGCGAGTCGCGGATTGATTCAGTAGTGACCATGGGATTGCCTCATGTGCGAAGTTTCCAGCCGCTGGCAAGCAGCCTGAGCACCAGGACGGCGAGTACCAGCGCCGCCGTGGCGACGATGGCGAGGCTCACTCCCGGCGCCACATCGGAGATACCGAAGAAGCCGAAGCGGAAACCGTCGATCATATAAAAGAACGGATTGAAATGCGACGCCGCCTGCCAGAAGGGCGGCAGCGAGTGGATCGAGTAGAACACACCCGAAAGGAAGGTCAGCGGAACGATGATGAAATTCTGGAAGGCCGACAGCTGGTCGAACTTCTCTGCCCACAGCCCGGCCAACAGTCCCAGCATGCCCAGAATCGCGCTGCCGAGCAGCACGAAGGCGAGCGCCCAGAACGGATGCGCCAGCAACACCAGCGACGGCTCGAAGAACAGCGTCACGACGAACACGCCGGTCCCGACGGCGAGTCCGCGGACCATCGCGCCGAGCACGTAGGCGGCAAAAAATTCCGCGGCGGACAGGGGCGGCAACAGGACGAAGATGAGATTGCCGGTGAGCTTCGACTGGATCAGCGACGACGACGAATTGGCGAACGTGTTCTGCAGCACCGACATCATCACCAGACCCGGGATCAGGAAGGCCGTGTAGCCGATGCGTCCGTCGAAAACCGCCACCCGACCCTCCAGCACGTGCGAGAAGATCAGCAGATACAGCAGGGCGCTCAGGATCGGCGCAGCGACCGTCTGGAAGCTCACTTTCCAGAAACGCAGCAGTTCCTTGTAGAACAGGGTGACCCAGCCGTGGCCCGTCATGGCGTTCATGGAATGCGCTCCCGCGGCACCAGGTCCGGCTCCTTCATGATCCGCAGGAACACCTGCTCGAGGTCGGCTTCGGTGAGCGTCAGACCCTCGACCGCGATGTCCTCGGCGCGCAGCGCCGCCAGCAGCGCCTCGATCTGCGCATAGGAATCAAGGCCCATGTACCAGAGCCCGGACTCGTGCCGGAGTACCCGAGCCTGCCAGTCCGTGGGAATTCGCGCCGCGGCCAGCCGGCAGGTGATCCCGGAAAAGCGCGACAGCAGTTTCCGCGTCGTATCCAGCGCAACCACGCGCCCCGCCTTCAACATCGCGATGCGGCCGCACAGCGCTTCTGCTTCTTCGAGGTAGTGCGTGGTGAGGATGATGGTGTGGCCGTCACGATTCAGCTTGCGAATGAAGCCCCACAGGTTCTGGCGCAATTCGACGTCGACACCGGCCGTCGGTTCGTCCAGGACGATTACCGGCGGCTTGTGCACCAGCGCCTGACCGACCAGCACCCGTCGCTTCATTCCTCCGGAAAGCGAGCGCATGTTCGCGTTCGCTTTCGCGGTCAGATCGAGGTGATGAAGAATTTCGTCGATCCACGCACCCTGACGCCGCAGGCCAAAGTATCCGGCCTGGAATTCGAGGGTCTCGCGCACGGAAAAGAACGGGTCGAACACCAGTTCCTGCGGGACCATGCCGAGACTGCGTCGCGCCGCCCGGTAATCGGTGATCACGTCATGACCCAGGATGCGCGCCGTGCCGCGGTCGGCCCGGGTGAGCCCGGCGAGAATCGAAATCAGCGTGGTCTTGCCCGCGCCATTGGGGCCGAGCAGTCCGAAGAATTCACCCCGTTCCACGGTCAGATCGACCCCGTCCAACGCCCGAACGCTGCCGAAGCGACGTGCGACATCAACAACTTCGACGGCGGCAGGCATGGCGTGGAAGGTATACGGATGCGCGGAGCCCGCTTCCGGGTCACGACGGCGCGGAGCATCGCGCCGCCGGAATCAGGATGCGATCAGATCCTCGATGCCGTAGACCTTGGTCAGTTCGCAGAGCGCGGTGGGCAGCGCCGCGAATCTGAGCGCCTTGCCTTCACCTGCCGCCCGGCGCTGAAGCGCAAACAGAACGGCGAGCGCGGCGGAATCGACGTGCGTGAGTCCGCTCATGTCGACGACGCCGTTTGCGGGCAGTTCCAGGCGCCTTGTCGCGGCAATCACGGCGGTAGCGTCGTCGAAGGTGAGCCCGCCGGCAAAACGCCAGCCGTCGCCATCGGCGGAAAAAACGCCTCGCGTACCAACATCGACACCGACGAGGCTCACTTCCCGCCAGCCCCGCTGTTCTTTGACGCCAGCGTCTTGATGAGTCCGTCGATTCCACCGCTCCTGATCTGCTCGCTGAAGTCGTCACGGTAATTGGTGACCAGGGAGACTCCGCCGACGATCACGTCGTAGGCCTTCCAGCCCGCGGGCGTCCTGGCCATGCCGTAGTCGATCTGCACGGCGCTTTGGCCCGGGCGGATCACCTCGGTGCGTACCGTCGCCTCGGTTGCGTCGGGCGCCATCCGCAACGGCTTGTATTCCATTTTCTGGTCGCGATACTGCGAAAGCGCACCCGAGTAGGTCCGCACCAGCAAGGTCCTGAATTCCCGGATCAGTTGCTGCTTCTGCTCGGGGGTCGCGGCGCGCCAGTTGCGCCCCATCGCCAGCGCCGTCATCCGCTCGAAATCGAAATTCGGCAAAAGCCTGGTTTCGATCACCTCGCGGATGCGCGCCTGGTCCCCGGCCTGCACCTTCGGATCGGTGCGCACGATCTGCAGAACTTCCTGCGACGCGCGCTTGACCAACGCGTCAGGGGCTTCCTGCGCGACGGCAGAGGCGGCAACAAGCGCCAACACCAACCCGGCCGCGAGGCCGGCGGTTCGAGCGATGATTCGAATCATTATTCGTCCTTTTCCGGCGGTGGCTTGCCGTCGTGCACCAGATATTCGCGACGCTGCAGGTAGGCGCGGCGCACGAAGGTGTAGGGGTCGAGCGAGGCCTGCGAGATCAGCGAAGTGGCGCCGAGCGCCTGCGCCCGCAGGTCAATCGCGCCGAGGCCGTAGATCACATTGCGCAACGGCACCCAGGGGATCTCGGTCGTCGGCGACCAGACGATGCGCATCAGGGTGCCGGTGCCGTCGCGAACGGTGCTCGGGCCGAACAGCGGAACGAACAGGTAGGGGCCCTGCGGAATGCCCCAGTAACCGAAGGTCTGTCCGAAATCCTCCTCGCCGCGCGGTATTCCAGCTTCCGACGCAATGTCGATCAGGCCCAGCAGGCCGAAGCCCGTATTGATCATCACCCGACCGAAGTCGTTCCCGGCCTTGTCCAGCTTGCCTTGCAGCATGCCGTTCACGCCGGAGAACAGGTCATCGATGTTGTTCACGTAGTTCGAGACCGCCGTGCGGAAAATGCTGGGCATATAGTCGACCCAGGCTTGGGCGATCGGCCGCATGAAATGCTTGTCGATCGGTTCGTGGACCGCGTACATCGCCCGGTTGAACGGCTCCAGCGGATCGTCGGCCCGGCCGCCGGTGGTGGCGCAGGCCGAAAGTCCAAGAGCGGTCGCGAGCACCGCAGCCCGCATCAGTGCAGGTCTCACTTGCCGCCTCCCGTCGCTGCCTTGTCGAACATGAATTGGCTGATGAGCTTTTCGATCACGATCGCCGACTGGGTTTTTGCGATCCGGCCACTGTCCGCGAGCACCTGCGGGTCGCCACCCGAATCGAGGCCGATGTAGACCTCGCCCAGCAGACCCGACGTCAGTATCGAGGCGATCGTGTCCTTGGAAAACTGGTAGCCGTTGTCGATTTTCAACGTCGCGACCGCCTCATAGGTGGTCGGGTCGAGCCGGATGCTCTCGACGCGCCCGACCACGACACCCGCCGCCTTCACCGGCGCGCGCAACTTGAGTCCCCCGATGTTCACAAAACTTGCCGTCAGCCGGTACGAGGGTCCCGTATCAAAAGTGGTCAGGTTGCCGACCTTGAGCGCGAGAAAGACGATGGCACCCAAGCCGATTGCCACGAAAATGCCGACCCATAGGTCAATGGTCGCCCGGTTCATCGCCTGCGCTCCTTGTGCAAATTAAGGGCCGTTGCCCCGCGGTACCTGCATCCGTCCAACCGGCGTTGCCGCCGGGTCGCCACGCCGCGGGCGACGCCACGAACAACCTGTGCGGGTCCACCGGCGCGCATCAGGCCGTTCCCCGGAACATGAACACCGTGAGCACGAAATCGAGCGCCAGAATGGCCAGCGACCCGATCACGACGGTGCGCGTGGTCGCGGCCGACACACCCGCGGCGGTCGGCTGCGCATCATAGCCCTCGAACACGGCGATGAAGCTTACCGCGATGCCAAAGACAATGCTCTTGATGATGCCATTGGTCACGTCCGGCCAGAAATCGATTCCCGCGCGCATATTGCCCCAGAAGGTGCCGCTGTCCACGCCGATCAGACGGACGCCGACGACGTACGCGCCGAATACGCCCATCACCGAGAACAGTGCGGCGAGCATCGGCATCGACACGACGCCACCCCAGAAGCGCGGCGCAACGATTCGCGCCAGGGGGTCGACTGCCATCATTTCCATCGCAGCGAGCTGTTCGGTGGTCTTCATGAGTCCAATTTCGGCGGTGATCGCACTTCCGGCGCGGCTCGCAAAGAGAAGACCGGCCACCACCGGGCCAAGTTCCCGCACCAGCGACAGGCCGACGAATACGCCCAGGGAATCGCCCGAGCCGTACCGATTGAGCGTGTCGTACCCCTGCAGTCCCAGGACCATGCCGACGAACAACCCCGAGACCATGATCACCACCAGCGACAGGACCCCGGCGGAGTAGATCTCGCGGATCGTCAGTTGCGGTCGGAAAAACGCCGTCGGCGAATGTACCAGCACGGCGACAAAGAAGCGCGCTGCGAAACCCAGACGTCCAATCACCCCAGTGGTGACCGCCCCGATCCGCCGCAGCACGTTGATCAGTCCGCTAGCGGGCATGGAGCGAGAGCTCGTCCGCGTACGCGGGCGCAGGGTAGTGGAAGGGCACGGGACCGTCGGGTGCGCCGTCGACGAATTGACGAACAAAAGGATCGTCCGAGTCGCGGACTTCGTCGGGCGTGCCGCGGGCGATGATCTGTCCTTCCGACACGAAGTACATGTAATCGACGATCTTCAGCGATTCGTAGACGTCGTGCGTGACGACCACCGAGGTGATGCCGAGCGCGTCGTTGAGCTTGCGGATCAACTGCCCGACGATTCCGAGCGAAATGGGGTCCAGGCCGGCGAAAGGCTCATCGTAGAGGATCAACATTGGATCGAGCGCGATGGCACGCGCCAGCGCAACGCGACGCGCCATGCCGCCGGACAGTTCAGCGGGCATGAGCGCGGAAGTGCCGCGCAGGCCGACTGCATGCAATTTCAGCAACACGAGATCACGAATCATTTCGTCGTCAAGATCCGTGTGCTCACGCATCTGGAACGCCACATTCTCGAACACCGACATGTCCGTGAACAGCGCGCCGAACTGGAACAGCATGCCGATGCGACGACGCAGCGCAAACAAACCCGCCCGATCGAGATCGCCCACCGACTGACCGTCGACCAGCACCGAACCGGCCTGCTGCCGCAGCTGCGCCCCGATCAGCCGGAGAATCGTCGTCTTGCCGCAGCCGGAGCCACCCATGATGGCGACGACCTTGCCGCGCGGGATTTCCAGGTCGATCCCCTTGAGGACGGGTCGCCCCCGATCATAGCCAAAGGTGACGCCGGCCAATTCGACCGCATTTGGAACGGCAGCGGTGGGCAGCGCATCCGACTGGTTGGCGACGATGGTCAAGCGGAAATCCCGAAGCGAAGGAACCCGTAATTGTAGCCGCTCCACCCATGCGGCGATAATGACCCGCGGTCAGTTACGTTGCGGCCGACGGGGTCCGTGGCCCGAATCCGCGGTGGTCACGCCTTGAGCAATCGACCCTCGGCCACGCCAAGATCGCCCGGTCGACCGAGGAGAACCACGGCGTCGCCAGACTCGAACCGCCAGTCTGCGCCAGGTCGCTGCGCGCGTACGCCACGCCGGCGAACACCGGTTATTTCGACCCGATCCCCGAGTTCGAGTTCGGCGACCGTTCGACCCACGGCGCTCGCGCGCTCCGGAAGCACGACCGTATGCAGCCGGGGCTGCAGGTTGTCGGCACCGTCGTGGGTATCGCTCACGCCGTGAAAGAAGCCGCGGAACAGTCCGTAACGCGCCTCGCGAATCACCCGGATTCGCTGCAGCACCCGGTTCAGCGGTATGCCCAGCAGCAGAAGCGAGTGCGAGGCCAGCATCAGGCTGCCCTCGAGCACCTCGGGGACGACTTCGGTCGCGCCGGCATCGAGCAGGCGGTCGAGTTCGCTGTCGTCGAGGGTGCGCACGACCACCGGCATCTCCGGCCGCAGCTGATGAACGGTGTGCAGAATCTTGAGCGCGATCGCCGTGTCAGCGAAGGTGATCACGACTGCGCGGGCCTTGGACAATCCGGCACTGATCAGCGCTTCGCGCCGGCTGGCGTCAGCGTACACGACGCTGCTGCCGTCGGCGGCCGCTTCGCGCACCCGCTCCGGATCCGAATCGAGAGCGACGTAGGCCACCTCTTCCGCCTCGAGCAGTCGCGCCAGGTTCTGGCCACTGCGGCCATACCCGCAGACCAGCACGTGGTCCTGATGTGACATCGTGCGCGCCGCAATGCTCGTCACCTGCGCGGCCCGGGCCAGCCAGTCGTTCGCAGTGAGCTTGCGCACGACGGGCTCGGCGAAGTGGATCATGATCGGCGCGCTCAACATCGAAAGCACCATCGCCGCCAGCACCGGCTGCAGCAGGCCCTCCGGAAAGATGCTGTTCTGCACGGCCAGCGCCAGCATGACCAGCGCCAGCTCGCCGGCCTGCGCCAGATAGAAACCCGTGCGCAACGCCGCCGCCAGCGGCGCCTTGAACGCCCGCGCCAGAGTGGCGATCAGCACCAGTTTGGCCAGCACCGGGACGGTCAGCAAGAGCGCGACATATCCCAGGTTATCGAGCACCACGTCAAGGTCGAGCGCCATCCCCACCGTGATGAAGAACAGGCCGAGAAGAACGTCGCGGAACGGCTTGATGTCTTCCTCGACCTGATAGCGGAACTCGGTTTCCGCAATCAGCATCCCGGCCAGGAACGCACCGAGCGCCAACGACAGCCCGAGCAGCTCGGTAACCGCAGCGAGCCCAAGCGTCACCAGCAGCACGTTGAGCACGAACAGCTCTGCGCTGCGCTGCCGTGCCACCAGGTGAAACCACGCCCGCATCGGTTTCTGACCGAAATACAGCAGCACCGCCAGAGCCACCGTCGCCTTGCCTGCGGCCAGTGCCAACGCCACCGCCAGGTCCACCCCCGACTTCGAGAGCGCAGGGATCACGATCAGGAAGGCGACCACCGCGAGGTCCTGGAACAACAGAATGCCCATGACGTCGTGGCCATGTGGCGTGCCGAGCTCCATCCGTTCGGCGAGCATCTTGGATGCGATCGCCGTGGAACTCATTGCCAGCGCGCCGCCGAGCACCAGCCCGGCCTGCCAACCATAACCGACGAAATGCAGAACGACCATCGCGCCGACCGTGGTGATCGCCACCTGGGAAAGGCCCAACCCGAACACGGCGCGGCGCATTGCGCGCAGCTGCGCGAGACTGAATTCGAGTCCGATCGAGAACATCAGGAACACGATGCCGAACTCGGCCAGATAGCGGGTGGTCTCGTCGTAGGGCACCCAGGCAAGGGCGTGCGGCCCGACCACAACGCCAACCAGCAGATAGCCCAGAATCGGCGGCAAATGTACGATCCGACACACGACCACGACGACCACGGCCGTTGCCAGAAGGATGAGGATCAGCTGCAGCGAGTGGGGCATGGTCGGCGTTGACAAAGTGGTGGCGGGCAAGCCGCTCCCGCAGATGATAAGTCATCGCCGCGCGCGCGCGGTCGCCGGGGGTCGCGGTTATACTCGCCCGGTGAACAATCGGGCCCAGGAGTCGACGACAGTCGCCGACGTGATCGACGCCGCGCGGACGCTGGTGCTTGCACGTCAGGTTCTCGCCACCGAGGCCGCCGCGATCACTGCGCTCTCCACGCGGCTCGGTCGTGAATTCGTAGCTGCCGTCGAGTTGATACTCGGTTGCCGGGGCCGCGTCGTCGTCTCGGGCATCGGCAAGTCGGGACACGTGGCAAGAAAACTGGCGTCGACACTTGCCTCCACCGGCACTCCGGCATTCTTCGTCCACCCCACCGAGGCGCTGCATGGTGACCTTGGCATGATTACCTCCAACGATGTCGTCATCATGCTCTCGAATTCCGGGGAAACCGACGAACTCGTGACGCTGACACCCTCGCTCAAGCGCGAAGGCGCGCGCATCGTCGCAATCACCGGCAGCGGTGGCAGTTCGCTCGCACAGGCGGCGGACATCCACCTCGATGCCGCTGTCGACAGTGAAGCCTGCCCGCTCGGACTTGCGCCGACGGCGAGCACCACGGCCGCGCTGGCACTGGGCGACGCGCTGGCGTTGGCGCTGCTCGATGCGCGCGGATTCTCCGCCGAGGACTTTGCGCGCTCGCATCCGGGCGGCGCGCTTGGCCGACGGTTGCTGACCCGGGTCGCCGACGTGATGCGAACCGGCACTGCGTTGCCGACCTGTCCGGCCGATGCCACGCTTGCCGAGGCGATCGTCGAGATGAGTCGCAAGGGCATGGGCATGACGGTGATCGTGAACTCCGACGGCGGCGTCGCCGGAATCTTCACCGACGGCGACCTGCGTCGCTGCCTCGACCGTGTGCGCGACGTGGTTGCGGTCCGCGTCGTCGACGTCATGACGCGCGCACCGCGAACGATCGGACCGGATGCGCTGGCGGTCGACTGTGTGGACGTCATGGAAACGGCCCCCAAGGTGTCGCAGCTCCTCGTCGTCGACGTGCAGGGTCGGCTTGCGGGCGCGCTGCACCTTCACGACCTGTTCCGGGCCCGGATCGTCTAGAACGCCATGCCCTCCGATACCCTTGCACGAGCGCGCCGCATCCGCCTGTTGACCTGTGATGTCGACGGCGTGCTCACCGACGGCCGCATTTATGTCGACGACCTCGGGCACGAAACGAAGGCGTTTTCGGCGCTCGACGGCGTAGGTCTCAACCTGCTCGCCCGAGCTGGCATCGAGGTGGCATGGATCACCGGCAGTGCCGCGCCCGCGGTTACCCATCGGGCACGGCAGCTGAAGGTTGCCCGCGTCTTTCTCGACATCTCGGACAAGCTGGCGACCTGGGAATCCCTGCGGGCCTCGCTGGGCCTTGCCCCCGAAGCCTGCGCGCATATCGGCGACGACCTGCCGGACGTACCGATATTCAGCGCCTGCGGCTTTGCCGTCGCGGTGCCGCAGGCGCCTGCTTCGGTGCGCGAGCATGCGCACTTCGTCACCTCACTGGCAGGCGGCCGCGGCGCCGTGCGGGAGTTGGCCGAGTTGATTCTCGTGGCGCAGGGTCGCGGGGCCGACGTCGCGCCGCCCAGGCAAGTGGTCTGAGAGCACCGACACTGATGCCCAGCAACCAAACGCGCACGCTGCTCGACCGAATCACGGCGTGGTCGCCCGTGCTTCTGCTTGGCGGCCTCGCTGCGCTCACCTACTGGCTTGACGCGCAGGTACAACCGACCGAACAGCGTCGGGACGGCTCCACGCGGCACGACCCGGACCTGTTCGTCGAAGGATTCCGGGCCGTCGAGCTCGACGCCAATGGTCGCCCACGGCAGATGATCGCGGGGACCCGTGCGCAGCATTTTGGCGATGACCAGACGACCGATTTCGACAATCCGCTACTGGCCCAGACTGAACCCGGGAAGCCCGCGTTCCGGGTATCAGCGGTCAAGGGGCTGCTCACCGCGGACCGCAAGGAAGTGCGCTTCGAGGGCAACGTGCGCGCGACCCGCGAAGCTGGTCCGGCGACGGACGGCGAGACCGCCGGTCCGGTCACCGTGGCGACTGAATACCTGCAGGTGTACCCGGACCGCAATACTGCGCGCACGGACCGCCCGGTGACGATTTCCGAGCCTCGTGGAATAATCGAGAGCGGCGGCATGGAACTCGACCATGCCGCGAAGACCCTGAAGCTCAACTCTGGAGTCCGCGGCACGCTACAACCACGGGCTTTACCGAAGTGACCCAAACGCGCCCACACCGTCCACTTTTCCGTCTCCTGATCACATCGTGCGTGCTCGCGCTGGCGCTGCCGGTGGCCGCCGAGAATGCCGATCGTGAGAAGCCGATTACCTTCACGGCTGACGACGGTCAGGTCAACTACGAAAAACGCAGCGGGGTGCTCAAGGGCAACGTGGTGATCACGCAGGGAACGTTGACGATTCGTGCCAACCGCATCGACTTCACCCAGAATGGCGATAATTCCCTCTCGGCCAAGGCCTACGGTACGCCGCTCGCTTTCCGGCAGAAGCGCGACGATTACGACGGCTACTACGAGGGCTGGGCACAGAAGGCCGACTACAACGGGCAGACGCAGCAGCTGGAGTTGTTCGACAACGCGATCCTGAAGCGCGGCGAAGACGAGATCAGAAGCAACTTCATCTCCTACAACGCCGCGACCGAAATCTTCAAGGCGGAGGGCCGTCCCTCCGCCGCACCTGCCGTCGCGGGGGAAATCGGCCAAAGCGACCGGGTGCGGGGCGTATTCCAGCCCAAGAGTGACGCGGCGCCCGGAAAATCCGGAACGGTCAAGGGAACCGGCGCCAAGACCAAACCGCCGCTTTCACTGAAGCCCTCGGAGAAACTTGCGCCGGTCGCGAAATGAGCGCCGCCGGGCAGACTCCGCGTCCGCCGGGCCGCCCCAAGGACGCGGTTGCCCCTCGGGGGGAGGCGAGTTGCGCGAACTGAGGGGGGCGTCATCCGGCGCGAATTGCTCCCCGTCCGGAAGCAGCACCACGGCCGAACTGACCAACGCCGCCGCGAGCGGTGGGGTTGTGATCACATGCGCGCAGTGAACCAACCGTGAGCCAGCTCTCCGTCGATCGCCTGGAAAAGCGCTACAAGTCGCGCACGGTCGTGCACGACGTATCGCTCGAAGTCACCAGCGGAGAAGTCGTTGGCCTGCTCGGCCCCAACGGCGCGGGAAAGACGACCTGCTTTTACATGATCGTCGGGCTGGTTGCCGCCGATGGCGGACGCATCGAACTCGACGGCGAGAACCTGTCGCGACTGGCGATCCACCAGCGCGCGCGCCGTGGCTTGTCCTACCTGCCGCAGGAAGCGTCGATCTTCCGCAAGTTGACCGTGGCCGAAAACGTTCGCGCGATCCTCGAATTGCAGGATCTCGATTCCGACGCATTGTCCAACCGCCTGGACGCCCTGCTCGAGGACCTGTCGATCTCGCATCTGGCCGATGCGCCTGCCGTCTCGCTGTCCGGCGGCGAGCGTCGCCGTTGTGAAATCGCGCGCGCGCTCGCGACACGTCCGCGTTTCATTCTTCTCGACGAACCATTCGCGGGCGTCGATCCGATCGCCGTGCTCGATATTCAGAGAATCATCGGGTTTCTGAAGGAACGGGAGATCGGCGTTCTGATCACCGATCACAATGTGCGGGAAACCCTTGGAATCTGCGACCGCGCGTATATCATCAATGAAGGACGCGTACTTGCATCGGGTGCGCCGGGAGAGATTGTCTATAATGAGGCCGTTCGCAAGGTCTACCTTGGCGAGCATTTTCGACTGTGACCCGCGGCGCGGATGCTGCGCAGTCCCGGGCGGCGTACTCGTGAACAGGCCAGGGTGGTATCGTCAATGAGCCGCGCACGATGAAACCGACGCTCCAACTCAAGCTTTCCCAGCATCTCACGCTGACTCCGCAATTGCAGCAGTCGATCCGGCTGCTGCAGCTGTCGACGCTTGAATTGAATGACGAAGTCGATCGCATGCTCCAGGAAAATCCGCTGCTGGAACGCGAGGAAGGCGACGAAGACGCGCCCCCTGCCGAATTCCCGCTGGCCGGAACCGCGCCAGCGACAGTCGCGACGGAGCGTTCGACCCGCGATGACGAAGGCGAGGGGGACGGGGAGTTCGACGGTTCCGCAGGTGTCGATACCGCGCCGACCCGCGACGATCTGCCCGATGTCACCGACTTCGCCGACTATGGCGGCGGGGCAACCGACGGTGACTGGGGCGGTGGCAGTGGAACCAGCAATGGCGATGACGACGAGTTCTCGCCGCAGCAGGCAGCCGGCGGTACGCTGCGCGACCACTTGATGGGCCAGCTCGCGGTGTTGAAGGTTTCCGAGCGCGACCGGCAGGTCATCGGCGCGCTGATCGACGCGCTCAACGACGATGGCTATCTCGGGTCATCGCTCGAGGAGATCGGCGACATGTTCTCCGAGAACGATGCGATCGATCCGGATGAAATCACTATTGCCCTGCGGTTCGTGCAGAGTTTCGATCCCGCAGGGGTCGGCGCGCGCGATCCGGCTGAATGCCTCTCGTTGCAACTGAAGGCGCTGCCCGAATCCACGCCCTACCGCGCCCAGGCACTCACCATCGTCGAGTCGCATCTGCCGCTGCTCGCCGCGCGCGACCTCACCAAGCTGCGCCGTGTATTGCACTGCGACGAAGCCTGTGTTCGCGAGGTCCGCCAGCTCATCCGCAGCCTGAATCCACGACCCGGTTCGTCGTTTGCCAACGATGAGGCGAATTACGTGATTCCCGACGTGATCGTCAAGAAGGTACGCAACCGGTGGACCGCCTCGCTGAACGAGGCCGCCATGCCGAAGCTGCGCCTGAATCGCATCTACGCCGACATCCTCACGCGCAACCGTGATTCGTCCAATCAGCAGCTTTCCGCCCAGCTTCAGGAAGCAAAGTGGCTGATCCGCAACGTGCAGCAGCGTTTCGAGACGATTCTGCGGGTCTCGCAGGCCATCGTCGAGCGCCAGCGCCGGTTCTTCGAGCACGGCGAAGTGGCAATGCGGCCAATGGTGCTGCGCGAGATCGCCGACATGCTCGACCTTCATGAATCGACAATCTCCCGGGTCACAACGCAGAAATACATGCTGACGGCACGGGGCACATTCGAACTGAAATATTTTTTCGGCAGTCACGTTGCCACCGATACCGGCGGCGCCGCGTCGGCGACCGCGATTCGCGCGCTGATCAAGCAGTTGATCGCCGCGGAAGACATCAAGACCCCGCTGACCGACAGCCGCATTGCCACCTTGCTCGGCGAACAAGGCATACTTGTCGCACGCCGAACGATCGCCAAATACCGGGAAGCACTGTCCATACCCCCCGTCAACCTGCGTCGGGCGATGTAGGCCCGGCAACTCCGGCAACGAGGTTGTTGCCATGCTAGAGGAGAACCTGATGAATCTGAACCTCACCGGCGTCCACCTGGTCATCACGCCCGCGATTCGCGCCTATGTCGTGGAAAAACTCGACCGCGTGAACCGGCATTTCGACCAGGTGATCGACGTCAATGTGGTTCTCTCCGTCGAAAAGCTGCGGCAGAAGGTCGAGGCCAACGTCCATGTGCGAGGCCGCGAGATTCACGCAGAGGCCGTCGATGCCGACATGTACGCGGCGATCGACGCACTCGCGGACAAGCTCAACCGGCAGGTACAGAAGCACAAGGAGAAGAACTCGGCCCATCGGGTCGACCGCGAGACGATCGAACGTTCGATTGAAGATCCGACCGTGCGAACCGCTGATTGACAGGCGCGTATAATTTTCGCGCCGCCCAGGGTGTCCCGTATCCCGAATTTCCGACTGCGAGCTTTTTTTCCCGGCAAGAAATGCCGCACTGACAGCCCCGCTGACCCATGAACCAGATTGCCCAACTCCTGCCTGCAGAGAACATCGCGCTCGATCTCGATGCTTCGTCCAAAGCCCGGTTGTTCGAAGCCGCCGGTGCACTATTCTCGGGATCCTCCGGACTCGATGCTTCGACGATTGCGACGAGCCTGGCGGCGCGCGAGAAGCTCGGGTCGACCGGCCTGGGCCAAGGCATCGCGATCCCGCACGGGCGCATCAAGGGTCTGAAGGATGCTCGCGGCGCCTTCCTGCGGCTGCGCGAGCCGGTCGCCTTCGATGCGCCTGACGGCAAGCCGGTGGCACAGGTGTTCGTGCTGCTCGTACCCGAACAGGCGACCGATCTGCATCTGCAGCTCCTCTCCGAACTCGCTCAGATGTTTTCGGAAAAGGCCTTCCGTGAGCGCCTCGCAAGTGCGGAAAGTGCCGAGGAGCTGGTGCAGTTGTTCCGTGAATGGAAGCCGGCGCCGTGAGCACCGACGCTGCGATGCGGCAGGTGAGCGTCCAGCAACTGTTCGACGACAACCGTGATCGCCTCGGACTGCACTGGAAAGGCGGACGGCAGGGCGGTAACCGCGTCCTGACCGGCGAATCCGAGCTGAAGTCGACCTTGGGGCAGGTCGGCCACATGAATTTCATTCATCCTTTCCGTGTGCAGCTGGTTGGCGCGGCGGAGGGAGCCTACCTGCGCGCGCTTCCGGTTGCGGAGTTCGACCGGTCGATCGCCCGCCTGTTCACGCCGGAACTGACCGCGGTGATCCTGGCGAACGGCGAGGAAGCGCCGCAGTTCCTTTTCGACCAGTGCAATCATCACCACGTCGCGCTGTTCACGTCGCAGCAGCCCTCGCCGAACATCGTCGACGTGCTTCGCCTTTACCTGTCTCGGGTTCTCGCGCAGTCGACGACCCTCCACGGCGTATTTCTCGACGTGTTGGAAATGGGTGTGCTGATCACCGGCGCGTCCGCAATCGGCAAGAGCGAGTTGGCGCTCGAACTCATTTCACGTGGCAACGGGCTCGTGGCGGATGACATCGTCGAGCTGTACCGGATTTCGCCTGACACGATCGAAGGCCGCTGCCCTGCCGTATTGCGCGATTTCCTCGAGGTCCGCGGCATCGGCGTTCTCAATATCCGCACAATCTTCGGTGAAACGGCCGTGCGGCCGCGCAAATTGCTCAAGCTGCTCGTGCACCTCGAGGATCACAGCCACGAGGGATTTGCGGAACTGGACCGCCTGCAGGTAAATGCGACCTATCAGGACGTACTCTCGGTGCCGATCCGCAAGGTCACGATCCCCGTTGCCGCGGGGCGCAACCTCGCGGTACTCGTCGAGGCCGCCGTGCGCAATTTCGTGCTCAACCAGCGCGGCATCGACAGCACCAAGGAGTTCATCGAGCGGCAGCAGAGGCTGCTGGACAACGGCGGCTGACGCCCCATCACGCAGGCGATCATCACATGGACCTGTTGCTGATCGGTGGTGTTTCAGGTTCGGGCAAGAGCGTGGCGCTCGCCGCGCTCGAGGACGCCGGTTACTATGCGATCAACAACCTGCCGCCGTCGCTCGTTGCCATGACGGCGGATTATCTGGCGGGCGCGGGACAATTGCGCGTCGCGATCGCGCTCGACGTCAAGACGGGACCCGGCCTGCCGGGGCTGCCGGAGACCATCGCCACGACGCGCGCTGCGGGATGGACTGTTCGCTTTCTCTATCTCGATACCAAGACCGACACGCTGGTCAAGCGATTTTCCGAGACCCGGCGCCGGCATCCCTTCTCCAACGAAGAGCGCACCTTGCCCGAGGCGATCGCGTACGAGCGCGAATTGCTCGCCGAAGCGCGCGAACTCGGCTTCGCCTTCGATACCAGCGATCTCTCTGCCGCTGCGTTGCGCGTCTGGGTCAAGGACATCCTCGCGGTTGACCCGACGCAGCTGACGCTGTTGTTCGAATCCTTCGGCTTCAAGCACGGCGTTCCACTCGACGCAGACCTGGTTTTCGACGTCCGCTGTCTGCCGAATCCGCATTACGAGCCCGCGCTGGCGCCGCAGACGGGAAAGGACGCGGCTGTCGTGGCCTTCCTCGAGGCACTGCCCGAGGTCGAACGCATGTACCAGGACATCGCGCGCTTTGTCGGCGACTGGATCCCCGCGTACGCAAGTGACAATCGCAATTACCTGACGGTCGCCATCGGCTGCACCGGCGGACGACATCGATCCGTGTACCTGGCGGAGCGTCTGGCTGGCGCGTTCACGGGAACCCACCAGATCCTGCGGCGGCATCGCGAACTCGCCTGACGCGCGAGTGCCGCACGCCGTTCGCAATCCCGTTCGCTATCATTAGCCCATGGCCGTACCGAAAACCATCACGCTCGCCTTCACCGGTGCCTCGGGCATGCCGTTCGGGCTGCGGCTGCTCCAGTGCGTCCTCGCGGCGCGCTGTCGTGTTTATCTGATCTACTCGCCGGCGGCGCAGGTGGTCGCCAAGCAGGAGTGCGGATTGACGTTTCCGGCCCAGCCGCGCGAGGCGACGCGCTTTTTCGGCGAACGCTACGGTGCCCGGGAAGGACAACTCGCTGTCTTCGGCCGCGACGACTGGATGGCACCGGTCGCCTCGGGTTCCAACCCCGCCGACGCAATGGCCGTATGCCCATGCAGCATGGGCACGCTGGGCGCGATCGCCCACGGACTCGCCGACAATCTGATCGAGCGTGCGGCCGACGTCATGCTGAAAGAACGCCGCCCACTGGTGCTGGTTCCGCGCGAGACCCCCCTGTCGGCGATCCATCTGGACAACATGCTGAAGCTCGCGCATGCGGGCGCCATCATCCTGCCGCCGGCCCCGGCGTTCTACACACATCCCGCAAGCATCGACGATATCGTCGACTTCATCGTCGCGCGCGTTCTCGACCAACTGGCCGTTGCGCATGACCTTGTGCCCCGGTGGGGCGCGACCGGCTCCGACCCGACCGGGACCGACACGACGTGATGTGGCCGTTCGCGAAGGGCCGCGAATCCGGGGGTACGACCAGTCTGCCGCTGTTTCCGCTGAAGACCGTGTTGTTTCCCGGCGGAATACTCCCGCTCAAGGTGTTCGAGCAGCGTTACATCGACATGGTCAAGTCGCGTCTCGCGGACGCTCGGCCCTTCGGTGTCTGCCTGATCACACAAGGCGACGAGGTGGTGCAAAGTCTCGGGGCGGTGCCGGAGATTGCCACGGTCGGAACGCTGGCGCGGATCACCACCTGGGACATGCCGCAGCTGGGCATCCTGCACATCACCACCGAAGGCGGTCAGCGCTTCCGCGTGCGCAGCCAGGCTGTGCAGTCCTCCGGCCTTTGCATCGGCGAGGTAACGCCACTGCCCGCCGAGTCGACGTTCGATCTGGCTCCGGTGCACCAGCCGCTGGTGAACCTGCTGGAAATTCTGGCCACACGGGTGGGCCCGCAAAATTTTCCAGCCGAGCGCAATTTTTCCAATGCGTCGTGGGTCGGCTACCGCCTGGCCGAACTTCTGCCGCTGCCGCTTTCGATCAAGCAGGGAATGCTCGAGATCAACGATGCGGGCGTGCGGCTTGACGTACTCCGGAAATTCCTCGCGCAGCAGGGTGTTATCTAGGCCGCGGCCGCGGGCCGCTGCGGTCGATGCCCGCGGCCTGCCGGTCCCGCGTATAATTTTGCACTCTCATGTTTCCCTTCGCAGGACATCATGGCCGGCCATAGCAAATGGGCGAATATCAAGCACAAGAAGGCTGCTACCGACGCCAAGCGCGGCAAGATCTTCACGCGCCTGATCAAGGAAATCACGGTCGCCGCACGCCTTGGCGGTGCCGACGCGTCGATGAATCCGCGACTGCGGCTTGCGGTCGACAAGGCAACCGGGCAGAACATGCCCAAGGACACGATCGAACGCGCGACCAGGCGGGGCGCTGGTGACCTGGAAGGCATCAGCTACGAGGAAATTCGCTACGAGGGATATGGGGTAAATGGCGCCGCGGTCATTGTCGACTGCATGACCGACAACCGTACCCGCACGGTTGCGGACGTCCGGCATGCCTTCTCGAAATACGGTGGCAACCTCGGCACCGACGGCTCGGTGGCATTCCTCTTCAAACACTGCGGGCAGCTGATATTTGCGCCAGGGACAGACGAGAACAAACTCATCGAGGCCGCGCTCGACGCCGGGGCCGACGACGTCGTGAGCAACGACGATGGCAGCCTCGAAGTCATCACCGGGCCCTATGATTTCGTGACCGTGAAAGATGCGCTCGCCAAGGCAGGCTACAAGGCCGATCTTGCCGAGGTCACGATGAAGCCCGCCACCGAAGTCGAGCTTGCCGGCGAAGACGCGGTTGCGATGCAGAAACTGCTCGATGCGCTCGAGGTGCTGGACGACGTGCAGGATGTCTATACGTCGGCGACCCTCGAGGAAGCCTAGAGTCGTGCGAATGACCGCGGTGCGCACCTCCGCGGGCATGCGACCGTGACACGATTACGGCCATCGGAGCATTCGTGACCGACAGAGCGCGACGCATTCTGGGAATCGACCCAGGGCTGCGCGTCACGGGTTTCGGTCTCATCGTGCAGCAGGGAAACACGCTCACCTATGTCACGAGTGGCTGCATCCGGGCCAGTGGCGACAGCCTGCCCGTGCGGCTTGGCATCATTGCCCGGGACATCGCGCATGTGATCGCTGCGGAGAATCCTTGCGAAGTCGCCGTCGAGAAAGTGTTCGTCAACGTCAACCCGAACTCGACGCTGCTTCTAGGCCAGGCCCGCGGCGCGGCAATCGCGGCAGCGGTACTGGCCGGCATTCCCGTGCACGAATACACCGCCGGCCAGGTGAAGCAGGCGGTCGTCGGCCAGGGTCGGGCGGCCAAGTCCCAGGTACAGGCCATGGTGCAACGCCTGCTGCAGCTCCCCGGGATGCCCTCCGCCGACGCCGCTGACGCGCTTGCCTGCGCAATCTGCCACGCGCACGGCAGCGTCGGCATGGGAATGCTCGCGACCTCGGGATTCCGACGCCGTGCCGGTCGTTTCGTCCGATGACCCGCGCACCGCGCCCGCGCCGAAAACCTTGCGCCGTCATCTTCGACATGGATGGACTCATGCTCGACACCGAGCGGCTTGCGCCGCGCGCGTGGGTCGACGCCGCGGCGGCGCTGGGGGTGGAATTCGACCTCGCGCTGACGCAGCCGATGGTCGGCCGCAATTTCCGCGACTGCCAGTCGATCATCGCCGATCGCTACGGCCCGGCCTTCCCCACCGGCGAGCTCATGAAAGCGTGGCATGTCGCGTACGACGCGATCGTCGCGCGAGAGGGCATCGCGTTGAAGGAGGGCCTGCTCGAACTGCTCGACTGGCTCGAGACCGCGGGGATCGCGAAGGCCGTGGCGACGTCCACGCGGCGCGATCGCGCGCAGGCGAAACTCCGGGCCACCGCGCTGCTGCCGCGTTTTTCCGCGCTGGTCGGCGGCGACGAGGTGGCGCGCGGCAAGCCGGCACCCGACATCTTCCTGGCAGCCGCGCGACTGCTCGGACAGCCGGTGGAGGCCTGCATTGTGCTGGAGGATTCGGAACCGGGCGTGCGCGCGGCGCTGGCCGCGGGCATGATCCCGATCATGGTCCCCGATCTGCACCTGCCCTCGGCCGAACTGTTGGCCCTCGAGCCGCTGGTGCTCGCCTCGCTGATCGAGCTGCCGGCACGGTTGGCCGCGCTGCCGCAGGCCTGATTACCCATTCGGCAACGCGATTCCGGCCTGCCGGCCCGGTCGATGCGATAATCCAGCATCATGATTGGCCGACTGTCGGGCACGCTGCTCGAGAAAAACCCGCCGCAGCTTCTGCTCGACGTGCAGGGCGTCGCCTACGAGGTGGACGTGCCGATGAGCACGTTCTACAACCTCCCCGTCACCGGAGAGCGGGTCGTCCTGTTCACGCACCTCGTCGTTCGCGAGGATGCGCATCTCTTGTTTGGTTTCGGCAGCGAGAGCGAGCGCCGCGCGTTCCGGCAGCTGCTCAAGATCGCGGGCATCGGCGCGCGCACGGCCCTGTCGGTGCTTTCGGGGCTTTCTGTAGCGGAACTCGCGCAGGCCGTGACCGTACAGGACACGGGACGTCTGACCAAGATTCCCGGCATCGGCAAGAAGACCGCGGAGCGGCTGATGCTCGAACTCAAGGACAAATTCGGTGCCGAACTCTCGTCGGGCATCGGCATCCATCGCGCACCGCCGGTGAGCAGCGACGTCCTGCATGCACTTCTTGCACTGGGCTACAGCGACAAGGAGGCGGTGGCGACCGTCAAGCAGTTGCCCGAGGGGCTCGCCGTCGGCGAGAGCATTCGTCACGCGCTGAAGCTCCTTGCCAAGGCCTGAGTCAATGTTCGTGAATCCAGGTTCCGAGCCGTGCCCGGCTTGCCGTCTTCCGATGCGCCGTCCGCCGGCGGGGGCATAGAATCGCGATCATGGCCATCGAGACCGACGCACTCAACCGCACGGTGACCGCGAAGCCCGCGAGTCCACAGGAAGAGGTTTTCGAGCGCGCGCTGCGCCCTCGCGGCCTGACCGAATACGTCGGGCAGGAGAAAATACGCGAGCAGCTGTCGATCTTCATCGAGGCCACGAAGAGGCGCGGTGAGGCGCTCGACCATGTGCTGCTGTTCGGACCTCCCGGCCTTGGCAAGACCACCCTGTCGCACATCATCGCGCATGAATTGGGAGTCAACCTGCGGCAGACCTCCGGTCCGGTGCTCGAGCGCCCTGGTGACCTCGCCGCGATTCTCACCAACCTCGAGCCACGCGACGTGCTGTTCATCGACGAGATTCACCGCCTCTCCCCGATCGTCGAGGAAATTCTCTACCCTGCCCTCGAGGACTTCCAGATCGACATCATGATCGGCGAGGGACCGGCGGCGCGCAGCGTCAAGCTCGACCTGCCTCCATTCACCCTGGTCGGCGCCACCACGCGCGCCGGCATGCTGACCAATCCCCTGCGCGATCGCTTCGGCATCGTCGCGCGGCTGGAGTTCTACACGAACGCGGAGCTGACCCGCATCGTCGTGCGTTCCGCGTCGCTTCTGAAGATCGCCGTCGATGACGGCGGTGCCCGCGAGATCGCGCAGCGTTCGCGTGGCACGCCGCGCATCGCCAACCGCCTGCTGCGCCGCGTACGCGATTTTGCGCAGGTCAAGGGCACCGGTGAAGTGACCCGGGCAGTCGCCGATGCAGCGCTGTCGATGCTCGACGTCGATGCCATCGGGCTCGACGTCATGGACCGCAAGCTCCTTCGGGCCGTGATGGAAAAATTCGCGGGCGGGCCCGTCGGCGTGGACAACCTCGCGGCGGCCATCGGCGAGGAACGCGACACGATCGAGGACGTGCTGGAGCCGTTCCTGATCCAGCAGGGATTCCTGCAGCGAACTTCGCGCGGACGCGTCGCCACGGCACTTTCCTACCGTCACTTCGGCCTGACGCCACCCGCCTCCGGTGGCTCGCTTTTTCCCGGCGAATGACGGCCGCGCAACCCTTCCGGCTCCCGGTTCGCGTTTACTACGAGGACACCGATGCAGCCGGCGTCGTTTACTATGCCAATTATCTGAAGTTCATGGAGCGTGCCCGCACCGATTGGCTCGCCGCCATGGGTTTCCCGCTCGCCGCCTTTGAGCGCGAATTTGGCGTGGTGTTCGTCGTGCGCCGTTGCGAGATCGATTATCGACAACCGGCCAGATTGAACGATGCGCTCGAGGCGACGGTCGAAATGGTCGAACTTGGCGCGGCACGTCTCGTTGTACATCAGCAAATTTTCCGCGCCGAGACCTTGCTGACGTCGGCGCGTGTCGTGCTGGCATGCCTTGACGCTGCCCGCTGGCGCCCCACCCGCATTCCCGCCCCGCTCGCCGCACGCATGGAGATCCCCGCTTGAAGATGCACACCGACCTGTCCTTCCTCACACTGATCACCCAGGCGTCGTTCGTCGTCCAGGCCGTGATGGTGCTGCTGGTGCTCTTGTCGCTGTGGTCGTGGTGGCAGATCTTCCTGAAATTATTCCAGTTGAGGCGTGCGGGGCGCGAAACCGACCGTTTCGAGGACGAATTCTGGAAGGGCGGCGACCTCGCTGAACTGTTTCATCGCGCGGCACAGGCGCGCACCGGTGGTGGCCTGGAACACATCTTCACCGCCGGGTTTCGCGAGTACGCGAAGCACCGCAAGCAGGGCAGCAACGCCGCGGTCACGCTGGACTCCGCGCGCCGTGCGATGCGTGCCGCCTACCAGCGCGAAATAGACTCACTCGAGTCGGGACTGGCCGGACTGGCGACCGTGGGCTCGGTGTCCCCCTATATCGGCCTGTTCGGCACCGTGTGGGGGATCATGAACGCGTTCCGCGGTCTCGCCAACGTGAGCCAGGCCACGCTCGCCAGCGTTGCCCCGGGAATCGCCGAGGCCTTGATCGCCACGGCGATCGGCCTGTTTGCCGCCATTCCGGCGGTCATCGGATACAACCGCTACACCCACGACCTCGATCGCCTCGCCACGCGCTACGAGACGTTCATCGAAGAGTTCTCGAACATTCTGCAGCGCCAGGCCTAGGCATGACCGGCTCACATGCTCACTTCGTCGGCGGCCTGACCAATCGCTCCCGGACATGAATGCGATGCGCCGCCCTCGGAAGTCGATCAACCAGATCAACGTCGTCCCGTATATCGACGTCATGCTGGTGCTGCTGGTGATCTTCATGGTAACCGCGCCGCTCGTCAGCCCGGGAGAGATCGAGCTGCCCTCGGTCGGTTCCAGGCTGACCACGCCCGTGCAGCCGCTCGAAGTGACGCTGCGCACCGACCGCTCGCTCTGGCTGCGTGACCAGGGCACCAGCGCGCCCGCGGCCCGGGTCAGCCGCGATGAACTCGTCGCGCGGGTGCTGGACAAGCAGAAACTCGGTGAACAGCCGGTGGTCATCGCTGCCGACAAGGCGGCGCGCTACGAGGATGTGCTGTCGGTGCTCGATCTCCTGCAGCGTAACGGCGTGAAAAAGGTCGGCCTGCTGGCGCGGCCGCCATCGAGCTGACACGCGCTCGCCCGCAATGGTGAAATCCGATAGGCCGCGGCGACCACGCCGGGTGACCGGCAAGTGGCTGGCGCTGGCACTCGCCGTCGTCGTCCAGTTGGTCTTCGTCGGCGTACTGATATTTTCTGTGAGCTGGCAGAACAGCAAGCCCGTGGCGGTAACCGCAGAACTCTACGCGCCGCCGCTGCCCGTGACCCGGCCGGCGCCGCCGCCTGAACCGAAGCCCAAACCGAAAGCCGAACCAAAGCCCGAGCCGCAACCCGAGCCGCCAAAGCCGGAAGTCAAGCCGCCACCACCGCCGCCCAGGCCCGTGGAGCCTGAACCGAACGCTGCGGAAATCGCGCTGAAGGCAAAGCAGGTCGAGGAGAAAAAGCGCAAGGCCGAGGCAGAGCGACTCGCCCAGGAGAAAAAGGCGCGCGAGCTGAAAGCGGCCGAAGAACGCCAGCGGTTGGAGGAAAAACGCAAACTCGACGAAGCCAAGGCCCAACAAAAAAGGGAGGAAGAGGCCAAGGCACGCAAGCTTCGCGAGGAAGAGGCGATTGCGCGGCGGAAGCGCGAGACCGAGGCCTTGCGCGCACAGGCCGAACGCGAGGCGCAGACCAAGGCGCGGGAGGAGCGCGAGGCACAGATCCGGGCCCGCGAAGCCGCCGAGGCGTCGGCGCGGGCAAAGGCCGAGGCCGACTGGATCCGCCGCATCCAGGCGAAGGTGAAGGGCAATGTGATCGTGCCCGCCAACCTCGCCGGCAATCCGGAGGCGATCTTCGAGGTTGTGCAACTGCCGACCGGCGAGATCCTCGAGGCGACGCTGCGCAAGTCCAGCGGCGTGCGGGCGTACGACGAAGCGGTGCAGCGGGCAATTCTCAAGTCATCGCCCCTGCCGCGCCCCGAACGCGCGGACCTGTTTCAACGCCGGCTGACTCTCAAGTTCCGACCGAGCGACTAGCCTCGCAGGCGCATGGCGGAACCCATGCCGCCGTCAACGCCGCTACGGTTAGATTCGCGGCTGCTTTTCGATGATCTGGATCGCCGCCCAACTCCAGTCGGCACGCTGCTCGACCAGGTGGCGCAGCGCGATCGTGTATACCGAGCGTCCCGTCAGCAGCGTCAAGCCGCGTCCTTCGGAGTATTCCTGAGTCGGAATGATCAGCGTCTTCACGGCGAGCGGCTTGTCGGGACGCGATGGCGGTGGCAGGTACATGCCCTGGATCCGCGCGCCCATCGTCGAGGCGTCGACCCCGTCGACCTCGAATCCCATGTCGCCCGCTTGCCGGATCCCATGCAGCGTTACGGGCACCAGACGATCGGCGATGATCGACATCCCGGCCTCGACCTCTTCGGTGGAGACCTTGTTGAGCCGACGCACGACACCCAGCACCCAGCCGGCAAGGTCGGATTGCTTGACCGCGACCAGTGCGCCAAGCGCGAGCGCCTGGCCGATGCCGCCTGACGCGGCGATCCGCAGCCCCGCCATGCTGCGATCCCTCACCTGCCACATCGGGTCCGAGAACGACGAGAGGCTGGCCGCCAGCGAATCATGTTCGTCCGGAACCCGGCGCTTCATCCGGGCACCGTCCGAGACCGCGAACACCTCGATCTGTTCGGCGGCGCCTTCGACCGGCGCATCCGCTGCGTCGGTCTGCAGGAGTTCGCGCACGATACGCGAAATACCGATGCGCACCTTTGCCGGGATCGCGCAGGTGGTTCGCGGGTCGCGCCGGAGGTCGGCGCTGAGGTTCGGCGAGATCGATGCGCTGACCTTTTCCAGAATCACCACACGCAGCTGGTTGATTGGCGCCGCCGGGCCCTGATCGGTGGCCTCCGCCTGCCGCAAGGCGGTGATCGCACGTTCCAGCTGGTCATACAGCGGCGTGGTGTCGAGGTAACGCAGCATCGATCCGGAATCATTGCCGGTGCGCCGCCCCAGTCCGCACTTGCCGGCAATGTCCACGAAAAAGCCCTCGGGCGAGCGCGGAATCGCGTCGAGTTCAAGCCGGCGGCTCCAGCCGCGCAATTGGGACATCGCCCAGTCCAGTTGAGGCGGCGACATATTGCCCGTATTGAGTTGGTGAATCAGCAAGACGTTCAGGTACTCCAACTCGATCGTCCAGGGCGTCGCGTTGGGCCCCGCGCTGGCCATGACCGCGGGCACCCGCTCGATGCCCAGCTCGGTTGCCCTCAGGAAGGTCTGATGCAGATCCATCCACTTGCCCGGAATCCAGCGTTCGAACCGGTAAACCCGCAGCTTGGCGTCGGTCCCGTAGTAGTGGATGAGCCGGGTAAAGAGCAGCGGCGTAATGGTCTTCCAGCGGGCGTTTTTCCCCTGGAGCAGCGCCTCCTCCAGCGCCTTTTGGTAGGCGAACAGGAAACCCTGCGCAAGATCGTAGATCGCCTGCCAGATGCTTTCGGCGAGCTTCGGCGAACCATCGTAGTTCTCGACGTACTGCTTGACCAGCTGGCGGCGATCGGCGCCAAGCGCGGCATCGAGATATTCGATCGCCAGAACGCGATCGCGGTCTATGGGCTTGCGCGACTGGCGCATCGCGTCAAAGGCGCGCATTACCGCCTGCTGGCGGCCGATGACGTCCAGCGTCGGCAACTGGCGCAGCCAGCCCGCGACAACCCGCTCCGACACCAGTGGATCGGCGGCGTCCTTGGTTCCAGAAGTCAAAAAAGCGAACATGGCTGTTTCAAGGTGGCGGGAGCGCGCCAGCAGTAGCGCTGCGCGTCCTTGGCGATTTGCGTATGGCGACCGGCGGGTCGCCGGCTCGGCCGAACCGGTACCGGCAACCATGATTTATAGACCAAATCCGACCGCGGCGCAAAATGGCGATCCGGTCGGCTACAATTCGCTACGCGAACCGAACCGCAATGGCGCGATGGCGGCGCCCCGAACACTGTCGGACCACCCCATATCAACCAGCAAAGGCTCACGAATGCCAAGAGTCCCGCACTCCAATCAATTTGCGGCAACCGCCACGCGGTCTTGCGCGCGAACCGTTTTTCCAGCATTCATGCTCCTGTCCTTGGCGCTTGCGGTCACGCCGCCAGCACTCGCGCAGACTTCGATCACAGCACCTTCTGCACCGCAAAACAGCAAATTGGATGCCAAACCAATGGAACTCAAAAAACTCGATACAAAACAGGGATCTGGAGCGGAAGCGGTTACCGGCAAGCCGGTCATCGTGCACTACACAGGGTGGCTCTATGACGCAACCAAGCCCGAGGGCAAGGGTGCCAAGTTCGACAGTTCTCGCGATCGGCAGGTCCCCTTTGGCTTCTTTCTGGGTGCCGGCAAGGTCATCAAGGGCTGGGACGAAGGCGTCGTGGGCATGAAAGTGGGTGGCCAGCGCACGCTGGTAATTCCGCCCTCGCTGGGCTACGGCGAAAGGGGCGCGGGCGGCGTGATCCCTCCCAATGCGACGCTCATTTTCGATGTCGAATTGATCGAGGTGAAATAGGCCATTCAGCCGGAAAGCCCATGTTGCCCCGCGACAACGCCCGACTGGTCAAGCGACGCCTCGATTATCGTCCTCCCGCCTTCCTGATCGACGCGATCGAACTCGTGTTCGACCTGGATCCGCAGGCCACGGAGGTCACGTCCACGCTTCGCTTCCGGCGCAATCCGGATGCGGGCCTTGTAGATCGCGACGCGCCGCTGGTGCTCGACGGCGAACAGCAGCAGGAGGTCCGGGTCGAGATCGACGGCGAACCGCTGCCACCGGCGCGACTTGTCTTTGGCGAGGGCACGCTCGCCGTTCGGGCGCCGCCGACGGCGGGAACACTTACCGTACGCTCGCGTACCGCACCGGCGCGCAACGATTCGCTCGAGGGCCTGTACGTCTCCTCCGGCGTGTTCTGCACGCAGTGCGAAGCGGAAGGATTCCGCCGCATCACCTATTTCCCGGATCGCCCCGACGTGCTGGCGCGTTTCACGGTGACGCTGCGCGCCGATCGCACGACATGTCCGGTGCTTCTATCCAACGGCAATCTCGTCGCACAGGGGCCACTCGACGGCGGCCGCCATTTCGCCACGTGGCACGACCCCTTTCCCAAACCGTCCTATCTTTTCGCGCTGGTCGCCGGCGACCTCGCCGTGCTCGAGGACTCGTTCCGGACGATGGGCGGGCACGATGTTGCGCTGCGAATCTACTCGACGCCGAAAAACCTGCCGCGTTGCCGACACGCGATGGAAGCGCTCAAGTGCTCCTTTCGCTGGGACGAGGAACGTTTCGGCCGGGAGTACGACCTCGACACGTTCATGATCTTCTGCGCCGACGACTTCAACATGGGCGCGATGGAGAACAAGGGCCTGAACATCTTCAACAGCCGCCTGGTACTGGCCGATCCGGCGACGGCAACCGACGACGATTTTGCCGCGATCGAGTCGGTCATCGGCCACGAATATTTCCACAACTGGACTGGCAATCGGGTCACCTGCCGCGACTGGTTCCAACTTTCGCTGAAGGAGGGACTCACCGTATTTCGCGACCAGGAATTCTCGAGCGACCAGAATTCGAGGGCGGTCGAGCGGATCGCCGCCGTGGAGTTCCTGCGCCGTGAGCAATTTCCCGAGGACGCGGGGCCGATGGCGCACAACGTACGGCCCGACGAATATTTCGAGATCAACAATTTCTACACGTCGACCGTCTACGAAAAAGGCGCCGAGGTCATCCGCATGCAGCACACGCTGCTCGGACCCGATCGCTTCCGGCGCGGCATGGATTTGTACTTCGACCGCCACGACGGCCAGGCGGTCACCTGCGATCATTTCGTCGCGGCGATGCAGGATGCCTCGGGAGTCGATCTCGCGCAGTTCCAGCGCTGGTATGGCCAGGCGGGCACGCCCAGCGTTGACGTGCGCTGCGAATATGATGCCAAGGCGCGCACCTGCACGCTCGACATTGCGCAGCGCACGGCTCCGACCCCCGGCCAGCCGGTCAAGCTGCCTTTCCACATTCCATTCGCGATCGGCCTGGTCGCTGCGGACGGCCGCGACATTCCGCTGAAGCTCGAAGGCGAGGTCGCCCCCGTCGGCACGACCCGCGTGCTGGATCTGCGCGAGCCCAGGCAACGATTCCGCTTCACCGATATCCATGCGCGCCCGGTGCCTTCGCTGCTGCGCGGCTATTCTGCACCGGTGACCGTCGAGTTCGATTACACGCCGGACGAACTTGCGTTTCTTTCGCGTCACGACAGCGATCCGGTCAATCGCTGGGACGCGTCGCAGCGCAGCTTCGTTGCCGCCCTGCGCGCGCTGGCCGCGGCGCACCGGGAAGGCAGCGCGCTCGAGCTCCCGGCCACGTTGACGGAAGTGGTCCGCGCGCTGCTTGCCGATCAGGGGAGCGATCCGGCGCTGCTCGCGCTCGCCCTCACACCCCCTGATCCGGCCTACGTCGCGTCGCTCGAGCCCACGATCGACGTCGACGGCACGTTCGAAGCGCTCGGCCATGTGAAGTCGGCGCTTGCGCACGAGCTCCGCCCGGATTTCGAACGCGTCTACGCCGCGCGGCGTATCCACGGTCCCTACGCGCCGACTCCCGACCAGACCGGATCGCGCAAGCTCGCCAATCTTTGCCTTCGCTACCTCGGAGCGCTCGACGACGACGATGCGCACGCTCGCGTGCAGGCGCATTTCGATGCGGCCGACAACATGACCGACAGCATCGCGGCGCTGGCAGCCCTGCGCGATGCTCACGCGCCCGAGCGCGATCTGCTCTTCGCCCGCTTTGAAGAAAAATGGCGGGACGAACCGCTGGTGCTCGACAAGTGGTTCTCCATTCAGGCGCTGGCATCGCGTACCGACACGCTCGACCGCGTCACAGCCCTGCTGGCTCATCCGCGCTATAACGCGCGAAATCCCAACCGGGTTCGTTCACTGGTGGGCGCATTCGCCTTGCGCAACTTCGCCCGTTTCCACGCCGCTGACGGCGGCGGCTACGCGTTTGTCGCCGACCAGGTGCTCGCGCGCGACCCGGGCAATCCGCAGATCGCCGCCATGCTCGCCGGCGCTTTCAATTTGTGGAAGCGTTTCCCCGAGCCCCGACGCGGACTCATGCAGGCCGCGCTGCAGCGGATCGCAACGGCACCCGGGCTGTCACCGGACGTAACCGAGGTCGTGACGCGAACGCTCGCGGATTGACGGGACACGCCGCAGGGCGCCCGCTCGCGTCATCGTTTCGACGCCTTACTTGCCCGCGCGGTGCTTGGTGCGCGGCTGCGCGGGCGGTGGCGCGCTGCCGCGAAATGCCATTGCCGTTTCGAACGCGGCCCGGGTGAAGGCGAGCACGGCCGCGTAGTCCTGGTCGTTCAATCGGCGCGCAGCATCGCTGCCGCGGTAGATGTTGGCGAATTCGCGCTCGCGGCCCGCCTGAATGGCGAAGCGCCCGATGCCCAGGTTTTCGAGCGTATGCCAGACCTCCGGGTTGTACGACCGGGTGAATCGCATCACGAAGGAAATCGGGTCGTTGCGCCCGAGCACCGAAGCCAGGCGCAGGATGACCTCGAAGGGTAGCGCCACCTTGCCGTTCTCGACCAGTTCGAGCAATGACGGATCGCGCAGATTGATCGCCTCACCGACCTCCTTCAGGCTCAGTCCCGCAGCTTCCCGCATTCCGCGCAGCACCGTGCCGGTCTTGGCCAGCGAACGGCGCTGATCGGGCTTGATCAGGATCGCCTTTGCAGCGCCGATCGATACGTCTGCGGCGGCACCGGCGATACCAAGCACCGAATCCGACCATGATCGCACCTGGCGGGCCACGCCCAGAAGCGCGGATTCCGCGGGCGGTGCGGTCGACGCGGCGCCGGAGGGCGCGCGCTTCGTCGTCGCGGGTCGCTTGGTCGTGCGTTTGCGGGGTACGGCCATGGGAATCTCCAGGAGTTCGGATGCCGGTAGCATAGCGACGAACCCGGTCGCTTGGCCACCTTCGCCCGTTTTTCCGGCCTGATGCCGGGCGGCGGGCTACCAGTAGGTTTCGACCGTCACGTGTCCGGGCTCCTTCCGGCGATGGCGACGCATGCCGCGCGTGGCGAGAAGCGCCTGCGTATCGTCCACCATTGCCGGATTCCCGCAGAGCATCACGTGCGAATTTTCCGGCGCGAGCGCGACGCCGGCGCGTGCCTCCAGCCGGCCGTCGGCGATGGCGTCGGGAATGCGCCCCGCGAGCGCGCCCGGATGCGCCTCCCGGCTCACCATCGGCACGTAGGCGAAGGCGCCGGGTCGATCACGGGAAATGGCCGCGATTTCGTCACGATAGGTGAGTTCCTCGGCGTGACGAACCGCGTGCACGAGGACCGCGCGTTCGAATTTCTGCCAAGGCTCGGCAGTGCGCAGGATCGACAGATAGGGTCCGATCCCCGTTCCTGTCGCCAGGCACCAGAGCACCTGGGCTACCGGAATCTCACCGGTGCTGAAGAATCCGTTGGCCTTCGGCGCCAGCCAGACCGGTTCGCCTATCGACAGCGCGGCCAGCCGCGGCGTCAGTGGCCCTTCCGGCAGGACGATGAAATAGAACTCGTGCGGCTGCGATCCCGGTGGGTTCACGAACGAGTAAGGCCGGCCGATCATAGGCTCCTTTGCCCCCGGCGCGGCAGGCAGGGCAATCCGCCCGAACTGGCCCGCGACAAAGCCGACATCGGCCGCGCTGACCTGGAGCGAGTACAGCCGCTCGGTCCACTGCCGCCTGCCGGCGACCCGGCCTTCAACCCATTGTGCCATTCCCGATCCTTCCGCCACGTCCAGTAAAATTGCCATTATGCCTACACCGGCTTTCACGGCGACGGCCAGCGGCCCCCGCGTCCATTTGCGTCCACCGCGCGCCGCGGACGCACGCTCGTTCATGGCGGCCGCAAAGGCAAGCCGGCGACTGCACGGCCGCTGGACCAGCGCCCCCGACACGCGGGCCCGGTTCGATATCTATCTGAAGCGCCATGCGTCGGACGTCGCGAGCCCGACCAATGCCGGCTTCCTCGTCCTGCGGCACGAGGACGACGCACTGGCGGGTGTCATCAATATTTCCGAGATCGTCCGGGGTGCGTTTTGCAGCGCCTTCGTCGGCTACTACGCATTTGCGCCGCTGGCAGGTCATGGATACATGACCGAGGGCCTCGCGTTGGCGCTGGACATTGCGTTCCGCAAACTTCGGTTGCATCGCGTCGAGATCAATGTACAGCCAACCAACGCGCGTTCGATGGCACTGGCGATTCGTCTCGGATTCACGCGAGAGGGGTATTCGCGCCGGTATCTGAAAATTGCGGGTCGCTGGCGCGATCATGTCCACTTTGCAATGCTCGCCGAAGACTGGCGCAGCTTGCGTCGCGGTCATCCGGCGGGCGGCCGACGGCACAGGTGAGTGCGCCGCGGCGACCGGTGGCAGTGTTGGCTTTCGTGCTGGCCGCCTGCGCGACCGACAGCATCGTGCCGGACACGCCGCGTGACGCCGCGTCGCTGGCGATTGCCCCCTACGAAATACATGAGGAGTGCGCGCAGACCGCACCCGGCGACCGGATCGAATACCGCTTCGCGTCTTCCACACCGGTGCGCTTCAGCCTCTACTACAGGGACGACATTTCCTTCGTGTCGCCCGTTTCCCGCGCCGATGCCCTTGAGTACTCCGGAATTTTCCGGGCGCCCGATGCGCGCCGGTATTGCCTGCAATGGGAGGCAGGACGGCGCGGCGCCATTGTGGACATCCGCATCCGGTTTACCAAAGGCGATGCATCCCGGTGAATCGCGATGCCCTCGTTCTGCTGTTCGACCTGGACGGCACGCTCACCGACAACCTGCCCGGCATCGCCCGTTCGATAACCTACGCGCTCGAGCGGATGGACGCGCCGCTGCCCGACGCCGCCACGCTGCGACGCTGCGTGGGACCACCATTGCGTGAGTCGTTTGCCTGGCTGCTCGACACCCGTGACCCCGACCGGATCGAAGTCGCGATCGGCCACTATCGCGTGCGTTACGCCGATCTGGGCTGGCGCGAGAATGTGGTCTATGACGGCATCACCGAGGCTCTCGCCGATCTGGCGCAGGACCCGTGCCGCATGTTCCTGTGCACGTCGAAGCCGGAAATCTACGCGCGGCGCATTGTCCAGTTGTTCGGGCTGGCGCTGCATCTGGATGGCATCTACGGCGCGGATCTCGCCGGACAATTCGACGACAAGGCAAACCTTCTGGCGCACCTGGTCGCGACCGAGAACATCGGCTCCGCGCAGGCGGTGATGATCGGCGATCGGGCGCAGGACGTGCGCGCCGCCCGCATGAACGGCGCGCGTTCGATCGGCGTGCTATGGGGGTATGGCACGAGGGAAGAACTCGCCAACGCGGACACGATCGTTTCGACTCCTGCGGATCTTGCCGCTGCTGCGCGAATATTCGCGGCCTGAACCGGCCGACCGGTGCTCAGGTCGTGACCTGCGCCGCACGCGCTGGTCGAAACACCGAAACATCGTCGAACAGATTTTCGCCCAGTTCCTCGCTGTCCCAACCAGGCAGCGCCGCAACGGGCAGCGGCGCCAACTGCAACGGGGTGAAGTCGGGCGCCATGATCGCGCGCGCGGCGGCTACGTCGATTCTGGCCCGTTCTTCATCGGTGCCCGCCAGCACGTCGGCATCGACCGCCACGATCAGCGCGTGCGCCGTCAGCGCGCGGTACGGCGCACGCAGTTTGCCGAGCAATCCGTGCCCTATCGCCAGCGGCCGCAGAACCCGCCCGGCCTCGGCCCGGCGCTCGACGAATAACTCCCGCCATGCGCGTTCGCGCAGGAGGCGGGCGAACAGCGGCTCAACACAGCCGAGAAGCAGCCCCGACTCGTCGAGCAACGTGGCCGCATCGCGCGCGCGACTGCGCCGGTTGCCTGCCGCGCTGGACTGGTCGCGCACGTGCACGGCGTTCAATGCGGCCTTGGCGCCGGGGAACGCGAGCCAGGCGAGGGCGTTGAAAACGTCGTGATCGCTGCCCTGCCGGAGTGGTATCACGGAGTCGCGGGCAATTGCATTCTCGTAGGCAAGCGCGCTGCCGCAGACCCCCGTTGCGAACGAAATCCGCCGGACGTTGGTGTCGCATGGTCCGCGTACGCGCGCCAGTTCCACCAGCGCCGGAAGATCGGGCAGCACGCCGCCCTCCAGGAACTCCAGGTAGGGCGCGAACCCCGGATGCGCATAGGCACCGATGCCGTCCACTGGCTAGCGACCGCCCACGACCATGACGACGATGGTGAAGACAATCAACGCGAGAACGATCAGCGCGATCTTCCACGGGCTCTTCGGATATTCGCCATCGATGGCACCGGTCACGCCGTTCTGTACACACTGGAAACTTCTGGCGCCGTAGGTGTAGGTCATGAGCCAGACGGGTGCCAGAATGTGTTTGAAGGTTTGCCGCGAGTAAGCAGTTCGGACCACGAGATCGCGGTAGGTGTCGCCCGGGATGGCCCGCGCGCACATTCCCTGCACGTCGGCATCCATCGCCGCGCGCGCCCCCCGGGCAGCTGCGACGAGGTCGATCTGATAGCGTTCGACAACCCAACCGGCAACGTAGCCGGCGTCGTAGGGCTTGAGCGACGCGGTAGGAAAGGGCTCGATGCCACGCAACAGCCGCGGGTGCACGCCCACCGATGCGCACACCAGGTCGTCGTCAAAGAAATGCGACAGCCGGCCATTGGCTGGCTCCCAGCGCACGTGCCGCACTTGCCGGGTGCGTGTCTGACCACCCTGCGAATAGGTCTCGCTGGTGTAGAAATAGTGACCAGCGTCCGCGGTCCATTGCGCGTCGGCTTGCGCGTCGAAGGTCCAATATGGCAGGTAGATTCCCTTGACGGTGTCGGTCAGCGCGCGCCGTTTCAGTGCGTTGGGCGCGAGCCAGAGCCTGCCGTACCACTGGCGGATGCGTTCGCGCGCACTCGATTCGCTGACGGCGAACGGCAATACGCTCTCCGGCCGGTGCGCGGGTCTGGTTTCATCGTAGGCAACGAGCTGGGCCGAGCCGCAGAACTCGCAGTTCTGCGCCTGGCGCTTCGGGTCGAAGACCGAGATCGCATTGCAGCTCTGGCACTTGACCTGGCGCTTGTCCGCCGCCCATCCACGCGCATCGTCGGCGAATGCGCCCAACGCGGCGACGAGGTCATGTTCGGCGATCGCGCCGGCGGCAGGGTCAAGCAGCGCCGCAGACTCGGTGCCGCAGAATGGACAGACCAGCTTCTGTCGCGCCGGATTCCAGTTCGCTTCGCCACCGCAGGCCGGGCACGCGAACTTGGAAATCGCGGCGGTTTCACCCATTGATCGACGCTAGCGAATCGAATAGCCGGCGACGCGCCAGATCCCGTCGCTCTCGCGTTCCATGGTCAGAGTCTCGGCGGTGCCGGTGCGTTTCGTGAACGCGGTCCGGAACACCAGCACGACGTATTCGCCTTCCGGCTGCCCCTGGAACTTGTTCGTGATGTCCGACTTCGCGAGGGTGCGTTGCACGACATCGCCGAACGGCGACCGGACGCGACCCAGCGCATCGGCCCATCGCGCCGGTGTAAGCAGCGCCTGAAATTTCCGCGCGGAAGTTTCATGGCTCGCCGCGAAGTCGCCGGCATCGGTCAACGCCAGCCACTGCAGCGCCGCGTTGCGTGCTCCGCTGACTCGCGGATCCTGCGCCGCCGCCGGCACCGCCGCGAGAGCCCCTGCCAACACCACCAACGCCAGCGCGCGCCGCCGGCCGATGTTTTCCACGCGCACGGTCAACCCTTGAGAAACGCGTCGACCGCGGTGCGCATGACGCGCCACTGCGTGCCGATTCTGCGTCCCTTCAGGTCGCCGGAGTCGAGACTGGCCAGCACGTCGGACTCAGCGACGCCAAGCAACTGCGCGACCTGCACCGGCGTCATCAGCTCGGGCATCGCGCCAGCCGCCGCCGGCGACGGTATGCCGGGCGTGCCCTGCGCCATCAGTCCGCCGGTCTGGTTCATCATCTGCTGCGCCATCGCCATCCCGACCGCCATTTCGGCCGCGATCCCGCCGGCGCCACCTCCGCCGCCGTTCGCCATTCCCTGCGCCATCTGGAACTTGACGTAGTCGTTGAGGTTGCCGACGGCAGCCATGCTCGATCTTTTATCGATGGCCTGTTCGACTTCCGGCGGCACCGACACGTTCTCGACGATGAACGTGGTCATTTCCAGGCCGTATTTCTGGCCGATCACCGGGTTGATCAGCGGCAGCAGCGCGTCGCCAAGCTCGCCATAGCGCGACGCCACGTCAAGCGCCGGAATCTTCGACCCCGCCAGCGCGTCGGTGAACACGCTGACGATACGCGAGCGCATGGTGTCGTTGAATTCGTCAAGCCGGAAATGATCGTCCGTTCCGGCAACTTCCTTCAGGAATTTCTGCACGTCGATGATGCGAAAATCGTAGGTGCCGTAGGCGCGCAGCCGGACGATGCCGAAATCAGCGTCGCGCATCATCACCGGGTTCGCGGTTCCCCATTTGTTGCCGGTGAACAGGCGCGTGACTACGTAATAGACGTCGGCCTTGAACGGGCTTTCGAAGCCGTATTTCCAGCCCTTGAGATCCGTCAGGACCGGAATGTTATCGGTGGTGAGCGCGTGCTTGCCGGGACCGAAGGAATCGCCGAACTGCCCCAGGTAGACGAACTGCGCAACCTGCGACTCGCGCACGATGAGCTGGGCACCGTTCTTGATCTCCTGATCCTCATCGGGAAAACGGTACGACAGCGTATCGCGCGAGTCGTCCGTCCATTCGATGATGTCGATGAACTGCTTCTTGATGAAATCCAGAATTGCCATCCTCGATCCTCGCCTGCTGATGGTCGTCGACTGACGCGCCGCGTGTCCCTATTGCTTGTTTGCAGCCGCGAGCTTCTTCGCTTCGGCATCGGCCGTCTTGAGCTCGGCCTCGAGCCGCTGCGCCGGCAATGCGCCGGGGACGACCGAGCCGTCGGCGAATACCATCGTCGGCGTGGCCGAGACCTTGAAACGCGCACCCAGCTCGGCGATCTTGGCGATTGGTGCCTCGCAGTTGCCCTTGTTGTCCGGCAACGACCCATTTTCGAAGAACGCGTCCCAAGCCTTCTGGCGGTCGGGTGCGCACCAGATCAGGCGCGACTTGCGCGCGGCGTCCGGGTGCAACTGGTCGATCGGATACAGGAACGTGTAGACCGTCACGTTGTCGATGCTCTTCAGTTCCTGCTCGAGCTTGGCACAGAACGGGCAGTCGACATCCGAGAAAACGACCAGCTTGCGTTCACCGTTGCCCTTTACCTTCTTGAAGGCGAGCTCCAGCGGCAGCGACGCAAAGTCCACGCGATTCAGTTTGCGCTGCCGTTCTTCGGTCAGGTTGATCTTGGATTCAGTGTCGTAGACGGCCCCCACCAGCAGATACTTGGCCTTGGCGTCCGTATAGACCATCCGGTCGTCGAACATCACCTCGAACAGTCCGAAATACGGCGTCTTGACGACCCCCCGGATTCCGGCACCCGGAAATTTCTGTTCGAGGACTTTCTTGACGGCTGCGGCTTCCGGCGTCAGCGGCGCGGCCTTGCCCGCCTCCTGCGCGAACGCCGGCGCGGCGGCAATAACGACTGCGGCCAACACAGCAAGGGCGAGGGTGCCGGCTCGCTTGCGCGCGGCGAAAAGGGTCGGGTAGGTCATGGAATCTCCGAAAATAGGGCGGAATGCAATTGGACAGTCTAGCGCAGCGCAGGTTGCGCCAAGGCGCCTTTGACCAGCGGAAGCCGATCGACGGCGGCCATCCCGGCATTGCGCAGCGTCTTCAGCCAGGGGGTCGAGGGGCCGAACAGCCGAACCAGCCCGTCGGTAACCGTCTGGATGGCCAGCACCGGCTCGGCGCGTCGACGCGCGAATCGTTCGAGGAGCAACGGCGCCCCCGGGTCGTCGATCGGGCCGCGCTCGGTCAGCACCTGCGCCAGCGCCTGCACATCGCCGAAGCCGAGGTTCACCCCCTGCCCGGCCAGTGGGTGAACGCCATGCGCCGCGTCCCCGACCAGCGCCATCCGGTGGGCGATGGTCATCGGCAACTTCAGCAGCGCCAGCGCAAACCCCACGGATCCGTCAAGCGGCTCGAACCGGCCCAGATCGGCGCCGCCGGCCTCGGCCACCCGAAGCGCCAGTTCGGCGCCGGGCATGGCAAGCAACTCGGCGGCGAGCGCGTCGGGCGCCGACCAGACCATGGAAATGCGCCGACCCGGCAGCGGCAGCCAGGCCAGCACGCCGCCATCATTGCGGAACCACTGTCGCGCGACCCCGCGATGGGCGCGTTCGCAGGCGAAGTTGGCGACAACCGCGGTCTGACCGTAAGGCCGCGGCAGCGCAACAATGCCGGCTGCGCGGCGGACCCAGGAGCGCACTCCGTCGGCCCCGACGATCAGGCGGGCCGAAAGCGCCCCTGGCCCACCCTTGGAGTCCAGACACAGCGTCGCCTCGTCCGCCGTCCAGTTGATGCTTTGGCAGGGCGACTCGCCGAACACCGTGACCCCGGCCTGGTAGGTCGCGCAAAGCAGCGCGGCGCGCAACGCGCGCTCCTCGACGATCCAGGCCAGCGCTCGCTCGCCCAGGTCATAGGCGGAGAATTCAAGGCAGCCGCCGTCGTCGCCGCGCACCTGCATGCTTTCGATCGGGGCGAGACGCTCGGTCGGCAGCAGTTGCCAGGCACCGAGCGTGCGAAGATAGGCCGCACTTCCCGGACTGATGGCGTAGATTCGCGCGTCCCAGCTTTGCGGATCAGCTTCGGGCACGGCCACCGGCGCCCGATCCACCAGCGCGACGGAGAGCCCGGCCCTCGCCAGCGCGGGTGCGAGCGACAGTCCCACCAGCCCCGCCCCGGCGATGACGACGTCGAAACGTTCGGCGCTCACGATGCGGGCGCGGGCAGCACCTCGATCACATGGTGCTGATTCGTGTAGATGCACAATTCCCCCGCGATGGTCAGCGCCTGTTTGACGATCTCGGCCGCGGGCAATGGCGAATGCTCGAGCAAGGCGCGCGCGGCGGCCTGTGCGAACGCTCCGCCCGAGCCAATTGCAACAATGCCATGCTCCGGCTCGAGAACATCTCCATTTCCGGTGATCACCAGCGACGCCGAGTGGTCGGAAATCGCCAGCATCGCCTCCAGGCGGCGCAACACGCGATCGGAGCGCCAGTCCTTGGCCAGTTCGACTGCGGAACGGGTGAGGTGTCCCTGATGCTTCTCGAGCTTCGCCTCAAAGCGCTCGAACAGCGTGAAGGCGTCCGCAGTGGCGCCGGCAAACCCGGCGAGCACGCGGTCGTGATAGATGCGCCGCACCTTGCGCGCCGTCGCCTTGATCACGACGTTACCGAGCGTGACTTGTCCGTCGCCACCCAGCGCGACGACGCCATCGCGGCGAACGCCGAGAATCGTGGTGCCGTGAAAGGGTTCCATGGACATATTATCGGTGTTGTGTGAATGGGGGCTGCGCTGCGGCCATCAACCGGGCCGCTCGCCTCGCGCCAGCCTGCAGGCGCCCCGCGCCTGGAGGTTCAAACCCGGTCCCGGCGGATAACCGGAGCGCGGACGCGAACCCGAACCCGCTGCAACCGCGCCATCATTGCGGCTTCTTGACGAAATGCCGGGGTGAAATTCCCATGAGCAGCAGCAAGGTACGGATGATCGGTGACGCACCGACAATCTGCACCGCCTTGCGCTGCGATTCGACGCGGTTGATGGCGTTGAGCAAGGAACCGGCGCAAACGAAGTCGATGCGATCAACGTCCGACATGTCGATCGGGATCACCGAATGCCCGAGCGCGTACTCGCCGATTCGCGCCATTTTCTCGCTCTCGGCGCCGACCATCACCCCGGTCCACACGATGACATCGGCGCCCGGTCGCGCGGGCCCGTCGGCGGACTCGGCTTCTTCCGCGGCACTCATCGCAACAGCTTCGGGTGCCGGCACACGCGGCGGCTCGAACGACGGCGGCGATTGCTCGAAGGCAATCGCATATTCGATCGCTCGTTCGTCGAACGCGTCCTGATCCTGCTCGAATTGCAGGAATTCGAGCGACAACAGCCAGCCTCCCTCGCCACCCTCGCGTCCGCGCTTGACCAGAATGTCGAGCGCGGCGCGAATTTTTTCCGCCCGCTGGATGTTCATCGGCACCTGGCGCTTGCGCGCCTCGGCAAGCGCATCCGCGAGCAACCGGGCACCCGCATCGTCGAATCCCGCCACGGCCTCGAGGTCGAGCCGCGCGTTGGCCACGTTCCTGGCGATCACCCGACGCAGGATTTCAATCTGCGGCGCGGTCGCGGCGGTCAGCTTGCCGGTGAGCGCGACGTACCCCCCCGCGACGGGCCTCGCCGCAGGCACGGGATCGGGTGCGTCACCCCTCTCCCACGTTGGCGCGGAACGCTCGAAATGGACGACATACTGCAGCGCCACCCGGTCGAAAGCCGTGCGGTCATTGGCTCGGTTCAGCAGGTCGAAAAGCGCCAACCACGCCAGCGGGGATTCCTTCGCCTCCGGATCCGTTTCGACGCCCTGCTGGAGCACCGAACTCGCCCCGGCAGTCTGCCCGCTCGCAAAGAGCAACGCCGCGTTCTCGAGCACCGGGCACATGCCGGGATTGGCCTGCTGCACGACTTCGATCGACGTGCGCATCGGCGACCATTCGATGAGGCTCGCCCCGGTCACCGTGACCTCTCCGGCCGGCTCCGACCTCGGCCGTTCGCCCCCCACCACCCTTCGGCCGGCAGCCTGCGAGGCGATGTCGCGCGCGGAAACCGGCACGCGCGAAACCGCGCTCATTCCTCCCGGTTTGGCGGATGGGCGGGGCGGAACGGGCTTCTTTGCGGGTGGCTTGGAAAAAAGCGCCATGAACGCGGCGGTTTATGCCATCGGAATGAGCGTGGTCAATTATGTTCCCATGCGTACGGGGCGACAAGGTGACGCTTCGCTTCGCATGCGACGACCACCGGAAGAACCGGGCGGCGCTCCGCGATGCCGCCGGCTAAGCGCCGATCGGCATCGGGCGGAACCGGGTCAGCCCAGATTACGCTCCGCGAACTCCCAGTTGAGGAGTTTGTCGATTACAGCCTCGACATAGGCGGCGCGCTTGTTCTGGTGATCGAGGTAATAGGCGTGCTCCCAGACGTCGATCGTCAGCAGCGGCTTCTGGCCCTTGGTGAACGGCACCTCGGCGTTGGCGGTCTTCACGATTTTCAGCGTCTCGCCGTCCTGCACCAGCCAACCCCAACCCGAGCCGAACTGCGACACGGTTGTGGCCGACAACTCCTTGCGAAAGTTGTCGTAACCGCCGAATGCCGCTTCGATCATCTGGGCCAGTTTCCCGCCCGGCTTGCCTCCGCCTCCGGCCTTGAGGCTGTTCCAGTAGAAGGTGTGATTCCAGATCTGCGCAGCGTTGTTGAACAGTCCCGCCTTGTCGACCTTTCCAGCGGTATCGCCGATGATCTTCTCAAGAGGCGCACCCTCGTAGTCGGTGCCCTTGACGAGATTGTTCAGGTTATCCACATAGGTCTTGTGGTGCTTGCCGTAGTGGAACGAGATCGTGTTCGCCGAGATCACCGGATCGAGGGCGTTGTCGGCATAGGGAAGCGGGGGCAGTGTGAACATGCGGATCTCTCCTCGCAAAATTTTGGAAAACGGCAAAAGTGCCGATGATTGTACCCGCCGACGCGTCGGTCGACGTTCGCGCCCGGACCGCCGGGTCGACAGCGCCGCTTGCGGACGCGGGCGCATTCCGCGAGCGAACGCCCGCGGAACAAGGCCAGAATTCAGTCCCCGTACAGCTTTTGGACGCGCTCGCGCCGTTCCTGGGCTTCCAGGGAAAGCGTTGCCGTCGGGCGGGCGATCAGACGGGCAACGCCGATCGGCTCGCCGGTTTCCTCGCACCAGCCGTAGGATCCATCTTCGATCATGCGCAACGATTTTTCGACTTTCTTCAGCAGCTTGCGCTCACGATCACGGGTGCGCAACTCAAGCGTGTACTCTTCCTCGAGCGTGGCGCGGTCGGATGGGTCAGTCGTGACTTCGTTTTCGCGCAGATGCTCGCCGGTGTCGTCGGCGTTCTGCAGCAACTGCATGCGCAGCACTTGCAATTTCTTCTTGAAGAACGCCAGTTGCGCGTCATTCATGTAATCTTTTTCCGGTGCCTTGAGGATTTCCTCGTCGGTCAGTTCGCGGACTTTCTTGGCGGCGGTTGCGGTTTTCGCTGGCATGCTCTGTGTTCCACCCTGCAGGTGACGTTCGCGGCGGCGTGGTCAGGTACGTCCGGCCGACCTCGCCGGACTCGTCGCTTTTGGCGGCCTTTCGGCGGTGTGCCGGGGCCACGAAATTCGCCATTATAGCCTGCCCAGTCCTTTTGCCGCCAGCCTTCCGAGCGAACGGTCCGCCAGGCGGCATGCCCACCCGGGGCGCCCCGTATAATCATGCAAAAACAAGGCCTTTCGATGACAATTCCGCCCGCAGCGCTGACCATTTCCCGCCCCGACGACTGGCACCTGCACCTGCGCGACGGGCCGGCATTGGCGGCGGTCGTCAGGCACACGGCCCGGGTGTTCGGTCGGGCCATCGTCATGCCCAATCTGCGGCCGCCGGTGACCACGGTCGCGGCGGCGACGGCCTATCGGGCACGGATCCTGGCCGCCTTGCCCGCGGAATCGCGCTTCGATCCGCTGTTGACGCTATACCTGACCGACAACACCCCGTTGGTGGAAATCGAGCGGCTGAAGGATTCCGGCTTCGTGCACGCGGTCAAGTACTACCCGGCGGGGGCAACCACCAATTCGGATTCCGGCGTCACCTCGCTGGACCGGGTCTATCCCGTCCTCGAAGCCATGGAGCGACAGGGCGTTGTTCTGTCACTGCACGGAGAGGTGACCGACGCCGACGTGGACACGTTCGACCGCGAACGTGTTTTCGTCGACACGCAGCTCGAACGCATCGTGCGCGACTTTCCGGGGCTGCGAATCGTGCTCGAGCACATCAGCACGCGGGAGGCCGTGGCCTTCGTGCGCGAGGCCCAGACACGCATCGCCGCGACGATCACCCCGCAACACCTGCTGTGGTCGCGCAACGCGCTGTTCGCCGGAGGATTGCGGCCGCACCACTTCTGCCTGCCGATCCTGAAACGTGAAACACATCGGCAGGCGCTGTTGGCGGCGGCAACCTCAGGCAATCCGCGATTTTTTCTCGGCAGCGATTCCGCGCCGCACGCGCGGCACACCAAGGAGAACACCTGCGGCTGCGCCGGATGCTTTTCGGCCCACGCAACGCTGGAACTGTACGCCGAGGCCTTCGAGGCAGCGCAGGCGCTCGACCGGCTCGAGGGCTTCGCCAGCCGGTTCGGCGCCGACTTCTATGGCTTGCCTCGAAACCGGGACAGCATCCGCCTGGTCCGCGAATCCTGGACCGTCCCGTCCGAGTTTCCGTTTGGCGCCGACACCGTGGTCCCGCTGCGCGCCGGGGAAACGATTCATTGGCGGGTCGCTCCGGAGGAAAGCGCGTAGAATCGGCCGTCCGAAGCCAGCCAGACCGTCGCTGCCTTCCAAGGTGCAAACCGCGGGGGGGAGAGGAAAGTCCGGGCTCCGCAGAGCAGGATGCCGGGTAACTCCCGGACGCTATAAGTCACCGTTAGCGCGGTCGATGAAGGCGAGGAACAGGGCCACAGAGACGAGTCGCCTCCCGTCAAACGGAGGCGGGTGAAACGCGGCAACCTCCATCCGGAGCAACATCAAGTAAGCGGACGCGCATTTGGCATCACAGGCTGCTCGTCTAGTCCGCGGGTAGGTGGCTCGAGCGTATCGGTAACGGTGCGCCTAGAAGAATGACGGTCACGGCGCGGGCAACCGCGCCACTACAGAACCCGGCTTATCGGCTGACTTCGGAAATTTTTCGGCGCTGGCGCCGCGCAGGAACGCTACTGTTTCCCGGGCGCCGGCGATTGTTCCCGCGGGCGATCCAGCGTCGCCCGCAACTCGGTCTTGAGTACCTTGCCGGTGTTGTTCTTGGGCAACCCGGACAGAAACACATAGGTCTTCGGCCGCTTGAAGCGCGCGATATTTGCGAGGCAAAGCGCGTCGAGCGCAGCCTCGAGCCCTGCCGTCGCCGCCGCGTCGCGCAACCGCGGTCGGGCAACGATGCAGGCCACCACCTCCTCGCCCCACTGCGGATGCGCGCGGCCGATCACCGCCGCCTCGGCGACTTCCGGATGCGTGAGCAGGATCTCCTCCACTTCACGCGGATAGATGTTCGAGCCGCCACTGATGATCAGGTCCTTCGAGCGATCCTTCAGCGTGAGGAAGCCGTCGGCATCGAGACTCCCCAGATCACCGGTGTGCAACCAGCCGTTGGCCAGCGCCCTGCCCGTTGCTTCGGGGTTTCTCCAATAGCCTCGCATCACCGTCGCTCCACGCACCAGCACCTCGCCGATTTCCCCGGTGGGCAGCGAGGCATCGTCGGGTCCGGCGGCAACGCGAACTTCGATTCCTGATTGCGCGCTGCCGACCGAGGCAAGGCGGGACTCGTCGCCACAGGTCGCCGCGTCGGCAAGTTGCTCGCGGCCGATTGCGGTGATGGTCATCGGCGACTCGCCCTGCCCGTAGATCTGGGCCAGTCGCGGTCCCAGCGCCGCGAACGCCGCCTTGCAGTCCTCGACGTACATCGGCCCGCCGCCGTAGACGATGCATTTGAGACGGTCCAGGCGGACGCGCGCCAGCGCGCTTGACTCGACCAGGCGCTTGACCATCGTCGGCGCCGCGAAAAACAGGCTGCCGGGCCACGCATCGATGAGCGAGACGATTTCCTCGGGATCGAATCCACCGGAGGCCGGCACGACATTGACCGCGCCGCAGGCGACGTGCGGGATCGCGTACAGCCCGGAACCGTGCGACAGCGGCGCAGGATGGAGAATCGCATCGCCCGGCCCGATGGCCTCGACGTCGGACAAGAAGCATCGGGTCATCGCCAGCAGGTTGGCATGCGAAAGCACCACGCCCTTGGGTCGCCCGGTGGTGCCGCTGGTGTAGAACAACCACGCCGGCGACTCCGGCGCAACCACCGCAGGGGCCGGTGGTCCGCACCGTGCGACCGCGCGCTCCCACTCGACACCACCGAGCACCGTCGCCGGCAGGGTCGTCGGCAGTCCACCGTCGCCCGCGGCAAGTGCCGCGCTCCAGGCGTCATCGACCAGGGCCAGGGCTGCCGCGCAGTCGCTCAGCACGAACGCGAGTTCGCGCGGATGCAGCCTGGCATTGACCGGGACCGCGACCAGCCCGGCCCACCAGCAGGCAAAGAGTGCCTCTACATATTCAGTATTGTTGCGGGAGACAAGCGCGACGCGATCACCTGGCAACAGGCCCGTCTCGTGCATCCATCGCGCCAGCGCGGCCACGCGCCGGCGCAGCGTCGCGTAATCTGCGACCACCGCGGCACCAAGGGCCAGCGCCGGCAGCCGCGGCCAGCGGTTCGCCGCGTGCTCCAGCAATCCCGCCAGACTGCCGGCCGGGATCATCGATTCAGTGCCGACGACGCCTTGCATCCCTGATGATCTCCCGCGCGGCATTGCGGCCCGGAATGCCCGTCACGCCGCCGCCCGGGTGCGCGCCGGCACCGCACAGGTACAAGCCCTGCAGCGGCATTCGATAGTTCGCGTGCCCCAGCACCGGCCGGGCACTGAACAGTTGATCCAGCGACAGCGCGCCGTGAAAGATGTCTCCGCCGACGAGTCCGAATTCGCGCTCGAGGTCGAGCGGCGAGAGCGCCTTGCGGCCGAGCACGCTCGCGGCGAAGCCGGGCGCGTGGCCTTCCACAGTAGCCAGCATCAGATCCGCGACCTCCTCGCGGGCACCGTCCCAGTCGCGACCCGGAAGCACCTCGGACAGGCGCGGATGCACGTGCTGGCAGAACAGACTCGCCACGTGCATGCCCGGCGGGGCGAGCGAGTCGTCGACAGTGGAGGGAATCAGCATCTCGATGATCGGAGCGCGCGACCAGCCGCGCACCCGCGCATCGAAATATGCCTGCTCCATGTAACCGAGCGACGGCGCGATGACGATGCCGCTGCTGTGGTGCGGCTGCGGTTGCTGCCCGGGACAGGCCGTGAAATCCGGAAGCGCCGACAGTGCCAGGTTCATCCGGAACGTGCCGGACCCGCAGCGATAGGCCGCGATGCGCGCGCGAAAATCCGCATCGAGGTGTTCCGGTGCGACCAGGCGTTCGAACAGCAGTTTCGGATTCACGTTGGCGACCACGCGACGGGCCTCGACCATTTCACCATCGCCAAGCACCACCCCGGTGGCGCGACCGTGTTCGACCTGCACGCTCGCCACCGCCGCGGCGGTGCGCATCACGACCCCGCGCGCCGCACACTCCGCGGCCATCGCCTGGGTGATCGCGCCCATGCCGCCCAGGGCATGGCCCCACTGCCCCGGCCTGCCGTTGACCTCGCCGAACACATGATGCAGCAGCACGTAGGCGGAACCGGGCGTGTAGGGACTCGCAAAGTTCCCGACGACCGAATCGAAGCCAAGCACGGCCTTGATCGGAGCGCTCTCGAACCAGCGGTCCAGCACGTCGCCGGCGCTCTTGGTGAACAGGTCGAGAAGATCGCGGCGCTCGGCCAGCGACAACGCGCGAAAGAGGCGACCGGTTTTCACCAGGTCGAAAAGCGTGGCAAGGTCCTGCGCCGAACCGGCGCGGATGTTCGGCGGGGTCACCCCAAGCAGTTCGCGCAGAATCGCAGCGACCCGCTCGAGCATCGCGTAGTAGGCAGGAAGCGCCGCCGCATCGGCGACCGAAAACCTGGCGACCTCGGCCTGCGTCGCCGCCAGGCCGCCACCGACCCGCAACGAATCGCCATTCGGCAGCGGCAGGAAATTGGCGACAGGGCGCTCGCGGATCACCAACCCATGCTGCGCCAGCTTCAGATCACGGATCACCTGCGGATCGAGCAGGCTGACTGTGTAGCTCGCGGTGGAATTGCGAAAGCCGGGATGGAATTCCTCGGTGACGGCAGCGCCGCCGAGAACGGCGCGCCGTTCCAGCACGCACACGGACTGGCCCGAGGCGGCAAGGTAGGCGGCGCAGACCAGGCCGTTGTGACCGCCGCCGATGACGACGGCATCGAAGCGGCGGGAACGGGAGATCACGACGGCAAGAAGAGGGACAGGACCCGTCGCCCGCCGCCCCCGAGGGTCAGGCGTCGTCCATGCCGGCGGCCACGGTCGAGAAGCCGCAGTCGACGTAGGTGATTTCGCCGGTGACCGCGCTGGCCAGGTCCGACATCAGAAAGGCCGCGACGTTGCCGACCTCCTCGATGGTCACGTTTCGCCGCAACGGAGCGTTCTTTTCCACGAAGCGCATGATCTTCGAGAAACCGCCGATGCCCGCCGCGGCAAGCGTCTTGATCGGACCGGCGGAAATGCCGTTGACGCGGATCTGCTCGGGTCCCAGGCAGGAGGCGAGATAGCGGACGTTCGCTTCGAGACTGGCCTTGGCCAACCCCATCACGTTGTAGTTGGGCAACGCGCGCACGGCGCCCAGATAGGTGAGCGCGACCAGCGCGCCGTTGCGGCCCTGCATCAGCGGCCGCGCGCCGCGCGCCAGCGCGGCCAGGCTGTAGCTCGAGATGTCATGCGCCATGGCGAAGGCGCTGCGCGTCATGCCGTTGAGGAAGTCGCCGGCCAGCGCTTCGCGTGGCGCGTAGGCGATGGAGTGCAAAACGCCGTCCAGCGCGCCCCATTCGGATTTCAGCGTGGTGAACAGCGCGTCGACGTCGTCGTCGATGGTCACGTCGCAGGGCAGTACCGGGCACGGGCCGAATTCCGCAGCGAGCTTGACCACGCGGTCCTTCAGGTCCTCGTTGACATAGGTGAACGCCACCTGCGCGCCCTCGCGCCGACAGGCGTGCGCCACGCCATAGGCTATCGAGCGGTTGGACAGGACTCCGGTGATGAGGATCTTGCGGTCGGCGAGAAAGCCCATGCGTTTTCCTGGTGCGTCGGGTTGGAATGAGTCGAAAGGATACCCGCTTCGGCAGCGCGAACCCGAGCCCGTTCAGAACGGTGATTTGATATCGCCCAGAACGCCGCAGGCGATCCGGTTGTTGCGCCGCCCGACAATGGCGTCGTCGACCCTTGATCCGAGGTGGATCACCACCGATTTTCCGCGCAGCGAGAGCGGACCATCGGTGCGCGCGCCGTCGATGTAGGCAACGTAGTTGTCCCGGTCCTGGTTGGTGTTGACGGAGAACGGCGGCAACAGGTCTTGCGGCGTCTTGCCGGAGCCCACCGGCGCCCAGGCCGGACCGGCCGAGAACAGGTTGGGCGAACTGCAGTTGCCCCGCTCGTGCAGCGCGATCCGGTAGCTTCCGGGCGGCATGTTGTAGATCGCCAGCTGGATCGCCACGCCGTCGCGATAATTGTAGATGCGTACCGTGCCCGTCGCCGCCGAACCCGTCCCGCGCAGCGCGGCCTCGAGTCCCGGCGCATTGGGGAAGATCGCGGTACCTGCTTCCTTGATGGACGAGCAGCCGGCGAGCACGGATGCGATCACCATGATCTCCGCGGTTCGAGCCAAAAAGCGGGCCAAAACGCGAGTCGACGCGCTAATCGCGGCTGCGCGTTCACCGGCCCGCGTCATGAACGGGTGATCACACCGCAGGCGAGACGCGCACCCGCATTGCCGGTGGGCTGGGTCCGGTAATCATCCGGAGCCTTGTGCACGATGAGGCCGCGGCCGACGATATCGGTGTTTCCCGCGCCAATCGTGATCACGTCAAGCTCGACAACCAGCGTCGCGACGCCGCTGGCGTCGGCCATGAGCATCGGAATGTCGCCGGCGTGGCGGTCGGGCGTTGTGGATGCCGCGTGTGGCTTGCCTCGGGGATTGAAATGCCCGCCGGTGCTCAACCCGTCGCCGGAGCTGCAATCGCCTTTTTCGTGGATATGAAAGCCGTGCCCCCCCGGCGACAACCCGGAGACTCGTGCGTCGACCACGACCTTGTCGCCCTTTTGAGTGAATTTCACCGTACCGCTGGCTGTGTTGCCCCTGGTCGGTTCCAGCTTCACGGTGGCGGTCGGCCCTGAAGTGGCCATCGACGCGCAGCCTGCAATCAGCGCACCGACGATGATCGAGCCGATTCTGCCTTTCATGACGTCCTTTCGAGGGAATATTCGCTTCGACGCGGCGCGGTCCCGCCGCGCAGGATCGCCATCATAGGACATTCACCGCGGGACTGCCAAAACGCCACCCGCGCGCAGCGCTGCCCAGGTTTTTCCGAACCTGCGTCATAATTCCCGCAATGCCACCGAAGGCTTGCTGCGTTGCCAGGAGAGATTTCATGAGTTGCCACCGTTGTGTGCTCGCGTTTGTGCTTGCGGCCGGCGCTGCGCTGACCGCCTGCAACGGCGACAACGACCAACCGACGGAGTCCAACACCAAGCCCGATTTCGTGGGCACCGTGACCAAGACCAGCTACGACGGCGCGACCGACGACCTGCTGACCGCCGGCATGGGCAGGACCGGCCTGGCCGGAACCGCGCCCGCAGTCGCGATTCCGGCCTCGCCGACGCCGGCCGAACTGCGCCGGCTAGCCATCTACGTGAACTATCGCGCCATCGTCGACATTGCCGCCAACGGTGGCTATGGCTCGCTGTACGGCCCCAACATCGACGTCAACGGCAACCCGACGCTCGGCGAAGGCAGGATCGCCGGCAACGAATACCTGGCCTATGCCGACGACGGCACCGGCAAGCAGAACGTGACCATGCTGGTGCAGATCCCCACGTCGTTTTCCACCGCCAACGCCTGCGTCGTTACCGCCGCCTCGTCAGGCTCTCGGGGCGTCTATGGCGCCATCGGCAGCGCCGGCGAGTGGGGGCTGAAGCATGGCTGCGCGGTCGCCTACACCGACAAGGGAACGGGGACCGGCGTTCACGACCTGTCAACGGATACGGCCAATCTGCAGAACGGAATTCGCGCGGAGGCCTGTGCGTTTTGCAAGAACGCCAACTTCACTGCGGAGCTGACCGCCGTGGAATTGTCGGAATTCAACGCGACCACTCCAGATCGGGTCGCCGTCAAGCATGCGCACTCGCAGAGCAATCCCGAAATGAACTGGGGCCGCGACACGCTCAACGCCGTGCGTTTCGCGTTCTACGTACTCAACGAGGAACGCGCACCGCGCAACGCCGACGGCACCGCGCAGGTGACCATCAAGCCCGACAACACCACCGTCATCGCGTCGTCGGTTTCCAACGGTGCCGGCGCGGCGCTTGCCGCGGCCGAGCAGGATACCGAAGGGCTGATCGACGGGGTGGCGGTCGCCGAACCAAACGTCCAGTTGCAGCCGGGCGGCAATCTGCTCGTCACGCGCGGCAGCATCACGCTGGCAGGAACCGGGCGCCCGCTGTACGACTATTTCACGCTCGCCAACCAGTTCCAGCCCTGCGCATCGCTCGCTGCAGCCGCCGCCGACTCGCCGGGCGCCGCCTTCGTCGACACGACGAAGGCGACCAATCGCTGCCGGTCACTCAAGGCGAAAGGACTGTTGACCGCCGCGAACACACCCGAACTCGCCACCGAGGCGCTGAACATCCTGCTCGACGCGGGCTGGCAGCCCGAGTCGAATCTGCTGCACGCGTCGCATTACGCTTTCGCCACCCCGGCGATCACGATGACCTACAGCAACGCGCACGGACGCTTCAGCGTCAGGGACAACGTCTGTGGGCTGTCGTTCGCGGCGACCGACGGCACCGGCAGGCCGGTGGCGCTCTCCGCCACTGCGCTGGCACAGAGCTTTTCCAACAGCAACGGCGTCCCGCCGACGATCGGCATCAACATCGTCAACAACGACGCGCCCGGCGGCGCGCTGAACAGCCCGGCGTCGACCTCGCCGTCGACCGGCATTCTCGACTTCAACATCGACGGCGCGAACTGCCAGCGCGCATTGTGGACCGGAACCGGCGGCGACGCGGCAAGGGTGCAGACGGGCGCCAAGGAGGTCTACCGGACCGCCAACCTGCGCGGCAAGCCGGCGATCATCGTGCACGGTCGCGCCGACGCGCTGGTGCCGGTTTCGTTCAGCTCGCGTCCGTACTACGGGCAGAACAAGATCGTCGAAGGCGCGACGTCGAAGCTCGCCTACATTGAGGTCACCAACGCGCAGCATTTCGACGCCTTCATCGACAACGCCCTTCTGCCGGGGTATGACTCGATGTTCATCCCGCTGCACTACTATTTCGGCAAGGCGATGGACGCGATATACGCGAACCTGAAGTCGAACGTGCCGCTGCCGCCGGCGCAGGTCGTGCGCACGACCCCACGCGGCGGTACGCCCGGGATGGCGCCGGCGATCACCGCGGCAAACCTGCCGCCGATTTCCGCAGCCCCCACCGCGGCGAATCGGATCACCTTCTCCGGCAACACGCTGACGATTCCGGACTGACGCGCCCACCGAACCCGGCACGACCGGGCGGGGCTGCGGGTGACCCGGCGCGGTACAATGAAGGCGGCCGCTTCCTGACGAGGCGGCCGCCTTCATTTCGAACCACGAGCGCCACCGATGTCATCGCACATGACCCCCGAGGAGATCGTTTCCGAACTCGACAAGTTCATCGTCGGGCAGGAGGCGGCCAAGCGCGCGGTGGCGATCGCCCTACGCAATCGCTGGCGGCGGCAACAGGTGCCCGAACCGCTGCGGCAGGAAATCACGCCCAAGAATATCCTGATGATCGGCCCGACCGGCGTGGGCAAGACCGAGATCGCCCGGCGACTGGCGCGGCTGGCGGACGCGCCCTTCATCAAGATCGAGGCGACCAAATTCACCGAGGTCGGCTACGTCGGACGGGATGTCGACACCATCATTCGCGACCTGGTCGAGATCGCGGTCAAGGAAACCCGTGAGGCGGAGGCGCGCAAGGTGCGCGACCGGGCCGCCGACAATGCCGAGGAGCGGCTGCTCGATGTCCTGCTGCCGCCGGTCCGCGAAGTCACCTTTTCCGACATGAAGCCCGCCGATTCGGCGACACGGCAGAAATTCCGGAAGATGCTGCGCGAGGGTGCGCTGGACGAGCGTGAAGTCGAAATCGAGGTGAGCGCGCTGTCGCCGCAGATGGAGATCATGGCGCCACCCGGCATGGAGGAACTCACCACACAGATCCAGGGAATGTTTCAGCAAATGGGCAGCGGCCGCCGCAAGCAGAAGAAAATGACCGTCGTGGAGGCGATGAAGCTGCTCACGGACGAGGAGGCCGCGCGCCTGCTCAATGACGACGACGTCAAGGCCATGGCACTCGCGTCCGCCGAGCAGAACGGCATCGTGTTCCTCGACGAAATGGACAAGATCGCGACGCGCTCCGATGCGCATGGCGCAGACGTGTCGCGCCAGGGCGTGCAGCGCGACCTCCTGCCCATCGTCGAAGGGACCACTGTCAGCACCAAGTACGGCATGGTGAAGACAGACCACATCCTGTTCATCGCCTCGGGCGCATTTCATCTGTCCAAACCCTCGGACCTGATACCCGAACTGCAGGGGCGCTTTCCGATCCGCGTCGAACTGGCCGCGCTGACGGTGTCCGACTTCGAGAAGATCCTCACCGCGACCGACGCCTGCCTGACGCGCCAGTACGCCGCCTTGCTGGCCACCGAACAGGTGCACCTGGAGTTTCGCGACGACGGCATTCGCCGCCTTGCCGAAATCGCCTTCATGGTCAACGACAGGCAGGAAAACATCGGCGCTCGACGGCTGTATACGGTGATGGAACGGTTGCTCGACGATGTGTCTTTTCATGCGTCGCGGCGCACCGGTGAGCACGTTCCGATCGACGCCGCGTTCGTCGACGCGACGCTGGCGGACATCGCCGGCGATGACAACCTCTCCCGCTACATTCTCTGACGGCTCGCCTGCGGCGCCCATCGGCAACGCTACCAGGCGCTCCACCTCATGTTCGAACGCATCCTCGGCATCATCCTGCCGGTCTTCCTGATCATCGTGGTCGGGTACCTGTTCGCGCGCCGCGTGAAACCGGACATGTCGATGGTCAACCGGATCAGCATGAACATCCTCGCGCCGGCGCTGATTTTCTCGGCGCTGGCGAGCAAGGACTTCGACGTCACCTCATCCACGGGACTGATGCTGGGCAGCATCGGCGTCGTGCTGGGCTCCGGGCTGCTCGCGTGGCCGTTCGCGAAGCTGCTGCGCGTCGACCATCGCACCTTCGTACCGCCGATGATGTTCAACAACTGCGGAAACATGGGGCTGCCGCTCGCCGTGCTCGCCTACGGACAGTCCGGCTTCGCCGCGATGGTCGCGCTGTTCACGATCTCCAACCTGCTGCACTTCACGCTCGGCGCATGGATGATCGATCACCAGGCGCGCTTCGGCAACCTGTTGCGCAATCCGATGGTGTGGTCGACCTTCATCGGTTTCGCCTTCGCATTGACCCAGCCGCCGATTCCCGAGTGGGCGTCGGTGGGGATCAAGATGGTGGGCGACGCGTTGATCCCGATGATGCTGTTGTCACTCGGTGTGCGCCTGTACGAGGTGCGCTGGGATGACTGGCACCTGGGCGTGGTCGGCGGCCTCGTATGTCCGCTGACCGGAATCGCCGTCGCGGCGCTGCTGGGTCCGCTGCTCGGGCTCGACCGCATGCAGCAGGGCCTGCTGATCCTGTTCGGCGCATTGCCGCCCGCGGTGCTCAACTTCATGGTTGCCGAGCAGTTCCGGCAGGAACCCGGCAAGGTGGCGTCGATTGTGCTGATCGGCAACGTGCTGTCGCTGGTGTTCGTGCCGATCGGGCTCACCCTGGCGCTGCATTAGCCGCCGGCGACCACGGCCCGCGCCGATGTCGCGGGTGACCAGCTGCGATCGACGACCATGCCCGAACTCGAAGCAATTACCCTGCAAACCAGGCGCCTTGTCCTGCGACCCCTGGTCGAACAGGACGCAACGGCGTTGTTCGCCATCTTTTCCGATCCGCAGGTGATGCGCTACTGGAGCAGCGCACCCTGGAAGGACATCGGCCAGGCGTACGCTTCGCTCGCCACCGATGCCGAGTGGCGGCGCTCCGGCGACCATCTGCGTCTGGGCATCGAACTGGCGGCGGAGAAACGCGTCGTCGGCACCTGCACCCTGTTCGACTTCCATCGTACCAGCCGGCGTGCGGAACTCGGCTTCGCGCTGGCGAGTTGCGATTGGGGCAGTGGCTATATGCGCGAGGCGTTGACCGCCTTCATTGCGCACAGCTTCGATGTCCTCATGCTTCATCGACTCGAGGCGGACATCGACCCGCGCAACCTTGCCTGTGCACGATGCCTTGAATGGCTGGGCTTCCGACTCGAGGGACGCCTGCGCGAGCGCTGGATTGTCGAAGGCATGGTCTCGGACACGGATCTCCATGGACTTCTGCGCGCGGACTGGGACGCGCGTCGCCAGGACGGGGCAAGCGACGCCCCCGGTTCCAATCGTGGCAAACCCGGGTGACGACATGAATAAGGCGGCCATCGACGTGATCCTGTTCGACCTGGGTGGCGTGCTGATCGAACTCGCCGGCGTCGAGCAGATGCTGGAATGGTCGCCCGGTGTCGCGACCACGGAAGAACTGTGGCGCCGCTGGCTGCTCTCGGACGCCGTGCGCAAATTCGAGACGGGTGCCATTGGCCGCGACGAGTTCGCGCGCGGTGTAATCCGCGAGTTCAATATACCGGTTTCACCGGACGAATTTCTGGCAGCGTTCACCTGGTGGCCACGGGCGCTGTTTCCTGGTGCGATCGACCTGCTGGCCAGGCTCGCGCCCCGCCACCGTCTGGCGAGCGTTTCGAACACCAACGAAATTCACTGGACACGTTTTTCCGACGATTGGGCGCTCGATCGGTCGTTCCATCACAATTTTCCATCGCATCGGGTGGGCAAACTGAAGCCGGACGGCGACTATTTCGCGCACGTGCTCGAGGAGCTTGACGTGCCGCCGCAACGTGTGCTGTTCATCGATGACAACACGCTCAATGTCGAAGGCGCCGCGCGCCTTGGCATCGTTGCGCGACGGGTCGCCGGCATCGACGCCGCGCAGGCGCTGTTCCTGGAAATGGGATTGCTGCCGGACTGACCCGTCCTGGCGTCGGCAAGCCGCGCCGTCACCGCATGGCGCGCGGGACGGGCGCAGCTTGTGTCCAGGAGCGTTACGCGTCAACATCGCGCAATGAACCTCCATCGCAAGCTTCTCGAGCGTGCTGCGGCCGGCAAACCGTTGCGTGTCGCGCTGATCGGCGCCGGCAAATTCGGCTCGATGTACCTGGCGCAGGCGCAGCACACTCCGGGTATCCACATCGTTGCCGTCGTCGATCTCGATCCGGGGCGGGCGCGCGCGTCCCTGGCGCGGGTCGGCTGGCCAGCGGAACGGTTTGCCGCAACATCCCTGCCTGCGGCAGCACGCGACGGCACGACCTTGGTGACCGACGATGCGCAGGCGGTCATCGGTTCGCCGGAAATCGGGATCGTGATCGATGCCACCGGAAGTCCTTCTGCCGGCATCCGCCACGCGCTCCTCTGCTGTACGCATGGCAAGCACATCGTGATGGTCAATGTCGAGGCGGACGCGCTCGCCGGGCCGCTGCTCGCGCAGCGGGCGCGCGAGGCGGGCATCGTCTACTCGCTCGCCTACGGCGACCAGCCGGCGCTGATCTGCGAAATGGTCGACTGGTGCCGCGCCGCGGGCTTCGAGGTCGTGGCAGCCGGCAAGGGCACCAAGTACCTTCCTGCCTACCACGAGTCCACGCCGGCGACCGTCTGGCCGTTGTTCGGGTTCACGCCGGAAGCTGTCGCGGCCGGCGACTTCAATGCGCAGATGTTCAATTCGTTCATCGACGGCACCAAGAGCGCGATCGAGATGGCAGCGGTCGCCAATGCCACCGGGCTCGCTCCCGCGCCGGACGGGCTCGCCTTTCCGCCCTGCGGCGTGGACGATCTTCCGCGACTGCTCAAGCCCCGCGACGATGGCGGCCTGCTGCACCATGCGGGCCAGGTCGAGGTGGTGAGCAGCGTCGAGCGCGACGGCCGGCCGGTGTTCCGCGATCTTCGCTGGGGCGTCTATGTCACGTTTCGCGCGGGCGCGGCGAGCAGCGACGAATACGTGCGCCGCTGCTTCCACGAGTACGGCTTCTCAACCGATCCCTCGGGCCGCTACAGCACCATGTACAAGCCTTTTCACGCCATCGGGCTGGAACTGGGAATCAGCGTCGCGTCGGCGGGACTGCGCGGTGAGCCAACCGGCGAGGCCATCGGCTGGCATGGCGACGTCGTTGCCACCGCCAAGCGCAATCTCGCCGTCGGGGAAACGCTCGACGGTGAAGGCGGCTACACCGTGTACGGCAAGCTGATGCCGGTCGCCGCCTCGCTTGAACTCGGCGGACTGCCCCTCGGTCTGGCGCACGGGATACGACTGACCCGGGCGGTCGCCGCGCACACGCCGCTGCGCTGGTCGGACGTGACCTGCGACGAGACCGATGCGACCGTGCGCTTCCGCCGCGAAATGGAGTCGGCGTTCGCTAAAGCGCGCGCTTGAACGAAGCGAGCAACGCGCCCATCGCGACCAGCAAACCGCCGAAACTGCGGTTCATGAAGCGCACCTGCCGGGGTGTGCGCAACAGCCGCAGCACCCTGGAGGCGAAGCCGGTGTACGCCGTCATCACGATCAGGTCGGTGAACACCAGCGTGGCGCCGCAGATCGCGTACTGGACGAATTGCGGCCGCGCCGGATCGATGAACTGCGGCAGCACCGCCAGCATGAAAACGATGCCCTTCGGATTGGTCGCATTGACCAGAAAGCCACGCAGCACCAGTTGCCGCGGTGAGGCGGACAACCCGCGCGCCGCGCCTGCGGTATCGATTTTCAGCACCGGCGTGCGCCATTGCTGCACGCCCAGCCAGACCAGATAGGCCACGCCCAGCCATTTGACCAACTCGAAGGCGAAGGTCGACGCGGCCAGCAGTGCGCCGAGTCCCGCGCCGACGATCGTCAGCACAAACATGATTCCCAGGATCAACCCGGCGATATTCCACATCGCGCGGGCGAGTCCGAAGCGCAGGCCGGCCGCCATGCAGGAAATGGCGCCGGCACCCGGTGACAGGCTGATCAGCCAGCAGGCGGCGAAAAAAGCGAGCCAGACTTCGATGGTCATGGTGATGTCCCGAGGCGGCGCCAGCTGGCGCCGCGCCGCCGGAGGCGAGGGTCAGTACTTGACGGAACAACCGTAGGGCGTGGCGCTCGAAACGCGGACGAGCTTTCCGGCCAGCGCTTCGGTCAGCGCGGCGCGGACATAGTTGTTCGCAACCTTGGCATCCGCGGGATTGGCCGAACGTCGGTCGTCGATCGCGCCGGCGTAGACTATTTTTCCGGCCCGATCGATCACGAACATGTGCGGCGTCGTCTTGGCCGCATAGGCACGGCCGGTCGCGCTGGTCGAGTCGATCAGCGCGGCCTTCGGCGCCGCGCCCTGCGCCTTCATCCAGGCGCCCATTTCCTGCGGCGTCTTGAATTCGCTGCTGGATTCGTTGGTCGAGTTGATCGAAAGCCAGACGACGTCCTTGCCGCCCCATTCCTTCTGCAGGTCCTGCATGTTCCTGCTGTCGTAGTGCTTGCGCACGAACGGACACTCCGGGTTCGTCCACTCCAGCACCACGAATTTTCCCTGGTAGTCGGAAAGCTTCACCGGTTTGCCGGTGGTGTCGGCGATGGTGAACTGCGGTGCCGCGCTGCCTGCGGTCACGGCGTGGACACCGCCCGCGAACAGCGCAATCGACGCAACGAGCAACTTCAGGCTAAGGCGAATGGTCATGGTTTCCTCGGGGAAAATGATACCGACGATGACCGGTCAGAGCGTGGCCAGCGCATCGTAAATGATCTGCTTTTGCAGGATTTCCGGCAGCAGCAGCGGCTCCTTGCCAGGACGGTACAGCACGTACACCGGAACGCCCTGCCGGCCGAGCGCAGCTAGCGCCTTGGTGATGTCCGGATCACGGCGCGTCCAGTCGGCGCGCACCAGCTCGACCCCGCGCTGCGCGAACGCCTCCCTGACCCGCGAGTCGTTGAGCACCAGACGCTTGTTGACCTGGCAGGTGACGCACCACGCCGCGGTGAAATCGACGAACACCGGCTTGGTCCGCGAAAGCTCCTGCAACAGCGCCGGCGTATAGGGCCGCCAGGGATCGATGGCGCCGCCGGCCGCGCGCGCCGACGCGATCGAGGTTCCCGCAGCCGCGTGGTCTTCCGCCGTGTCACCGAACAGCGGCCAGGCGACGACCACAGCGCCGGCCAGGCCGAGCGCCGCCAGTACGCCAAATGCACGCGTCGCGCCACCGCGATACACCCGCCATGCCCACAGCGCGAACGCGACGATGACCAGCGTCCCCAGCAGCCGAACGACCGCGTCGTTATCCATCTGCGCGCCAAGGACCCAGGCCAGCCAGGCCACCGTCGCGTACAACGGAAACGCCAGGAATTGCTTCAGCCTCTCCATCCAAGCGCCGGGACGCGGCAGGATTCGCCGCCAACCGGGAAACCAGGTCAACAGCACGAACGGCAGCGCCATGCCAACGCCAAGCGCCGCGAATACCAGCAACGTGAGTCCCGCCGGCTGCGTCAGCGCGTAGCCCAGCGCGGCGCCCATGAACGGCGCCGTGCAGGGAGAGGCGATCGCCACCGCAAGTACACCGGTCAGCGCCGAGTTGAGATAGGGGTTGCGCACCGTCCAGCCCGCCGCCGAAGAGGGGGCGAAAGTGGCGAATTCGAACGCTCCCGACATGTTCAGCGCCAGCACGAAGAACAGCAACGCCAGCGCGGTGATGACCGCGGGTGACTGCAACTGGAAGCCCCAGCCCAACTCGGCGCCGGCGGCGCGCAGTCCCAGCAGCAAACCGGCCAGTGCGACAAAGGACAGGATGACTCCGGCGCCGTAGGCAACGCCCTCCAGTCGCAGCATCCGCCAGCTGCCATGCCCGGGTCGGGACAGCGACAGGACCTTGATCGACAGTACCGGAAATACGCAGGGCATCAGATTCAGGACGATGCCGCCGACAAAGGCGAACACCAGGGCCAAGGCGAGCGAGACATCGGTGCCGGGCGCCTTGGCCGGGGGCGCATCCAGATTGAGCACCGGAGTTGCGGCGGTCATCGGCTTCGGCCCGGCGACCACTGCGCCGGTGAGCGGCACGTCCAGCGCCAGCGACGGAACGACCAGGTTGCCGCTGGCGAATCCCCGGCTGGCCGTGATCACCCCCGCGACGCGCTTGAATTCCGGCGCCAGCTGGTGCGCCACCGGGAGCGTCAGCACGAAAGTCCCGTTGGCGTCGCGCACCAACGACTGCTTGCCGGAGGGTTCGATGCGCCCTTCGTCAAACGGGAAAAAACGCAGATCGCCCGGCAATTCGGTATCGGCAGGCGCGGTGAGCGTCAACACGACCTTCGCGCCCTCGCCACGCGCCGCACCAAGCCAGCCTCGAACGGGTCCTGGCAGCAGCGCTCGCGTCGACGCGATCGACCGCCCCCATTGGGGGTAGGGATCCGAGCGGCTGGAGATGGGCAATTCGAGTGTAAGACTGGCTTCCTCCGGAATGCAGGTTTCGCGGCAGACAAGCCACTCGGCCTTCGCCGCCAGCGCAAGCGTCTCGCCCGGCCTGGCATCGGCCGGGGCGAGAATCTCGGTCAGCAACAGCACTTCGCCCTCATAGCCGTAGTTCATCAGTGGCTCGACGGGGAGCGCATACGGTGCCGGCCAGAGGATCGGGCCCGCCGTCGCGCCCGCGGGCAGCGTCCACGCCAGCGTCGTGGGCAGGCCGGAGTCCCCGGGATTACGCCAGTAGGTATGCCAACCCTCCGCCATCCTGAGACGCAACGCCACCGTCAGGGACTGGCCGGGGATGAAGGCCGTGCGCTCGGCGACAAGTTCGGCCTCGACATGCTCGGTCTTCACCGGCGCGGCCGCACTCATTCCCGCGCAGGCGAAGGCCAGCGCGGCGGCAAGGGAAAAGCGGAACAAGCGCGAATGGCGAAGCATGACTTGGTGTTCGATCTATTCCGTAGGGCCGGTCGGAGTTGGAAGCCTGCAATCCGGAAAGGTTTCCCGGGGAACAGTGCAATTATCGCCGTTCTTCCCTGGTCCAACGCAGCAAACGCCGCGACATGGGCGATATTATGACATTAGCATAGTTCGGCTGCCGTTGGCTACGAAGGGACGGCGCCGGCCCCCGGCCGGCAGGACACCCCCCGCTATAATCTAGCGTTCCGTCGCCGCCCATCGAAGTCCCCATGAAGCCGTTCGATCACCAAGCCATCGAAGCCGCCGCCCAAGCCGTGTGGAAGGCGACCGATGCCTATCTCGCCACCGAACGCGACGACCGCCCCAAGTACTACTGCGTGTCGATGCTGCCCTACCCGTCCGGCGTGCTGCACATGGGCCATGTGCGCAACTACACGATCAACGACATGATGTACCGGCAACTGCGGATGCGCGGATTCAACGTGCTGATGCCCATGGGTTGGGACGCGTTCGGACTGCCCGCCGAGAACGCCGCGATGAAGAACCGGCAGGCGCCGGCCAAATGGACGCGGGAGAACATCGCAGCGATGAAGGCGCAGTGCGCGGCCATGGGCTGGGCGATCGACTGGTCGCGCGAATTCGCTTCATGCGACCCGGAGTACTACCGCTGGAACCAATGGCTGTTCCTGAAGATGCTCGAGCGTGGCATCGCCTATCTCAAGACCGGCGTGGTCAACTGGGATCCGGTCGACCAGACCGTGCTTGCCAACGAGCAGGTGATCGACGGACGCGGCTGGCGTTCCGGAGCGTTGATCGAAAAACGCGAAATTCCAATGTACTACCTGCGGATCACCGACTACGCCGAGGAGTTGCTCACCTCGCTGGACCACATGCCCGGCTGGCCCGAGCGGGTGAAAACCATGCAGGCCAACTGGATCGGCAAGAGCATCGGCGTGCGCTTCGCGTTCACCCATGACGTGCTCGGCGCGAACGGCAAGCCGATCGGCGACGGCCGGATGTACGTGTTCACCACGCGCGCCGACACCATCATGGGCGTGACCTTTTGCGCGGTCGCCGCCGAGCATCCGCTCGCGGCGCAGGCGGCGAAGTCCAATCCGGAACTCGCCGTATTCATCGACGAATGCAAGACCGGTTCGGTCATCGAGGCCGACCTGGCTGCGATGGAAAAGAAGGGGATGACCACCGGTCTCTACGTCACCCATCCGCTCACCGGCGAATCGATCGAACTGTGGGTCGGCAACTATGTGCTGATGGGCTACGGCGACGGCGCGGTGATGGGCGTGCCCGCGCACGACGAACGTGACTTCGCGTTCGCGAAAAAATACGGGCTGCCGATCAAGCAGGTGATCGCCGTAGAAGGCGAGGAGTTCTCGACCGACGCCTGGCAGCCGTGGTACGCGGACAAGGAGCGCGGCCGCTGCGTGTTCTCCGTCAAGTACGACGAATTACCCCTTACCGCTGCCGTCGACGCGGTCGCGGCGGACCTCGCCACCGCGGGTCTGGGTGAAAAGAAAGTCACCTATCGGTTGCGCGACTGGGGCATTTCGCGGCAGCGTTACTGGGGCACGCCGATTCCGATCATCCATTGCGCCGGCTGCGGCGCCGTGCCGGTGCCCGAGCGGGACCTGCCGGTCGTGTTGCCGGAAGACTGCGTGCCCGACGGTACCGGCAATCCGCTTGCGAAACGCGCGGATTTCGTCGATGTCGCCTGCCCGCGCTGCGGCAAGCCCGCGAAACGCGAGACGGACACGATGGACACCTTCGTCGATTCGTCCTGGTACTACATGCGCTACACCAGCCCGGGCGCGCCGACGATGGTCGACAGCCGCAACGACTACTGGATGCCGATGGACCAGTACATCGGCGGCATTGAGCACGCGATCCTGCATCTGCTTTACGCGCGTTTCTGGACCAAGGTGATGCGCGACATGGGTCTGATCAAGGCCGACGAGCCATTCACCCGCCTGCTGACGCAGGGCATGCTGCTCAATCACATCTATTTTCGCCGCGACACCAAGGGCGGCATCGACTACATTCCGCCCGACGAGGTCGAGGTCCGGCACGATGCCGATGGCCGCATGACCGGTGCGGTTCTGAAATCGGACGGTCAGCCCGTCGAATACGGCGGCGTTGGCAAGATGGGCAAGTCCGAACGCAACGGCGTCGATCCACAGACGTTGATCGACCGCTACGGCGCCGACACCGCGCGCCTGTACATGATGTTCGCCGGTTCGCCCGAGGATTCCGCGATCTGGTCCGACAGCGGCGTGGAGGGCGCCTACCGCTTCCTGAAGCGCCTGTGGAACTTCGGCCAGACGCATGCAGTCGACCTGAGCAAGCCGGAAACGTCGTTCGACTTCGCCGACGCCGACGACGCGGTGAAGGTCGCGCGACGTGAATTGCATCTCACACTGAAGCAGGCCAACTACGACTTCGAGCGCATCCAGTACAACACCGTGGTGTCGGCCGGAATGAAGATGCTCAATACGCTCGAGGCGTTGCCGGGACAGGCGCGCGGAGCTTCAGCGGCGGTGCGCGAAGGCATGTCGCTGCTGCTGCGCGTGCTCTATCCGGTGGTTCCGCACACGACCTGCGAAATGTGGCGTGATCTGGGCTTCGCTGCGACGCAGGGCGATTTGCTCGATGCGCCGTGGCCGGAGGTCGACGCGCAGGCACTGGTGCAGGACGAAATCGAACTCGTACTGCAGGTCAACGGCAAACTGCGCGGGCACATCAAGGTCGCTGCCACCGCGGACCGGAACACGATCGAGGCCGCTGCGCTGGCGAGTCCTGAACTCGCGAAGCACGCCAACGGCGCGGTGGTCAGGAAAATCGTCGTGGTACCCGGCCGACTCGTCAACGTGGTGGTCTGACCATGGCCCTTCTGTGGCTGCCCGCCGCTCGCCAACCCCGACCGGGAGGCGCATGGTCCGGATCGTTGGCGCGGATCGCGCCAGCCGTGGTCTTCGCCGCCGCAGTCACGCTCGTCGCCGGCTGCGGCTTCCACCTGCGCGGGCAGGCCACGTACGCGTTTTCGTCGATCTTCGTCAGCGCGCCGACATCGCCACCCATGTCGCTCGAACTGTCGCGTGCGCTGCATGGGGCGAGCGCGGCGAAACTTGCGGAGTCGGCCGGCAAGGCGGAAGTCATACTCGACGTGCCCTCGGTGGTCGACGACAAGGAAGTGCTCACGCTTTCCTCGGGCGGCTCGGTGCGGGAGTATCAATTGATCAAGCGGGTCCAGTTTCGCCTGCGCGACAAGCAGGGCAACGATTGGATGCCCGCGGGGGAGATCGTCGTCCGCCGCGCGTACACTTTCAACGAAACGCAGGTGCTGGCGCGCGACCTGCAGGAACAACGGCTGCAGCGCGAAATGCAGACCGACGCCGTGCAGCAGATCGTGCGCCGATTGCAGTCCGCCAGGAAACCGGCCTAGCCGCCCGCGTCCAGGCGAGCCGACCGAACGTCTTTCGCGTCCGATGCAACTGCGCCCGGAACAACTCCAGTCGCACCTCGCCCGCGAGGTGAAACCGCTCTACGTCGTCCATGGCGATGAGCCGCTGCTCGCGTTGGAGGCAGGCGACGCCATTCGCGCGGCGGCCCGCGCTGCCGGTGCCTTCGAGCGTGAAGTACTGGTGGTCGAGCCGGGATTCAAGTGGGACGCCTTCCTCGCCGCCAACGCCAACGCCAGCCTTTTTGGCGACCGCAAGGTGCTCGACCTGCGCATTCCTTCAGGCAAGCCGGGAGTGCAAGGCGGCAAGGCACTGGAAGCCTACGCCAGCGATCCGAATCCCGATAACGTCACGCTGGTGACTTTGCCAAGACTCGACCGGTCGACGCAGACATCCGCATGGTTCGCGGCACTGGCCAAGGCCGGCGTCACCATCGCCGTCTATCCGGTCGAACGCGAGGCGCTGCCCGGCTGGATCGCTGCCCGGCTGGCCCGCCAGCAGCAGAAAGCATCCGTCGAGACTCTCGCCTTCCTGGCGGCGAACTGCGAGGGCAATCTGCTCGCTGCCCGGCAGGAAATCGAACGACTTGCACTGCTGTTGCCCGAAGGGGTCCTCGACCAGGAAGCGGTAGAGGATGCGGTGGCCGACGTCGCCCGCTATGACATTTTCAAGCTCTCCGAGGCCTGGCTCGAAGGCGACGCGGCACGGACCGTTCGCATCCTGCTCGCGGTCAAGGCCGAAGGTGACGCTCCCACCCTCGCGATCTGGCAACTGTCCGAAGACCTGCACGCGCTGGCCACCGTGGCCGCGCTGGTGCGCGATGGCACCCCCGCGTCGACGGCGGTGCGCAGCGCGCGAGTCTGGGGCAAGCGGCAGGGCGCGCTCGAGCGGGCAGTACAGCGCGTGGCGCCCACGCTGATACCGGATCTGCTGATGGCCACCGCGCGCCTTGACGCATTGGCCAAGGGGATCGGCCGCGGCAGCGTCTGGGACGAGTTGTCCATTACCGCACTCGCTCTGGCCGGAGTTTCGGCGCTGCCACTGCGATCCTAGAAGCGGAACAACGAAACACCGCGTCCCGCGACGCCTTCGCGAGTCAGGGCTTCATGCGCACATCGGCGATGGGGGCACAGCGCACAGAGCGCTGCCAAAGCGTGCAGGTCGTCAGCGGTCGGGCAAGCTCGTCGACCGCCCGCATCCGCCAGCCTTCGTCGACGCGTTCCATGGTCAGGAACCCGAAGCGGTCGGCGGTCACGAGGTCCGCGACCACCGCGCCGGGCGCGGGCTCGCGGCCCGCTGGAAACGGCGTCGGAAATGGCGGATCCAGCAAGTCGCCGCCATTGCCCACCACGAACTGCGGCGGCTGTCCGGTCGAAAACGTGACCGCCTGGAAGACGTGGTTATGCCCGGAAAACAGCGCCTGCACGGTTGTCGGGAAAAGCACGGTCGGCCGCAGGAACTCCAGCACCGCTTGCAGGCCGCGATTGCCCGGGAACGGCGCCTCCGGCTGATTCGGATTTGCCGCGAAGCCGAGCACCGGGTGGTGCAGGGCCAGATGCGATTGCGGCTTCGCCGCCGCGAGCGCGAAGGCGCGCTCGAACTGCGCGCGGTAGGTCTTGTACATCGCCGTTTCCGGCGCCAGGGCGGTGATGCCCACCCGCGACGAATCGAACACGACGACCTGCGCGTCGGAATTCCGACCCAGCGGCACGGCGTAGGGTTCGCTGTAGTCGCCGACGGCGTCGTCCTCGGCAGCATTGCAGTCCTGTCGCGGGGTCAGCGGCCGCGGGTCGAGAAACCGCCACCAACCCTGCCCGGCGCGATTGCAGGATTCGTGATTGCCGCGAACGACGATCCATGGCGCCGCTTCCAGCAGCCGCCGCGCCGGGAAAAAAAAATCAGCCTGCCAAGCGTCCCAACCATAGCCCCAGGGACTGCCCAGGCAACCTGGTTTCGTCGCTGGGCAGGCGGTTTCGCGATAGTGATAGTCACCGACGTGGACGACGAGGTCGGGCGCCGACGCCGCTGCGTCGTCGGCAATTCGCTCGAACGGCCACTGCGCCGGATCGTCGCAACTCTGGAAGGCATTGTCGTCGGACTTGATCCGGCAACCAGTGTCGCCGATCACGACAATGCGCTGCGGATTCGCTTTGGGCAACGGCAGCGCGCGTCCGCCGATCGTGGCGCTGCGAGTTCCGCCGGGAATTGGCGCTTCGCAGGTCAGCACCGGAAACGCGGATGGTTTCGACAGCTTCGGATCGCTGCGCGTCGGCCGCAGCGGCATTGTTCCCGGCGACATTCGGACCACCATCGGCTGCGCGACACCATCGATATCGATAGCGGGGCAGCGCGCCTCCGCGGTGATCGCGCGGGCCACCGCCGCGCCGTCGGCACCCAGCAGGACGTAGCGATAGTCGGCGGGCGGTGCCTTCACCCTTGGCGGGAAGCCACAACCATCGAGCAGGGCCGGTACCAGGCACAGTGCCAGCCATTTTCGCGTCATCGGCAGTCGCCCCACAGTGCGCCGAGCGTGCCCAGCACCGCTGCCACTGCGGTTTCGGTGCGCAGTATTCGTGGGCCGAAACGCAGCCCGGTCAAGGCGCCATCGGTTGCCGCCGCAAGCTCCTCCGCGGTCCAGCCGCCCTCCGGGCCGATGGCCAGGTCGAACGCCCCGACGGGCGCCGGACAATGCGCCAGCGTCGTCGCCGCATCCGGTGCCAGAATGAAGCCGCTGCGCCCGCGCGCGCGTTCGGCCAGCCAGCGCAGGATCGGCATGGGTTCGGACACCGGCGGGACCCGGTTGCGCCCGCATTGCTCGCAGGCGGCAACGGCAACCTGCCGCCAGTGCGCGAGGCGCTTTGCCCCCTGCTCACCCGCCGGAAATCTCGCACCGCGTGCCGCGACCACCGGCAATATCGCGGCCACACCCAGTTCCACAGCCTTGCGTACCGCGTAGTCCATGGCATCGGTCGCGGCGATTCCCTGCACCAGCGTTACCGTCAGCGGACTCTCCCGCTCGACCTCGACGAATCGCTCGACCCGCACACTGGCGCCGCGCCGGTCAACGCGCGTGAGCACGGCGGCATGCTCGCCGCCCTGGCCGTCGAACAACGTCAAAGCATCTCCCGCAGCGAGGCGCCGCACGCGGCAGGCGTGGTGGGCAACCGCTTCGGGCAACGCGATTTCCCGCCCTGCACTCCCCCGGTCCAGAGGCGTTGCGAGGAAAAAGCGGGGGGCGCTCATCGACCCACGCAGGCGGGGCGCAGGCAGCACCTGCGGCGAAATGACGACGGACAATTGCACACGATGCTACGATTCTGCCATACGCCTCGCTTGGAGATTCCTTATGGCAAGCCTCAGCACGCCTCCCGGACAACCCGGTTGGCCGGCTCCGCATTTCGATTTACCCGGTGTGGATGGTCGTCGGCACACCTTGCAATCGGTCCACGGCCGCAACGGTCTGGTGGTGATGTTCATCTGCAATCACTGTCCATACGTCAAGACCGTGCTCGGCAAGATCGTCCGCGACACCGACGCGCTGCGCGCGCTCAACGTGCACAGCGTCGCCATCATGAGCAACGATCCTGCCGATTACGAGGAGGATTCGTTCGCGAAAATGAAGGAAGTCGCCGTGCGGGAACGCTTCTCGTTCCCCTACGTGCTGGACGAGACCCAGGATGTGGCGCGCGCCTACGGCGCGGTCTGCACGCCGGAATTCTTCGGTTTCGATCGCGACCTGCGTCTGGTCTATCGCGGTCGGCTGGATGCGTCCGGGCGTTCGGCCGGCGCCTCCGACGTACCGCGCGAACTCTATGACGCGATGGCCGCCTCCGCCCGGGGCGAACCCGCACCCGAGATCCAGCACCCGTCGGTCGGCTGCTCGATCAAGTGGCGCGAATAGTCCGGCGCGCGATCCACGAGGGCATTCACTCGACGAGTTCGCGGTAGGCGTGCCATGTCGCGTGGCCGATCACCGGCGTGGCGACGATCAGCCCGGCAAACCAGGTCGCGAATCCCGCGCTGACCAGGACGACGATCAGTCCGCCCCATACGATCATTGCCGGCACGTTGGCGGAGAACGCCTTCAGGCTGGTCAGCACGGCCACGATGCCATCGGTGTTGCGGTCGAGCATCATCGGTACCGAGACGACGCTGATCGCGAAAACCAGCACCGCGAAGAACCCACCCACGCACAGGTAGGCCAGCAGAAATTCGACGTTGGACAGCGACACCAGCTGCGCCGCGAAGTCACCCAGACTTGGCAGGTCCTGCGTGAAAAACAGCGCAAAGACGACCAGCGACGCCCGTGCCCAGACCAGCAGGATCACGGTGAGAACCAGCGCGAACAGGCCAATCGCGCTCTTGTTGGAAGCCCAGGCGTCGAGCGTCGGCGCCAGCCAGGGCGGCTCGCCGCGTTCGTCACGCCGCGACAGCGCGTACAGACCGATCGCCAGGAACGGGCCGACCAGGAAAAACCCGGTGACCAGCGCCGACACGTACTGGTAGGCGTGCCGAAAAACAATCCAGATCAGAAATCCCATCACCGCGAAACACGCGCCGTAAAAGGCGCTCGGCAGCGGATGAGCGCGAAAATCCCGCCAGCCGGCGGCGAGCCAGCGCAGCGGCGCGCCGGCGCCGACGACGCGAACTTCGGGGATTGCAGAGGGCGATGTTTCGGCTTCGGGCATGCGTGACTCCTTCGCGGTCCTGGCACCGCGTTGCGGCAACTGATTGTACCGGCGCCGGGGCCGCGGGGTTACCGCCAGCGCGGAGCTACAAAAATGCGCGCAACGCGTCGAGCACGGCGTCGGGTTGCTCGGCCATCATCGAATGCCCGGTATCGGGCAGCGTCACGATCTTCCGGTCGGACAAGGCATCAAGCAACGCCTGCGCGCCCTTCGGCGGCGCCATCAGATCGCGGGCGCCAAGAATCACCAATGCAGGACAGCAAACCCGCGCCGCCGCGGCGAGCCCATCGGAATACGCGCGGCAGGCGGCCAGGTCCGCGTAAAACAGCCCGGGGCGGGAGCGTTCGAGCAGACGCAGCGCGGTCCCCGTCATCGACATGCCCGGCGCGGGATTGCGGCCGAGTTGCTTGCCGGCACTGTGCGCCCAGCTGGTGACGAGTTCATACGCGAGATGATCGTCCGCTCTCGCGGAGTCGAGCAACGCATCGCTCACAACCATTGGCACAGCGGGACCGAGCAACGCAATTCGCGTGACCCGCATGGGTGTGGAACCGGCGCAGGCGAGCGTCGCCAGCGCGCCCATCGAATGACCGACGAGCGCCGCCTGCTCGACTCCGGCCGCGTCGAGCAACCGCGGCAACCACGCGGCCATGGCCTCGACCGAGGCCAGCGGCGCGCCCCCCGAACGACCATGCGCCGGCAAGTCGACGGCAAGAACGTTGCGCCCATGATGCGCGAAATAGCGCGACTGCAGCGCCCACACACTGTGGTCATGCGCTGCGCCATGGACAAACAGCACCGTCGGCAGTGACCGATCGAGCGCGTGCGCACCGGTGTAGACGCAGGTCTCGGCGCCGTCGACCGTCAGTATCATGGCAGCGCCCTCACGCGACCGAACCCGCCGGTTGCGCGACCGGCGCCCCAGGGACCGGCGTAGGCACTGCGTTTCCGGCGAGGAAGGCCTCGACGTTGGCGCAGACCATGTCCTGCATGGCCGACTGCGCCTCGCGCGCGGCGCCGCCCTGATGCGGCGACAGCACCACATTGGGCAACGCCAGCAGTTCGGGCGGAACCTGCGGCTCGTGCTCGAAGACATCCAGTCCGGCGCCCGCGATGACGCCGTCGCGCAAGGCCGCGATCAGCGCCGGCTCGTCGATGACCGAACCACGGGCGATGTTGACGACATGTCCATCGGCGCCCAGCGCCGCCAGAATGTCCTGATTCACCGCATGTCGATTGCCCGCGCCGGCCCGCACTGCGACGATCAGCACGTCGGCCCACTGCGCCAGCTCGCGCAGCGTCGCGAACCAGGGATAGCGGACATCCGCCCGCGGCCCGCGGTTGTGATAACCGACCTCCATTTCGAACGCCGCCACCCGGCGCGCAACTTTTTCGCCGATCGCGCCCAGTCCGAAGATGCCGACCCGACGACCGGTCAGTCCCCGAACCATCGGCAGGTGCTGCTTGCCCGCAGCCGCCCAGTCGCCGCGCAGCAGGAACGCCTGCCCCGCGACGATTTTCCGGATGCTGGCGATCATGAGTCCGACCGCAAAGTCGGCCACCGCCGACGCATTCGCCCCCGGACTGTGCGTGACCGCGATGCCACGCTCGGCTGCCGCGACCAGATCGACGCCCTCGTAGCCGCTGCCGTAGCAGCAGACCAGGCCCAGCGCGGGCAACTGTCCCAACGCCTCGCGCGTCGTGCGCGCCGTACCCAGCGTGAGCAGTATCCGCACCCGCTGCGCCTTCGCACGAGGCAGCGCAACCACCGCTTCGGGAAACGGACCGGGCAATGGACCGATTACCTCGCATTGCTGTGCCAGCCGACGCACGAAGTGCGCCGACATGGGCGCGCCCAGCAGCAAGGTCGGCAGTTCGGGTTGTCCAGACACCGCCTGCTCACGCCTTCCCGGCCGCGTGCAGCGCGCGACTGAGGTCGTCGATCAGGTCGTCCGGGTCTTCAAGCCCGATCGACAGCCGGATCGTTCCTTCGGTGATGCCCGCGCGGAGCAAATCCGCCGCCGACATCCGGAAATGCGTCGTCGATGCCGGGTGGATCACCAACGATTTCGCGTCGCCAACGTTGGCCAGGTGCGAAAAAATGTTCAGCGCCTCGATGAATTTGCGGCCCTGTGCCCGCGTACCCTTGATCGCGAAGGAGAATACCGCTCCGCAACCACGAGGCAGCAAGGTCTGCGCCAGCGCATGATCCGGATGGCCGGACAATTCCGGATAGCCGATCGATTCGACCAACGGTTGTTTCGCCAGAAAGGCGACGACGCGGCGGGTGTTGGCGACGTGCTTGTCCATGCGCAGCGGCAACGTCTCGATACCCTGGAGAATCTGGAACGCGGTGAACGGCGCCATGCAGGCGCCGAAATCGCGGATGCCCTCCCGCCGCGCGCGCAGCAGGAACGCATTGGTCGTCGATTCCTCGGTGAACACCATGTCGTGGAATCCGGCGTACGGCGCGGTCAGCGTCGGGAACTTGCCCCGCGCCGCCGCGTACGCGCCGCCACCCTCCCAGTCGAACCTG
>JAQBEY010000050.1:0-117815 GCA_032123655.1 Betaproteobacteria bacterium
CTGATGGTCACGTCGGTGAGGACCGTGGTCAGCGAAAGGTCGGCATCGAGTCGCACCAGCGTTGCCGAGGCGGCGTCGCGCCGCTCGTTCATCGACCCGGCGAAAAAGCGGCCCTGCGGGTCGCAGCGACCGTCGTTGAAGCGATGATGCGCCGGATCGTAGGGCGCGGCGGCGACCTGGCGCTCGAGCGTGCCGTCGGCGCGCGCGAACCACAGCCCGCTGCGCAGCGCGACGACGAAGCCACCCCCTGCGCGCAGCGCGAAGCAGCCGATCGATTCGGGCATCGGCATCACGACATTGCGGCCCGTTGCCGGATCGAAGCGGTTGAGCGAGGGCGCGTTGATGTCGACCCAGTAGAGCACCTGCTCGAGCGCCGACCAGACGGGGCCCTCACCAAGGCTTGCGCCGACGTCGGCGACGCAGGCGAAAGGCGACGCGCCCATGGACGCGTTCGGTGCCATCAATACGCTCCCTGCGAGGTGGGCGCGATGGCGGGCGCGAGGCCCCTCACCTGGCCCAGCCACTCCTGCGCGCGCCCGACCATGAAGCTCAGGTCCGATCCCACGGCGACCCAGCTGTAGCCGTAGTCGAGGAAGCGCCCGACCATGTCCGGGTTGGGACCGACGATGCCGCAGGGCATGCCCAGCGTTCGGCACAACTGCGCGGCCTCGCGCAGCTTCCCCTGCACCTCTGCGTTGCCGATGTCGCCCAGATGGCCCATCGAGGCGGACAGGTCGCCCGGACCGACGAAGATCGAGTCGACGCCAGGCACCGCGGCGATCGCCGGCAATTCGGCCAGCGCGGCCAGCGTCTCGATCTGCACGATCACGCAGAGTTCGTCGGCGGCCCGACGCAGGTAGTTCGGCACGTTGCCGTAGCGGCTCGCGCGATGCATCGCGGCCACGCCGCGCATGCCCTCGGGCGGGTAGCGCGTCGCGGCGACCGCCCGGCGCGCTTCGTCGGCATCCTGCACGTAGGGAAACATGATCGACTGCGCGCCGGCGTCGAGCGCGCGCTTGACCATGACGGTGTCGCTCCACGGGAGGCGGGTGATCGCCGAAGCCGGGGTGCCCGCCACGGCGCGCAGCAGGTCGATCAGCTGCGGCGTGTCGACCGGCACATGCTCCATGTCGACCACCAGGAAATCGAGTCCGGCGCAGCCCAGCGCCTCGGCCGTCGATGGCGCGGCGCTCATGAGCCAGGTGCCGTGCACGGTGCGGCGCTCGCGCAGTGCGCGCTTGAACTGGTTTACGGGCATTTCCATGCGGAACGGTTCCTTCGGATGGTCGCGGGTCGGTGGGCGGCGGCGTGGGGCGCAGGCCGGCCACACCGGGGAGTTTAAATCCGAACGCCCCGGTCCGGAGCGGCGCTGGACGAATATTCATCTATGTGATATAGATCATCTAAAGGACTAGCCCCTTTGGGGCATTGGTCCAGGCCGTCGTCGCGTCGCGCCCGGCCCGGGTGCGGCGCGACGACGCCGTGGCAAGGAAGGAGGCGTCGTGGCAGGCGATGGCGTGGCGAGCTATCCGGATCTCGCGGGGCGCACGGTGTTCGTAACCGGCGGCGGATCGGGCATCGGCGCCGGTTTCGTCCGGCATTTCGCGGCGCAGGGCTGCCGGGTCGCCTTCGCCGACATCGACACCGCCGCTTCCGCCGCGTTAGTCGAACGGCTGGACGGCGAAACGGTCCGCTTCGCGCACTGCGACGTGCGCGACATCGCCGCGCTGCGCAGCGTCATCGCCGGGGTCGAGCTTGACTGGGGGCCGATCCGCGTGCTGATCAACAACGCCGCGCGCGACGACCGGCACAGGCTCGAGGACGTCACGCTGGAGTACTGGGACGACAATCTGGCAACCAACCTGCGCCATCACTTCTTCGCCGCGCAGGCGGTCGCGCCGGGGATGGCCGCTGCGGGTGGCGGCGCGATCATCCACCTGGGGTCGGTGGGTTGGCTGCGTGGCAGGACCGGACTCATTGCCTACGCGACGTCGAAGGCGGGAATCTCGGGCATGACCCGCGTCCTCGCCCGCGAACTCGGTGGGCGCAATATCCGCGTCAACGCGATCCTGCCCGGGGCGATCGTGACCGAGCGCCAGCTGGCGCTCTGGGCGACTCCGGAGGAAGAGCAGATATACCTCGAGCAGCAGTGCCTCAAGTTCCGCATTTCCGTGGACGACGTCGCGCGCACGGCGCTGTTCCTCGCGTCCGACGAGGCGCGCGCGGTGACCGGGCAATGCCTGATCGTCGACGCCGGACTGGCGCAGACCAGCGCGACCTAGGCCCGCGCCCATTACGAGCGCGCGGTCGAGCCTACACTCACGCACTTCCCCTCGATTCGACGCATCGACTCCACCACGGCGGAAACGCAATGTCAGAAGTGCTGCTGAGAGGCGTTGCCAAGTCCTACGGCCCGGTCAAGGTCATCCACGGCATCGATCTCGAGATCAAGTCGGGCGAGTTCGTGGTGTTCGTCGGCCCGTCCGGCTGCGGCAAGTCGACGCTGCTGCGGATGATCGCGGGGCTGGAGGAGATCACCGCCGGCCAGATCAGCATCGGCGGCACGGTGGTGAACGAATTGCCGCCGCGCGCGCGCGACATCGCCATGGTCTTCCAGGACTACGCGCTGTATCCGCACAAGACGGTGTTCGAGAACATGGCCTTCGGCCTGCGCCTGCGCAAGCGGCCCGCGCACGAGATCAAGGCGCGTGTCGACGAGGCGGCGAACATCCTGCAGATCATGCACCTGCTCGAGCGCAAGCCGCGCGAACTGTCCGGCGGGCAGCGGCAGCGGGTGGCGATGGGCCGCTCCATTGTGCGCAAGCCCAAGGCCTTCCTGTTCGACGAGCCGCTGTCCAACCTGGACGCGCTGCTGCGCGCCGAGATGCGGGTGGAGATCAAGAAGCTCCATCAGCGCCTCGGCAACACGGTGATCTACGTGACGCACGACCAGGTCGAGGCGATGACGCTGGCCGACCGCATCGTCGTGCTGCAGGCGGGCAACCTCATCCAGTACGACACGCCCGACGGCATCTACAACCGTCCGGCCGCGAAATTCGTCGCCGGCTTCACCGGCTCGCCGCCGATGAATTTCCTGCCCTGCCGCATCGGCGAGGGCGGCCGCCGCCTGCACCTGGCCGGGGGCGTCGACCTGCCGGTACCGACGGCGCGCGTGGCGGAATGCGCGCGGCACGTCGGCCGTGCGTTGTCGTTCGGCCTGCGCCCGGAGCACATCAGCGCGGGCGTCGCGACGGAGCCGGGCAGCGCGCAGGTGCAAGGCGAGGTGGTGCTGGTCGAGCCGCTGGGCTCCGACACGCTGGGGCTCATCCGGCTGGGCAGTGGTGCCGATGCCGGCGAGATGACCGGGCGCTTTCCTCCGGAAGGAGGGCTGCGCGTCGGCCAGACGCTGCCGGTGTCGCTGGCGCTCAAACGGTTTCATCTGTTCGACCCGGAAACCGGTGCCGCGGTGCGCGGCGAGGATTGGTAGGCGCGCGCCGGTTTTCGCTGGCGCGGCGGATGGCAGATCGCAGCACGTTCGAAACCTGACCAAGCAACAGGCGGAGCCCGACTTCGCTTTTTCTCAAGGAGAGGAACATGAAGACCTGGAAAATCCTGCTGGCCGCCGCGCTGGGCGCGGCATTCGCGGCGAACGCGTCGGCGCAGCAGACCACGCTGCGCATTTTCACCGGCGGCCAGCAGCGGCCCGACGTGATGCGCAAGATCGCCGACGAGTACCAGAAGCGCAATCCGAACGTGAAGGTGGAGGTCGAGGTCGGCGGCGCAACTTCGGAGGCGCAGCAGCAGTACCTGTCGACGGTGATGTCGTCGAAGGACTCGGTGCTCGACCTGGTCCTGATCGACGTGATCCGTCCGGCGCAGTGGGCCGCGCAGGGCTGGGCCGAGCCGCTGGACAGCTATCTCGGCGCCGACAAGGCGAAGATGCTGCCGGCGTACCTGAAGGCCTACGCCGACGCCAACCAGGTCGGCGGCAAGCTGGTCGCGCTGCCGTACTTCGCCGACTCGCTGTTCCTCTACTACCGCACGCACCTGCTCGAGAAATACACGCGGCCGGTGCCCAAGACCTGGGACGAGATGATGGAAACGGCGAAGATCATCATGGACGGCGAAAAGAGCCCCCAGCTGCAGGGATTCACCACCGCCGGCGCGCCGATCGAGGGCACCGTCTGCACCTACCTCGTGCCGCTGTGGGGCGCGGGCAGCGAGCTCACCAAGGGCGGCAAGCTCAACCTCGACACACCGCAGGCGAAGCAGCCGTTCCAGCTCTACGGCCGGATGAAGCAGGCCGGCGTGCTGCCGAAGAACATTGCCGAGATCGCGACCGACCGCATCCGCATCGACATGCAGGCCGGCAATCTGATCTTCGGCATGTCCTGGGGCTATGTGTGGAACCGGCTGGAGAATGACGCCGACTCCAAGGTCAAGGGCAAGATCGGGGTCGCCCAGCTGCCGCACGACCAAGGCGGGAAGAGCGCCACCTGCATCGGCGGCTGGCAGGTCGCGGTATCCGCATTCTCGAAACACAAGCAGGAGGCGGTGAAGTTCGCGCGCTACCTGTCGTCGGCCGAAGTGTCGAAGATGCAGGCGATCATGGCGTCGCACCTGCCGGTGTTCCCGAGCGTGTACAAGGATCCGGAGGTGCTGAAGGCCAACCCGTGGTTCGCGCTGGCGTTGCCGGTCGTCGAGACCGCCAAGGCGCGACCGGTGTCGCCGCAGTATCCGCGGGTATCGGACATCATCCGCGGCAACATGAATGCCTACCTCGCCGGAACCAAGACGACCGACGTTGCGCTCTCCGACATGAAGAGCCGGTTGGCGCCGCTGTTCCGCTGACAACGAACGCTCCGAAGGCCGGGGCGGTCCCGGCCTTCGCGACATTCTGCAGATGATCAACGACGCCCCCGTCTCGCGGCACCGGGACCTGTCCGAGCGAACGCTCGGCGTGCTGCTGCTGCTCCCGGCGGCACTGCTGTTGCTCGGCATCGTCGTCTATCCGATTGCCACGCTGCTGTGGAACAGTCTGCACACGGTCGACCAGGCGAATCCGCAGGCCGGGGAATCGTGGGCTGGATTCGCCAATTACACGCGCGCCTTCGCGGACGATCGTTTCTGGCACGCAAGCTGGAACACGGTGCTCTACATCGTCGTCACCGTTCCGGGCGCGCTGCTGCTGGGACTTGGCCTGGCGCTGCTGGCCAATCAGCCATTCAGGGTCAAGTGGCCGGTTCGACTTGGCTTGCTCCTGCCCTGGGCGCTGCCGCTGGTGTTCGCCGGACTCATTTTCCGCTGGTTCTTCGAATACAACACCGGTGTGGTCAACGACTGGCTGGTCGCGCTGGGCTTCGAGCCGATGCAGTGGCTGTCGAGCCCGGCGCTCGCCTTCATCGCCATCGCCATCGCCATCATCTGGAAGGCGTCGTCGTTCATGGCGCTGATGCTGCTGGCGGGCCTGCAGACGATTCCGAAGTCACTGTACGAGGCGGCCGAGGTGGACGGCGCGTCGAAGTGGCAGCAGTTCCGGGAAATTACGTTGCCGATGCTGCGCCCGGCGATCTTCGTGGCGCTCATATTCCGCACCATCACCGCGGTGCAGACCTTCGACATTCCCTACGCCATGACCGGCGGCGGACCCGGCGACTCGACCGAGACGCTGGCGATGTACATCCACAAGACCACTCTCGATTTTCTCGACTTCGGTTACGGCTCGGCGTTGGCCACGCTGATGTTCATCATCAGCATGGCGGCGACCTCGGGCTACCTGCGCTACACGCGGCGCAGCGCGTCGCGCTCGGGCGAGGATTGACCGCATGAAGTTCAACCGCCGCGCCGTCGTCTGGATCGCCGCGCTGATCGTCGTGGTCAACGGATTCTTTCCTGCCGTGTGGATCCTGTTGACCTCGCTCAAGACCGAGACCGAGCTGCTGAAGGTGCCGATCACCTACTGGCCGGAAGCCGCGACACTGGTCAACTATGAACTCGCCTTCACCGCGCAGCCGATTCTGCGCTTCATGTGGAACAGCCTGGTCGTCGCGACGCTGTCCACCGCGCTGTGCGTGTTCGTCGGCGCGCTTGCCGCTTACGCATTGACGCGGCTGCGGATGCCGTATCGCAATCTGCTCATGTCGCTGTTGCTGGCGGTGGCAATGTTTCCGCTGATCTCGCTGATGGTGCCGCTGTTCAAGCTGATGCGCGAGGCGGGCCTGCTCAACACCTATCTGGCGCTGATCCTGCCCTATGCGGTGCTGTCGCTGCCGATCTGCACTCTGGTGATGGCGGCATTCTTCCAGGACATCCCGCCCGACCTCGAGGCCGCGGCGATGATCGATGGCTGCTCACGCGTCGGCGCGCTGTTCCGCGTGGTGATCCCGCTGTCCGCGCCGGGCGTGTTCACCGCGGCGATCCTCGCCTTCGTCAACGCCTGGGACGAATTCCTGCTGGCGCTGACGCTGATGAACCGGGTGTCGATGCGTACGCTGTCGGTGGGCATCACGCTCTACCAGGGCGAGTTCGCCTTCCCCTGGCCGCTGATCTCCGCGGCGCTGATCATCGCCATCGTGCCGATCTGCATCATCATCGCGGTGTTCCAGGAGCGCGTTGTCGGTGGGCTGACCAGCGGGGGCGTGAAGGGCTGAGCCGAAGTCGTTGCGGCGCGCGTCCGGATGTGGATTGCCGGACGCTATAATCGCCGCTCTCCGAAGGCGGACCCGCCGCCTGCCCCTCCCGGGTCGCGCGCCGTTCCCATGCAGCAGCTGTCCACCGCCGAAATACGCGCCGGCTTCACCGAAATGCTGCCGGCCTGCGTGGCGCTGACGCCGTTCGGGCTGGTTTGCGGCGTGGGCGCCGCGGCGGCCGGCACCGACTGGCTCGGCGCGCTGGGCATGAGCGCGATCATCTTTTCCGGCGCCGCGCAGATCCTGACCGCACAGATGGTGGCGGCGGACGCGCCGGCGCTGGTCATCATCCTGACCTGCCTGGTGCTGGGCCTGCGCTTCCTGATGTACAGCGCGGCGATGGCGCCCTGGCTGAGGCCCCTGTCGCCGCGCTGGCAGAACACGCTGGCCTTTCTGCTGACCGATCAGGCTTTCGCCGCGTCGATCCGGCGGTTCAATGCAGGAGGTTCGCCGCACCTGGCGGCGGCGCATTTCTTCGGCGGCGGATTCGCGCTCTGGGCCATGTGGCAGGTTACCAATCTCGCCGGCTTTTTCGCCGGCAACCTGATTCCGGCGCGGTGGTCGCTCGAGTTCGCCGTGCCGCTGTGCTTCATCGCGCTGGTCGCGCCGTTGTTCCGCAACGCACCGACGATCCTCGCCGCGATCGTCGCCGGTGTGGCGGTGCTCGCGCTGGACGGCATGCCGATGCGGCTCAACCTGATCATCGCCGGTCTTGCCGGCATCGCGGCGGGCACGCTCGCCGATATTTTGCGGGAGCGATGGACCCGACACTGAAACTCTGGGTGGTGATCGTCGCGGTGGGAGTGCTCAACTACCTGTCGCGGCTCTCCTTCATCGCCATCTTCGCGCGCCGTTCGATGCCGCCGCTGCTGGAACGTGCACTGAAATACGTGCCGGCGGCGATGCTGACCGCGCTGGTGCTGCCGATGATCTTCGACGCGTCCGCCGGTGGCGCGTCCTGGTGGTCCGCAAAGGTCGCGGCCGCGATTGCGGCGGGGATCGTCGCCTTCTTCACCCACAGCACGCCGAAGACGCTCGGCACGGGCATGGGCGTGCTGTGGCTGCTCGCATGGGCCGGGCCCTGATTTCCGCTACCATTCCCCTTTTCGACTCCTGCTCAAGACACCATGCGCTTCGAAGGCACCGACACCTACGTCGCCACCGACGACCTGAAACTCGCCGTCAACGCGGCGATCGCGCTCGAACGCCCGCTGCTGATCAAGGGCGAGCCGGGCACCGGCAAGACGCTGCTGGCCGAGGAGGTCGCGGCGAGTCTCGGCCGTCCACTGCACCAGTGGCACATCAAGTCCACGACCAAGGCACAGCAGGGGCTCTACGAGTACGACGCGGTGTCGCGGCTGCGCGATTCGCAGCTCGGCAATGCGCAGGTCGGCGACATCGCGCACTACATCAAGCACGGCGTCCTGTGGGAGGCCTTTGTCAGCGAGGCGCCCGCGGTGGTGCTCATCGACGAGATCGACAAGGCCGACATCGAGTTCCCCAACGACCTGCTGCGCGAACTCGACCGGATGGAATTCCACGTCTACGAGACGCACCAGACGGTGCGCGCGACGCATCGGCCGCTGGTGGTCATCACGTCCAATAACGAGAAGGAACTGCCGGACGCATTCCTGCGCCGCTGCTTCTTCCACTACATCCGCTTTCCCGACCGCGAGACGATGGAGCGCATCGTCGACGTCCACTACCCGGGGCTGAAGAAGGCGTTGCTGGCCGAGGCACTGGAGGTCTTCTTCAATCTGCGCGAGATTCCGGGGTTGAAGAAAAAGCCCTCGACCTCCGAACTGCTCGACTGGCTGAAGCTGCTGCTGGCCGAGGACATTCCACCCGAAGCGCTGAAGAGCCAGGACCGCAAGGCCTTCCTTCCACCGCTGCACGGCGCGCTGCTCAAGAACGAGCAGGACGTCCACCTGTTCGAACGCGTCGTGTTCATGGCGCGGGCAGGCCGTTGATCGTCCGGCCCCGGGCGATGCTCGAATCGAGCGCGAAGACATGAGCGCACCCCGCTTCATCGAGCCGGTCACGCTGCGCGGCCGGGTGGCGACGCTCGAACCGCTGGCGTTGGAACACACGGACGCACTGTCGGCGGCTGCCGCCGACGGCGAGCTGTGGCGGCTGTGGTACACGAGCATCGCGCCGCCGGAACGAATGCACGAATATGTCGCCATGGCGCTGGACATGCGCGAGCGGCTGGACGCGCTGCCCTTCGTCGTGCGCGAGAACGCGACCGGGGACATCGTCGGCTGCACGCGCTACTTCAATGTCGATGTGAAGAACCGGCGCCTGGAGATCGGCCATACCTGGTATTCACGGCGCGTGCAGCGCACGGCGCTCAACTCCGAATGCAAGCTGCTGCTGCTGACGCATGCCTTCGAGAAACTCGCCTGCATCGCGGTCGAGTTCCGCACGCACTGGTTCAACCAGGCGTCACGCGCCGCCATCGCCCGCTTGGGCGCCAAGCAGGACGGCGTGCTTCGTAACCATCAGGTGGGACCCGATGGGGTGAAGCGCGACACGGTCGTGTTTTCGATCCTCGACACCGAGTGGCCGACCGTACGCAGGCACCTGCAGTTTCAACTGCAGTTGCGGGCCGAGGCGCAGAGCGGAGGCTAGTGCGCCGACCGTCATCCCCACCGGTTCGGTGAGAATGAAGGCAGGTGGTCCCTGACCGCGTGGGGGCTGTCGGCGTCCGAACAGGGATCTGAATAGGCCGGCGCTCAGGAGTCACTCGGCAACGCGTTGCAAAGTCATCTCGAAGAACCGGGTCCATTGCTGCCCGTCGGACGAGCGCTCGCCGATCTCGTGCCATTCGCCGGCCGGCGTGCGCCGGACCGTGTAGCGGATCCGGCCGGCGCGCGGATCCGTCATGCTCCATGCGAAGCCGCCATCCTCGGGCCTGAGTTCCGGATCGACGAACGCACCGTCCATCCGGTAAGCGCGCATGGCGACCGTTCCGTCGCGGCCGGGATGGATGGTGGCAAACGCGTCGAAGACGATGCGGTCGGACCCGTCGGGAAGCCGCATCGTCCCCTGCCCCGAAATGTTGATGATCGTGCCGCGGGCGGCAGTAGACACGTACTCGCGCTGGGTGAGCGTCTGCTGCCCCCGTGGGCCCAGGTCGATCCAGGCGGCGCCTTCCCACCGGCCGACGAGCCAGCCGAACGGTTCCACGGCACCGGCAGCTGCGCTGCGGTCCTGCGCGTTCGAGGACGGGGCCGCGACGATGAGCGCGACGAGCAAGACGGCAAGCCCAAGGCGGGGGTTATTCATGGCGGGATCTCCAAGGCGTGAGCGACCTCAGGATCCTGCCCGCATCCATCGAACACGTATTGGAAAAATCGGTCACCGCGGAGGGAAGTCGTGAGCGGTCGCCCGCACTCGCGCGAGGAAGCCCTGCGGAGACAGCCCGGTCAGTTCGCGGAACTCGCGGACGAGGTGCGGCTGGTCGGCGTAGCCCAGCTCCACTGCGAGTCGGGCCCATTCCGGCATGCCTTGAGGCAGCAGTGAATGCGCTGTGCGCAGCAGCCGCGCGATGCGCGCGAACTCCTTGGGCGTGAGCCCCGTTGCCCGCCGGAATCGGCGCAGCAGCGTGCGTGGACTGGCGTCGAGCTCCGCGGCAAGCCGCGCGATGCCAACCTCGCCCCCCGAGGCGCGCAGAACCGCGACCGCGGTGCGCACCAGCGGATCCGGACGCGGCCAGGCCCCGGTCCGTGCCGCGAAGAATGCGTCCAGGCGTGACGCGAGGACGTCGAGATCCATTGCGTCCCGGCCGAGCGCGCCGAAGGCCCCGGCCAGGTCGCCCAGCAGCGCCGTCGCCGGCTGCGCCCGGTCACGCAGTCGCTGCGGATCGACGCCCAGCGCGAGCGCGGCGCCGTAGGGCTGGAAACGCGCGCCCCAGTACAGGCCGCCGGGAACCACCGGGACCATGCAGGCGCTCACCCAGGGGCCGCTCAGGATCGTCCCGGCGCCGGGCACGACCATCAGCGACGTGCAGCCGTCAGGCGGTACGTGGTGCAGCTGCGCCGGTTCGTGGTCCGGCGGTACCGCAAAGGCCCACCAGCTGCCGATCCAGGGACGCAGCGCAGGCGCAGGCGAGCGCTCGGAATAGCGATAGGGCGCAGCCGGCGACTCGGATCGAATCATTCGTACCGGGGGCGATCCCGCGCCTGGACGATGGCGATGGCGATGGTCATGGTCATGTCGGGTAGAGTCCCCGCGTCCGCGCGAACAGGCGGGTGATTCCGAACAGCGCGTCGAGCGACGGCGTGCTGATTCCGCTGCGCTCGGCGATTTCGCGCACCGCGGCCAGCAGTGCGTCGATTTCCAGCGGCCGGCCGGCTTCGACATCCTGCAGCATCGAGGTACGGAGCGCGCCCAGCTTGCGCGTGACCACGATCCGGTCCTCTCCCGATTGGTCGATCGGACAGCCAATCGCGGTGCCGATGGCCGCCGCCTCGCGCATCACCTCCAGGCAGTGCTGGCGGAGCAGCGGATCGTCGAGAATCCGGTCGCAGGTTGCGCCGGTGAGCGCCGACAGCGGATTCATGGTCATGTTGCCCCAGAGCTTGTACCAGATGTCCTGCTGGATGCGCGTCGACACCTGGCAGGCGAATCCGGCTTCGATGAGCGCCGCAGCAAGCATCGCAACGCGCGCCGATTCGCCACCATGCGGCTCGCCGACGATGAGCCCGTTGCCCATCACGTGCTGCGAGACGCCGGGTTCGGGCGCGGCGCAGGAGGCGTGGATGACGCCGCCGATCACTCGCGCGACCGGAATGGCCGCGGCGATGGCGCCGTCCGGATCCAGCGTGGTCAGCGCCGACCCCGCCAGCGGCCCAGGCAACCCGTGGAAGAACCACCACGGCACGCCGTTCATCGCGGTGAGCACCATGGTGTCCGGACCCAGCATTGGAGTGACACTGGACGCGACGGCGGCGAGCGCTGGCCCCTTGACCGCGAGGACGACCAGATCCTGCGGGCCGAGCGCGGATGCGTCGTCGCTTGCGACGACCGGAACGGCGCATTCCCGGCCCGCTTCGCGCAGACGCATTCCGTGCGACTGCAGCGCGTCCAGCGTGGCACCACGGGCGAGGGCATGCATCACGTGCCCGCGTGCGCCCAGGCGGGCGCCGAGAAAACCGCCGATCGCACCGGCACCGACGATGGCGATCCTCATGCGTCGAGTTGCCGGCGCGGCGGGTGCAGGGGCAGGAGTGGCATGAACATCCGGTGGCATCGCGTGGTCGATCGCGGCATCGTGCGGTCAGAATTTCCAATGACCATACGCGTTCGCGGGCCGATTGTCGCATTGCCGCAGGCTTGTCGCCGCGGTCCCTGCCGATTTGCGAACAGCAGGACTGGTACCAAGAGGCGATGCCGAACTTTTCGGCGCGCGTACCACCGTACCCTCGATGCGCATGCCGCCGTACAATATGTCGCCATGCTTACCGGCTTTTTCCTTCACCTGAAATCGCACAAGCTCCCGGTGTCCACGCGCGAGCTGCTGACCTTGCTCGAGGCGCTCGACAAGCGGGTGATTTCGCTGTCGCTGGACGATTTCTACACGTTGTCGCGCGCCTGCTTCGTCAAGGACGAGCAGCACTTCGACCGTTTCGACCTTGCCTTCGGCTCCTATTTCAAGGGGGTGAACACGATCCTCGACATTCGTGCTGAAATCCCCGAGGAGTGGCTGAAGAAGGAGTTCCAGCGCACCCTGTCCGACGAGGACAAGAAGATGGTCGAGGCGCTGGGCGGATGGGACAAGCTGATGGAGACGCTGAAAAAGCGCCTCGAAGAGCAGCGCGGGCGGCACCAGGGCGGGTCGAAGTGGATCGGCACCGGCGGCACCAGCCCCTTCGGCGCCTACGGTTACAACCCCGAGGGCATCCGCATCGGCCAGGAAGGCGGCGGCTCGCGCAGTGCGGTGAAGGTCTGGGACGAACGCAATTTCCGCAATCTCGACGGCGACGTCGAACTCAACACGCGCAACATCAAGGTCGCGCTGCGCCGCTTGCGTCGGTTCGCCCGCGAAGGCGTGCCTGAGGAACTCGACCTGCCGGGCACCATCGAGGGCACGGCGCGCAATGCCGGGTGGCTGGACCTCAGGTTGCAGCCGGAGCGGCGCAACCGGGTCAAGGTGCTGTTGTTCCTCGACGTCGGCGGTTCGATGGATCCGCACGTGCGCCTTTGCGAGGAACTGTTTTCCGCAGCCAAGGCGGAGTTCCGCCACCTCGAGCACTTCTACTTCCACAACTGCGTCTACGATCACGTCTGGCGCGACAATGGCCGCCGGCGCAACGAACGCTTTTCCACGCTCGACCTCGTTCACACCTACGGTCCTGACTGGAAGGTGATCTTTGTCGGCGACGCCTCGATGAGCCCCTACGAGCTGGTGCAGGCGGGCGGCAGCGTCGAGTACAGCAACGACGAGCCGGGGATCGTCTGGCTGACGCGCGTATTCGAGCACTTCCGCCGCGTGGTCTGGTGGAATCCCGAGCCGGCACGCGCCTGGGAATACACGCGTTCGACGCAGATCATCCTGCAGCAGCTTGGACCTCGGATGTTCCCGCTGACGCTGTCGGGCATCGCGCAGGGCATCGACACGCTGAGGCATTAGCCGCGTCCGCCGCGGAAGTGTCGCCCACGCGCCTGCAGTGTCAGGGCGCAGAGCAAAAAAGCCGCGGAGTTGCCCCCGCGGCTGTGCGTTGCAATGCGCGTTGGCTGTTGACCGACAGGGCAGCCCCGCGCCGAACGCCAATTCGAGCCGGTCGTCGGTTCAGCCGACCTTCACCGGCACGAAGATCTGCCGGCCCTGGCGCTCGATCAACAGCGCCACGGTCTTGCCGGCCTTGTCGACCTGCGTCTTGAGTTCGTCGACGGTGCTGACCTTGTTCGAACCCACGCCGAGAATCAGGTCGCCGGGCTGTACGCCGGCCTTCGCCGCCGCGCCGCCTGATTTTTCGACGAGCAGCCCGGATTTCGCGCCGGCCTTCTGTTCTTCCGGCGTCAGCGGTCGCACGGCCACCCCGAGCTTGCCCTTGGGTTCTGCATCGGCACCGGCCTTGGCGACCTTTTCGTCGTCGAGCGTGCCGACCTTGGCCGCCAGTTCCACGGCCTTGCCCGCGCGCCAGACTTCGATGGTCAGCGCGGTGCCCGGCAGCGTATTGCCGATGCGGCTGGTGACATCCGTGCTGTCTCTCACCGCGACGCCGTCGATCTTGCGGATCACGTCGCCCGACTTGAAGCCGGCCTTCGCTGCGGGACTGTCCTTTTCGACGTTGCCGACCAGCGCTCCATTCGAATCGGGCAACCCGAAACTCTGCGCCAGCGTCTGATCGAGGCCCTGGATGCCGATACCCAGGCGTCCGTGCTGCACCTTGCCGTGCGTCTTCAGCTGATCGGCGATACGGACCGCGACTTCGGAAGGAATCGCGAACGACAGGCCCATGTAGCCGCCGGAGCGACTGTAGATCTGCGCGTTGACGCCGACGACCTGGCCGGCAGTATTCAGCAGCGGGCCGCCGGAATTGCCGGGATTCACGGCAACGTCGGTCTGGATGAACGGCACCATCTGGCCGTTCGGCAGCGCCCGATGCACGCCGCTGACCACGCCGGCGGATACGCTGTTCTCGAACCCGAACGGCGAGCCGATGGCGATCACCCATTCGCCGCGTCGTACCGAGGCCTTCGGCGCCAGTTCCAGCGCGGGCAGATTCGCGGCGTCGATCTTCAGCAGCGCGATGTCGGTGCGTTTGTCCGCACCGATGACCTTGGCGGTGAATTCGCGACGGTCGGTGAGCTTGACAGTCACCTCGGTGGCGCCGTCGACCACGTGCGCATTGGTGACGATGAATCCGTCCGGGCTGACGATGAATCCCGAGCCCTGTCCTTGCGCGGGCCGCTGCGGACCCGCGCCCGGACCATTCGGAATGCCGCCAAAGCGCTTGAAGAATTCGTAGTATGGGCTGTCCTCGTCCATGTCCTCGAGCGCGGACGCGCCGCGGCCCTTGGTGTGGACGGTGCTGATGTTCACCACCGAGACGCCGACGCGGTCGACGAGCGCGGTGAAGTCCGGCAGGCTCGTGGCCGGTGCGCTGGCGACGGTCGCGGCAATGGCCGGCGGTTGCGTCGCCGCGAACGCGGCGCCGATCACCGGAGTGTTCAGCTGGCTGTAGCCGGTGGCGATGCCGGCGCCCAGGCCGGCGGCAATCAGGGCGTAGCTGACTTTCGATAATTGCATCGTGCTCTCCTGGTTGAGAAAAGGGCCGCGGTTTCCCGACCCTGCACGATGCAATGTAGTGATCGATGCTTAACCGGGCCTTAAGACCGGCCCGTCCTGGCAACCCAGCGTCACTGCGGCGCGCACATCACAACCAGGTCCGGCCCGTCGCCCTCGGCCAGCCAGCCCGCGGCGGTCATCTGATCGCGCACGGCCTTGCTCGTCATGTAGCGATGATTCGCATCGGGCCGGTTGCTGAATACGCGATGGACCTGCGCGGTGCCCGGCGGGCAATTGCCGGCCGTCGGCAGGAACATCTGCATGAAGTCCGAAGACTCGAGCACGAAACTCGGATTGCTCTGTCCGGTCGCGTCGCATTCCGCCGTGCCACGGCCGAAAAAATGCGAGTCGCCGAGCGCAGGCGGGATGTAGTAGCGGCATACCGCCGACGTCCCGGCCTGTGGCGCCAGGTAGGTGAGGAACGACTGTCCGGTCCGCGCCCATCCGGTGGTCGCGCCGCCGTCGAGATTGGCGATTTCAGCGGGCACCCAGGTGATGAAGTAGTGATCGAATCCGGCGTGGTAATACTCGATCACTGCCGACGTGCCTGCCGGTGCGGTCGTCGTCGAGAAGCTTTCGATCGCGCCGGCGTTGGTTTGGGAGAAGATGCCGGGTGCCACGGCGCCAACGCCCAGACCACGTTTGGCAAAGCCGGCCAGGCACAGTGCGTGATCCTCGGCGTCGCGCGCCTGCATGACGGACAGCAGCGCGTCGCGCGCGGACACGAAAGTAGGATCGGTCGGAGTCATCTTGTAGCCGGCGACCAGGTAACGCTTCATCCGGTCCTGCGCCTCGCTGAACGAAAGCCGCGCCGTGTCGTTGAGCAGGTTGCTGTAGCACTCCCACAGCATCGAGGCCCAGACCTCGCCGGTGTTGTGCTCCTCCGCGTTGCCGGAACTCGAACCGGTCGGGCTCGGCGCCGGCGTGGTGGGCAAAAGGACGCCTTCGACAATGTGCCTGAAGGTAAGGGGATTCCTGGTCATGTCGCGCGAGTACGGATAGCGGCGAATGCCGTAGTAGTACGCGTTGTCGATGACATTGGGCGCGAAATCCGGACCGCTGTTTGGATAGGTCGTCACCGCATAGGTGCCGTTGTAGTTGGCGTTCGCCGGTTGTAGCCGGTCCTCCTCCTTCACCAGCAGCAGCAGTGCGTGGAAGTCGGCCCAGCCTTCGCCCATGCCGACCCCCTGGGGGAAATTGAGGCCAATGGAGTCGCCGATCAGCCGGTTGCTGATGTAGTGCCCCCATTCGTGGGCAATGAGGCTGTTGTCGATCGCACCCTCGCGTTCCACGCCATTGGCGCGGGCGATGCGCGCGCTCACCGGCATGGATTGGGCGAGTTGTGCCTTGATCGCCTCGCCGTCGGCGAGGGAGATCGATGTCGCCGGAATGCCGACCGTTGGATCGCTGCCGGCCATGTTGATCACGCCGGGGCTGACGTTGTTGACGATGAGCATGCCGGCTGCGCCGGCAGCCTGCGCGATCTGCGCCTTTTCCAGGAACGTGCAGACGCCGCGGTCGACGAGCGCGATCTTGCCGGCGACCGCGGCCGCGTTGGTGTAGGCCGTGCAGCCGTCGGTGGTGGTCGGACCGGTCGGGTTGGCCGCGTCGGTCGCTTGCACGACATCGCCAGTCAGGTCGAAGGCCTGCGGGCCGAACTCGGCCGTCCCCGCGGTCTTGTTGCCGGCGACCGCGGCGGGGGAATTCACGTTGACCAGCGCAAGCGCGCTGCTCCACAGGAACATGCGCATGCGCGGACGCTTGCCGTCGGCCGGCGTGGACATCGAGGCGTTGTTCGCGCCGGAAAAGTCATGGGCCTCGGCGGAAATACTGTCGTCGGCGATTCCGCCACGACCGTAGTTGTCGAGTTGTGCGTTGCCGGAGACTTCGTCGAAGCCCGCATCGTAGAACCAGTCATGCAGGAAATTGACCATGTAGAACATGTTGGTGACGCCGGCCATCACCTGCGCGCGGTTCGGTTCCGGCGGCTGGTTCAGGTCATAGGTGTAGTCGAACGCGTTCGGAGCGTTGGTACAGGCGTGCAGATCGTCGACAGCGGGGATGGACAGGTTGCATTCGACGGTGGTGTCTCCTCCGAAACCGAGGGGCGACATCAGGTTGGCGAAGGCGTCAACGTTGTTGCCGATGGTCCTGGTCGATCCCTCCGGCAGCCAGGGGTCGTTCCTGCTGAACGAGATGTTCTGCAGCGTGATGAGATTCGGCTGCACGTACGGTCCCCGATAGCCGTCCGGCATACCGGTCGGATGCGGAAAGCCGTTGCGTCCGGACGGATTGGGCAACGGCAGGTTGCCGGTGCCGGCCTCGGCGAAGACGCGATACGAGAACGCCGCGTGCGAGGTCTGGTTGCGCCGGTACAGGAGCGCGAGATCGTTCGCGCCGATGACGTAGGCGTAGTAGTCGGTGTCGCGCGCCGCCACGGAGTCGCGCATTTCCACCTCGACGTAGTACGCGGGCAGCAGCGCGGCTCCCAGACGGAACCAGACGGGTTTGGTTCGGGCGGCGGCGGCCAGCACCGCGCCGCCGGCGCCGGTGACGCCGGCGGGAAGCGCGTGCTGTGTATAGCCGCCGTCCGCGACCGCGCTGGCGAACCGTCCGGCGACCGAGGGTGCGAATTTCCAGTCGGCCAGCGCCGCCGCGACTGCTTCGGTCGGGTGCGTCGCGAAGCTCGGTGCACGCTCGATGCGCCCGCCGGGCGCGCCCATGGCGAAGCCACCGATCGATACCAGTTTGCCGCTGCGGTCGAGCAGCACGTTGACCTGCTCCCGAAAAACCTCGATGCCGCCGATGCGATTGCGGAAACGGACGATGGCGCCTCCTTCGGGCAACCCCTGCAGATTGTGCATCTCCAGGTCGTCGACCTCGGCCGGCGTGATGCGATACAGCGTGGCGCGCTCGCGCAGCTGCGCGCGGGCGGTGGACTCTGCGTCGAAGCTGGCGGCCGGCACCTGCGCACTCTCGCGTGCCATGGTACGGCCGGTCGGCGGTGTTCCCCAGAGGAACGTCGGCACATCGTGGCGAGGCTCGACCTGCATGGTCGCGGATGCCTCGAGGCGGGCGGCGCCGTTGGTCGGACCGGACACTGGGCCACTGACCAGGGCATCCACCGGCGGCAGCGACAATGCCCGCGCCGCCGGGGCGGCGACAATCGCCGTGGCGACGATCGCCGAGGTGATCAGCGCACGAAAGACGGCGGGGGTGTGGCAAAAACTCATTCGAAGCTCCAGTTGTTCGATGCTGCGGGCAGGCGACGCCAGTCAAACTTGATCCGGGCATGCGTCCGCAGCGAACGGCATTCGGCCGCGGATTCTCTCATGCGCCGCAATGCGGGCGTGAGTCAGATGGACGTCATGCGGCTGTTTGCGCGACCGCCGGGAAGCGCACCCCTACCGCCAACCCGCGCCCGTCCAGGCCGTCGTCCAGCGAGATCGTCGCCCCGTGCGCGTCGGCGATCCGGCGCACGATCGAAAGGCCGAGGCCGCTGCCGTCGATCCCGCCCGTGGCGTCGGCGTGGACCCCGCGATGAAAGCGTTCGAACACGGCCACGCGCTCGGCGACGGGGATGCCCGGACCGTTGTCGCCCACCGTCAGCAACGCCTGCCCGCCGTCGTCGTCGACACCGACGTCGATGCGTCCGCCGGCCGGCGTGTAGCGCAACGCGTTATCGAGCAGATTGGCCACCAGCGTGGCGATGTTGGCCGGATCGCCGCGCAGCGCCACGCTCGCGCCGCGCACCAGTCCCAAATCGATGTTCCGGTCGGCGGCGAGCGCGGCGCGGGCGACGATCGCTTCCCGCGCCACGGACGCCAGATCGACCGGGCCGAACTCGCGTGTCGGCGCTTCCGGCTCGAGCCGCGCCAGGGTGAGCAACTGCTCGACCAGTCGCGCTGCCCGATCGACGCCGGCCTTGAGTTCGGTGAACGCCGGCCCGCGCGCGGCGTCCGTCGTGCGCTCGGCGAGATCGACCTGCAGGCGCAGCGCGGCCAACGGTGTGCGCAGTTCGTGCGCAGCGTCCGCGGTGAAACGGCGCTGTGCCGACAACGCATCGTCCAGGCGCGCGAGCAGATCGTTGAGGCTGCCGGCAAGCGGGAGCAGCTCTTGCGGCAGCCCTGTCGCGGGCAGCGGAGTCAGCGCGTCCGGGCGCCGCCGCGCCACCGCGCGCGACATGGCGTCGAGCGGACGCAGGCCCGCGCCGACCGCATACCAGATCAGCACGCCCAGAAACGGGATCAACGCCGCCAGCGGCAGCAACGTCCGCAGCGCGGTCTGCGTGGCGATCTCGCGCCGGTCGTCGAGCGCGTGAGCGACCTGGAGCGCGTGGTCGCCGGCCACGTGCGTGTAGACGCGCCATTCGCGACCGTCGTGCATCACGTTCATGTACCCCTCGGTGACGGGTACGCGCAGGCCCTCGCCTGGTTGCGACCAGTAAAGGAGCACGCCTTTGCGATCCCAGATCTGCGTGACGATCTGGGCCACGCCGGCCGCGCGCGTGCGCTCGCGTGGTCCGGGCGATGGTGCGCGGCCACGCAGCAGGTCGTCGATGCGCGTCGAGTAGGCGAGCTGCTTCAGCTGCAGGTCGAAGAGTTCGCCAACCTCGCGCTTGGTGCCGACATAGGTGGCGACCGTGGCCAGCAAGGTCACCACGGCGAGGCCGGCGAGCAGCCAGGCCAGCAGTGTGCGGCGAATCGAAGTCATGCGCGGGGGATCAGGTAACCCACGCCGCGGACGGTGCGGATCTCCTCCGCGCCCAGTTTCTTGCGCAGGTTGTGCACATGCACCTCCACCGCGTTGCTTTCGACCTCCTCGCCCCAGCCGTACAGGCGTTCCTCGAGCTGGGTGCGGGACAGTGCCGTTCCGGCACGTTCGAGCAAGGCGTCGAGCAGCGCGAATTCGCGAACCGAGAGATCGACCGGCTTGCCGCCGCGGGTGACCTGTCGCGAGGCGCGGTCAAGCGCGAGTTCGCCATTGCGCAGCACGTTGTCCTCGCGCGTCACGTCGCGACGCAGCAGCGCACGCATGCGGGCGCCGAGTTCATCCAGGCTGAAGGGCTTCACCAGATAATCGTCGGCGCCGGCATCGAGTCCGGCGACCCGGTCGGCGACGGCATCGCGCGCGGTCAGGATCAGCACGCGCGCCTTGTTGCCCGCGCGGCGCGCTTCCTTGAGGACGTCCAGGCCGTTCTTGCGCGGCAATCCGAGGTCGAGCAGGACCAGCGCGTAGGCGTCGTCAGCGGTATCAAGCGCGAGTTTGGCTGCCACGCCGTCGCGGACCCAGTCGACGGTGTAGTCGTCCTGCCGCAGCGCGGCCTCGAGCGTCTTGCCGATCATCGGGTCGTCTTCGACCAGCAGAATGCGCATCGCGGAATTTTGGGGAGAAGATTTGAAGGGAGCGTGCCAACGCCGCCATTCTAGCGGCGCCAGGCTTAGGGAATGCTTATCCGGGGCGCGGCGGCGGGTCGGCCCGGGCGGGACGCCCCGTCGGTGCCCCGGCCGCGACGCTCAGCGCCAGTGCTCGGCCGGTGGCACGCCGACGCCGAGCACGGCCTCCCGGGCGAGCGACCAGAACTCGCGCAGCCTGTCCTTCACGGGCGCCGACTCCACACCGAGCACCTTGTAGATCAGTCCGGCATCGTTGGGCAAGCGACACACACCAAATGCCAGTCCGGCGGCAGCGTCGACGCCGGCGGGCAGTGCGGCGTGAACCCGCGTTGCGACTTCCGGAGTGGTCAGCAGAATCGCGTTGCCGAAGACGTCGAACGACCCCATCACTCCGGCCTCGCGCGGATTGCGCAGCGCCGGCTCGATCACCAGCCTTTCGGTGAACAGCTCGATGCCGTCCGGACGCGTCGCGGCGACGGTCGAGGCGTAGACGGTGAAGCCGAAAGGTTCATCGCGATGGTGGTGCTTGCGTCCGCAGTGAAGCACTTCGGCGTAGAGCAGCGTGGCCGTTGGCGCCATGACGATGCGGGTGTCGCTGGCAAAGCGCGCCTCCCGGTGCGGTATCACCGAATCGGGCAGGAATTCGAGATAGGCGCCGTCGGCAAGCGTAATCGTCTGCGTCTGCGCCGCGTAGTTGGCGTCCATGGTGTGGATCTTGGTGGCGGCCTGCGTGGTCACGTGCGCCTGCGCATTCACGCCGAGCGAGATGTCCAGCGCCAGGCGGTCGCCCTGCAGCAGGCACCCGGAAGTCGTGATCAGGAACACATGCGGCAACGCCGGCAGGCCGGGGTCGCAGTAAAGCGCGCGCTGCGCCATGAACGGCGTGCGGCGGTCGAGGTCGGCGAGGATGCTGCGGTCGTCGCGCCGCTCGAAATGCAGCTTCAGGTAACCGGTCTTGCCGGGCGTGGCGCTGCCCATCTGCGGTGGCTCGTCCTGGAAGCGCGCGAACTCGGGCGCAGTGCGGCCCAGCGCCTCGACGGCGGCCCAGGGTTGTGCATCGGGCTCGAAGGCGCGTGGCACGGCGGTTCTAGACGGTCTGCGCGACTGGCAGGCGCAGGTCGAACAGGAGGTCGTGGCGGATGCGCTCCACCAATTGCGCAATGCCCTCGCCGGTCTTGCAGTTGGTGAACAGGAAGGGCTTGTCGCCGCGCATGATCCTCGAATCCTGCGCCATCACCTCGAGGCTGGCGCCCACGTAGGGCGCCAGGTCGGTCTTGTTGATGACCAGGATGTCCGATTGCGAAATGCCGGGGCCGTTCTTGCGCGGAATCTTGTCGCCCGCGGCGACGTCGATCACGTAGATGAAGAAGTCGACCAGCGCGGGCGAAAAAGTAAGCGTCAGGTTGTCGCCGCCACTTTCGATCAGCACCAGGTCGCTGTCGGGAAAGCGGGCTTCCATGTCCTCGACGGCCGCCAGGTTCATGCTCGGGTCTTCGCGCACCGCGGTATGCGGACAGGCCCCGGTCTCCACGCCGATGATCCGGTCCTCGACGAGGATGCCCTTCAGCGTGCGCTGGACGTGCTTGGCGTCCTCGGTGGTGACGATGTCGTTGGTGATGATCAGGATCTTGATGCCCAGGTCGAGCAGCAGCGGCGTGATCGCCTCGACGATGGCGGTCTTGCCCGAGCCGACCGGCCCGCCGATGCCGATGCGCGTGATTTTCTTCAAGAGTGAGAGTTTCCTGTATACCGGGGATCAGTTCATGAACAGTCGCACATGCGCCTTTACGTGCACGGCGGCGAGGATTTCGGTCAAAGGCGCGTAGCTGGCCATGTCCTCGAGGCGCGCCGCGGCGGCGACGCCATAGGCCTCCTCGACGTCGGCGTTCTGCGCGTAGAGGATCGCCTGCGTCTGCGGATGGCCGATGCGCATCAGCCGCAGGGCCGCGGAAAGGATGGTCGCGGCAACGCCATAGCGATGCACGGCGAAGGCGTCGCGCGCGGTCAGCCCCTGCGCGGCGAAGTCGACGGCGAGGCCAACCGCATGCGTGCCCGGCGTGCGCGCGTCCTGGATGCGCGCCAGCCAGTCGCGTGCCAGCGGATGGCCATGCACCTGCACGCCAAGTTCCGTCAGCTTGCGGCCCATGCGCAGCGACATGGTCCGCGTCTCGTCGGAGAGCTTGCGATTCAGCGCCATCCGGTCGATGCGCATCGCTTCGTCGAGGTCGCCGGCCTCGGTGGCGCGATGCGCATGGATGAGCGCGATGCCGTCGCCCGCGGCCGCCTGCCGCACGGCGGTGCGGGTGAATGCGGCGAGCGTCGGCGCATCGGTGACCACACGCTGCTGCACGGCGGACTCGAGTCCGCAGGAGAATGAAAAGCCGCCGACCGGCAGCATCGAGTCGCCGAACTGCAGCAACCGGGCGAGCGCAGTGGCCGAGGGCGGCGGCGGACTCGCCGCCCGGGCGTCAGGCATCGGACGGCGCCAGCGCTACGGCTTCGGTGACTGCCATCGCGTCAGGCATTGGTCTGAACCAGCACGACAATCCCGCCCGCTGCCATCGCGTCAGCCATCGGTCGCCGCCGCGCCCTGCGCCGGCGCTGCAGGCCAGGTCGAGCGACTGCGCGCCGTGGCATCGTCGAGCGACGCATAGCGCTCGCTGAGATGCGAATGCACCGGCCCCTCGGCGCCGCCGAACAGACGGCGCGACTCGTGCGGCGCCAGGAAGGGCACGATGTCGCCCCCGGGCAGGAATTCGTAATGCAGGTGCTCGAAATTGTGCGTCTTCATCACCGAGGCCATCACCTTGCGATCGACGATGAGCGGCACGTAGACGCGCGACTCCTTGACCAGCGCTGGCCAGTGCTGGTTGCCCAGCGCGTGGCCGAGTTCCACGCAGGTACGCAGCGCCACCGCCGGATCGGTGGAGGCCAGGCCGTCGAGATGCACGACCATCACTTCGCGCAGCGCGATTGCGGCGACGATGGCCACGCGCGCCGCCTCGTCCCAGCGCAGGATGTCACCGTCACGCAGGAAGGTGCCGCGGTCCAGCGACACTGCGACTTCCGTGCCGGACGCCGCCTTCTTGCGAAAGCGGTTCTTCTGCGCCTCCCACTGGTCGAGCGCCAGCGTATCGATGGTCGCTCCGGCCAGCCGCGTCTGCCACTCCGGCGCGCCGACATTGCCGACGATGGTTTCGATGATCAGCATGGCCGCGGATCAGGAGAAAAAATAGAGCTGGTTCAGCGCCACCGTATGCGCGGGCGGCACCGTCGCATGCACGCCGTCGACCTTGACCGCAAAAGTCTCCGGATTCACGTCGATGTCGGGCGTGGCAGCGTTGCGGACCATGTCGCGCTTGCCGATGCGGCGGGTGTTGCGCACCGGCAGCACCTGCCGGTTGAGTTGCAGGCGTTCGCCGATGCCGGCGGCGTGTGCGGCACCGGAGACGAAGCTCACGCAGGAGGCCGGCAGCGCATGGCCGTAGGCGCCGAACATCGGCCGGTAGTAGACCGGCTGCGGCGTGGGCAGCGAGGCGTTGGGGTCGCCCATCAGCGACCAGTTGATGAAGCCGTTCTTGAGCACCAGCTTGGGCTTGGCGCCGAAGAAGCCGGGTTCCCAGAGCACCAGGTCGGCCATCTTGCCGACTTCCACCGAGCCCAGCACGTCGGCGATTCCATGCGTCACCGCCGGATTGATGGTGATCTTGGCGACAAAGCGCAGCACGCGGAAGTTGTCGTTGCCCGCGGCGTCCTCGGGCAGCTTGCCGCGCGCCTTTTTCATGGCGTCGGCGGTCTGCACGCAGCGCAGCCAGTTTTCGCCGACGCGGCCCATCGCCTGCGAATCGCTGGAAAACATGGAGATCGCGCCGAGGTCGTGCAGCACGTTCTCGGCGGCGATGGTCTCGGCGCGGATGCGGCTTTCGGCGAAGGCGACGTCCGACGGCACGCCGGGATTCAGGTGATGGCAGACCATGATCATGTCGAACAATTCGGCCTGCGTGTTGATGCCATAGGGCAGCGTCGGATTGGTGGAACTCGGCAGCACGTTCGGCAGCGCGGCCACCTTGATGATGTCCGGCGCGTGGCCGCCGCCCGAACCTTCGGTGTGAAAGGTGTGGATGGTGCGGCCCTCGAAGGCAGCGATGGTGTCCTCGACGAAGCCCGCCTCGTTCAAGGTGTCCGAGTGCAGGCAGACTTGTACGTCCATCTCGTCGGCCACCGTCAGTGCCGAGCGGATCGCCGCCGGCGTGCTGCCCCAGTCCTCGTGGCACTTGAGGCCGATGGCGCCGGCCTCGATCTGCTCGACCAGCGGCGCCTTGCCGTGCGCGTGGCCCTTGCCGAGCAGGCCGATGTTGACCGGCAGGCCTTCGGCGGCACGCAGCATCATCTCGATGTTCCACGGTCCCGCGGAAACGGTGGTCGCGTTGGTGCCGTCGGTGGGTCCGGCGCCGCCGCCGATCAGCGTGGTCACGCCATTCGACAGCGCCGCATAGGCCTGCTGCGGCGAGATGAAATGGATGTGCGAGTCGATGCCGGCGGCAGTGAGGATCAGGTGCGCGCCGGAAATCGCATCGGTGCCCACGCCCATTTCCAGCCCCGGCGTCACCCGGTCCATGGTGTTGGGATTGCCCGCCTTGCCGATGCCGCAGATGCGCCCGTCGCGGATGCCGACGTCGGCCTTCACCACGCCCAGCACCGCGTCGATGATGGTGACGTTGGTGATCACCAGGTCGGGCGCGCCCTTGGCCCGGGTGCGCGTGTTGTCCATGCCCATGCCTTCGCGCAGGCTCTTGCCGCCGCCGAACACCGCCTCGTCGCCGGTGCCGCCGCGCAGGTCGCGCTCGATCTCGACGAAGAGGCCGGTGTCGCCGAGCCGGATGCGGTCGCCGGTGGTCGGACCGAACAGGCCGGCATAGTCATTGCGGGAGATGGTCGCCATCGTGGAACCTGCTGAAGTCGCGTGTGCGGATGAGGTCGATTTTGCGGATGCGGACGTTGGCCCGCGCGGAAGCCTAGGCGTCGCTGCTGTCGGCGAAGCGGAAGCCCTTTTTCCTCGCCCGCTTCACTGCCGCGGACTTGCGCGAGGCGGCATCCTTGCCGGCCGTGGCGCCGTCGGCAAGATTATTGAAACCGTAGACCATGCGGCGTCCGCCGAAGGGGACCAACGTGACGCTGCGCTCGTCGCCGGGCTCGAAGCGCAGTGCCGTCGACGCCGGAATGGCCAGCCGCATGCCGAAGGCCGCGGCACGGTCGAAGGCCAGCGCGCGGTTGGCCTCGAAGAAATGAAAATGCGAACCGACCTGGATCGGCCGGTCGCCGGTGTTGCGCACCGCCATTTTCAGCGTCGGCCGACCCGCGTCGACGACGAGCGCGGCCTTGGCGCAGACGACGCCGCCTACGGGAACGGCGGCGCTCGCGGGATCGACGTCGGCGGCGACAGCGACGGGAGGATGGGTGGCGGTCATCGCGCGCCTACTGTATCGGCGTGTGCACGGTGACCAGGCGGCTGCCGTCGGTGAACACGGCCTCGACCTGGACCATCGGGATCAGGTCGGCCACGCCGTCCATCACGTCGTCGCGCGACAGCGCCCCGCGCGCGTCGTGCATGACCTCCTCGATGGTCTTGCCTTCCCGGGCGCCGTCGAGTGCGGCGGCGGAAATGACCGACACGGCCTCCGGATGGTTGAGCTTCAGGCCCTTGGCCTTCCGTTTCAGCGCCACGTCGGCCATCATGTAAATGAGGAGCTTGTCGAACTCGCGCGGGGTGAGGTGCATGGGACGTTCCTCGTAACGGGCGGCGCCGGAGGACAGGCGATGGCGGCCGCGGGGAGTGATCGCTGCAACCTTACCGCGAGCGGCCTGCCCGCGTAAAGTCGCGGCGCAGCGCCCGGTCCGGCGAGCTTCGCATCATCCCGGCGCAAACGCGCGGTTTGCATCAAAAGGGGGCACGATGGAACGCATCACCATGACAATCGACGAGCCACTGGCGCGCGAGTTCGACGCGCTGATTGCCCGGCGCGGCTATGCCAGCCGTTCCGAAGCCATGCGCGACCTGCTGCGCCGCGAACTCGAGACGCAGCGGGTGACCAGCGACGGCAACAGCTTCTGCGTCGCCAATCTCTCCTATGTGTACAACCACCACCAGCGCGACCTCACCGAACGCCTGACCGAGGCGCAGCACGCGCACCACGATCTGGTCGTGGCGTCGACGCATGTCCACCTCGATCACGACAACTGCCTGGAGACCGTGATTCTCAAGGGGCGCACCGAAGCGGTGCGCGCCTTCGCACAGCGCATGGAAGCGGAACGCGGTGTCCGCCATGGACAGCTCAACGTCATCAGTGTGGACACCGATGACCGCCACCGGGGCTTCAAGGCGCGGACGCACGCCGGCCACATGCATTTCATCCCCAAGGCCTGATCGGCATGACCCGCGCCGCTTGCGCGCGCTGCGGGCGTGCGGTAGGATCAATTGTATAAAATGTCCTACCCGGTAATACGGGCAGGTTCCGCAACTCCGCTCCCCCGGCGCTGGCCGCGTGGCGCGAAAAACGTGGCTGCGCCGGGCGCGGCAGGATTGGGGCCGATGCTGCTGGACCCGCATTCGACGACCTTCGCCGCGCTGTGCACACTGGCCGTGATCCTTGGCGCCAAGCACGGCTTCGACGCCGATCACCTGGCGACGATCGACGGGCTGGCGCGCTGCAACGCGACGCGCTCGCCGCGCGCGGCGAAATTCTCCGGCCTGCTGTTCTCGGGCGGACATGGCATCGTGGTGGTCGCGGTGACGTTGCTGGCGAGCCTTGCGACGGCGTCATGGCACACGCCCGCCTGGCTCGCACTGACCGGCCTCGGCATCTCGATCGCCTTCCTGTTCGGACTTGCCTTCGTCAACCTGCACGCGGCCTGGCGGGCGCAACCCGATGCGATGGTCGCGCCACTTGGCTTCAAGGCGCGCTGGCTTTCCCGGTTCTTCAACGCGCGACGGCCCTGGGCCATCGGCGCTGTCGGCGCACTGTTTGCGCTGTCCTTCGACACGCTGTCGCAGGCGGCGCTGTTTGCGCTGGTTGCCGGCCGGCATGGCGGCGTCCCAGCGGCGCTGCTGCTGGCGGCATTGTTTGTGGCGGCGATGCTGGCGGTCGATGGCATCAACGGCCTGTGGATCACGCGGTTGCTGCGCCGCGCCGACCGCCGGGCGGCATTCGCCTCGCGCATCATGGCGGTTTCGGTCGGAATGCTCTCCGCCGGCATCGGGACGTTTACGCTGGCCAAGCGCTGGCTGCCGGAGGTCGAACGCTGGGCCGATGGGCGCGAGTTCCTCGTCGGCGCCGCGGTGATCGCCGTCACCGGCGTTGCCTGGGGCTGTGCGATGCTGCTGGCCCCTGATGCCACCTCGCCGGCAGCGCCGTCGGATGCCGAGGCGGCACGGGGAATTCCGGCGATCGGCTGAGTCGCGCCATGCCTCCCGGCGCGCTCACCCGCGGGCGGCGGGGGCGGAAATCGGAAGTACCACATGGCGTAACATCCGCCACTTGACCCGGTCGTGCCGCGACTGCGTGGCCCTGCGCCGACGGCGCGAGGGCCTGTAGGGTCCATCATCCAATCAGAAGGAACGGCACCATGCGTATGCGAATCCTTGCCGCATTGATCGCGGCCGCCGCGCTTGTTTCACTCGGCGCCTGCGAACAGAAGAAAGCGGAACCCCCGAAGGCCGCGGCCGAAAACACCGCCAAGGCCAAAGTCGCAAGCGACGCCGCCGCGCTGGCGGCGAAGGTCGCCGAGGCGAAGCAGATCGCCGAGGAGGCGTACATCTACGGTTACTCGCTGATCACCACCGAGGTGACGCGGGTGCAGATGTCGAATGTGGCGAAGACCGAGGGCCTCAAGGCGCCGACCGGGCAGTTCATCAACGTACCCCGCTATCCGCCGGGCGACTTCCGCGGGGTCTCCGCGCCCAACGCCGACACGCTGTACTCGCTGGCCTGGGTCGATGTGGGCAAGGAGCCCATGGTCTTTTCACACCCGGACATGGGCAAGCGCTACTTCCTGTTCCCGATGTACAGCCTGTGGATGCCGGTGATCGAGTCCCCGGGCAGCCGCACCACCGGCGAAAAGGCCGGCAATTTCCTGCTTACCGGCCCGGGCTGGACCGGCGAGGTGCCCCGTGGCATGAAGGAAATCAAGTCGCCGACACGCTACATGGTGATCCTCGGGCGCACCTATGCCGACGGCTCGCCTGCCGACTACAAGAAGGTCAACGCGCTGCAGGCCCAGTACCAGCTGGTGCCGCTGTCGGCATTCGGCAAGCCGTTCACGTATGAGGCGCCGCCGGTCGATCCCAACCCCGGGTTCTCGATGACCGACAAGCCGCAGCAGGTGATCGACGCGATGGACACGGCGGCCTATTTCGGCCTGATGGCGAAGCTCATGGGAACGTCGGCGCCGCCGCCCGCCGAGGACGCGCCGCTGGTCGCGAAATTGGCGAAGATCGGCCTGGAACCCGGCAAGCCGTTCGACATGGGCAAGCTCGACCCGGCCATGCAGGCGGCATTGAAAGACGTCGGCAAGGTGGCCTTTGCAAAGATCCTCGAGTGGAAGGAGCGCAACTTCGGCGCCAAGGTCAACGGCTGGCAGGTCCCCGGCGCCGCCGGCGCCTATGGCACCGACTACCTGAGCCGCGCTGTGATCGCCGCCTTCGGCTGGCCGGCCAATCTTCCTCAGGACGCGGTTTATCCGACCGCGATGGAAGATGGTGACGGCAAGGTGCTCAACGGCGCCAACAAGTACACGGTGACCTTCAAGAAGGGCGAGACGCCCCCGGTCGACGGTTTCTGGTCGATCACCATGTACATGATCGACGGCGGCTGGTGGTTCAACCCCAATCCGCTGAACAAATTCACGGTCAGCCTGCGCGACAAGCCGAAGTACAACGCCGACGGCTCGCTGACGCTGTACTTCCAGCACGAGTCGCCCGGCAAGGGCAAGGAGGCCAACTGGCTGCCGGCGCCCTCCGGCGAATTCGTGCTGATGATGCGGATGTACTGGCCGCAGGAAAAAGCGCCGTCGATCCTGCCGCCGGGCAAGGGCACGTGGTCGCCACCGCCGGTGATCAAGGCGGGCTGACTGGCGATCCGGTAGCCACGACCGTATCGCGGCGAGGCGAAGGAATCCCGGGACGCAGGTCCCGGGGCCATCGCGCGCCCCCCCCATTCGGGAGGGGGTGCATCCGCGGTTCCGGCATCTACACTGCTTGCAGCGTTGGATCACCGGAGCCCGCAATGCAGGAACGTGGAATCAGAACCAAGCAGGCCATCGCGGTCATGATCGCGGTTGCGCTGGTCGTCGGACTCACGGCCTTTTGGCCGGTTGACGCGCCGAAACGCGCATTTGAAGCGTCGGCCGTATCGATCGACGCCTACCTGCCCGTTCACCCCTATGCCCGCAGCCTCGCCGACTGGTTGCCGGCAGGGCGCTAGCGCGTCGGGGTAGACCATGGGGCGAGGATCTCTGCCCGCCCGTTGAAGGGTGAGCGCAGCGATTTCTCTCATCCGAAAGCCCGCGCCAGGCACCACACACACCACAGGGGCGGCTCCGGGCCGCCCCCTTTCGTTCCAGCCGCCCTAGAACAGCAGGTTGGGCAGGAACATCGAGATCGCCGGCACGTAGGTGACGATGATCAGGAAGATGATCAGTACCGAAAGCCATGGCAGCGCCGCCCAGACGACCTGCACGATCGACATGCCGGTGATGCCCGACGTGACGAATAGATTCAACCCGACCGGCGGCGTCACCATGCCGATCTCGAGGTTGACCACCATGATGATGCCCAGGTGCACGGGGTCGATGCCCAGCTCGGTGGCAATCGGAAACAGGATCGGCGCCAGGATCAGGATGATCCCCGTCGGCTCCATGAAATTGCCGGCGATCAGCAACAGGATGTTGACGACGATCAGGAACTGCCACGGCGCCATGCCCATCGCCACGATCTGCTCGGTGATCGCCTGCGGGATGCGCTCGGTGGTCAGCACGTGCGCGAACAGCAGCGCGTTGGCGACGATGAACATCAGCATCACCGTCACCTTGGACGCGTCGACCAGCACATGCGGCACCTTGCTCATGCCGATGTCCTTGTAGACGAAGACCGCGATGAAGAACGCATAGACCGCAGCCACGCCCGCGGCTTCGGTCGGCGTGAAGATGCCACCGTAGATGCCGCCCAGGATGATGACCAGCAGCAGCAGGCCCCAGATCGAATCGCGGCCAGCCTTCAACACCTCGCGCAGCGACGCCTTCGCCTGGCGCGGGATGTCCAGCTGTCGCGCGCGGAAATAGATCGCCACCATCAGCATCAGGCCGAGCACGATGCCGGGCACCACCCCAGCCATGAACAGCTTGCCGACCGAGGTTTCGGTGGCGGCCGCGTAGACGACCATCACGATCGACGGCGGGATCAGGATGCCCAGCGTGCCGGCGTTGCAGATGACGCCCGCGGCAAATTCCTTGGTGTATCCGGCCCTGACCATGCCGGCGATGACGATCGAGCCGACCGCGACGACGGTCGCCGGCGACGAGCCGGACACCGCGGCGAACAGCATGCAGGCCATCACCGAGGCCATCGCAAGGCCGCCGCGCAGGTGGCCGATGCAGGCGTTGGCGAAGCGGATCATCCGCTTGGCCACGCCGCCGGTGGTCATGAAGGCGCCGGACAGGATGAAGAAGGGGATGGCGAGAAGCGTGAAATGCTCGGAGGTCTCGAACAGTTTCAGCGCCAGCGAGGCCAATGAATCCTGGCCGAAGAAGAGGATGGTCAGCAGCGAGGACAGGCCGAGTGCGATGGCGATCGGCATGCCCAGCAGCATGAAGGCGAACAGCGCGCCGAACAGGAAGGCAATGGTCATGATTGCTTGCCTCCCGCGGGCGGTTCCGGTTCCGGGTCGCTCATCCTCAACTTGAGCGCCTCGGCGGCCTCATCGGCCAGGTGCAGGCCTCCCTCCTTCCCGGTGACGATCCGGTAGAAGATCTGGGCGAAACGTATGCCCAGCAGCGTGAAGCCGATGGGCAGCACCATGCGCGGAATCCACTGCTCGATCGGCAGGTCCTGCGCGAGGATGCCGATCGAATACATCTTGTGCACATACACGATGCTGCCGTAGAGCACGATGCCCGAATAGAGCATGCACAGCGCGGCGGCAATCGCGCCGGCGAAGCGCGCGCCGCGGGGGCCGAGCGACTTGACCAGCAGGTCGATGCCAATGTGGGCGCCGACCCGCACGCCGTAGGACATGCCGAAGAAGATCAGCGCGGCGAACAGGTAGGTGACGGTTTCAAGCGCCCAGACGTAGCTGTAGTTGAAGATGTAGCGCGCGACCACCTGCATGAAAATGATCAGCGTCATCACGGCGAGGAGGAAGGCAAGCATGCCCTCCTCCAGCCGTTCTAGCCATTTGACGATCACGGCGCTCCCCCCTGCTTGCGGCCAGAGTCCGGGTATTTCTAGTTATTGGATTTTTTCGCCGCCTGGATCAGGTCGTTGCCGATGCCGCCCTCGAACTTCTTCCACACCGGCTCCATCGCCTTTTGCCACAGCGCGAGGTCGGCCTTGCTGAGGGGCTGGATCCTCGCCTTGCCGGCGTCGGCGATTTTCTTGCGGGCCGATTCATTGAGATCATTGGCCAGCGTGTTCGCGTACACGGTGGCCTCGGCCATCGACGCCGCCAGGCCTTCGCGGATGTCCGCGGGCAGGCCGTCCCACCACTTGGCATTGGTGACGACCATGTAGTCGATCAGGCCATGGTTGGTGACGGCGATGGTCTTCTGCACCTCGAAAAATTTCTGCGAATAGATGTTCGACCAGGTGTTCTCCTGACCGTCGACCACGCCGGTCTGCAGCGCCTGGTAGACCTCGGAAAAGGCCATCTTCTGCGGATTGGCGCCCAGCGCGCGGAACTGCGCCTCGAGCACGTCGGAGGCCTGGATGCGGAACTTGAGGCCCTTGACGTCGGCCGGAACCTTGAGCTGGTCCTTGTCGCTCGACAACTGCTTCATGCCGTTATGCCAGTAGGCCACACCCAGCAAGCCCTTGGATTTCATCACCGTCAGCAGGCCCTGGCCTTTCGGGCTCTTCTGGAAGCGGTCGACCGCCGCGATATCCTCGAACATGAACGGCAGGTCGTACACCTGGAGCGTCTTGGTAAAGCGGTCGAACTTGGACAGCGACGGCGCGATGAACTGCACGTCGCCCAGCAGCAGCGCTTCAATTTCCTTGGCGTCGCCGAACAGCTGCGAGCTGGGGAACACCTGCACCTCGACCTTGCCGGGCAGTCGCGCCTCGGCCAGTGCCTTGAATTTGAGCGCGCCCTGACCCTTGGGCGTCTTCTCGGCGACGACGTGCGAGAACTTGATGACAATCGGTTGCGCGGCGACCGTGCCGGCGAGAGCGATGACCGACGAGGCCGCGAGCGTGAGCAGAATCCTGGTGAATTTCATGGGGAACCTCCGGGTTCGTGGGACAGTAGGTCGGATCCGCGGAGGGCGGTCCGAATTCACTTGTTTATCAGCCCATTAGGCCCTCTAACCACGTGATTTGTCAACCTGCGGCAAGGCAGAAAAATTGCGCAATGTCAACCAAAGCGCAGTTACCGTCCGGAGGCGGGGAACGTCCTTGGCCCTCTGCATTTCGTGCCCCGTTGCCGTCAGTGATGGTCGTTCGTGAAACGATTCGTCCAGGTGCGCATCAAGAATTCGCGAGGGGAGGAACCCATGGAAACCGATTCGGGTTGGTCAGGGCGTCGCGCCCACGAAAGGCTACTCACTGGCGGTGACCCCGCACTTGCCGTTATGCTAATCAGTTACCGTCTGGCTCACACACGAGCCGGACGGGACACGGGTCGCAGGAGGTCAGACAGTGAATCAAGGCGCAGCATTCGGTGACGAGATTGTCCGCGTCGCCACGATGGTCATGGACCGCATCGTGCAGTACCTGCCCAGCGTCATCGGCGCGGCACTGCTGATGCTGGCCGGCTGGGTGCTGGCGAAACTTCTGCGCGCGCTGACTGGACGCATCCTCACCTTGCTGGACCGGCTTGTTGCGCGATTGCTCGGCCCCCGGCTGGCCAAGCGGCTGCGATTGGCGAACGCGGCCAACCTGTTCAGCGTGGTCGTGTTCTGGGCGGTGGTGCTGTTCTTCATCTCCGCCGCGACCAACGTGCTCGGCCTGCAGACCTTCACCAATTGGCTGGTCGGGCTGCTCGACCACCTGCCGATGCTGGTGGTGGGGCTGCTGATCGTCGCGGCCGGGTACATCCTGTCGCGCGTCGCCGCCGACGTGATCCTTGGCGCCGCCGTGAAACTCGAGCCGGCGCAGCGACTTATCGTCGCGCGAGCCGCGCAGGGAACCATCCTGGTGGCGGCGATCCTGGTCGGCGCCGACCAGATCGGCATTCGCATCACCTTTCTCGCCATCATCATCGGCATCATCGCCAGTGCGGTCGCCGGTGGCGTAGTAATCGCGATCAGCCTCGGCGCGCGCATGCACGTGGCCAACCTGATCGGCGCGAATCAGCTCCGCCAGAACTACGAACTCGGCCAGCGCATCCGTGTTGCCGGATTCGACGGTCGCATCCTCGAGTTGACGCCGCAGGCAGTGGTCCTGGAAACCGACGACGGTCGCGTGACGCTGCCTGGCCGGATCTTCAGCGAAGAGCCCGTGGTGCTGGTCACCCAGGAGCCGCGGGATGGCTGATCACGACGTCCTCACCCACGCCTTTCTCGCCGGACATCCCGAGGATGCCGCACGGGTGCTGGAGCAATTGTCCGCCGAGGACGCGGCGGCGTTGTTCGAAAGCGTGCCGGTGCGACTTTGTTCGCCGGTGCTCGCGGCGATGCTGCCGTATTCGGCGGCGCGCTGCCTGCGGCCGCTGGACAAGTCGCGCGGGGCCATGCTGCTGGGCGCGATCAGCATTCCAGGGGCCGCTGCCGTATTGCGCAACCTGCCCGAAGGTCGCCGCAACGCCTTGCTTGAGGCGTTGCCGACGGCCACCACGCTGGCCTGCCGGGCGCTGCTCGGCTATCCGGAAGACTCGGTCGGCGGCTGCGTGGACACGGAGATCATTGCCCTTCCGCCGGACGCAAGAGTGGAAGATGCGACGGAAGCCGTGCGAGGCGCCCGCGCCGTACCGACCGGACCGGTCTATGTGGTCGACGCGCAGCGCAGGCCGCTCGGACAGATCGAATTGACGACACTGCTGCGTGCAGGATCGCGCGATCGGCTGGATGCGCTGATGCATGCGGTGCCGGTCACGCTGCCCGCGGTGACCCCGCTTGCCGGCGCATCGGCGCACCCGGTGTGGCATGACGCCGATATCGTGGCGGTGGTCGAACGTGGCGGCGGGTTGGTCGGTGTGGTGCGCCGAAGTGCCTTGCACCGCGCCCAGCGACGGCGTCACAAGGACAGCGAATTGCTCGCCGATTCGATGACCGGCGTATTTGCGCTCGGCTATTGGCATGCCGTGTCCAGCCTGATCGACGCGACGCTGGCGCTGCTGGCGCCACCGCCGCGAGGCCGGCCGTGAATGCCGCCGCAGCGACGGCCATCGACGTTGCGGCCACCTCGGCCACGGCGGCGCTGAGCCGCCGCTATCTGCTCGACTATCCGCGCGAGGCGGCGCGGCAGCTTGAAAAGATCGCGCCGGAACGCGCCTCCGAATTGCTGGGACCGCTGCCCTCGAACGTGGCGCTGCCGGTATGGCAGGCGCTGACCCCGGACGCCGCCGCGGCGACGCTGAAGTCGGTGCCGCCGGAAGTCGCACGGCATTGGCTGAGCGAGGCGGAGCCCGCAGTTGCGGCGGCCGTGCTGGCACAATTCGACGGCGACGAACGCAAGCAACTGCTCGGCCTGCTCGAGGCGCAGATCGCCGGCGAGCTGTCGGGCCTGCTCGACTATCCGGAGGACGCGGCCGGCCGCCTGATGGACTCCAACATCAATCCGCTGCGCGCCGATTCCGACGTCGCGGAAGCGCTGGCGCGACTGAAACTGATCCGCCGCAGGGGTTTGCGCGAGCTTTTCGTCATCGACGACGAAGGTCGCCTCACGGGCCGGGTCGAGATCCAGGATCTGGCCACGGCGGATCCGGCGCTGCCGCTGCGCGACATCACGCGCCGCCTGATCGCGATGGTGCGCGATCTCGATCCGCGCGACGAATTGCTGGAGGTGCTGCAGCAGCAGCCGATCACCGAATTGCCGGTGGTCAACACGGACGGGCGCTTCGTCGGCGTGATCCGGCAGGCGGCGCTGGTCGCGGCGATCGAGGAGGACGCCAGCGTCGACATCCAGACCATGGTCGGCGCAAGTCCTGACGAGCGGGCACTGTCGTCGCCAGGATTCGCGGTCATCAAGCGGCTGCCCTGGCTGCAGATCAATCTGCTGACGGCGTTCCTCGCCGCGGCGGTGGTCGGACTGTTCGAGAACACGATCGCCAAGTTCACCGCGCTGGCCGTGTTGCTGCCGGTGGTGGCGGGACAGTCGGGCAATGCCGGCGCGCAGGCGCTGGCGGTGACCATGCGCGGACTGGTGCTGCGCGAGATCAGCCTGCGCCACTGGCGCCGCGTGGTCGGCAAGGAGGCTGCGGTAGGGCTGATCAACGGCCTGGCCATCGCCGCGACCACGGCGCTGGGTGTCTACTTCTGGAGCCGCTCGCTGGGGCTGGTGCTGGTGATCGTTCTGGCGATGGTGATTTCGATGGTCGCGGCCGGACTGGCCGGCGCGCTGACGCCGGTGCTGCTGCGCCGCTTCGGGCAGGATCCGGCCACCTCGTCATCGATCATCCTCACCACGGTGACCGACGTGGTCGGCTTCTCGTCCTTCCTCGGTATCGCCACGCTGCTGTCCGGGATGCTCGAGGCGACACTGCCCGGCTGACGGCGTCGGCCTCCGGGTCGACCGGCCGCGTCTTCGCGTCGACCTGCAGGTTCCCGGCGGCGCCGGTTCAGTCGCACAGCGTCAACGGTCCTGGCGCTTTGCGCAATACCAAATGCAATCGCTTCAATGCGCGCGCGGATGTTTCAATCGGCGCTCTCTGGAGTCGGGCAGGCCAATCCGCAATAACGCCGAGATTCGGCGCATTGGTCTTCGAGTCTGATTCTTGTTAAAATACAAGGTCGGAGTTTAGGTACACCGGATTGAATTCATTGCCTTATTCGTCACAGAAGAGTCGGATTTCACCGGCCTCGCCCAGTTCCATAATTTCTGCTGCATCCTCTGGAGGAACCCATGTTCAATACCCGTTCGATTACTGCGGCCGTCGCCTTGGCGACAGCGCTCGTCGCGGCGCCGGCTTCGGCGCAGCAATTCATCAACATCCTGACCGGCGGCCAGAGCGGCGTGTACTACCCGCTGGGTGTATCGCTGTCGCAGGTCTTTGCCAAGGCGATTCCCAACGTCAAGGCGACCGCGCAGGTCACCAAGGCCTCGGCCGAGAACCTTAACCTGCTGCAGGCGGGCAAGGGTGAACTGGCGCTGGCGCTCGCCGACGCGGTGTCGTATGCCTACAAGGGCAACGCCGAGGCGGGATTCAAAACGCCGCTGACCAAGTTGCGCGGTCTTTCGGCGACCTACAACAACTACATCCAGATCGTCGCGAACGCCGATTCGGGCATTCGCACCATCGCCGACCTGAAGGGGAAGCGGGTGTCGGTGGGTGCGGCCCGTTCGGGCACCGAACTCAACGCGCGGGCCGTGTTCAAGGCCGCTGGGATCGACTACAAGGACCTGTCCAAGGTCGAGTACCTGCCTTTCGGCGAGTCGGTCGAACTCATGAAGAACCGGCAACTCGACGCCACGCTGCAATCGGCAGGCCTCGGCGTCGCGTCGATCCGCGACCTCGCCACCGCGGTGAAGATCGTGATCATCCCGGTGCCCGCCGACGTGGTGGCCAAGATCGGCGACGCGGCATATCAGTCCTCGGTCATTCCGGCGAACACCTACGAAGGACAGACGGCTGACGTCGCCACCGCGGCGATCCCGAACTTCCTGGTCACGCAGACCGGGGTGTCCGACGAGCTGGCCTACCAGATGACCAAGGCCATGTACGACAACCTCGACACGCTGTACGCGGCGCACAACGCCGCCAAGGCGATCAAGCGCGAGAACGCGGTCAAGGGCATGCCGTTGCCGCTGCATCCCGGTGCGGCGCGTTATTACAAGGAGGTCGGCGTCATCAAGTAGGCCGTGCCGGAGCAGAGCTGGATCGCGGCGGTCCGGGGTAGACTCGGGCCGCCGCTGTTTTTTCCGCAGCAGGCGTGACCCAGACACGAGGTGCCTTGATGACGACGCTCAACGATCCGGAACAGGAGGATGGCCGGCTGGAGCTGCCGGTGGCGGTGTTCTGGATCGCGTTGGCGTTTTCATCTTTCCAGATCTATACCGCCGCGTTCAGCCCACTGTCCAGCCAGGTGGTGCGCGCGATCCACGTTGGTTTCGTGATGCTGATGATCTTCACGCTGCATCCGGTGTTGTTCAGGGGAACGCCCGGGGTGATCGTCGGCTGGATTCTTGGGCTGGTCGGATTCGGCTTCAGCTTCTACCACTGGATTTTCGAGGCCGATCTGACCGAGCGCGCGGGCGAACTCACGACGGCCGATTTCGTGATCGGCGGCGTGACCCTGCTGCTGGTGTTCGAAGCGGCGCGGCGGATAATGGGCTGGGCGCTGCCGGGAATCTGCGCGCTGTTCCTCGCCTATGCGGTGTTCGGCCAACACCTTCCCGACGGACTCGCGCATCGCGGTTATGGCCTGGAGCAGGTGGTGAGCACGCTGTCCTTCGGCACCGAGGGCATCTACGGCACGCCCACCTACGTGTCGTCGACGTACATCTTCCTGTTCATCCTGTTCGGCGCCTTCCTCGAACAGGCGGGCATGATCACGCTGTTCACCGATTTCGCGCTGGGCACCGTCGGTCACACCAAGGGCGGCCCGGCCAAGGTCGCGGTGATCAGCTCCGGACTGATGGGCACCATCAACGGCTCCGGCGTGGCCAACGTGGTCACCACCGGACAGTTCACCATTCCGCTGATGAAGCGCTTTGGCTATTCGTCGGCGTTCGCCGGGGGCGTGGAAGCAACCGCCAGCATGGGCGGGCAGATTATGCCGCCGGTGATGGGCGCGGTCGCCTTCATCATGGCGGAAACGATCAACGTTCCCTACATCGAGATCTGCAAGGCTGCGGTAATCCCGGCGGTGCTGTATTTCGTCACCGCGTTCTGGATGGTGCACCTGGAGGCGGGGCGCAAGAATCTGCTGGGCATGCCCAAGGAGGAGTGTCCGGATCCCTGGAAAGCGATCCGCCTGCGCTGGTACCTGCTGCTGCCGCTGATCGGGCTGGTCGGGCTGCTTTTTTCAGGCTACACGCCGTTGTTCTCAGGCACCGTCGGACTCGGCCTTACCGTCATCCTGATATTCGGTGCGGCGGTGCTGTCCGGTGTGCGCAATGTGCCTTTGCGCTACCTGTTCTGGGTGTTGCTCGGCATTGCCTGTGCTGGCTTCATCGAGTTCGGTGTCATCACGTTCTTCGTGATCGCTGCGGTGCTGGTCGCGCTGGTGTATCTCACCCGCGCCAAGCGCGACGCGCTGCACCTTGCCGTTAGCGCGCTGGCCGACGGCGCGCGCCATGCGCTGCCCGTGGCCATCGCCTGCGCGCTGGTTGGTGTAATCATCGGTGTGATCAACCTGACCGGCGTGGCGACTGAGATCGGCGGGCGGATCATCATGGTCGGCGAGGAAAATCTGTTCCTCGCACTGGTGCTGACGATGCTGGTGTGCCTGATCCTGGGCATGGGCATTCCGACGATCCCGAACTACATCATCACCAGTTCGCTGGCAGCGCCGGTCCTGCTCAAGCTGGGTGTGCCGCTGATCGTGTCGCACATGTTCGTTTTCTATTTCGGCATCATGGCCGACCTGACGCCGCCGGTGGCGCTGGCGGCCTTCGCCGCCTCGTCTATCGCCAAGGAAAGCGGGCTGAAGATCAGCATGCAGGCGGTCCGGGTCGCCATCGCCGGCTTCGTGATTCCCTACATGGCGGTCTATGCACCGGCGCTGATGCTGCAGGGCGGCGGCGCCGTCGACGTCTCCTACATCGTGTTCAAGGCGCTGGTTGCCATCGGTCTCTGGGGCGCGGGCGCGATCGGTTTCCTGTTCGCGCCGCTCAACTGGCTCGAGCGCCTTTGGGCGATTGCCGCCGCGGCGCTGCTGATCGTCGCCTTGCCCATGACCGACGAGATTGGCCTGGTGGTCAGTGCGCTGTTCGTCGTCTGGACCGCCTGGCGCGCGCGCCGACCGAGGGCGTTGCGCGAGGCGAAATGAGCCTGCTGGCGCTTGGCCTGTGCCTCGCGCTGGTGGCCGACCCCGCAACGACTCCGGTGTTCGTCCCCGGGCAGCGCTTTACGCTGGCGTGGACGCATTCGGTCGAGAAGGTACGCTGGGAGGAAGACTACGAGGTTGGACTTTCCGCCGGCGTCGACGCTGCGCCGGAATTGTTCGCCGTCGCGGCTCGCGTACGCGGCTCCGGCGCCGGCATGGAGCCACCGCCGGACGCCGTCCTGCGCAATGGCTGGTTCGAATATCGACCACAGCAGCGCGTGCATGCGGCACTTCAGCTCGCCCGCTCGGGTTTCGTCCCCGACTATGAACTGTGCACGGCGGCGGCCGGGTGCCGGCCACTGTCGGCGCTGCTGCCTTCGGATGGTGGCGTGACGCGGCTGACGCCCTGTACAGGCCCGGTACGCTAACCTGGAATCCGCGACGACCGTTTCAGCCGGCGCTGCCGCCACCGCCGGAACAGGATTCCCCGTGGCGGCTCGCTTCCTGCGCGCACCCATTCGACCGTGCTCGGTTCGTCCAGATAGCGCTGCTGCAGGCGGCGGGAGATGTCGTCGCCGACGAAAAGGACGCGGTCCCCCGGCTTGAGCGCAATGTCGTCTCCCGGCAGGAGTTGCGGTTTGTCGGATCGTTCGAGCATCAGCGCGGAGGCATTCATGCGTTCCTGCCGCGACGTCGGATCGGTGACCAGATGCGCGATGGTGAAAGGTTCATCGCCATGCTGGAACAGCGCGCTGAACATTCCCGGCCGCATCGCATCGCAGTCGATGGTCCAGGCCCTCGGCGCTCCCTCGCCGACCTCGGCCAGCACGCGGTCGATCGTCGCTCTGGCAACGGTCACGTCGGCATTGCGCAAGTACCCGATGAAGCGACTGAGCGTCGGCGTCTTGAGCAACTGCAGGCACTCGTGAACCATCAGATCGGACTGCACGAACTTGACGTTGGCGTTGGCGGCGTCGATCAGCACCCGATCCTGGGCGTGGTTCTGCCGGATGACCACGAAGAGATCCGGTTTCACGCGTCGCGCCAGCGTCGTCGCGCCCAGGTTGACGGCGTCGACGTCGGCGCCGGCCACCAGAACGTCGGCATCGTCGACATTGCGGTCGCGCAGGATGTTCTCGATGTAGTCGCCGTGCTGCAGACGCCGGTCGGAGTCGCCCGGGCTGCCCGGGTCGAAGGCCTTCCACTCGATTTTCTCGCGATCGAGCACCGAAGCGATTTCGTGTCCAAAGCGGCCGTATCCCACCAGCAGCCAGCGCCCGCGCGGCGGCCGAACCAGGGTCGGGCACGGGGTGCCGAGCGCAGCGGTGAGCCATTCTTCCACCTGCAGCGCTTCCGGCGCGCGCAGGCTGACGCCGAGATTGAAGGCGAAGGTCTCGAAGGGATTGATGACCTGGACGCCGCCGAAGGACTCGAGATTGACCTTGGCGACGCTGGACTTGGCGCGTGCCACGATCTGTAGTGCCGGATTCAGCACGCGCGCACCGATGGCAATGGCCTGGTTGACCGCATCCTCGCCAGCCAGCGCGATCAGCCCAAGACAGTGCGGACTCCGTATGCCGCAGTCGGCCAGCACGTCCGCAAGGCGCCCGTCGGCGGTGAGCGTCAGTGGCGGGGTCGAGAAATCCTGGATCGCGACACGGTCGATGCGTTCAGACCGCGGCTCGACGATGACCAGCCGGTTGCCCAGTCGATCCAACGCCCGCGCCAGCCGCGAACCGCTCTGTCCGTAACCGCAGAGAATGTAGAAGGGTTCGGCGATTCCACGGACCCGCCAGTTGAACATCGCCCGGGCCAGCAGTGCGCGGAAAGTGGCGTGGTTGGTAAGGGCGATCACCGAACCCAGCGTATAGGCCCAGCCGATCACCGACAGGTAGATCGAGAATATGACCCACATCCGTTGCGCGTCGTTGAAGGGGCGCGGCAGTTCGCCGAAGCCGATGGTCGTTGCCGTGTAGCTCATCACGTAGAACGCGTGGAAGATGCTCATGCGCCCAGGGCTGCCATCGGCGGCCGTGCCGGGGATGAGCGCGAGTCCGGCGACCGAAATGGCGTAGACGGTGATGAGCGTGATCAGCGGCGCGCGAAGGCGTCGCATCACCAGAAAAAAGACGTCGCTCATGCCGGACATCTTGGTCCGCTGGTTTCTGGCCGGGCGCCGGGAACGGCGCTAGCGTCCCTGCCGCAGCGTTTCGCCGAGCAGCAGGACGACGGAGAAGACGTTGGCGAGCAACGCGCCGCCCGAGAGCGACACGATGGTCGAGATGCCGTCGGAAGTGATCGGCGACCCCAGGACATAGAGCTGCCAGGCCCAGAACATCGACGCCGCAAGCAGCTGGAACGACGCCACCAGGCTGGTGGCGAGGTGGGTGGCGCCGAGTTGCGTCCGGTCGCCGAACTTCAGCACCGTCGCAATGAGATTCACGACGACGGCAGCGAAGAGCTCAAAGGGGTGGTGCAGTTCGGGCCGGTCGATCTCGCCGATGAAGAAGCCGAAGTTCAGCGTGCAGGCGAAGATGATGAAAAAACCGAAGATGACTTTTTCTAGATTCACGGACGGCTCCCGGCGGCTGCCGATACAGACAAGGGCATTAGTCTACAGCCAGGGCAGGAAATCGCCACGCTCCGGGCGCGGACGGCGACGGCATTTTCGAAAGCCGGTGCCCGGTCATCAGGCCGGGGCACACATCGCGACGGTGTCCGGGCCATCCCCTTCGGCCAGCCAGCCGCGGCTCACCATGATGTCCCGGATCGAGGGGGCGGTGGTGTGGCGATGATTGGCGTCGGCGCGATCGGAAAAGTATACCGGCGCAGTGCCGGCGATGCCGTTCGGTTCAGGCGGGGCGCTTGGCCTTTCTCTTTGCCGATTTGGCCGCCGCTGACGTCGCTTTGCCGCCAACGGCTCGACGGGGTTTCTTAGATGGTGCCGGCGGCGCCAGCGCCGACTTGAGTTCGGCGAAGGCGTCCTCGATGTGCCGGGCGAGATCGGGAAGCCGCTTCATCGCGACGCCGTTGGCCACGATGCCGAAGTCCATCGACCCGGCGTACGACGCGAGCGTGACGTTCAGGCCGACCCCGGCCATCAGGCCTGAAACCGGGAACATGCCGGGGGTCGCGCCGTTGAGCGTGCCGCCGCATGCGTTGCCGGCCGCGCGCATGTCGGCGAGCGGCAGGGACAGCATGGCAAGCCTGCGTGCCGTGTGGGTCGGCTCGTTCATCAACGTGTGCGGCGCGGTAAACGGCAGGCTTCCGCCGGGCGCTCCGCGGAAGATGGCGCCAAGGCCCTTCTTGAGCGCGCCGATGGAGACGTCGGTGAACGCGGCCGTCTGCCTGCGCGCCAGGAGCTGCAACGAATTCAGGCGATCGAGAATGCCCTTGGGGATGCGCTGCCTGTTCGCCTTCAGATCGACGCCGAAACAGGGCACGATGCGCTTCGCCGTGACGTCCACGTTCAGGCTGGCGAGGATCCGCGCCATTGCCGACGCGCCGTCGACGATGGCGTGATGAACCTTCAGGTAGATCGCGAACTCTCCGCCAGGCAGCCCTTCGATGAAGTGCGCGCGGAATCCCGGGCGATTGCGATCGAGCACCGGTTCATGCAGGTCCGCAACCAGTTCCAGCAAATGTTCCCGCGATGCGCCCGCCGGCAGCGCGATGTGCTGGACGTGGTAGTGCATGTCCAGGTCCGTCGTGGTTTTCCAGCGCGGGGCGCCGGTCAGCGACAGGTCGGCCACGTAGGTGAATGGCGCCCGCACGTCGGCGGCTCGGTAGGCATCCACGATCGTTCGCACGAGTCCCGGCTTCGCGTTTGCCGGGGGGCGGAAGGTCAGCAGCGCGCCCACATGCTTGGGATTGTTGGCGGACTCGGTCAGCAGGAACATCAGATCGAGTGCGGGGATGGCTTTGCTCATGGCGAACGTCCTGGCGGGCGGTGTTGATGCGGGCGATGCGCGGGCCGTCACATTCCGCCGAGCGCATAGGTGGCCGCGATCACCTTGGGCGCCACAGCCTCGGGCGATGGCTCGAGCACGGTGATGCGCCACAGCGTGCGGGCGTCGGCGGGGTCGGTCAGCGTGGCCGAATGCAGCAGCGCGGCGTTGTCCCAGACCACCACGTCGCCGACACCGTAGCTGAAGCGCAGCACGTACTTCGGCTGCGTGGCGTGCGCGGCGAGTTCGTCGAGCAGGTCGCGCGCCTCGTCCTCGGGCATGCCGGCGATGCCGAAGGAACTGCCCGACACCGCGTAGAGCGCCTTGCGGCCGGTGACCGGGTGCGCCCGCGCGATCCGGTGGGTGATCACCGGCATTTTTGCCTTCTGCTCATCGGTGAGCACCGAGGCGACGGTGCGGCTTTGCTCGTTCTGGTCGTGGCGATTGCCGTAGTGATGAATTCCGTACAGCGGCTCGATGCGCTTCTTCATCGCCTCGGACAGGTCGTCGTAGGCCGCCTGCTGGTCGGCGAACAGCGTGTCGCCGCCGACCCTGGGCACCACGCGCGAGTACAACGTGGTCGCGCGCGCGGGGACCTGCAGGTACGAGTAGTCGGTATGGAAATACGATCCCGCGTCCTGCAGCCCCGTTGGCCGGCCATCCTTCTTCACATTCGAGAGGATCAGGATGTTCGAATCCTCGGGATGATGGAACTGGTCGATCACGTGCGGCTGCGGCGGGCCGATGCGGCGGGCGAAGGCGGAGAACTGCGCTGCCGTGAGTTCCTGCCCGCGCAGCGCCAGCAGGTGATGTACGTAGAACGCCTGTTCGAGTTCGGCGAATGCGTCGGCCGACAATGGCTTTGCGAGGTCGATGCCGGAGACTTCGATACCGAATCCTTGGGAAAGCGGAGTCAATTTCAACATGGCGAAATCCCGTCGCAGGCGATGATGCGCGCTGCTGGTTGGACAATCCTGACTGGCAGGGGAATGATAGACGGGATTGCATTCGTCGCACCACCGGAGGATCGGCCATCAACCCGCTTCGCCGTCTGCTGACCGCCACGCTGTTCACGATGACGGGACGCGCCTGGGCACAAGAACCCTTTTCGGTCCGACGCGAACGCATGGTCCGGCAGATCGACGCGCAGGTGCGCGCCATGGCCGCGGAGACCGGACGCGGGCAGCTTTCCGCCGCGGTCACAGGCGCGCTGCTGCGGGTTCCGCGACACCGCTTCGTACCTCCGGAAATGGCCGACAGGGCCTATCAGGACCGGCCGTTGCCCATTGGCATGGAACAGACGATCTCGCAGCCGCTGGTCGTCGCGCTGATGACCGAACTCGTCGATCCCCGCCCGACGTTTCGCGTGCTCGAAGTCGGGACCGGATCGGGCTACCAGGCCGCGGTGCTGGCCGAATGCGTGGCGCAGGTTTATTCCATCGAAATCGTGGCGCCGCTGGGCGAGAGCGCGCGCGCGTTGCTCGCCGATCTCGGTTATCGCAACGTCGAGGTCCGCATCGGCGACGGCTATCGCGGGTGGCCCGAAGCGGCGCCTTTCGATGCAATCCTGGTCACGGCCGCGCCGGATCACGTCCCGCAGCCGCTGCTGGATCAGCTGGCTCCCGGCGGACGGATGGTCATCCCCGTGGGTCGGCACGGCGCAGCCCAGGATCTGCTGGTGATCGTGAAGGACCAGCAAGGAAACACGACAACGCGCAGGACAATACCCGTGCGCTTCGTGCCGCTGACGCGGGAGCGGTGAAAGCCCGGCGCGCCGAATCGGGGGAATTCACACCCGCTACTTCAGGAACTCCGGCGAAATCAGGCTCGGAATGAATATCGTGACCTGCGGGAACAGGATGGTCAGCACCAGCACGCCCAGCATCGGCAGCAACATGATGATCACGTCCTTTATCACGTAGGTCAGTTTCACCTTGGCGATCGCGCAGGAGATCATCAGACATAGCCCATATGGCGGCGTGACCAGCCCGAATGCGAGTGCCACGATTCCGATCATCGCGAACTGCACCGGGTCCATGCCCACCTTCAGGATGATCGGCTCAAGGATGGTGCCGACGATGATGATCGCGGGGATGGCGTCGAGGAAGCAGCCGACGACCAGGAAAGCGAAGGCGACGAAGAAGCCGGCTGTGATCAACCCCATGCCCCAGGACGTGACCATCTGGAGCAGCGCTTTGGGGATCTGGTAGTAGGCGAGCATCCAGCCGAACACGCTGGCCGTGCCCACGCAGAAAAGCGCAATGCCGGCAAAGCGGCCGGTGTCAAGCAGTGCCTTGTGCAGGCCCTTGAGACCCATTTCGCGGTACACGAACGTCGACAGCAAGCCGGCGTAGATCACCGCGATGGCGGCGGATTCCGTGGCGGTGAACCAGCCGAAGATCTTGCCACCGATGATGATCAGCGGCGTCATCAGCGCCGGAATCGCGACGAAGATCGCGCCCAGGAGTTCGGCAAAGGTCGAGCGCACGGAAGTCGGATAGCCGCGTAACTTGGAATAGCCGTGCACGGTGGCCATCTGCACGCCGGCCAGCAGCAGTCCGGGAAGGATGCCCGCGAGGAACAGCGCGCCGATGGAGACGCTCATCGTGCCGCCCCAGACGATCATCAGGATCGACGGCGGAATCACCACCGCGAGCACCGACGACACCGCGGTGATCGCCACTGCGAAGGACAGGTCGTAGCCCTCCTTCACCTGCGCGGGAATGAAAATCTTGCCCAGGCTCGACGCGTCCGCGGTCGAGGATCCGGAGATCCCGGCAAAGAAAAACGACAGCACGACGTTGCACTGCGCAAGACCACCAGGCATGTGCCCGACCAGGGCGCGCGACAGCCGTAGCAGCCGTTGAGTGATGCCGCCGACGTTCATCAGATTGGCAGTGAGCAGGAAGAACGGCACGGCCAGCAGGATGAACGAGTTGTAGGCCTTGAAGGTCTCGTTGAACACGATCATCGGCGACAACCGCGGCTCGATGGCCATGATCGGCAGGCAGGCGAGTCCGAGCGCGAAGGCGACCGGTACGCGCAACGCGATCATTCCGAAGAACAGAACGAACAGGACGATCGCGGCGACACCCGGGGTGAGGAGCGCGCCGCCGCTCATGGCTGGGGCTCCCCGTTGGCGAGAACGCGCAGGTTTTTAATGACCTGCGGCCCGAGGAACAGCAGCCACGTTGCGCCGGAGATCGGCCAGGCGATGAAGATGTACCACATCGGCAGTTCGGCCAGTTCGGAATGCTGGTTCCAGCCGAACTGGACGAACTTGACGCCGTACCAGACGAACACCAGCGCCAGGACGAGGATTCCGGTATGCGCGAAGAGCTTGACCACGGCATTGGCCCGTGGGCTGAGCTCCGGCCAGAGATCGATGTCGAAATGCGAGCTGTCGCGGATGCCGATCATCGCGCCGAGCATGATCATCCAGATGAAGAAGAACCGCGCCATCTCCTCGGTCCAGATGTAACTCGGAATCAGCGCCGTGTAGCGGGAGAAGATCTGCAGACTGACGGGGATGATCAGGATGGCCACGCTGACCACCAGCAGCCAGCTGAGCAATCGGTAATAGCCGTCGATGAACTTGTGCATGCGGGGTCCTCGGCCGTTCACGGGTTCGCCGGGCAAAAAAATTCCGGCGGAGGATTCGCCTCCGCCGGAATGGTGCGCTTGGTTACATCGAGTTGATCTTCTGGTAGATGGCGTCGGCGCCGATTTCCTTGGCGTACTCGGCCATGACCGGGTCCACGGCTTTTTTCATCGCGGCATGGTCGGTGAAGGGAATCTTCTTGAGCTTGCCGGCCTTGGCCATCGCGTCGAGCTTTTGCGCATCCTGGCTCGACTCGAGTTGCCGTCCATACGCGCCCGCTTCCTTGCCGGCCTTGAGGATTGCCGCCTGCAGGTCCTTCGGCAGCTTCTTGAAGGTCTTGCCGGAAAACACCAGCGGCCGGACCGTGATCGCATGCTGGGTCAGCGCGATGTCCGGCCCGACTTCGTAGAACTTCATCTGTTCCACACCCGCGGCCTCGTTCTCGCCCGCCGCGATCACGCCGTTCTGGATGGCGTTGTAGACCTCGTTGTAGGCGATCACCGTCGGCGCCATACCGGCCGCTGCGAAGGTCTTGCTCCAGATGGGGGCACCCTGCACGCGGATCTTCAGGCCCTTCAGGTCGGCCATGTTGTGTATCGGCTTGTTGGCAAAGATGTTGCGCGTGCCGCCGCCGGCATAGCCGATCCACAGCACATCGGCCTTGGCTGCGACTTCGTCGGCGACCGGCTTGAGCGCGTCGGAGTCGAGCACCTTGTTCCAGTGTGCGAGATCACGGAACAGGAACGGCGCGTCGACGAACGGCGCGGCCTTCGAGAACGTCGACATGTGCGCCGGCGAGACGATCGCGTAGTCGACCGAGTTGCCCTGGTTCATGTAGGCGAAGTAGTCCTTCTCGAGTCCGAGTTCGCTGTTCTTGTGCAAGACGAAGTTGATCGGCTTGCCGTAGTACTTCTTGACCAGTTCCTGGAACTTGGTCAGCGACTTGGTGAAGGCGTGGTCATCGTTGAACTGGGAAGCGCCGTGCAGCGTGATCGGCGCCTGCGCAAATGCGGTGGCGGATGCCGCCAGCCCGAGCACAGTCAGGCCACGCAGCAGCGCGCGAAATGGAAGTCGCATGTGATTCCTCCTCGGATGGTTAGGCCCACCGGCCGGCGCACTGCGCCGGTCCGCGAATACGGAAACGGCGCACTCTGGTCAGGTGGTCAGGCCAATTGTTGCTGCTCCACCACGACCTGTCAACGGATCATTTATTGTGCGGCGCAGCATCTGCGTTCATGCAAGGGCCGATGCCTGCAGTGTTGCCTTCGGCCCGCGAAATCCAGCAACGCCCGATCAGTGTTTCATCGCCGGGCCAGCGGCGGTCAGCGCCCTCACCGGCACCATGACCTGCTGCGAGGTCCTGACGCCGTCCTTGTCCGCAAAGCTCAGCGTCAACTCGACCGCATCACCTTCTTTCAGCGGAGACTTGAGATCCATCAGCATGAGGTGATAGCCGCCGGGCTTGAATACCACCGGCTTACCCGCCGACAGCGACAGGCGCGCCACGGGACGCATGCGCATCATGCCGCCGTCCATCGTCATTTCGTGAATCTCGGCGACACCGACGATCGGCGAGGCGACGCCGACCAGCGCGGTATTCGTTGCGCTCAGCAGCTGCATGAACGCGCCGGTGGCTTTCTGGCCGGGGGCCATGCCGCGGATCCAGGCATCGGTGACGGTGACCTGCGCCCATGAGGGCGCGGCAGCGACGGCGAACAACAGGGCGAGCGACGACAGGCGAAGGGACATGGATTCCTTACGTGGGGAAGCAGGGGCCCGCGGAGTTTTGACATGGCCTGCCGCGGATCGCGATCGGGGTCATTGCGGACCCCGTTGGACCAGCTGCATTTTACGTGACCTTGAGGAGCGCACCGCGTTTCGCGGTCGCCGGCCGTACCCCGCGTGTGATAATTCCCGCATGACGTTCACGGTCGCCACCGGACCTCGCAACCTGTCTTCGGACGGCGCGCCGCGCGCCGTGGCGCTCTGGCTGCTCGTCTGTTGCGCGCTCGTTTTTGCCATGGTCGTCGTCGGTGGCGTGACGCGGCTCACGCATTCGGGCCTGTCGATCACCGAGTGGCAGCCGATCGTTGGTACCTTGCCGCCGTGGTCCGACGACGACTGGAGCGTCGCCTTCGGCAAATACCAGGCCACGCCCGAGTACCAGCAGGTGAACAGGGAGATGACGCTCGACGCGTTCAAGGGCATCTTCTGGTGGGAATATTTCCATCGACTTCTGGGCCGGTTGATCGGCGCGGCGTTCCTGTTGCCTTTCGTGTGGTTTCTCGTCCGGCGCCGCATTCCGCGAGGCTACGCGGGCAAGCTGGCGGGAATCTTTCTGCTGGGCGGTCTGCAGGGCGCGATGGGTTGGTACATGGTCCAGAGCGGGCTTGTCGACAATCCGCGGGTGTCCCAATTTCGCCTGACCGCGCACCTGGGACTGGCATTCGTGATCTTCGCGGCAATGTTCTGGGTCGCCCTGTCGCTGCTCGATCCCCGTCGCTCAGGGGGGCGCGGCGCTGCGGAAATTTCGGCGCGGCGGTGGGCCTTTGCTTTTGCCGCACTGGTGTTCGCCATGGTGCTGACCGGCGGACTGGTCGCCGGTATCCGCGCCGGTTTCGCCTACAACACCTTTCCCCTGATGAACGGGCACATCGTACCGCCGGAGATTCTGCTTCTGGAGCCGTGGTGGGATAACTTCTTCTGGAACATGGCGACCGTGCAATTCGATCACCGCGCACTCGCGTGGCTGCTTGCCGTCGTGGCGCCGGTGGTCTGGTGGAAGGTCGGCAGGGCGACGGAGCCGCGTCGGGCACGCATTGGTGCGCATCTCCTGCTGGCGATGCTCGCCACGCAGATCGCGCTTGGTATCGTCACACTCATCCACGTCGTGCCACTGCCGCTTGCCGCCGCGCATCAGGCCGGCGCGATGGTGCTCTTTGCGCTGGCGCTGAATCTCGCACATGCGCTGCGCTGAAATGATTGTCGCCCGAGTGGGCCGGCAATCGGTTTAACCCTACAGCTACGGCGCCACAGTTTGCGCCATGACAATCTCCGGCATCTTCGGGCACGCGATACTGCCGGTTGCATTTGTGACCGACTGCATCTATTTTGTGTTCACCGTTCTCCGATAGCGTCAGGTAACCCATTGCCATCGTTGCATGCCGTTCACGTCGCGCAGCCGTCGAATGCGATTGCCCCGGGATCGGTCGCCGCTTGGGCGATCGCGCTGCGGCCTCGCAGCCTGTTGATCGCGATCAGCCCGGTGCTGGTGGCGGCGGCGCTGGTCTGGCAGCGCACCGGGGAGCTTGATCTCGAACTGGCGTTGCTGGTGCTTGCCGCAAGTGTGTTGGTGCAGATCATCACCAATCTGCAGAACGACGTCGGGTACACCCAACGCGGCGGCGAACGCAGCGGCACGCGCACCGGCCTGCCGCGGGCAACCAGCATGGGTGTTTTGTCGACGGCGCAGGTGCGCATGGCGATTGCGCTTGCAATCATTGCGGCGATGCTCTGTGGCCTGCCCTTGATCGCGGCGCGAGGCTGGCCTGTCCTGGTCATGGGTCTGGCGTCGATCATGGCGGCGCTTGCCTACATGGGAGGGCCACGGCCGATTGCCTACACCCCGTTGGGTGAACTCGTCGTGTTCGTGTTCTTCGGTCTGGTCGCGGTTGTCGGCGCCGATTACGCGCTGGCTGGCACGCGCGTGCCGCCCTCGACCTGGCTCGCGGCAATCGCCATTGGTCTGCTCGCTGCCGCCGCGCTGGTGGTCAACAATTTCCGCGATATCGAGCACGACCGTCAGGTCGGGCGGCGCACATTTCCAGTGGTGTTCGGCGCGAACATTTCGCGGCTGCTGTTCGCGCTGTGCCTCGGACTGCCCTTCGCGCTGCTTCCGGTTCTGGCCACCCTCGAAGGCGCGCCGTGGTTCCTGCTGCCACTGGTGCTCGGCCCGGCCGCGTATCGTCTTTACCTCGACTTCGCCGTGTGTCCGCCGGGCCTGCCGTTCAACGCGGTTCTCTACCGCACATTCAAAATGGAACTCGCCTACGCCGCGCTGCTTGCAACCGGAGCGATGGTGACCCCGGTAGTGGGGGCATGGACATGAATCGAAATGTGCGTAGACGCCTGCTCGCGGCCATGGCCGCCGCACCGCTGGCGACGTTGGCGCGGGCGCAGTCTCGCGCGCAGTTTCCGGCCCGTCCCGTGCGCATCGTGGTGCCTTACTCCGTGGGCATCGGTCCGGACGTCGTGGCGCGGGCCGTCGGCGAGCATCTGGCCAGGATCTGGGGGCAGTCGGTGATCATCGAGAATCGGCCGGGCGCTTCCGGGATCGTTGCCTTCGCGGAGGTTCGCAATACGGCGGCCGACGGACACACGCTATTCGTCGGCGACACCGGCTCGCTCGCCATGAATCCGCTGATTCACGCGTCGCTGCCCTACGATCCGGACCGCGATATCGTCCCGATCACCAAGCTTTTTCAGGCCACCTTGTGCATTCAGGTTGGCGGAGCCAGTCGTTTCAAGACATTGGCCGAACTGTTCGCCGAGGCACGCCGTTCACCCGGGCGGGTGAGCTACGCGTCGCTGGGCAATGGACATCCGATGCATGTTGCGGTGGAGGGCATGGCGCGTGCGGCCAAGGTCGAGTTTCTGCACGTGCCATTCCGCGACGGCGGCACGCTCATGACCGCCGTAGCCAATGGCGACGTCGATTTCACACCGCTGACCATGTATACGGTGGCTGGCCTCGCCAAGGGCGGCAAGATACGCGCACTGGCGGTGTGCAAGTTCACCCGCCTGCCCGAGTACCCGCAGTTGCCGACGCTGGTCGAAGCCGGCGGGCCGCGTATCGAGATGCGGCCCTGGGCCGCGCTGGTCGGCGTCGCCGGCACGCCTACGGCGGTGACCGAACAGCTGCAGCGCGACACCGTTGCTGCGCTGCTTGCGCCGGAGGTGCGCGCGCGGATCGAAGGCGCCGGTTTCGAAATTGCCCCCGGCACGCCGCAGGAGCTGCAGGCGCAGATCGCCGCCGACGTCCTCGAGTACGGTGTGCTGGTGCGCGAGGGTCGCGTCCATCGCGTTTGATGTGTGGACGCGCGCTGGTCACGTCCCGTGCGTCGGAACCTGACTGCGAGTGGAGTGGCGGATACATGAAAGCGCTGCGCGTCAACCGTGGCGCGATCGACACGCATGTGCATCTGTTTGACCCGCAGCGTTTCCCGTACGCGGCGGACACGCGTTATCGGCCGGTGCCCGGGGAGTGCGGCCGAGCGGAAGATCTCACGCAGTTGCTCGAAGTGCACGGATTCGCAGGCGCGCTGCTCGTCAACCCGACGTCCGGCTACGGCTACGACAACCGCTGCATGCTCGCTGCGCTCGCGCGCGCCGGGGGCCGCTGGCGCGGCATCGCGCGCGTGCCGATCAGTACGCCGCGCGCTCGTCTTCGCGCGCTTGCGGCGAAGGGCGTCGCGGGAGTACGCGTGGACCTGGTCGGCGACGGACTTGCGCTGATCAACGCGCCGGATTTCGCACGCCTGCTCGCGGTGCTGACCGACCTCGATCTGGTGCTCGAGGTCCAGTGCGAACACGATCAGATGGCCGCGCTGGCGCCGCAGATTACGCAGGGGCGGGTGCGCGTCGTGGTCGATCATTGCGGGCGACCGGATCCCGCGCGGGGACTGCGCCAGCCGGGCTTCCAGGCGCTGCTGCGCCTTGCCGATACCGGGCGCGTCGCGGTGAAACTTTCCGGCGCGTTCCGTTTCGTGGATGGCGCGTGGCCGTATCCGAAGGCCGACCATTTCGTCGCGGCGTTGCTCGCCGCGTTCGGCCCGGAGCGCTGCGTTTGGGCCTCCGACTGGCCCTTCCTGCGCATGCCGCATCGAACTGACTACGGTCCTGTGCTGGCGCTGCTGGCGCGTTGGTTGCCGGACGCCGGGTCGCGCCGGCGCGTTCTGGTGAATACACCGCGGCAATGGTTCGGGTTCCCGAGCGGGCCCGACTGACGTCCTGCGGTGAAGGGGCCCGCCCGCCGTGCCAACGGGCCGGAAATGGTTTGGCCGCCACGCGCCAGCGTAGTCGCGCAGATTTTTCACGCTCGCAAGGGGAATGTGCGGGACCTGCATTGCCGAGAAAGGCAAACCTTGCACTGCGGACACGCCTCGACAAGTTGTCGCCGTGGAATCACTTCGGTTGCGCAGTTTGCGGATAACAGCGATCATATGCGGTTCCACTCCGTCCGTAGTGAAGCCATGTCCGAAACTCGCCAGCTCGACGAACCGCTGACCGACGCCGAGCTCGACCAGCTCGAGACCTTTCTCGCGTCTGACGCCGTCCCGGAGGACTGCATGGACCTCGAGATGCTCGACGGCTTCCTCGCCGCCATTGTCAGCGGGCCCGAGCCGATCCAGCCGACCGAGTGGCTGCCGCAGGTGTGGAGTGACGGCGGCCGCAGTACGACGCCGGCCTACGGCAACAGCGCCGAGGCTCAGGAGATCATGTCGCTGATCCTGCGCCACATGGTGGGCATTCAGCGCACGTTGGCCGAGGCGCCGACGCGCTTCAAGCCGCTGCTGTATTTGCCCGAAGAAAAAAAGGACGACGACAAACAGCCGCCCGAGGGCACTGCCTGGTGCGAAGGCTACATGGCCGGCATCAAGCTGCGCGACAAGGCCTGGCAACAACTCTACGACGCCGAGGATTCCCGCGACTGGCTGTTCCCGATCGAGGCGCTCGCGTTCGGCGATCAGGAACCGGAATTCGCCGAGTGGATCGACGATCTCGAAAAGCGCGCAAGCCTGGTCGAGGAACTCGCCGTGGCCAGCGTGCTGATCTACCGGTTCTGGCAAGTTGGCAAGACGGGCAAGACGCGCGGCGGCGGCACACGGCGGGAACTCTCCGACGCCGCGCGAAAATCGCGCGAGCGACTTCACTAGCGCGGCGCGGTTGCGCGCTTGTCAAAGGCGCAGGCTGAACGCCAAAGCCGGTTGTTTTGCTGCCATGCCTGTGTCCGCGGCCGTTGCAGCGCATTACCGCTGTAGCATGCTGCGGGCCGGATCATGAATTTCGACCTCAATCTCGGCGCCCTCGACTGGGGCACGCTTTACGTCGCCAGCGAATGGGCGGTGCGCATTGCCGCTCTGTTCTACGTGCCGCAGCGGCGTCCGCCGAACGCGGCGCGGGCCTGGCTGCTGCTGATCTTCTTCCTGCCCTTCGCGGGGCTCCTGCTTTACCTGCTGATCGGTCGCGCCTATTTGCCGCGCCGACGGATCAAGGTCCAGCAGCAGATTTACGAGTTGATCCGCCGGCTCGCGCCGCGCGGTGAAGCTTTCGATGACACGGTCGCGCACGCGGTGTCACCTGAGCTCCTGCCGGCTCTGCGCCTTGCGGACCGCCTTTCCGAGTTCCCGGTAGTTGGCGGAAATGAGTTCGAATTGCTGCCCGAATACGACGCCGCGCTCGACCGCATCATTGCCGATGTGGACGCGGCGCAACTCTACGTGCACATGCTGTTCTACATCTTCGAGGACGACGAGGTCGGGCGGCGGGTTGCCGACGCACTCGAACGGGCGGCCCGTCGCGGAGTGGCGGTCCGCGTGCTGATGGACGCGATCGGCTCGCGTGGCGGACTGAAGGCGCTCGCACCGGGCCTGCGCGCCGCCGGAGCCGAAGTCATCGCGGTGATGCCGCTGCGGCTGTGGGGACCCAATGCGGCGCGATTCGACCTGCGCAACCACCGGAAGATCGTGGTCGTCGACGGGATCAGCGCGTTTTTCGGCTCGCAGAACATCGTGAGCGCGCACGCGAACCGCGGCATGGTCAACGAGGAAATGCTCGTTCGCACCACCGGCCCGATCGTGCGCTATCTGCATGCGGTCCTGCTGGGTGATCGCTACCTCGAAACCGGGGACCTGCCGCCGGAATCGGATGACATCATGTCGGCAACGCGCGATCCGGTTTCGACAGGCCTGGCGCAGGTGGTGCCGAGCGGGCCGGGTTACAACGAGGGCACGGCGGAGGCGGTGATGATCGCGTTGATGTACGGCGCCCGCTCTCGCGTGGTGCTCACGTCGCCCTATGTGATCCCGAGTGAACCGTTCCTGATCGCGATGTGCAGCACGGCGCGCCGTGGAGTGGCGGTCGACCTCATCGTCGACCGCGAGTCGAACAAGCCGCTCGTCAACCTGGCGCAGCAGTCCTACTACGACAGGATGCTGGCTGCTGGCGTCAAAGTCCATCGGCACAGCGGCAGTTTTCTGCATGCGAAGCACATGAGCGTGGACGACGACGTCGCGTTGATCGGGTCGTCGAACCTCGATATCCGTTCGTTCGCGCTCAACGCCGAGGTGAGCGTCCTGATCTGCGACCGGAAGGTGGTCGCCATGCTGCGGGAAGTGCAGGAAGACTATCTGCGTCATGCGGACCTGGTGACCCGCGAGGAGCGACGCGCGCTGCCAATCTGGCGTCGTGGGCTTGAGAACCTCGCTCGGCTGACGGATTCACTGCTGTAACGACGCGCGGCGGCGCGCCTAGCCGGAATCGGCCAGCATTTGCCGCATCTGCGCCAGATCGTAGCCGTCGCGGCGTGCCTCGTACTCTTCGATCAGCGCCACGATTTCGTCCAAGCGTCGGCCACCCGGCGAGCCGGGGTCGCAGAACAGGAGGGCGTCGAGCTCGTCCAGTGCGGCGGCGTACGCATTGGCATCGGGCAGGCGGGCAGGATCCAGAAAATGCGTCATGACGGCTCCAGCGACGTGGGTGGCGATGTCATGCATTCTGGGCGGACGGCGCCGGCGGCACCATCGTCCATTCGGACGAACCGGATTCAGCTCGTCGTGCCGTTGGTCCCCGGAACGCCGGCCCTGGCCGCCTCGGCCGCCTGTGCCACCCTGGCCTCGGCAGTCGCCTTGGCCGCAGCGGTTTCGATGGCCTGCCAGACTTCGGGTTGCCGTGGTCCGTGATGCGCGAGTGCCGTCATCGCCGCCGAAACGAGCACGACCAGCATGACCGCGCCGAAGGGAAAATCCTTCAGCGCGCCGGTGTCCGCGGCCGCGAGGAACAGCAGCACCGTGATGAGGCCGCGGGGCGCGACCCACACCAGCACGTTGGCCGCCGGCGGCGCGACGATGCGCAGGATCACGTAGCGCGAGGTGAAGATCAGGAGCAGTCCGACGCCGGCGATCAGCCAGCCTTCTTGAGAGGCCATCGCGTTGACGTCGGTCCAGTAGCCGAGCAGCAGGAAGAAGAAGCTCTTGGTCGCAAAGGTTAGTTCGACCACCAGTCCCTTGAAATCCTTGAGTGTCTGGTCATAGGCGGCAGTGTGCAGCGCGCCGAGCCGCTTGCTGAACTGCAGCAGGTCGGGATTGTTGATCACCAGGCCGCAGACCAGGATCATGATCAGCGGCGACAGACCCAGTGCCTTGCCGATGGCGTATAGAAATACCATCCCGGCGAGCAAGGGCAGGAAACGTACGTGGCCGACGATCTGGTTGATGAAGTAATACAGCGCCACCGCCGCCACGGCCGAGGCCAGGAGCGAGACCGCGCCGCCACCGAAAAGCTCGAGGGCGAACGCCCCCAACGATCCCTCCGAGTTAAGCCACGCGTAAAAGACGAGGACGCCGATGATGTCGGAAAACGCCGACTCGTAGATGATGAACTCCCGCGGCAGCTTCTCGAGACCGGTTGCGCTGGGAATGGCGACCGCGCTGCTGATGACCGCGAATGGAATCGCCGCGAGCACCGCAACGTGCCGGGAGTAGTCGAGCAGGTAGGCGAAGAGCGCGGCGAACGCCGTGAGCGTGACCAGGAAGCCGGCCAGCGCGGAAAGTCCCGAGCGCTTGATCAGTGGGACACGGTCCTTGCGCACGGAAAGATCCAGTGCGCCTTCGAGCACAATCAGGATGAGGCCCAGCGTGCCGATCACCGGAACGACCGGGTCCACCCAGGTAAGGTGCAGGTCGGCGCGATCCAGGAAATGTCGCGCGACCAGGCCGGTCACGACCAGCAGTACCACCCCGGGCAGCCGGAACCGCCGCCCGAAAATGTCGAGCAGGTAGGCGAAGAGCAGCAGGCCGGATGCGGCCAGGATCGTGGTGTTGGTCATCAGACCTGCGGCCGGGTGCTAGGGCATTTGGATCTTGCCGCCGCCACGGCCGCCGCCCAGCGGCCCGCCGCCGGTGAGTGCGGCTGCGGCGCCGGCCGGAGGGACGATCAGGCCGGAGGACGCCTGCCGGCGCATTTCCTGCAGCTCCTGCATGGTGCGCTCGATTCCGGCTTTCGCTGATTCGCCGTATTTGGCCACGGCCTCTTCCAGGCTCGCGGCTTCAATGTCGAAATTGACCGGCAGCGCGCCCATGTTGGTCATGACCTGCGCTTCGCCCGAGTACAGTGTGGGCCGGGTGGTGTCGGCGACCCCGGCGGAGGTGATGGGCACCAGAACGCGGATGGTCCCAACGCGACGGTCGGTGACGATCTCTTCGCGATAGAGGGACTTGGCGTCCATCGTGGCGTCGGCAACGCGATTTTCGGCTGGCATGGCTGAATCCTTTCGATGCAGGAGCGAAACCGTTCATTCTAGCGGACTCGGGCGGGCCGGGCCTTTCCGGGCATCGACGCTGCCTGCGCGAGCCGCCCGCAGAGGACGCGCGTGGCTGGTCGCGAGTGCGCCTCATCCGCCAGGCGAAGATTTCCTGAAGGAACGCAGGACTGGACCGGAGGACGGCAGGATCGAGTGTCAACGCCCCTGCTGGTCGTCCGTTGAAGGTTGACGTAGATCCTCCCGCCTCGCCGGCGCGGACCGGGTCCGGCCGGGAACCGCAGGTGTACATTGACTGCCTAACTTCGCAGGATCAGCAGGGAATTCATATGAATAAGTTAGTGCTCACTCTTGTGGTGGTCGTTGCCTTCTGGGCGAGTGGTGTGGCCGAAGCGCAAGGTCGGGGCGGCGGCCGGGGCGGCGGGGGCGGCGGCGGTCCGTCGATGATGGGCGGTGGCGGTGGCGGCGGGTCGGCCGGGGTCCGCGGACAGGGCGGGGGCGGGTACCGCGGCGGTTCCGTCGCCGGCGGATATCGCGGCGGCTACGGCGCCGGCGGATATCGCGGCGGCTACGGCGCGGCAGGCTATCGCGGCGGTTACTGGGGTGGCAATCGACCGGGATATGGTCCCGGTTACCGCCCGGGTTATCGACCCGGCTGGGGTGGTGGCTATCGTCCGGGTTACTGGTGGGGAAGTGGTTGGGGGTCTTCCATCGGTTTTTACGTCGGCGGCCCGGCCTACTGGGGAGCGTGGGGCTATCCGTACTACTGGCCCGGCGCCTATGCGGCGACGACTCCGGTGGTGATCGACCAGGAAACCGTCTACACGCAGGCGCCGGAACCGGCAGGCGCACCTGCGGCGAACTATTGGTACTACTGTACCGAACCTGCCGGTTACTACCCGTATGTCCAGTCGTGCACCAAGGGCTGGATCCCGGTCGTGCCCCAGTCGGTGCCCGCGCCGGCCGGCTGACGGAGGAAAAGACGACATGCAACGGCGATTCGCAATGCTTCCGGTGGCCGCGCTGGCGGTTCTCGCGGGCTGTGCCACCATGCCCAGCGGTCCCAGCGTGATGGTGCTTCCCGGAAATCAGAAGAGTTTTCCGGCGTTCCAGAACGATCAGGCTGCGTGCCAGCAATACGCGCAGGCGTCGATCGGCGGCGTGGACGCGAGTGACGCTGCCGCGAATGCTGCGGTGGGCAGCGCGGTGGGCAGCGCGGCGCTGGGCGCCGCCGTGGGGGCGATCCTCGGCTCCGTTACGGGCAATGCCGGGGCCGGCGCTGCCTGGGGAGCCGGTACGGGGCTTCTATTCGGCAGCGCCGCGAGCGCCAACGCCGCCAACATGACCTACTACGAAGCGCAGCGCCGCTACGACATCGCGTTCGTGCAGTGCATGTACGCGCGAGGCAATCAGGTCCCGGGCCGGACCGCCTACAACGCACCAGCTCCCCGCCGCGCCGCGCCGACGTATCCGCCTCCGGGTTACCCGCCGCCGCAAGTTGCGCCGGGTCATGGCTCGGCGCCGACCCCCGCGCCGCGCGTCGCGGCGCCAGCGAGCTATCCGCCGCCCGACCAGCCGCCACCGGCAGTAGCTCTGCCGGCAGGAGAGCCGCCGGCAGGCTATCCGCCGGCGAACTATCCACCGGCGAACTATCCACCGCCGAACACGCCGCCGCCACCGGGCCTGGCACCCGCACGCGGCTAGGACCGGCGTAGCGGCGCAGGGTGGCACCCGGGTCAGCTGTGCGCGATGCGCTCCCCGTGTTCGCGGGTGGCATGAAAGCCGACCTGGGGCCAGCGTTCCATCGCCACCTGCAGATTGAAGCGATTCGGCGCCAGATAGACCGGATTGCCGTCGACGTCGATCGCCAGTGACGCCGCGCGATCGCGCTCGAAATCGCGGCGCAGCTTTTCATCCGGATAGGTGAGCCAGCGCGCCGTGGCGATCCCCGCGTCGTCGTAGATCGCGTCGACCTTGTACTCGCTGGCCAGCCTTGCGGCGACGACTTCGAATTGCAGTTGCCCGACTGCGCCCAGAAGCAGCGTCTTGCCGACCAGGGCCTCGAAGACCTGGATTGCGCCTTCCTCGCCCAGCTGCTGCAGTCCCTTCTGCAGCTGCTTGGCCTTGAACGGATCGCGCGGTCGCGCTACACGGAACAGCTCCGGCGCGAAGTAGGGAATGCCCTTGAAACCGAGGGACTCGCCTTCGGTCAGCGTGTCGCCGATCTGCAACTGCCCGTGATTGTGGATGCCGATGATGTCGCCGGCCACTGCATCCTCGCTGGCGACGCGTTCGTTGGCCATGAAGGTCAGCACGTTGGACAGTTTGATCTCGCGGCCCATGCGCTGGTGCTGCACTTTCATCGCCGGTGTGTAGCGGCCCGAACAGACGCGAAAGAACGCGATACGGTCGCGGTGCTTCGGATCCATGTTTGCCTGGATCTTGAAGACGAAGCCGGTGAATGGTCCTTCGGCCGGCTCGACCATGCGCGTACCGCCGTCACGAGCCTGCGGTGGCGGCGCCCACTCGGTGAGCGCTTTGAGGATTTCCTGCACGCCAAAATTGTTGATGCCCGAGCCGAAGAACACCGGCGACTGGCGGCCGGCGAGGAATTCGGCGATATCGAAGGGGGCGGAGGCATCGCGCAGGAGTCCGACATCGTGGTGCAGCGCGGGCATTTCGCCCGGAAACAAGGCGGTGAGGCGCGGATTGTCGAGGCCCTCGATCATTTCCGTCTCGTCGCTTCGGCGCTCCTCGCCCGGCGTAAAACGCACCAGGCGGTCCCGACGCAGGTCGAACACACCGCGGAAGGCCTTGCCCATGCCGATCGGCCAGGTGATCGGGGCACAGTTGATGGAGAGCACCGACTCGATTTCCTCGAGAAGCGCCAGCGGTTCGCGTACCTCGCGGTCCATCTTGTTGACGAAGGTGATGATTGGCGTGGCACGCAGGCGACAAACTTCGAGCAGCTTGATGGTCTGCGCCTCGACACCCTTGGCGGCGTCGATCACCATCACCGCGGCGTCGACGGCGGTGAGCACCCGGTAGGTGTCCTCGGAGAAATCCTGGTGACCGGGCGTGTCGAGAAGGTTGATCGTGTGCCCGGCGTAATCGAACTGCATCACCGAACTGGTCACCGAGATGCCGCGCTGCTTCTCTACTTCCATCCAGTCGGAGGTCGCATGGCGCGCGCTCTTGCGCGCCTTCACCGTACCCGCCAGCTGGATGGCCCCGCCGAACAGGAGCAATTTCTCGGTCAGCGTCGTCTTGCCGGCGTCCGGGTGCGAGATGATCGCGAACGTGCGGCGGCGGGCGACGTCACGAACCAGATCGGCAGTGAGGGCAGGAGAATTCATCGGCTGTGCGTCGGGCTGCGACGGCGCGGTGTATCGGAAAAAGCGACGGAAAAAGCGAGGGAAAAAGCGAACGCCGCCTGCCGTAGGTGGCGGGCGGCGCTTGCAAGGCGGATTATACCAAGTGCCCGGCGTGCCCTGAGGGCGGTCATGACCGGCGTCAACGCGCCCCGCGACCATTGAGGGCACAATGTCGCCACGAATCCAGGGAGAGGGCGCATGGGCTATCGATCGTTTTTTGTGCATGTCGACGACACCGACCACTGTGAGCAGCGACTTGCCGTGGCCGCGGCGCTGTGCCAGCGCTACGCGGCCGGCCTTGCCGGTGCCTACCTCGTGCCGACGCGGGAAATGACCCCGTTCACCTCGGCGATGCTGCCGGCGGCGGTCGTTGAAAACCGGATGCGCGGGAGCGGCGAGGCGCAGCATCGCGCCGAGGCGCGCTTTCGGGCGGCGGCTGTGCACGCCAACCTGCGCTATATCTCCTGGACCGCGCCGGCCGGACCTGCGATCGACGCGGCGATTCAACATGCGCGCTACTCTGATGCCGTCGTGCTGGGGCAGCCCGTGCCGGACGAGACGCATTCCCCCTTCAGCAGCGACCTGATGCATTCGGTGCTGATGGGGGCTGGCCGCCCGATCATCGTCGTTCCGCGCTCCGGCGAGTATCCAGTTCTGGGCGAGCGAATTCTGATCGCCTGGAAGGATTCGCGTGAGTCCGCGCGCGCCGTCGCCGATGCGCTGCCGCTGCTGCGTCGCGCGCGTGCAGTCACGGTGATGGCGATCGCCGATAACGGCAGAGCGGACAACGCGTCGAACGAGACCAGCATCAGCGAGTATCTCGCGCGGCATGGAATCACCGCCACCATCCGCCACGAGGTGGCCGACGACATCGACGCAGGCAATCTGCTGCTCTCGCGCGCGGCCGACCTCTCCATCGATCTCATGGTGATGGGTGCGTACAGCCGGCCGCGGTTGTCGGAGCTCGTGCTGGGTGGCGTGACGCGCCTGATGCTCGAGTCCATGACGGTTCCGGTCCTGATGTCGCACTGACGATCGGCGATGCTGTCACGGCGCGCCGGGCGGAGCGGCGTACCATGCCGCTTTCGCCTACCGACGCCGTCAGCGGACCATGCCGGCAGATCCGCCTCGTCTCATCGCGCACCTCGACATGGACGCGTTCTACGCGTCCGTCGAACTTCTGCGCTACCCGGAACTGCGCGGCCAGCCGGTGGTCATCGGCGGCGGCCGGCGTCATCAGCCCGAACTCCTGACCGATCCGCACACCGGGTGCAGCGAGTACCGGTTCGCCACGCTGTCCGGCTATGTCGGTCGGGGCGTGGCCACGACGGCGACTTACGAGGCCCGTGCGCTGGGGGTGCACTCGGCCATGGGCCTGATGAAGGCTGCGGCGCTTGCGCCCGAGGCGGTTCTGCTGCCGACCGATTTCGATTCCTACCGCAAGTATTCGCGCCTGTTCAAGGCCGCCGTGCGCCTGGTCGCGCCGACGATCGAGGACCGCGGCATCGACGAAATTTTCATCGACCTGACCGGGCTGCGCCTTCGGGGTGGCGATCGCTATCTGTCCGGCGTCGAAGACGCGCCGGTGACGCTCGCCAGCCATGCGGCGGAAACGCCGATGTGGCCTCCGGATGGCGAGACCGTCGAGAACCGCGCGACCGACACCATGGACGCCGAGGACGATGCCTGGTGGATCGCGCGCGACGTTGCCAAGACGATCAAGGCCGCCGTGCGCGCCGCGACCGGATTGCGTTGCTCCATCGCCATCGCCCCCAACAAGCTGCTGGCCAAACTCGCCTCCGATCTGGACAAGCCTGACGGGCTCACGGTGATCCGCCCGCGCGACATTGCGATGCGCATCTGGCCGCTGCCGCCGCGGCGAATCAATGGAATCGGCCCCAAGGCGGCGGCCAGACTGGACGCCCTGGACATCGCCACGATCGGTGCGCTCGCCCGTGCCGATCCGGCGCTGCTCATCGAGAATTTTGGCGAACACTACGGCGCCTGGCTGCTGGACGCCGCGCATGGTCGCGACGATCGTCCGGTGGTCACGCGCAGTGAGCCCAAGTCGATCAGTCGCGAGACCACATTCGAACGCGACCTGTCGGTGAAGCATGATCGCGAAGCGCTCGGACGCATCTTTCGCGACCTCTGCGACCGGGTGGCCGGCGACCTCGTACGCAAGCGCTACGCCGGCCGCACGATCGGCGTGAAGCTGCGCTTCGACAACTTCCGGACGGTGACCCGCGACGTCACCGTCGAGGCGCCCGCGCAGGATGCAGGCACGATTCGGCGCGCTGCCGGCGCCTGCCTGAAACGGATCGTGCTCGATCGGCGCATTCGCCTGCTTGGCGTGCGCGTCGGCACGCTTTCAGCGGTCGATGGCGGCGGTGAGGCGGCGGATACGCAGGGTACGGGGTGAGGTCCCGACCGACAGCACCGAAGAGCGAATTACAGGCGAAGCCAGGACCGCTGCCGCTTCACCTGGATCAGCCGAAGGGCCGCACGCCGAACAGCCTGCCATGCAGCCAGAAGGCGAATGCCACATAGAGCACGACCGCGGCGGTGACCGCGATCGCATCGCGCGACATCGAGCCTGGCGGGATTTCCCGACCGGCCGCGCGATCGCGGCGGCGCAGCGAAATGTAATCGACGATTGACCAGACGAGAAAGCTGCCGAACAACACGACGTCGGCCAGTGTGCCGTTGGCGAGCAGGTGAGCGAATGCCCAGACCTTCACGCCGGCGACCATCGGATGCCCGACGGCTGCCCTGATCCGGGTCCCGCGCACGAAGGACGCGACGAAGAGTATGAAGGCGAGCAGCACAAGCAGCGCCGCGGCGTGTCGCGTCCATGCCGGCGGGATCCACAGCACCACCGGATCGAGACGCGCCTGGCCAAAGCCCCAGACGATCAGCACAAAACCGGCCAGCGAGGCCACCGCGTAGACCATCTTCCATCGACCCTCGCCCATGCGGCTGATCAGGGTGCTGCGAAAACCGTCCGCGACGATGCGGATCGAGTGCAGGCCGAGGAACAGGACAAGTCCGGCAATCAAAACGCTCATGGCAGCCTTCGTCGCGATAAGATCGGGTTCCGCGGCCCCGTCAACGATGTGCCAACGATGCGCCGCGACCGCTTATCTTACCGCGCCCCAATTGCCCATGACCAATTCCGCCGACGTTGCCCGCTTCGGCAGCGGCAAATCAGTTCGCCGGGTCGAAGACGACAGCCTGCTGTCCGGCCGTGGCCGGTTCACCGACAATTTTTCGCTGCCCGGGCAGGTGTATCTGGTGATCCTGCGCTCGCCGCATCCGCACGCGCGCATCGAGGCGCTTGACGCCGCCGCGGCGCGTTCGCTGCCCGGCGTGCTCGCCGTCGTCACCGGGGCGGAACTCGCCGGCGAGGGCGTGAAGCCGCTGCTGCAGTCCGCAGACTTCAAGCGTGCAGACGGTGGCAAGACGCAGTCCCCGCCGCAACACGCGCTGGCCGTCGACGTCGTCCGCTATGTGGGCGAAGCGGTCGCGGCGGTCGTCGCCGAGACGCGTGAGCAGGCGCGCGATGCTGCCGAAGCGATCGACATTCGCTACGCCGCCTTGCCGATGGTCGCCACGCTCGCCGACGCGATTGCGCCGGAGGCGCCGCTGGTTTGGCCCGCGGCCACCGGCAATATCGCCTGCGAGGCGCGCCACGGCGACGTGGCGAAGAGCGCCGCCGCCTTCGCGCTGGCCGCGCACGTCGTCGAACTCGATGTCGTCAATCAGCGCCTCGCGCCCTGCCCGATCGAGCCGCGCGCCACGCTGGCGAGTTTCGACGAAGCGACCGGGCGCATCACGCTGCGGGTGAGCTGCCAGACGCCGACGGGGCTGCGCGACGAACTTGCAAACGACGTCCTGGGAATGAAGCCGGAACAGATTCGTGTCCTGGTCGGCGACGTCGGCGGCGGTTTCGGCATGAAGACCACGCTTTACGCCGAAGACGTGCTCGCCGCCTGGTGCGCGCGGCATCTGCGGCGACCGGTCAAGTGGACGGCCGAGCGGATGGAGGAGTTCCTTGCGGCGACGCACGGACGCGATCTGGCGAGTCGCGCCGCGCTGGCGCTCGATTCCGACGGTCGCATCCTCGCGCTGCGCGTGCATTCGCAGGCAAATCTGGGTGCCTACGCGACGCCCGCCGGCGTGGTCATCCAGTTGCTGATCGGGCCGTGGGTGACCACCAGCGTCTACGACATCGGCACGATCGATCTGCGAATCGCCGGCATTCTCACCAATACCACGCCGACCGGACCGTATCGCGGTGCGGGGCGGCCGGAGGCGATCTACACCATCGAACGCCTGCTCGACGCGGCCGCGCGCCAAACCGGAATCGACCCGGTGGTGCTGCGCCGGCGCAATCTGATCCGGCCGGAGCAGATGCCCTACAGAAATCCCATGGCGAAGACCTACGACACGGGCCGCTTCGAATCGGTGCTCGACCAGGGCCTGGCGCTCGCCGAATGGGATGGATATCCGGCGCGTGTCGGCGATAGCGCGCGGCGCGGTCTGCTGCGCGGGCGCGGACTCGTGACCTTTCTCGAATGGACCGGCGCCGAGGTGTTCGAGGAAGACGTGCAGGTGACCGTCGATGGCGACGGCATGATCGAGATCGTCTCCGCGACGCAGGCGATGGGACAGGGGCTCGCCACGACGTTTGCGCAGCTTGCGGTGGACGTGTTTGGCGTTCCGCTGGAACGAATTCGCATTTTGCTGGGCGACACCGATCGCGCCACCGGATTCGGCAGTGCGGGATCCCGCTCGCTGTTTGTTGGCGGTTCCGCGATACACGTCGCCGCCGAACGCACGGTGACCAGGGCGCGGGATCTCGCCGCGAACGAACTCGAGGCCGCGGCCGCGGACATCGAGTATCGCGACGGCGTGTTTCGCATCGCCGGCACCGACCGCCTGATCGGACTCTTTGAACTTGCAGCCAGGCAACCCGGACGGCGCATCGTGCTCGATTCGACCAGTTCGGTGACCGAAGCGACCTGGCCGAACGGTTGCCATGTCTGCGAAGTCGAAATCGATCCGGACACCGGTGCGGTCGCGATCGATCGCTACTGGTCGGTGAACGATGTCGGTCGCGTGGTCAACCCGCTGATCGTCGTCGGCCAGCTGGAGGGCGGCGCCGTGCAGGGAATCGGTCAGGCGTTGTGCGAGGCATTCGTCTACGACCGCGAATCGGGGCAGCCGATCACCGGCAGCTTTCTCGACTACGCGCTGCCTCGCGCCGGAATGATCCGGCACTTTGCGATGACCATGGATCAGTCGACGCCCAGCATCAACAACCCGCTCGGCGTCAAGGGCGTGGGCGAATTGGGCACCATCGGCGCGACGCCGGCGGTGGTCAACGCCGTGCTCGACGCGCTGGCGCAGGCCGGCCTGGGCACCAGGGTCGACGCGCTGCAGATGCCGCTCACCGCCGAGCGCGTGTGGCGCGCGCTGCAGGATCGCGGCTAGACGAAAACCGCGGGTATCGGCGCGGGAGCGACAGGGCGCCGCGTCCCGCACGGGTCGGGCCGGGTGCCCCGTCCGGCGTCAGGGCACCACGACGTCGTTGCTGGTCGTCCACGCCGAGCAGCCGGCGCTGCCGCAGGCCTGTACCCGATACGAAAAGGTGCCCGTGGCGCTTCGGCCCCCAAGCACGTCGGTATGCGAGGTTGAATCCGCCGCCAGATTGGCGGCCACCGTGAAATAACTGCACGGCCCCGGGTCGGAGCGACAGCGCTGCACGTTGTAGTGGCTTTCTCCGGCAACGTCGGGCCACGTGATTTCCACGGTGCGAGCGGCAATCAGGCTGGCGGTGGCCGGCGCTGGCGCATCGGGCGGTTGCGGCACGTTGACGGCCACCGTGAACGCCCGCGTCGCCGGTGAGGCATCGGTGTTGCCCGCGACATCACGCGCCACCACCTCGAACGTATACGCGGCATCGGGAAGATTCACGTAGTTGCGTGAAGTGGCGCTGTCGAAGGCGGAGAATCCCGCATCGAATCCCACCAGCCGCGACGAATAGGTCAGCGGGCCCGGCGCATCGTCGGTACCGCTGAAGGTGAATGTCGCACTCGCCACGTTGATGCTTCCCGTCGGACCGCTGTCGATCTGCGTTTCCGGGGGCCTCGCGACGGTGAAGCCGGAAGTTGCTTCGGCTCCGACGTTGTTCGATGCATCGCGGGCCTTGACGTGGAAGACATAGGAACCATCGATGAGGCTGTTGAAGGTGGTGCCGGTCGAGCCGGTGAAGGTACCAGGGTCGGTCTGCAGCGGTTCCAGCCAGAAGTCGAAGACAAGACTCGCGGGCGGAGTGAGGTCGTCGCTGCCGGTCCACGCAAAGGCGACGTTGCCGCTCACGCTCGGACTCGCGGGAACCGAATTGAGCACGACCGACGGCGGCAGGTCCGGCGCGTTCACCGTGAACGTGCGCCGGTTGGCGTCGCCAGGCGTGGCGCCTGCGGCCTCGGTGTTGCCGGCGCCGTCGCGAGCAATCACCAAAAACGTATAGCTGCCGTTGGCAAGATTCGCGTAATTCCTGGTCGTGGCGGCTCCGAATGCCGAAAAGGACGGCTCCAGAGGATCGAGCCGGTAGGCATAGGTGAGAGGCAGCGATCCGGGCGCGGGCAGGTCGGCTCCGGTCCAGGCGAAATTGGCATCGCGGGCGGTCAATATTTCGCCCTCGGTCGGAGACGGCGGCGTGCTGATGGTCGTAGTCGGATTGACCGAATCGAGCAGCAAGGTACCCAGCCAGACATCACAGCCACCGATTTCGCCGGTCCTGCCGGTCGGGTAGTTCGCCCCCCCGACGAACAGGCCGATCGGCGAAGATGCGATCGCGCGCATGCCGAGCTGGTTCAGGTCGCCAAAACTGTTGTTGGTGATCGTCGTCCAGTTGACGCCATCTTCCGTCGCCAGGAGATCGAAGCCGAAGACAGTCGGCACACCCCTGACGATTCCCTGAAATGTGCCCATGTACAGGCGGTCGTCGCCCTGCGGGGCGTCGGTCGGATGGTAGGCATAGTGGAGCAGCCGCCAGAAATAGAACTGGTTGCCGTCGGGGTAGCCGGTCGCGGCAGTCCCCGGCGTGCCGTACCCGGCGCCGCGTCGCGACGTCGGGGGGCAGTCGTTGGCGCCGCCGATGCCGTCGATGTCCTCGAGCGGTTGGCCGCAGCGCAGACTGGCGGGGTAGCTCTTGTTGCCGGAGGCGAGATCGGGGTCGTCGCCGTATTGCAGCCGCGCTTCGCCGACCAGGACCTCGAACGTGTCGTCCGGACGCAGGCGCCACATTTCCGCGGTGGTGGGCGTCACCAGAACCGCGGTGCTGAGCGCCAGGTAGAGGTCGCCATTGTGGGCCATCATGTCCGAAATGCCGGCATTGAGCGCGAGACCGTCGGAACGCAACTTGCGGCCTCCGCCCCGGTCGATGAGCTTGGTCCAGGTCGGTTCGCAGTAGCTCCTGCCACGCGTGCAGCCCGGCGTTCGCCATAGCTGCGCGCCGCTGATCTTGTTGGTGACCCCGGCGTAGAGATTGCCGCCGAACGCGTACATCGTGAAGAAAGCATTGTTGTCAGGGTCGCCCATCTTGAACGGGCTGTAGTTGCGCCACTGTCCGGCACCGGCGGGATTGTCGTTGACGAGCGCAATCGGCGAATCCGAGGAATCGGAGTCGAAGGTCGTGGCGTCACCGCCGGTCCCCACGGACGAAGTGACCAGCACCCGGCGACCGTTGGGCTCGTCGAAGCACACCATGGAGCGAAAGCCGACGGTGCCCGTGGGAATTCCGATCCGCGACAGCGGCGTGAAGTTGACGCCGTCGGTAGTGCGCAGGATGTTGCCCTGCTGCCAGCCGATGGTGGAAATGAACAAATGCTCGACACCATTGAACGTGCACTTGGTCATCCAGCGGTACCCGAAATCCCGAGGCGAAATGAAACCCATTGGCGATTCCAGAACCACTTCCCAGGTACCGGAAGCTCCGCCGGTACCGCCTGGGGTGTAGGCCCAGATCTGCGCGCGCATCGTCGGCAGGCTGCTGAATGTGCCGTCGGTTTCGAACCGGCCGGTACCCACGTACAGCTTGCCCTTGAACCAGGCCATCGACCACGCATAGCTGTTGAGCTGATTACCCTCCGGATGTGCGCCGTCGACGGCTTCCTCGAAGCCCAGCGCGGCGAGCAGTTTGAAGTCTTCGTTGCCATCGAGCTGGCCCGCGGCCTGCACCGGACCGGCCACCAGCAGTGGCGCGATCAGGAGCGCGGTGGCGAAGGCGCGAATCTTGTGGCACACAACCGCCGGCCACCTGGAAGCGCGCAGCGTAAGGTTTGCAATATGCATTTTGGTGTTCCTTCTATCTCATCCGGCTGCTCTGACCGGCCAGCCTCGCACTTCGAATAGGTATCGTCAAGGTTCAACCGCCGATCGCGCGGATTTCGCAGACGATGTGCTGGCTGGAATCGTGCGCGCCTTGTTCGGTGCCGGCACGCCAAATGCTTCGGGGCAGGACGCGACGGTCAGCGCCGACCCCGGCCCTTCGCTCGCCAGCTGTAGAGCATGATCGCACCACCCACCATCCCGCCCAGATGCGCGAAGTGTGCGACGCCGGCCTGCGTGCCGGTGACGCCGAGGAACAGCTCGAGCGCGGCGTAGAGCACCACGAAGGTCCGCGCCTTGATCGGGATGGGCGGAAACAGGAGCGTTACGCGGTTGTGCGGGAAGTACACTGCATAGGCCAGCAGCAATCCAAAAACTCCGCCGGAGGCGCCGACCGTCGGATAGAAATCACCAAGCAGACCTGCCACGGCAAGTTGGGCGATGGCGGCAGCGACGACGCACACCAGATAGTAGGTCAGGTAACGGCGAGGTCCCACCACCAGTTCCATCGCGCCACCAAACATGTAGAGCGCGAACATGTTGACCGCGAGGTGCAAAAAATTCGCGTGCAGGAAGCCATAGGTGAGCAGTTGCCACGGTTGGAAGTCGAAAACACCGCCGCTGACGCGGCCGGTACCGAGTGGCCACAAGGCGAATGGTCCGGCGAGTGCCGGTATCAGCGTCTGCAACAGGAACAGCGCGACGTTGGCGACGAGGAGGGCGGTGGTAATGGGGGGCATGGGCAAAAGGCGAAGGGAGGACGAATTGTGTCTGGTCGCGGATGATCGGTACGGGAACTGCGCGGCGCGCGCGTGGTCTGGTTATCTTCGAATCGACCGCCGGTCGGAATCGGGCGGTTGCCGACCCGACTGGCACGGTAATCGCAGTTGAACCCGGTGTCCAATAACAATCCTGCCATGTCCGCCAACCGAACCGTCGTTCTGCGCCTCGTCGCCGGGCTGCTGCTGGTAGCCGGGTTGGGCACGGGCTGCGTCAGCCTCGAGCACAAGGAACGCGAACTCACCTTCCGCGTGGTCAAGGCCGATGCCGGCTGGTTTGCCGGCTTGCCCAACGACGTGCAGGAGCTCTACCTGCCGGTGGGCGACGCGCCGGACGCGCCGCGCATTCACGCCTGGTGGTGGCCCGACGCCGATCCCGGCGCCCCGGTCGTGTTCTATCTGCACGGCGCCCGCTGGAACCTCACCGGCCATCTGCGGCGGATCGAACAGCTGCGCCAGTTCGGGTTTTCGGTGTTTGCCATCGACTACCGCGGCTTCGGCAAGAGTGACGGCGACCTGCCTTCCGAGACCACGGTGTACGAGGACGCGCGGGTCGGCTGGGCATGGCTCGCGCAGCAGCAACCCGACCCGTCGCGCCGCTTCATCTATGGTCACTCGCTGGGCGGCGCGGTGGCCATCGACCTCGCCGCGCAATTCGCCGGCAAGGGGCCGCAGGCGCGCGGACTGATCATCGAGTCGACCTTCACCACACTCGCCGACGTCGCCGCGGAGCTGACCTGGAACTGGCTGCCGACCAGTTTGATTCTCACCCAGAAATTCGACTCCATCGAGAAGATCAGGAACATCGACATCCCGGTGCTGGTTGTGCACGGCGCCGGCGACCGCTTCATTCCGGCGCGCTTCTCCAAGGCACTCTACAACGCTGCGCCGACGCCCAAGCACCTGCTGCTGATCGAGAACGGCGGCCACAATAACAGCATGTGGATGGGCAACTGCGCCTACCAGAAGGCGCTGGGCGCGCTGTTCGGCCTTCACGGCGTGACCACGGGCGACGCGTACGTCAACGGGCGCTCACTCGTGCCTGCATCGGTTTGCTGACGGAACGTCGATTCAACGCCTGTTGAAGGTTGGCACCGGGTCGAACTGCGACCGGCGACGATCGGGTCGAGTTGGGCCTACTCCGGTCGTGCCGCGTGGCGCTCCACAGCGGACCTTGACCGGCAGGATGCAGCCGCGGGAAAACATTTCCGATCCTGTCAGGCAAAGAGCGCCCTGCCGCTCGCCCGGGTTCGATCCTTGCCAGCCTTCGCTGCAAAGAATAGGCTGACTCACAAAGCAGGCGAGAGGCTTGTGAGGAGAAAGCGATGCGGGCAACCGTTCCGGCGTGGGCGGCATTTTTCAGCGAGGTGCAGCGGCGGTTGGTGTGGGATTTCCCGGGGCCACGGAGAATTCGTATCGCCTGGGCCGTCAACGTGCATAAGTACATCACGATCCTCGTGGTCTACGGGATGATGCGTTTCTATGATCGTTTCGACGCTGCGGCATGGATCTACCTCGCTCTGCATGGCATCTACGGCTACTGCTGGCTGCTCAAGGACTTCGGCTTCCGCGACGACCGGCTCGAGACTCGGGTGAGCGTGGGCGGCGGCGTGATGCTCTACGCGATCATCGGCGTTCCCTACTGGATCATTCCCTGGGTGTTCATGTCCCAGCCCGCGACGACGACCGGATTCGACCTCTTCTTCGCGGTCGCATTGCATACCCTGGGCGTGGTGATGATGACCGCGGGCGACTGCCAGCGCCACTTCACCCTCAAGTTCCGCAAGGGACTGATCACCAGTGGCATGTTCCGGTACACGCGTAATCCCAACTACCTTGGCGAGATCATGCTGTACTCCGCCTACGCATTTCTCGCCGCGCACTGGTTGGCGTGGGCGGTGGTCGCCTACGCGACGATTTGTGTGTTTCTTCCGAACATGTACCAGAAGGACGCGTCGATTTCTCGTCATCCCGGTTGGGCTGAGTACAAGGCGTCGAGCGGTATGCTGATTCCATGGGCGTGGTTCAGCGGCCGCGCGGTGCGCGACATTTTTGGCCGCCGGCCGGCGGTGTCGTAGCACCTCCGAGGCAGCAGGGCCGCCGCGACTCGCCGTAGCACCCGGTGTCCACATCGCGCAGGAACGCTCATGCGGGTTGATCCGCACAGGTAGGGTTGGCCTCCCGACCGGCGAACATCCAATGCGACGGCGCGAGCTTCCTGCGTACCTGGTTGCCCGATTCGTTTGCCCGCTATGGCTTCTTCAACGGCGGCGCCTTCCACTTGCCATCCAACGCCGCTTGCTTGGGCCAGTACAGACGCATGTACATGGCGAATGGCCCTTTCGGTGCGGGCAGCCAGTTGGCTTCCCTGTCCTTGCCGGGAGACTCGTTCTGGATGTAGAGCGTCAGCCCGCCGTCGGCGTCGCGCTTCAGCTGCGGCAGCATCGGCGAATTGATCAGGTAGCGGTTGATCGGGTTGGCCACCAGCAGGCTTTGCGGCAGGTCATACATGGTCAACGACCAGAAGGCATTGACGGGCGGCAGCTGCCCCGGCGCGAAGCGCAGGACGTAACGATCGGCACCGCTCAACTTTTGCCCCTGCGAATCCACCCGATAGACCGGATACATCGCCTCCTGCTTCGAGTTGCCGTAGATGCCGACGGTGGCGAGCCAGCGGTACAGGTAGTTGTTCTTCAGGTACGTGCGGGTACCGAATACGTCGCCCGAGGTTACTTTGCCCTCGTCCATGAGTTTGACTTCACCGGCGAAGGCTTCCCAGGCATCGGTCCGGCCCTGTTCGATGGCAGTCTTCATCTCCGGCGAGAGTTTGGCCGGGTCGAAGGTCTTGCCGCCCTCGACACCGATCCTGGCGAAACGCTTGCGCAGGTCCACTTCGCTCGGCACGGTCGGGCTGTAGCCGAGCACGAAGTTCATGATGTTGAAGAATTCCAGCGAGGTCTTCTCTTCATCCTTGGTCAGCGGCTTGACCCAGTCGACAGCCGGCGCCGCTGCAGGCGCGGGCTTGCCGAGGAAGGCGGACAGGGGCTGCACATGGTATTGCGCCTGGATCTTCTTGACGTTGTCGATGTCGGCCGGATCAAAGAGCTGCGTGCGAATGAGGACGAAGTTGAATTCGGTGTCCGAGCGGATCACTTTCCTGATGCCCTTGGGCGCCTTGCCCTTCCAGTTCGGCCCGGCGATCAGGAAGCTGCCGGCGCCGTTGCCGGTGACGCGCGATCCGGCATAGGCGAAGTTGTACGTGTAGGCATCGATGAACTGGAGACTGAAGTAGCGCTTCTTCTCGATTTCCGGCACGGAAATGACCATCGGCTCTGCACGCAGGTCCAGGCCCACGAACGAATAGGGCGTGTCCGAGTTGGGCGTCTGGATCGCCGTGTCCGCCGGCGTATAGACCGCGGGCGTGTTCTTGAGCTGGTTCCACGGCACCTTGTACGACTTGTCGGCCTTGTCGACGAAGTAGGCGTACTGGATGCGGTAGCTGTCCACCAGCGGATAGCCGTAGATGTAGGCCTCCCTGGCGATGGCGCGCGCTTCGGCCGGCGTAACCTCGGCCGCCTGCACGGTCAGGGGTAGCGCGAAGGCGGCAAGCGCCGTCATGAGGGTGATGATGTCAGGCACTTTCATCGATTTATGGGTTCCGATTTTGGACTTCCAGCGGAATTCGCGGGCCAGCCCGGGTGAACATGGTGGTGAGGTTGGTTTGGTGAGAAGGCGTGAACCGATGTTCCCGGATGATTCCGCGCCGGGAGTTTCATGATCGTGTTCATTTTACCTTCACGATACCCGGCGGCTGCCAGGTGCCATTCCCGATGGGGAGGACGGACGGGGCTTCGGTCTTGGGCCAATAGAGGCGCATGACCAGGTAGGCCGGACCGTCAGGGGCCGGCAGCCAATTGGCTTCCTTGTCCTTGCCTGGTGAATCCTTCTGGATGTAGAGCGTCAGCGTTCCATCGGCATTCTTCTTCAGGCCTGGCAGCATCGGTGAATTGATGAGATAGCGGTTGATCGGATTCTCGATCAGCAGCTGGCTCTTGCCGTCGTACATGGTCACCGACCAGAAGGCGTTCACCGGCGGGAATTGCCTCGCTGGGAAAGCGAGTGTGTATTGGTGCTTGCCGGTATCGAGCACCGCCCCGGTGGCATCTTCGCGGGACATCGGGTAGGCGGCTTCGGCGGCATCATTGCCGTAGATGCCGGCCTTGGCACCTGCGGCACGCAGCATCCAGTCGCCATTGAAGAATTCGCGATCGCCGAAGAACGAACTGATCTTCCAGCCGTTGATGGATTTCCGTTCGGTCGCCAGATACTTTTCGATCTTCTCCGCACCCGCCTTCATGCCCAGGGCAACTGCGACCTTGTGCTCGTCCGACAGGTCCTTGAAGTCGAATGTCTTGCCCGGGCCGATGCCGATGCTGGCCAGCTTCGCCCGAATCGCCAGCTCTTCGGGCCCCGCAGGTGCAAATTGCAGCGCGAAATCGAGGTAGTCGAAGAAGTCGGTCTTGACCATCGCCTTGTCGATCCTGGGGAAATCGACCGCAGGCGCGGCGGCCGGCGCCGGCTGGCCGAGGAAGGCAGAAAGCGGCTGCGCCCTGTATCCGGCCTGGATCTTCACGACATTGGGCATGTCCGCGGGATTGAACAGCTGGGTGCGGAATCCGCTCAGCGCGAACTGCGTCGAGGAACGGAAGACCTTCTTGATGCCGGCCGGGGTCTCTCCTTTCCACGCAGGTCCGACAACCAGGAAGTCGCCACCATCACTTCCGGTCGAGCGCGTACCGATGTAGCCTTAGTTGAAGGTGTTGCCGTCCTCCAGCTGCACGGAAAAATAGCGGTCCTTGTCCACGGGCGGTACCGAGATCACCATGGGCTCGGCACGCAGGTCCAGCCACAGGAAGGAATAGGGCGTGTCACTGTTGGCGGTGACGATGGCGGTGTCCTTGTAGGTGAACACACGCGCTTCGTTCTTGATCCGGTTGAACGGCGCCTTGTACTGGCCCGAGTCCTTGTCGATCGCGTACTCGTACATGACCGCGTAGTTCATCACGATCGGCAGGCCGTAGATGAAACCCTCCTCAGCGATGGCCTTGATCGCTTCGATGCCAGGCGAGGCGACGCCTTTCTTCTTGTCGGTTTTCTCGGCGGTGGAGATCGCATCGCCTGTCTTGCCGCAGCCGGCTACAGTGGCGACGGCGCCCGCGAGCGCAAGTTGAATGATTCGGCGTCTGGCTGGTTTCATATTGGGGTCGTCTCCGGTTCAAGTGTTGTGACTGGTCTTGGCGGGCAGAGTTTTCGCGCTGGTGTGCAAGACCTCAGGGTTGCCGATCACCAGGCCAACTTCATACCTGGCCCAGCTTCTTCTGCGCCCAGGTCGCAGGGTGGATGGAACTGCGCTCGGCCGCGACCATCGGCGTGTCGACCTCGCCCGGGCACAGGCACTGCACGGTGATGCCGAGAGGCTTGAGTTCGTAGTGCAGCGCCTCGGCGAAGCCGCGCACCGCGAATTTGGAGGTGCTGTAGTTAGTGTAACCGTAGATCGCGACGTAGCCGCCCATCGATGCAATCAGCACGATCTGCCCGGCCTTGCGCTCGCGCATGGTCGGCAGCACCGCCTCGCAGATGTGTCGGCTGCCATAGAGGTTGACCTGCATCACGCGATCGAAGCTCTCGATCGACTGGTCCGCAAACTCGCCGCTGATCGCGATGCCGGCCGAATTGATCACGATGTCCGGCGGACCGAATTCGGATGCCGCCTTCGCCACCGTGTCGATCACGTCCTGCCGGACGGAGATGTCGAGCTTGTACCGCGCGACACGCTGCTTGGGTGAGAGGCGGGCATCCTCCACCGCCTTCAGTGACGCGTCGGTCGGGTTGTAGTCGAGGATGACGAGATGCGCGCCGAGTACCGCGAGTTCCCTGCCCGCTTCGAGACCGATCCCGCTCGCGCCGCCGGTGATGTAGACGATCCTTTCGGCAAAGTCGTTCACGCGAGTTCCCTCTCGTTTGGGGTGCGAAGATCGCGCAGAGTACCCATGCACCGTTCTGCGGATCGAGGAACAGCGGCTGGATGTCGACCCCGAGACAAGGCGAATCCTTGAGTATCGGCAGGTCGTTGGTATTGAGCGTGAGCAGATGGTCTTGATCAAAAATGGCGATGCAACTCGCCTGGTTCTACCCTGCCGCGAACGCGTCCACCATCCGCGCGATCTGCCCGCGCATCATTTCGCGGCCATGGACCGTCGTGCAGCCGCAGTCCTCGGCCAGCGCCAGCAGCGGCGTACGCTCGGGCTTGACGATGGCGTCCATCACCACCAGCGTCGATGGCAGCGTCTTGATCGCAAGCGGGAGACGCGAGTCGGTGAGCATGCCCACCGGCGTGGCGTTGATCAGCACGTCGATGCCGTCGAGCTTTGCCTCGCCCGCGTGCACCGGCACGCCCGGATGCGCGGTTTCGACCCGATGCGCGATGTCCTGCGCTCGGGCAATGTCGACGTCGTGGATCCGCAGCACGGCGGGCCGTTCTCCGGCCACCGCCGCAGCGATCGCCGCGCCCGCACCGCCGGCACCGAGCAACTGCACCCGCTTGCCGGTCAGCGGCAGGCCGCGGCGCCGAAAAGCCTCCACGCAACCGATACCGTCGAAGATGTCGCCGCGCCAGCGGCCGTCCTTGCCGCGCGCCAGCAGGTTGATTGCGCCGACAACGCGCGCTTCCGCGCCGAATTCGTCGGCCAGCGCACAGGCGCGCAGCTTGTAGGGGATGGTAAACACCAGTCCGTCGAGGTTGGCCAGCCGCAGCAGCTGCGGCAGCACCGTGTCGAAATCATCCGGCAGCACATGCAGCGGCAGCAGGATCGCGTCCATGCCGCGGCGTTTCATTTCGGCGGTGACCATTTCCGGCGAGCGCACCTGCTCGATCGGGTGGCCGACGATGCCGAAGAGGCGGGTCTTGCCGGAGAGGTAGTCGACCTGGTCGGGGTGGGTCATCGGCTCGGTTTCCTGAGGCATTCGCTCTTCGCGACGCGATGCATCGGCTGTTGGTCGTATGCGCGTCATCGTACACCGGCGCGCAGACTGGTTCGGACGACCTGTCATTTCTGACAGGTGCGCGCAATTCTGCGATGCGTATTGTCGAGAACACGTCGTCAACGCGGCGAAGCAGTCGTGCACGGCGTGGTTGCGCGACGGCGCATTCGCAAAGGAATGTCGAGATGAGTCGGTTCCGGAAAATGCTGACGATCCGAGTACGGTACGTGGTGCTGGTGTTCGCGCTGACATTGAGCGGATTTCCCGTCGCGCCTGCGAACGCAACCGACACCGCATTCCTGATTGCATCCGTGGTTTCGCAGCACGGAACCGGACACGATCGGACCACCGACCTGGCGCTCGACGCGGATGGCAACGCCTGGATTTCCGGTGTCGTGGGCAGCTATGATTTTCCGGGCCTTTCGACTTCGACGCTGACCAACGGTGGCATGGGCCTGCGGTTCGTGGCGAGAATCGACGCGCTGCGGGTCACGCCGACCTTCGTCGCGGCAGTCGGCGCACCGACTGCTGCTCCGGACGATGCGCGCTCGCGTCGATTCACCAGCGACGAGGCGCGTGGATTGGCGGTGGACGCCAGCGGCAACGCGTATCTTGTTGCCTACGACGGCACGCGCGATTACCCGGTCACCGGCGGCGTCTATCAGGCCACGACGGATCGCAAACATGTTTTCCGGGTGGGTCCGACCGGCGTGGTGACGCGTCTTTCCACAGCGCTCGACCCGGCGATCCGGCGGGTGGGTGCCATCGCGCTCGATCCTGCCGGAAACATTTACCTGACCGGCAGTGCCGGCCACGGTCTGGTGACGACTGGCGGCGCGGCGTTTCCGATGTCGAGCGTCGCGGTCGGTTGCGTGGCGCCTTATGTGACCAGGCTCGACCCATCGGGCCAACAGGTGCTCTATGCGACCTATCTGGGCGCTGCCGGTGTTGCCGGACAAGCGTGCGGCAACGGCTCGTCCAGCCATTTCGACCCCACCGGATTCGCGCTCGCGGTGGACGCGCTCGGCAACGCGTACGTGACCGGACAGGCCGAGCCTGGTCTCGCGGCGACGGCTGGCGCCGTGAATCGTGGCCCGACGTCACCGACGATCTACGCTGGTGATGGTCCGCTGATGTCGACGGCTTCACATGTGTTCGTCGCCAAGCTGAACTCGACCGGGAGTGCGTTGGTCTGGGCGGCACGGCTCGGCGGCAGTGGTTGGGACCGTGGCACCGGTATCGCGGTCGATCACGCCGGCGCCGTCTACGTCGGCGGCAAGACCTCGTCGCGCGATTTTCCGTTGCAGGGCGCCTTTGGCGGCTTTCCCTGGGTCGTTCCCGAGTGCATGATCGCCACACCGGAGGTCGGCTTCGTCGCCAAGCTCACCCCTGACGGTCGGCAGATCGTGTTCTCCGGCTATGTGCCGGCGGATGGCGGCCAACTCGACAACTGCGGCCGCGACAACGAATTCTCGCCCTTGCGAATTGTGCTCGATGGCGTCGGCAATGTCGTTGTTGCCGGCAGGACCGACCTCGTCACCCGCGATGTGAAACCGAGCAGCAACGCGCTGGAGCCGAACCAGTCCGGCGGGCAGTTGCTGCAGGTCCTCACGGCAGACGGCCGCAGCGTTGCCTACTCAACCAGTTTCGCGGGCACCGGCGTTCAGGCGATGGCGCGTGACCGTTGGGGACATGTGCTTGTTGTCGATCGAAGCGGAACGCTGCAGCGGCTGGCGCCGCAATGGTTGCCGTTGGACGTGGAAGTCGAACCGGTGCCCGCTTGCGCCGACCGGGCGCTGACGGTGACGTCGCGAGTCGCCGCGGCCTACGACACGGGAACCGTTGCCTTCCATGTCGATGGTGCGGTAGTGGGCACTTCGGCCGTACGTGACAACGAGGCGCGCGTCAGCATTGCCGCTGCGCCCGGAGTCCGGCAGTTGCGGGCCTCGTACACGGGCCCCGGCCACTTCGACGGCTATGCGTCGCACGACATTTTGCTGCCGGTCAATCAGGCGGGAACCTGCCCGTGAGAACCCTTTCACGCATCTGCTTCGCCATTGCGAGTCTTGCTGTCGCAGCGCTGGCGTCGGCGGATGCCGCGCGGAGCGTCTGGTTCACTGATGGCGCGACGGTCAGTCGAATTTCGCGGGAAACCGGCGCATTGATTTCGCTACCCGGCGACACGCCGGTGGCCGCACTCGCCGCTGACACAGTGACCGGCGTGTGGATCGTCCGTGGCAACCGTCTGCAACGCCTGCTGGACGACCTGACCGTGGCTGTCGACGTTCGGCTTGCCGATGTGGAAGCAGGCGTGTCGGCACCGGCCCTACTTACCGGAGACGCGGAAGGATCGGGTGCATGGCTCGCCCGCGGCAAACTTGTGTCGCGATTCGCTGCGGATGGGACGCCGGTCGCAGGCTGGAGTCACGACGAGACGATCGCCGACGTCGTGGTCGGCGGACCGGATGCGGTCTGGATTGCATCTGCGCAGGGTGTCGTTCAGTACGACGCCGATGGCGAGCTGCGGCGTGCGTGGCGCGCCGAATCGCCGTCGGGAGCCGCGCCCGTGCGGTCATTGTTGCTCGACCGCGCCGGTGGCTATCTCTGGGTGGTGCTCGATCAGGAGGCGATCCAACTCGACGTTCTTCGGGGTCTGGAGGCGCGAGTATCGGTAGCGCTGCCGCCATCCGTCCATGCCGCAGGGATCGATGCGCTCGATGGGGCGTTATGGGTGCTTTCTGCCACGGGCGTGACCACCTATGACCGCAACGCCCGCATGCTGGACACCTGGTCCATGCCGCCAGGAGAGCCGTCACCGTTGGTGCTGGCTCCGGAATCCGGCGTGCCGATCGCGTGGGCAGGCGATGGCGCAGGGCTATCCCTTCTCAACCGGCAGTCGCTGCAATGGTCGCGCCTCGTTCCCGGCGGATCGGTGCGCGGCATCAGCATAACGCCTCCTCTGTTGCGACCGGCCCTGACCGTCGAGCGCACCTGGCCCGATGTCAGCCTGCGCTTTGGCCGGACCTGCGGTTTGACACTCTGTACGGTAGATCGTCGCAATCTCGAGAGCATGCGACTGCATGCGCTGGTCGATGGCAACGACGTGTCGGCAGAATTCGATCGGATCCCCGACCCGGAATCCATCGTTTCGGCGAACTCGTCCGAATTGCGCCTGCGCGGCAGTGAACTCGCCGCCGTTCTGGTGGACGCGTTTGGGGTGGCCTCCGAAGCGGTCATCGTCGATTTGACGGGAGCAGAGGCAACCGCGCCTGGCCGGATGCGTAGGGAGGCGAACGCCCTGCCGACGGTCAAGCTCACGGCACCGGCCAACAACAGCACGCACCGGGCTCCCGCCACCATCAACCTCGCGGCGACCGCGTCCGACGCCGATGGTGCCATCGCCAAGGTCGAGTTCCTTTCCGGAACGACCAGGCTCGCCACCGACGCCGTCGCTCCATTCACTCATGCGTGGTCAAACGTCGCCGCTGGCACGTACCAGCTGACTGCCAGGGCGACTGACGCGCTGGGTGCAGTTACCACGTCGAGCATCGTGACGGTCAAGGTCACCAAGCCGCCGACCGCCAGGATCACTTCGCCCGCGACAGGCGCCAGGTTCGTCATGCCGGCCACGATCACCATCAAGGCCAGTGCGTCCGACCCCGACGGCACGATCGCCAAGGTGGAATTCTTCAGCAATGGCGTTCTGCTGGGCAAGGACACGTCCTCGCCGTACATCTACAACTGGGCCAATCCGCCGCTAGGGACGCACACGCTGACGGTGAAATCGACCGACAACCTCGGCGTGGCCACCACGTCCTCGGCAGTTTCAGTCACGGTCAGCGCCAACCTGCCACCGGTCGTGGCCATATCCGCTCCATTGAGCGGCATGCAATTTGTTTCCGGCACGCCAATAACCATAACGGCGACGGCGAGCGACGCCGACGGCACGGTCAAGAAAGTCGAGTTCTACGCGAACGACGGGATCGGGAACTTTCGCTTTGCGACCGACACGTCGGCGCCGTACAGCGTGAACACCGCCTTCGGCACGGGAACCATCGTCCTCACCGCGCTCGCCACCGATGACAAGGGTGCGATCACCACTTCGCCTCCCGTGACGGTGACCCTCTCCGCCAACCAGCCTCCCGTGGTCACGCTGGTTACGCCGACGAATGAGCAGACGATCACTTCGCTCGCGCCGCCCGATATACCGCTGGAGGCAACGGCGGTCGACGCCGACGGCCGGATCGTGTCGTTGCGAATCTACATGATGCCCAACCCTTCGCCCGACGACATCCCGGTGCTGCTGGCCGAGTTCACGAGTCCACCGTATCAAGCGATTTGGCCAGCGGTGCCGCACACCGATCCCTACGGTCCACTGTATGACTACTTTCTCTGGGCCGAAGCAACCGACGACAGCGGAGAGATCGGAGCGTCGGATCCGGTGAGGGTCCGGATTCTCCAGGCGCCGCAGCGTCAGATCCGTTTGTTGGCCCCCGGCGAAGTTGGCAGCGGCGGTCCCGCGGTATTCGATGCGCCCGCGACGATAGTCATGCGTGCCTCGATTGTCGGGGAGACCGGTAGCGACTCCGGCGCCATGGTCGAATTCGTCGCCGACGGCGTCGTGGTCGGCACGCTCTCGGCTCCGAACGGCGCCGACGGCGAGTACGTCGGCGTGTGGCGCGACGTTTCTGCCGGCGCGCGCAACCTGATCGCACGACTGACCGATGCCGAAGGGTTCATGGTGGAATCCGATCCGGTGGCCATCAGGGTCGCCGCGCCGAACTCTCCACCGCAGATCGCAGTGACCGCACCGGTGCACGCGCAGGTGTTCTACAACTTCGGCTATGGCGCCGACATCGCCGTGTCGGCGCAGGCTTCGGACGCTGAAGGCGCGGTCTCGCAGCTTCGCGTGTTCGACAACGGCTGGTGGTTCGCTTCGTCGGCGGGTTCGCCTTTCGCCGGTATTCTCGCGGCGAACCCGGGCCTGCACGTGCTGACCGCGCAGGTCACCGACGACCGAGGTGCCGTTGCCGAATCGAAACCGGTATTCGTCAGCGTGGCCATCGCGCCGCGCGCGCCCGCGATCGTTCTGACCAGCCCGGTACCGAATTCGTCATTCACGACGACCAGTCCCGTCACCATGACCGTGGACGTCGTGTCGCCTGACCGACCGATCGCGCAGGTCGACTTTGTCGACGGGCCCTATGTACGGGCTACGCGAACCTCTCCACCCTATGTCTACACGTCGCCGCTCAGCGAAGGTCAGCACGTGCTGCGGGCGATCGTGCACGTGCCGTTCGCGGCGCCTGTCTCGTCGCTCCCGGTCGTGGTCAACGTCACCGGGTCCGGCGCGGCGGCGCCCGCCGTCGCGCTGTCCAGTCCCGAAGACGGTCAGGTATTCGTGGCTCCCGCGGCGATCCCGATGGCAATTACCACCGACCAGCCGGCTCGCCTGTCGAGCGTCCAGTATTACGCGGGAACCGCCGAGGCGACTTGGTCGCAGCAGACACCGTTCGCCGCGACATGGAATACGGACAAGGTTGGCACGCATGTTCTGTATGCCTCGGCGTATTACGACAGCAATTCCCGATATGTCACGTCGCTGCCGCGCACCATAGAAGTCCGCGCCAACGAATTTGCCGAGTTGCTTGCTCCGGTCGTCGGCGCCGCGGTGGGGCCGGATGTGCCCGTCGAGCTGGTCGGACGAGTCGGACTGCGCCAGGGCGTGGCGCGCATCGATTTTCTGGTGGACGGCGCCGTGCTCGGAAGTGTCAACGTCGCTGGCAGCCCGACGGTCGCCAGCGCCAGGTTGATCTGGAATGGTGCCACCGTTGGCAATCACGCAGTCGAGGTGCGCGGATACGCCGCAGATGGCAGTTTCCAGGGCATGTTGCCGGTGAGCGTCCAGGTCGCCGATGTCGCCGTTGCCGTCGTCGAGCCCCACCCCGGGCAGAATTTCGTGGCACCCGGAGATATCCGCATCACCGCGAGCCCGGTCTCGGCTAACGGTGCGGTCGCCCAGGTCGAGTTCTACGGCGATGGCATCCTGCTGGGCAGCCGGGTCGCCGCACCCTGGGTCATGGTCTGGGCCGGGGCACCCGCCGGTAACCACAGGCTTCATGCCCGCATGCGCGACAGCGGCGGCACCTGGGTGTCATCGGCACCGGTCGATGTTTCCGTGCTCGCCACGCCCGCGATCACCTTTGATTCGGGTGTGGACGGCGGCAGTGTCGCGGACGACAACGCGTCGGTCGGCGGCAGCGTGCAGGCACCACCCAATGCGGCAGTCATTGTCAACGGGCGGCGGGCGTCGCATGATCGCAATGGCCGCTTCTTCGCCGATAACGTGTACCTGAAGCCGGGGGTCAATTCCGTGACCGTTGTGCTCAACACGCTGGACGCGCCGCCCATCGTCCGTACCATCGCCATTTCCAGCGTGGGGGTGGCGCCGTTCGATGTGCGCGTCGACGAGGCCGAGGGGCTCGCGCCGTTCGCCACGCAGCTGCGCATCGTCAACCGCGGCAACGTCGGGTTCCAGCGGATCGAGATCGACACCCAGGACGACGGTGTGCCCGACCTCGTCCTGACCGATCTGGCCAAGGACGAGGCCGTGGTCGAACTGAATTACCCGAATCCCGGCGTGTACACCGTTGCCGTGCGGGTGTTCGACGCCGACGGCGCCGTGATCTACAGCGCCAGGCGCAAGGTCAAGGCGCTGGGTCGCGACGAACTCGCGTACCGGGTTGTCGACGTCTACCGGACGATGCTCGATCGCCTCGGCGCCGGCAACGCAAGCGGCGCGCTGCGCATGTTCGTCGGTGATGTCCAGGCGCGTTACGCGCAGGTATTCGCCGACCTCGCCGTTCCTTTGCCCGAGGTCGCCGCGCAGCTCGGCACGCCGATCGATGGCGTGGTCGCGGAGGATTGGGCGGAACTGACCCTGTTGCGTCCCACGGCTGACGGCGACCAGCTTTACATGCTCTACCTGATCCGTGGAGGCGATGGTCTATGGCGAGTGGAGGGAATGTGATGCTCGAGCCTCGTGCCTGGCGGCAGCTCGCCCTCGCGCTGGCGGCCGTTGCGCTTGCCGGCGCGGCGTGGCTGCACGTGACCACCCCCACGGAAACGCGCGGCCGCGTCGTCGACCAGGACACCGGCGAGCCGATCGCCGGAGCCATTGTCGTCGCGCGCTATTTCGGCGGCATCGCCTGGGGCGGTTCCAGTTGCAACCGCGCCGAGTCCGCGATCTCCGACGCCGGCGGCTGGTTTGTGTTTCCGATCGATGTTGCTGCGGGCGGAACGCTGATGGAGGCGTACAAGCGGGGGTATGACCGGGGAAACAAATCGAGGGCGGTTGTTCCCGACAAATCGTTGCGCGGGAAGTGGCGCGTATCCATCCTCAAGTGGGATGAAAACAACCTGAACGGACAATCCGTTGGACTGGAACCGGAAATCTATGAATCCGAGGACGAGGCATTGACGGCGTCGGGCCGGCTGAGCAACGTGCATTTGCGCAGATCGGGAGGCGCACGGGAGGAACGTCTGGAAATGCTGCGTATTTTCCAGACCGAATGCGGGGGACCGGCCAAGACAACACCTGGGCTCGCACCGTTCATCGAGGCTATCCTGGCCGAGCAGATCGAGCTTGGCGACAGCCAAGCCGCGATCTCCGGAGCCCGCGGCTCGCTGGAAAGAGCGCTCTGGCGAACCGAGAAATTCCGGACAACTGGGAAATGACGACATGATCAAAGCGCAATTCCTTATCGTCGTATTGGCGTTGTTGACCGTTTCGGGGCGACAAGCGTCATGTTACGAGTTGTCCACGCATGCGGCACTGACGCGCGAGGCAGTTGTCGCGTCCAGGCTGTTCCCGATGCCCGTTCCCGGTGACGAAGGCTCCGTCCTGCTGCAACAGCTGGGACTGAGCGACCGCGCGGATTTCCTGGGTGCCGCCTACATCGACATGGCACGGGGGGATGCGGAGGTGCGGTCGATCTATCCGGAGGGCTACGAACAGTTTGCGGTTGGCAAAATCTTTGACGCCAACCGGAATAGCGGGATCAAGCCAATACTCCCGTCGCTCCCCGCCTGGTTGATGCTCGGCGCCATACGCGAGGACGACGTCCCCTTCGATCCTGGCGAGGAGGAGAACACGCCACAGGACGAACCCTGGGGACCATTCGCGCGCGTGCTGCACCATTTTTTCGATCCCTACAACAATCGGTCGCTGACGGTGGCGACCAGGGTCCTGGGCACTCGCGCGCCGGATTGGGCCATCGACGGGTCCGGCGATATCTATGGCAGCGCCAATGGTTTCAGCATCGGCATGGCGCGCGAGGCGATGTGGCGCGCCTCCACGCTCAAGCACGCGCCGGGCACCGCCGCGGCTTCAGGCTTCCTGACCGACCTTTCCTTTGAAGCAAGCGCCGGTATCCCGACCCGCGAGGCAATGCGCATCGCTTACTGGGCCACGGTCTTCCGTTCCCTGGGGAGTGCCGTACACCTGTTGCAGGACATGGCGCAACCGCAGCACACGCGCAACGATGCGCATGCCGGACTGGGGTGCGTCGGGTCGGCGTGTGCTGGCGGGCATCGCAGTTATTACGAGAGTTATGTCGAGGCGAGGGTCAAGGGCGCCAAGCAATTTCGATTGCGTGAACGTGCGCTTCGCGATTGGCTTCGGCATGAAGAGATTGAAGATGTTGCCGTGCTGCAACCGGTGTTTCAGGGCTACCCGATTCCGCGTTTCGACGGCTATCGCGACTATTATTCCGCAGCGACGGGTTCCAGCAGTCTTGGAGGATCCGGCCTCGCCAACTACAGCAACCGTGGTTTCTATTCGGCAGGTACCAACGCGCTTTCGGTAGAGGCGTTCTGGTACGCGTCTCCGGCTCCAAACGCTGCCGCCCTCGGGGTTGCCCGAATTCCCGCAGGGTCGGTTCGGAATGCAAGTGACGAGCGCGTGGATCGAGGCGCCCTCGACCTCTACTCCGGCCCCGTGCCCGACACCCTCAACCCCACTTTCACCGAAACCGCCGTCCTCACCACCCGCGGTGCCTTTGACCAGTTCATGCGGCCGTCGACGCACCAGTACTCACTCAACCACTATGTCTACCGGGACCAGGCCCGCCTCCTCCTCCCCCGTGCCGTTGCGTATTCCGCCGGCCTCATCGACTATTTTTTCCGCGGCTCGATGGCGATCGGTCTGCCGGATGGCGGGGTGTACGCCGCGAAAGATGCCGGCGCGACCACCTGCGCTGGTCCATGCGGCTTCGACCGGCTCAAGCTGAAGCTGCAAAACACGACACCCGACGAGACGATGGGGCCTGGGACGCTGGTGGCGGTGGTCAAGTTCCACCGCAATGCCTGCTACCGGGCGGATCTTTCGGGCGATCCGGGTGGCGCGAATTTCGCCGGCAACAGTTGCCGCGTTGCCGAGGAGGAAATCGTGGTGTCGGAGGCGAAGCCGCTGTCGACGCTGGCCTCCGACGCGTCCGCAACCATCGATTTCACGTTTCAGTCGGCGCCGATACCGATCAACGCGACCGACGTGTCGCTGCAGGTGGTATTCCGCGGAGCGCTTGGTGAGGAAGCGGACGCGGTGGTGGTCACGACCAGGAACATCGCCGAAACGCAGTATGTTGCGCTGGAGAATTCGACCGACTACCGCTTCAACTCGTCGACCGGCATCCATTCGCTGCAGCCGGTCGGCGACTGGTCGGTGTTCGCGGACATCAAGGTGAGCTTCGGCAGCGCGAATCCGCCCAAGCCGGTCGCCACGGTCGCCCAACTGACTGCGCCGGGCTACGTGCAACTCGCCTACCTGACGGACGCGGCAGAGTTACCGCTCAAGATCGACTTCGCGGCAACCCAGATCAGCGGCGGGTATCCGCTGCGGCTGACGCTCCCGGCGTTCGAGTTCTATCTGCCGAAGGGCGCGGATTCGATCTTCACCAACAGCTGGCCGGTCGCGCCGGTGCGCGGCATGTTGCGCCGATTCGCGTTTCGCGTGTCGACGACTCAGGACGCCTCGGTGTACCTGTGCTCGACGGAGTTCAATCCGCAGGCCTGCGACGAATCCTCGTTGTCGCCGCTGACGGCCGCCAACGGCGGGCAGTTGACGATCGATCTGCAGTGAAGCGAGGACTCTTGGGCACCTGGACCTGCCATGGCGGCAAATCGGGCGGGTGTCCTTGCCCGCCCGTCGACGCGAACAGGAGGGTTTTTAGGCGGCCAGGGGCCGGAACCCGGAACTACGCCCTGCTGATAACGACCTTCAACGCTGCCAGGAGCCGCGCTTTTTCGCCCAGCACCTTGTTGGCGTAGGCGTTGCTCTCGTCGTTGGACGCACCGTTGTAGAGCTGCAGCCCGGGTATCAGGCCGCCGCCGCGGTGGATGTACTCCTGCAGAACCTTGGCGCCGATGCGGATGTTGGTGTCCGGCTGGAGTGCGGATTCGTGGTCGGCCGAGAACTTGTCGGTATGAAAGCGCGGGATGACCTGCATCAGGCCGACAGCGCCGGCGTGGCTTTCGGCGACCGGATTGAAACTGGACTCGACGGCCATCACGGCGATCAGCAGCATCGGGTCGATACCGTGGCGGTTGGCTTCGCGCCAGGCCTGGCGCAGGTATTCGCGTGTGGCCTGCCGGGAAACCCGATACTTGCGGGCGATGACCCCGGTCAGCGCGTCGAGTTGTTCGTGGGGGACCGTGGCGGTGCGGCCGGGCGCAGTGCTGACGGGTCGAACGTTTTTGGTTTCGGGTTTGCGCACCGCCTCGGAGGCGTGTGCGGCCTTGGTGGTCTTGAGCGTCGCGGTCACCGGCGCAGGCGGAAATGCCACCGTCGCCGAAAGTATCAAGCCGGCGCCCAGCGCGGAATAGATGGCGGTGACAGGTCGTATTCGACCGACAAGGCGACGGCCGAACCCGGCGGGCACCCACTTGAAATTGAATCGTGAACGGGTCATTGCCAACACCCCTCTTGTTTATCCCGGCTGCCTTGCAACCTAGCGCGGTATTGCCGCTGGGTAAGCCGAGTTCATGTTGCTTTGCACCATATTACTTGCTGATCGGCGGCAGATATTCTGCTGACTCTGCGTCAATTGATGGGTCTTTTCTTTCGATTCAATTGGTTACCAAAATCAGAACAGGCAGCCATTATAGCAAACGCGCCTGGTTCGACCACCGGGAGGGGCCTCCGAAGCGTTGGAGGCCAAAATCCGGACGGTGGCGAAGCCAACCGGCGGTCGGATCTTAGTCACTGCCGTCGGCTTTCGGTTCCGCAGGACGGCAACGGACGACGCGGGCGCATATTGACTCAGGCGGCATAGAATAAACAATCTAAATCAATGCCTTGATGTATTGACTCCGATTTTCCCGGGCGGTCCCGGTGGCATCCTGGCGCGACTGGAGACCATTCGGACGTCGAGGTTCACCCGCAAAAACGTGGCCACCGACTTGGTTCTAACCCGGCGGGATTCCTCCGGCCATGCGGCGTTGCACAACGGCCGCCACTTTGGCTTGGCACTCGGGACCGGAGAACCGCTCGGCCAGCGCATCGATGAACACCCGGGTGCGTGCAGGCATGAGGCGCCGGCCGGGGAACACCGCCCATGCCGTGCTCGCGGGTGCCTGCCAATCAGGCAGGACTTCCACGAGCGCGCCGCTCTCCAGGTATGGCTGGGCAAAATGATCGCTGACGATGGTGATCCCGGCGCCGGCACGGGCGAGGCGGGACAGCAGGTCGGGCGAATTCACGGTTGCGCGCCCCGGAGGAATGCCTTCCCACCGCGCCTCACCGCGGGTGAGTACCCACGGCATTGGTTCGCCCGCGCGAGTGAGCAGGCGCAGCGCGTCATGTTCCATCAGCGCCTCCGGCTCGGAGGGCGTGCCGCGGCGGGCGAGGTAGGCGGGTGCTGCGTAGAGGCTGGCCGAAAAGCTGGCCAGCCTTCGCGCCGCCAGCGAGGCGTCGTCTGGCAGATCGCCCATGCGGATGGCGACGTCGAAATTCTCGCCGATCAGGTCCACCCGCCGGGACGAAAGGTCGATCTCGATACCGATTGCCGGGTACCGGGCAATGAACTCGGCAAGCAATGGGCCGAGGAGCGAGTCGGCGAAGTCGCCCGGCATCGAGACGCGCAGGCGACCACTGGGTTCCGCCTGCCGATGCGCGGCAAGCGCGGTTGCGGCGGCGACCTCCTCGACAACGCGATGCGCGTGCTCCAGTACGCCAAGCCCGAAGTCGGTAACGCTGATTTTCCTTGTGGTCCGGAGAAGTAGGCGCTCACCCAGCTGGGCTTCCAGTGCGGCGACGCGGCGCGAGACGGTGGACTTGGGCAAGCCGAGACGAGCGGCGGCGCGCGTGAAGTTCCCCTCGTCGACCACGCTGGCGAAGAGCAGGAGGTCGTTTGGCTCAATGCTCATGACGGGTCATGCCTGATGCGACTCTGCGGAAGAGCGATCAAACATGCAATAGAGAGAAATTAATGAAAATTGTGCGGAAATGACGAATGATGGATCGAATACGGGTGACGGCAAGCGGAGAATCTGTTCGGATTCCATGATTTTAGAAGCTGATGAACTATTTAGTCGCGTAATACCGGACGATAGTTGGAATTGTGTCGATTGGACGTCTGAGGTCCGCTGCGCCTGAGTGACCGCTTTGCTACCAGTCAGGGTCATTTGTCTCAAATATGGAACATAGATATCCATTTTAACGACTTCTATATTCAAATGGGAACAATTATATTGACTCCACGTACCCACCACCTCAAGGAGTCACCATGAACATCCTCCAGATCAACTCCAGCGCCCGCACCGAGGGTTCGCAGTCCACCCGTCTCGCGCAGAAAATCGTTCAGCGGTTGCGGGACGTGAACCCGGAGGCGACGGTCAGGGTCCGCGACCTTGCGCTGGCGCCGCATCCACAACTCGACAGCGCGGCGCTTACCGCGCTTTTCACGCCGGCCGAGCAGCACACGCCCGAACAGGCGGCCCGCGTCGCCGCGGACGATGCCTTGATCGCTGAATTGCAGGCCGCAGATGTGGTCGTACTTGGCGTGCCGATGTACAACTTCGGGGTGTCCGCACAATTGAAGAACTGGATCGACGCGATATCCCGGGCCAAGGTGACCTTCCGCTACACGGCGGCCGGCCCGGAGGGCTTGCTCAAGGGCAAGAAGGTCTACGTCGCGCTGACCCGGGGCGGGGTCTACCGCAATACGCCGAACGATTCACAGGTGCCCTACCTGAAGACCGTGCTCGGATTTCTCGGCATGACCGACGTGCAGTATGTATATGCGGAAGGCCTGGCGATGGGACCGGAGGCGGAGCGCGCGGCGCTCGCCTCGGCCAACGACCAGATCATGGAAGCGCTGGCGGCGTAGGCAAAGACCGATGCCACCGACCACGGAACTCTACGAAAACCAGGAGCAAGCGATGACTACCACCACCCTCAATCCCCAGGCCGGCGCCAAGGTGACGCGGGCGCGCGACGTCGAGCGCGTCGTCACCGGGCAGGCGACCTCGGACGGCGCGGGCGTCAAGCTGACGCGCGTGCTCACGCAGCCGCTGCAACGCCGGCTTGACCCCTACCTGATGCTCGACGCCTTCGGCACGGACAATCCGGACGACTACATCGGTGGCTTTCCCGATCATCCGCATCGCGGTTTCGAGACGGTGACCTACATGATCGCCGGGCGCATGCGCCACCGCGACAGCGCGGGCAACGAAGGCCTGCTGCAAAACGGCGGCGTGCAGTGGATGACTGCGGGAAGCGGCGTCATCCACTCCGAAATGCCGGAGCAGGAGGACGGGCGCATGGAGGGTTTCCAGCTTTGGCTCAACCTGCCGGCGAAGGACAAGATGCGCTCACCGTGGTACCGGGACATGCAGAGCGATGCGATTCCGGAGTTGACGACGGCCGAAGGCGTGGCGGTGCGCGTGATCGCCGGCGAGAGCCATGGCGTCGAGGGGGCGATGCAGCGCGAACACACCGAGCCGCTTTATCTCGATCTCGAGATCCCCGCGGGGGTCACGTTCACGCAGCCGCTGCCGTCCGAACACAACGCCTTCATCTATGTCTATCGAGGCGGTGTGCAGGTCGGTGGCACGCAGGTGCCGGCGCAGCGCATGGCGATTCTCGGCAACGGGCCGGATCGTGACGGCGTCGTGCTGCGCGCCGAGCAGCCGTCGCGCGTGCTGCTCATTGCCGGCCGCCCGCTGAACGAGCCGATCGCACAACACGGTCCGATGGTGATGAACACCAAGGAGGAAATCCACCAGGCCTTTGCCGACTACCAGGCAGGGAAATTCACGCCGGCGAAGTAACTGGAGTCGGTCGGTAACGCGGTGGCCAAGGGTCGAATCGCACGCGCCTCGGGCGGCGCGATCGCCTTCCGATTCGGACAACAGGCGCGTTTTCGGTGACAATCGAGCGCTGTCCACGCCGCTTCGCGCCATGACCTCCGTCACCTCGACCATCCCCTCCGGACTTGCCCAGCTCGCCGTCGAAACACAGGGAACCGGCGTTCCCGTCGTTTTCCTGCACGCCGGCGTTGCCGACCGCGGGATGTGGCGCGGGCAGCTGGACGCGCTGGCGAAGCAAGCGCCGAAATACCGCGCGGTGGCCTACGACCGCCGCGGCTTCGGTGACACGCTGCATGCCGACGAGGACTATCGGCAGACGAGCGACCTTCAATGTGTACTCGACGCGGTCGCCCCAGGCGAAGCGGCGATTCTTGTCGGCTGCTCGCAAGGAGGTCGCATCGCCATCGATTTCGCTCTCGCCCACCCCGAACGCGTTGCCGCATTGGTGCTGGTGGCGCCGGCGATCAGCGGCGCGCCGGAGGTCACGACCTTTCCGCCGGCCATTCAGGCGTGGATCGACAAGGTTGAAGCGGCCGAGGCAGTCGTCGACGTCGACCGCATCAATGCGCTCGAAGCGCACGCCTGGCTCGACGGTCCGCTTGCGCCGGAGCGTCGCGTGATGGGTGCAGCGCGTGAATCCTTCCTGGCGATGAACGAGATCGCGCTGCGAGCCGAACGGCGCGGCACGGAGATCGAGCCGGATGCGGCCTTTCCGCGCCTGCACGAGATCGAGGTGCCTGCACTCGTCATCTGGGGCGAACTCGACTTCCCGCACATCGCGCAAAGCTGCGAGGATCTGGCCGCGCGGCTGCCGCAGGCTCGTGCGTTTAGAATGCGCGATGCTGCGCACCTGCCCAACCTCGAGCATCCGATCGATTTCAATCGCACGCTGCTGGAATTCCTCGGCAGCGTCGGCGGCTAGCCGTCGGCGACATCCATATTCACCACGCACGGAAGTTCAAATTGACGAGAACAGCGGCATTTTCCATGGCATTGCTCATGTTGGTCACGACGATAGGCGCTCCGGTCGTCGTCGCGGCGCCGGCACCCGTTCCCGCGGCACGCGTATCGGCGGAAGTCTGGCCACGGCATGTCAGCCTTGCTGATGCGGCAGTCCTTATCTATCAACCACAGGTCACCGGCTGGATCGACAACCGGATCGACTTTCGCAGCGCCGCGGCGATCAAGCCCGCGGGTTCGAAGGAAGAGACCTTTGGCGTGATCGAAGCCAGTGCGCGCACGATCGTCGACAAGGTCAGCCGAACCGTCGGCCTGGCCGATCTGAAAATCACCAGGAGCGAATTTCCCGACTTGCCCGGTCGTGGGGCCACCTATGCGGCGGAGCTGCAGAAGCAGGTGGCGCCGGGCCTGCGCCACCTCTCGCTGGCGCAGTTGCTGAAGTCGCTGTCGGCGGGCAGTACCAAGGCGACGCCGGTGGCGTTCGAGAACCGGCCGCCGCGGGTCATCGTCAGCGACGTCCCGGCAATACTGGTGCCGATCAATGGTGCGCCGGCATGGAAGGCGGTTGCGGGCAACGGTGGATTCTCGCGGGTGCTCAACACGCGGGCGCTGATCGTGAAACAGGCTTCGGTGCCGCAGTTGTTCATGCACGTCTTCGACGGCTGGCTGATGGCGGATTCGATCGAGGGGCCCTGGACACGGGCGCAGACGCGGCCCGCGGGCATCGAGACCCTGGCGCGCAAGGTCGCCGCGACCGGAGTCGTCGACCTGCTCGACGGTGGGCCGCAGGCCAATCCGAAGCCATCGCTCGCCAAGGGCGTACCAGTGATCTACACGCCGCAGGCGCCGGCCGAACTCATCATGTTCAACGGCAAGCCGGAATTCGTGCCGATCGTCGGCACCGACTTGCTGTGGGCCGCCAATACGTCCAGCGACGTGCTGCGCATTGCGCCGGGTGGCGACTACTACGTGTTGCTCGCGGGCCGCTGGTTCCGCGCTGCCGCGCTGGCCGGCCCGTGGACCTACGTTGCCAGCGATGCGCTGCCGGCGGATTTCGCGCGAATCCCACCGACATCGCTTGCCGGCGCGGTGCTGCCGACGGTGGCGGGCACGCAACAGGCGCGCGAAGCCATGATCGCCAACCTGATACCGCAGACGGCCACCGTTCCGCGCAGGAACGGACCGACATTCACGCCGAGATTCGACGGCGACCCGCAGTTGGCTCCGATCGCCGACACGCAGCTGGCGTATGTGCAGAATTCGCCGGTGCCGATCGTTCGGGTGAACACCAACAGCTATTACGCGGTCAAGGTGGGAATCTGGTTCACTGCGTCGCAACTGAATGGGCCGTGGTCGGTAGCGACCGAGGTTCCCGCGGCAATCTATGCGATTCCGCCGTCTTCGCCGATCTACTACGTCACCTATGTCCGCATCTACGGCGCCATCGCCGATGCCGTGTACATGGGTTACACCCCGGGCTATCTGGGTGCGATGATCGCCAAGGGTGGCACCGTGGTGTACGGCACCGGCTACAACTATGCGTCGTGGATCGGCGATGCGTGGTATCCGGCGCCAGCGACCTATGGGCTGGCTGCGGCGCCGGTATTCAATCCGCGCGTGGGCTACACCTACGGTTTCGCCATGGGACTGGCCACTGTGGCGTGGACACAACCGTACTATGGCGGTGCGCGGTTCCATCCCGCGTATTGGGGTGGCTATCCGTGCTGCGGCTCGGCAAGCGCCAATGTGTATCGCGCCTGGACAGCACCTGCGAAGGCGGCGACTGCGCAGAGTGCGGATGCACCCGCGCCGGGCAATGCGGCAGCCACCGCGGCCGGCAATGCCGCGGGCAACGCAACTGGAAACGCCGCCGCCGGCCGGGCGTCGCCCGATGCGGCGGGCGGCATCGCGCTGCCGGCCGCGGCGATCAACTCCGCGCTGGCCAATCCCGGCCCGCAATACAGCACCTACGTCGACCGGGCATCCCGCGGCTACGACATGTCGATGGTGAGCAACCAGGACAGCGCGAATCGCGGCAGCAATGCGGGCGGCAGCACCACGGCCGCGCCGAAGTACATTTCCGCCAACGAGTACTACGCGAGCATCGGCAAGAGCGGGACGTGGAAGCCGGATTCGGTCGCCAATACCACCTATGCGCACAGCGACGGCAGCGTGTATCGGCAAGCGGACGGCGGCTGGCAGCAGCGCGGCACCAATGGCTGGACCGATGCGCCGGCCGCGCCGCCGCAGGTGAACGCGCAGGCGCAGGCGCGGGCGCAGTCGCAGGAAACGCCGGAGCAGCTCGCCTCCTTTGGCATGAGTAATGCGGATCGCTTCGGCAGAAATCCGGGTGAAGGCTGGGACGCGCGGGACTCCGGGTCGGGCGGCTACAGCCGCACGCTGGGCGGCTCCGGCGGCATCAGCGCCGAGTATCGCGCCTACAACGACAGCGTGCAGAACGCGATGTTCGACGTTGCCGCCTACGGTGGCGTGTGCGGCAATGGCGTCTGCATCACCAACGGCGCCTACGGCTGGGGCGGACGTTACGGCGGTTACTAGGACTCGGCAACGCGATTGCGTTCCCGGCGTCAACAGGCCGTGGCGCGCGGCCCTACTTCACGAGGTAGGGAGCGAGTCGGGCGAGGTCGGGTTCGACGCCGAGGCCCGGCGTATCGCCCAGCGTGACCCAGCCCTGGTGGACCTTGAACGCGAACACGTCTTCGCGCAGCGGGTTGGGATTGGCGTCGACTTCGGCCCAGCCGCGAGCGCAGTTGCTTCCCGCGAGCGTGTGCATCGACGCGGCAAGGCCAACCCCGCCGGCGAGCCAATGCGGACAGTACGCGACATCGTGCATGGCGGCATGGTGCGCGACTTCGAGGCCTCCGCTGACGCCGCCCCACTTGCCCACGTCCGGCTGGACGTAGCCGAGGTAGCCGGCGTCGATCGCTGCGGCAAAACTCTCCCGGCCGCGCAGATTTTCTCCGGCCGCGAGCGGCACGTCGCTTGTCGTCGCGAGCGCGCGCCAGGTTTCGTGCGGCTGATCGGCGCCGATCGGTTCCTCGATCCAGTAGGGCCGAAAGGGCGCCAGCTCGGCGATGCGCTCGGCCGACTCGTCGGCCGTCCACGCCTGATTGGCGTCGCACATGATCGTCGCGTCCTCGCCGAGCGCGGTGCGCAAACCTGCGAGATTGGCGAGGTCGCGGTCGCGGCCGAAGCCGACCTTCAGCTTGAACGCGCGATAGCCCTCGCCTTGCCGGGCCAGCGCGATCGCCTCGACGCGTTCGGGGCCGATGCCACTGGCGTAGACGCGCACCCGATTCGTGCCACCGAGATGCCGCCACAGCGGCACGCCGGCGCGGCGCGCAGACATGTCCCACAACGCCTGGTCGACGGCGCCGGTGATCTGTGCGAATGGGCCGGGCTCGCCGCACTGAATCGCCATGGTGCGCGTGCGTTGTTCGAGCAACGCGCGGGCGAGGGCCGGTGTGTCGGTTGCCACACCCCTGAGCAACGGCGCGAATATGCTGTCGACGAGGCGCGCGCGATGCTCGGCGCCGACCTGCGGAAAGTTGCCGAACACTTCACCCCAACCCCAGGCGCCGTCGCTCGCCGTCAGGCGGAGAAATATGGCCGGGCGATTGGTCATCGTGCCGAAGGCGTTGCCCACCGGCTGCGCGATCGGCGCGCGCAGCACCCAACATTCGATCGACTCGATGCACGGCGTCATGACGATGGTCCCGCGGATGGTTCCGGCTAGTCTAATCTGCCGCCGATGTTCGTCAACAGGCGCCGCTTGCAAACAGAAGGGCCTGAACGATCGACAACGGCGGCATTTTCAACTGCCGACGGGCAATTGTCGACTGGCAACTGCCAACGCCACGGGGATGTTCGACGCAAAAATCAAGGCGACTTCGGCGGCAACTGCACGACCTTGTCGGGTTCGATACGGAAGGCCATCAGGTCTTCGCCGATCACCAGGGGACCGTCGTAGGTCTTGCGGGTCAACTCCAGCACATCCTTCTCGGTCATTGGGGGAAACGCCGGCGTGCCGAGCAACACGAAGTGGTAGTACACGGCCTGCTTCGGCTTTACCCGGGTGAACACCACGCCGGCTTCGTCCGGCTTGGTGTGGTGGTCGAGGATGACCTTGAACACCGGATTCTTGAGCAAGCCTTCGCGCGCCGCGGCGACCTGGTGGATGAGCAGGTCGGTACCGGCGGCATGCTTGATCAGGTTTTCGCTGAAACGTGTGTCGCCCGAAATGACGGCCGAGCGGCCGGCGTAGTCCACGCGGTAGCCGAAAGCCGGCTTGAGCAACTCGCCGTGGTCGACCTCGAATGCCGACACCTTGACGCCGCCGTTCTCGTAGACCACGCCTTCACGGATCTCGGTGACCTCGGGACGGAGATTCGCCGGATCGAGCTTCTGGTCGGCGGTGCGTGCCTTGATGTCCCAGTCGTAAGCCTTGACCAACCCGTCCATCATGCCTTGCGTGCCGGTCGGGCCGTAGATCCGAAACGGACCCTTGCGTTGCGCGAAGGGTGCCGCGAGCCAGCCGGTCAGCCACAGGTCGGGAATGCCCACGACGTGGTCTGAATGCAGGTGCGTCAGGAACAACGCGTTGACGGCGCCGAGCTTGAGCCCGGCCTGCAACAAACGCTGCGTGGCGCCGCGGCCACTGTCGAACAGCAGGTTCTGACCGCCGGCCTGAACCAGCACCGCCGGACCGAATCGGCGCATGCTCGGCGGCGGACTGCCGGTTCCGAGCAAGGTGACGCGGAACTCATCGGCGGCGACTGGCTGCGCCGTCGCCGGCGCGGCCGCCAGCGCGGCGAAGGTAAGTAGTGCAAGGTACAGCGTGCGGATCGGTTTCATGGGTGCTCCCGGCAATTCAGGTTTGCGGAACGAATCGGGCGGCGATCGGTGTGGAGATTGGCGCGACGATTGTTGCGACGATTACTTGATCTTGACTCCAGTTGCGTCGACCACGGGTTTCCACTTCTGCATTTCGGATTTCATGTAGGCGGCGGCGGCGGTCGGGCTCGAATCGACCGTCGGCCGGATCGCCATCTTGGCGAGTTCAGCCTGCAACGCCGGATCGGCCATCACCTTGCGCGTCGCCTCGGCGAGCTTGTCGAGCACGGGTGCAGGCGTACCGGCCGGCGCCGCGACCACGCTCCACAGAATGGCCTCGAAGCCCTTGGTCCCAAACACTTCGTCGACCGTGGGGACCGCGGGCACCAGCGGCGAACGGGCCGGCGCGGCGATGACGACGATGCGCGACTTGCCGGCCTTGTGGTTGGGCAGCGCCGAACCGAGCGTGTCCACCATGACCTCGATCTGTCCACCGAGGAGATCGGTCTTGGCCGGCCCGGAGCCGCGATAGGGGATGTGCTGGAGGTCGATGCCACCGGCTTCAAGCTTGATCCGCTCGGCCGCGAGATGCAGCATCGTGCCGTCACCGGGCGATCCGTAGCGGAGCTTGCCCGGATTGGCGCGGGCGTAGTCGGCCACGTCTTTCATGGTCGCGGGCGCCGACGGATGCACGACCAGGACGACGGGCGCGCCGCCGACCACGGCGATGGGCGCGAAATCCTTGACCGCGTCGTATTGCGGCTTGGTCGCGATGAGGTTGTACAGCGCATGCGTGGAAGCAGTGCCGAACAACAGCGTGTAACCATCAGGCGCAGCGCGCATTACCTCGACCGAGCCGATTGCGCCGCTGGCGCCGCTCTTGTTCTCGACCACCACGGTATGGCCGAGCGCGGGTCCCAGGCGCGAGGCGTACTGGCGTGCGAACACGTCGGTAGGGCCGCCCGGCGGGAAAGGCACCACCAGCCGGATCGGCTTTGACGGAAATGCCGCTTGTGCGTTGGCGGCAATGGGCGCGGCCAGCGCGAGCGCCGCGATGATGGGAAGAAACATCCTGATCTTCATGAAGACTCCATGTGGGTGGTCTGTGTACTGCCGCGCGTCGATGTGGGATCGGCTCCGGTGACTCGGCGGCGAATCGGTGATCAAAGTCCGGCCGCGCGCCAGTCCGGATTGGGCTCCGGCGGTTCGGCAGCGAATCCGCTGGCAAGCACGGCGGTGATCGCGCAGTACTCGTCCTTGTCGGAAGCGTCGCCGCTGATGCCGGCGGCGCCGATTGCCTGCCCGGACGAATCGAGAATCAGCACGCCGCCGGGCGTCGGAATGAAGCGCCCATCCGAAGCGGCCGCGAGCGCGTTCTGGAAGGCCGGCCGCTGACCGAGGCGATCGCGGATTTGCCGCGTCGACATGCCCATGCTCAACGCTGCCCATGCCTTGCCGCGCGCGATTTCGAAACGCAGGATGCCGCAGCCATCCTCGCGCTTGAAGCAGACCAGATTGCCGCCGGCATCCAGCGCGACGACGGCAAGGGGCAAGAGGTTTTCCTTGCGTCCGGCGTCGAGCGCCGCGTCGACGATGCGCGCGGCGGCGTCGAGCGTCAGGCTGGAATTGATTGCATGCAATTGTTCAGGCACGGGGGTCCCTTTCGTGTCGTTCGGCAACGCGGAGCATCGCGAACCGTCAGTCCGGCGTGACGTTCCAGACTTCGGTCAACGTGGTACCCGATGCGCGGATGACCTTGGACACCGGGCAATACATCGACAGTTCGTGGCGCAGTTGTTCCATCTGCGCGGTGTCGGCCCCCGTCGCAACGTCGATGGTCAGGGTGATCGCCGGAAAGGGCACGGCAACATCTTCCGCCAGCGTGACGCCACGACGGTCGAAATCGACCTCGGCACGGATCTTCATCGCGTTCAGCGCGATGCCGTTCTTGTGCGCGATCTTGTGGCTGATGACGCTGGTACAACCAATCAGCGCGGAGATCAGCGTTTCCGTGGGACTCAGGCCCTGGTTGGTGCCGCCGCGCTCGACCGGCTCGTCGATCACCGAAGTCAGTCCGCGTACGGACACGTCGGTGCGCGCATGCGACACCGCGGTGCCTTCCATGCGCATCTTGACCATCATCTTCTCTCTGATTACCGGCATGCTGATTCCTTTCGCCAACATGGAACGGCGCGTCAGTCGACGCGCCGGTAGCTCTCCGAATAGCGCACGGTCACCGTGCACGATCCTTCGTTCAGGAGCCAGGGGCGGACGCGATAGTGTCGCGCGCCGCTGCTGTGCATCGGATCGGCGTCGGCGATTTTCTTCGCCTCGGCAACGGACTCGGCGCGGATGATGATCATGCCTTCACCGCTCCACTCCCGCTCGGCGTCGTCGGCAAAGGGGCCCGCCGCGAACGTGATGCCGCGCGCTTCGAGGTCCTTCTGATACGCCAGATGCGCGCCCAGATGCGTCTTCAATGCATCGAGCCCGCCGGTAGGCGTCGTGATGATCACGTACAGGCGTTTCGCCAGAAGTCCCTTGGCGGTCACGTGCTCGATATGTTCCTGCCAACTGCTCTTTTCCATTGCGAATCCTTGATCAGATCAGGGCGAGGCTGATGCCCGGGAACACGATCAGCACCACCAGCACCAACAGCATCACTGCCGCGAAGGGCAGGGCGCCCATGAATACGTCGTTGAGCGTGACCGAGGGGTCGTCGATATTCGACTTGATGACAAAACAGGAGATGCCGAATGGTGGCGTGAGCAAGCCGATTTCCGCGCCGATCACGGTGATGATCCCGAACCAGATCAGGTTGATGCCGAAGGGCTCCAGCGCCGGCAGGAACAACGGCACGACCACCAGGATGATCGACGCAGTGTCGATGATGGTGCCCAGCGCAAGCAGCACCAACACGTAGATGGTCATGAATCCGGCGAAGGAAAGGTCGATGGCGGACAGCCACTCGCCGAACAGCGTCGGCAGGCCGGCAATGCCGAGCATGCGACTGTAGATCGACGCGGCGATGATCAGGAACAGGATGTTGGCGGTGATGTGCCCGGTGTCGACCAGCGCGCCCCAGACCGCGCGTGGGGTCAGGCGACGTTTGAGCAGGCCCAGAATGGCGGCGGCGATCGTTCCCGCCGCGCCCGACTCGACGGGCGTGAGAATGCCGCCATAAATTCCGCCCAGCACCACCACCACCAGCAGCGCGACAGGTCCGAGCTTGAACACCGCGTCGCGGCCAAGGGCGCCGAGCGCGGCGCGGGTCTTCCCGGTCGGTTCGCCGCCGACGAAGTTCGGCGCAATCACCCCGAACAGCATGATCGCGGCGCAAAAGGCGACCGCCAGCAATATTCCGGGAAAGACGCCGGCAAGGAACATCGCGCCCACCGACTGTTCGGTGACCACCGCATAGATGATCAGCATCACGCTGGGCGGAATGATCATGCCCAGCACCGAGCTGCCGGCAACGATGCCCACGGCAAAGCGTCTGCCGTAGCGATAGCGCAGCATTTCCGGGATCGCCACCTTGGCGAACACCGACGCCGAGGCGATCGACGAGCCGGTGACCGCTGCGAATACGGCGTTGGCGGCGACGGTGGCGATGCCGAGCCCGCCACGCATGTTCTGAAAGATGTCGTTGGCGAACTCGTAGACGTCGCGGCCGAGGCCGCAACGACTGACCACCAGTCCCATCATGACGAACAAGGGAACCGTGGCGAAGGCCTCGTCGGTGACCGAGTCGGCGATGGCGAGTCCCAGCAGGTTCAGCGCGATGTCGACATTGCCCTTGAGGACCAGTACCCCGACGAAGGAGATCAGGCCCAGCGCAATGGCAATGTGCACGCCGGCGTAGATGAAGACCACGATCGCGATGACCGAGGCGATGCCGACCGGGATGCTGCTCAATTCCATTGGCGATCTGTCTTCGTTCCAGGGGTTCGGAGCCGGGGGCGCGCCAGACTGCGCCTTTCCCGATCCGGATTTCAGGATTCGTTGCGGTGACCGGCGGCCAGGCGCAGCGAGCGGATGGCCTGCCGCAGGAATTCGATCAGGCATACAGCCAGTCCGAGCACGATGATCGCCTTGACTGGCCAGACGATCACCGTGAACACGCCCTGGTTGCCCAGGTAGGACTTGCGCTGGACGGCCTCGACGAGCAGTGGGAACGAGCCCCACAACCCGAGGCCCATGAAGACCGCGCCCAGAGTGGAAAACAGCGCTTCCATCGCGTGGGCGACGCGTGGACGCTTCGCTCCGATCAGGCTGAGCAGCGAATCCGCACGGGTCAGCCGGCCCGTATGGATGGCGTCGGCCAGTTGCAGAAAGACGATGCCGAGGATGGAAATCTGGATGAGCTCGGTGACTCCGGCAATCGGATGGGCGAAAAAGCTGCGTCCGATCGCGTCGGCCGACACCATCAGGACCAGGAACAGGATCCACAGCGACCCGAGCGCATTCATGCCGATGATCAACCGGTTGAATGCGCCTCGCGGGGCCAGCCTGTCCGGGGTCTGTGCAGTGCTGTCGACCGACGCGGTCATGCCTTGCTCCGTGCTACTCGCGATCCCACTGCCGTTCGATCGGCTGCTTGGCCGCGCGCATCGCGTCCATGTAGTAGGTGAGCATGGCCGTGCCCTGCGCGCCTTCCTTGTCCAGTCCCGCCGCCCACTCCTTGGCAAGATTGGGCAACTCGCGCGCCCACTTGCTGCGCTCCGCCGCGGACAGGTCGTGGACCGTGCCGCCGGCCTTTTTGTAGGCCGCGATGGAGCTCGCACCCTTTTCGGCCGACAACTTCGCCAGCAGGTCGCGGTACTCGATGGCGACTGCCTGCAACACCGTCTTGACTTCGTCGGGCAGGCGCTTCCAGGTGTCGGCGTTCACGGTCAGCACCTTGGTGTTCACTGCACCGATGTCGGCCTTGAGCATATTGGGCGCGACCTCCGCCAGCTTGAAGGTGGCCGCCGCCTCCGGCCACAACAGACAGCCCTCGACCACACCGGTCTGGATCTGGTTGTAGTACTGGACCAGCGGCGCCGAAACGCCGACCGCGCCCAACGGGCCCAGGTAGCGCAGATTGAATCCTGCGCCGGCGATCTTCAGACCCTTCATGTCGTCCAGGCCCTTGACGACGGGCTTGGTGAATACCTGGTAACTGTCCAGTACCACCGAGTTGGTCAGATAGACCTGGTTATAGGATGCAAACGTCTTCTTGATCGCCGGAAACTTGTCAGCCATGGCGTCGATGGTCCGCGCCACCAGCGCCGGGTCGGTGGACACGAACGGCGTGGCGTAGGCGACGGCGAGTATCCGCATCTTGTCGCCATAGATGGCGGTGGTGACGATGCCGATGTCGCCCAGCCCCTTCTGGATGCCCTCGAGCACGCCATTGGGCTTGACGATCTGCCCGCCCCAGGCCTGGTTCCATTGGATCTTGTACTTGTTGTTCTTGGCCAGACGCTTGTCGACTTCCGGAATGTAGAACTCGATGAACTCCTTGATCCACAGCGCCTTGGGCGGATAGCCGTCGACCGCCGTGAGGTTGATGGTGGTTTGCGCGGCGACGGGCAACGCCGTCATGCCCATGACTGCGGCCATGGCGACAACCAGCGAACGGAATTTGAACATGATCTCCTCCTTGGTGAACGGTCGCCGGGTGGACCCGGCGGACGGTGTTTCCTTCCTGCTGCTCATTTGGATCGACTTCTTGCGCGCGCGGCAACGGTCCCGGTGCGCGTGCGGTCCGGGTTCGCGCGTGCCGGTTCGCTGCCAGGCACGTCGCCAGTTTTCAGAATGATGTCGGCGGTCAGCCGATAGTGCTCGGTCAGCAGCGCGACCGCGCGGTCGGCGTCGCGTGCCAGTACCGCCTGCACCAGCGCCTCGTGCTCGCCCTTCTCCTTGCGCTTGGGGTAGATGCGCTGGACCGCGAGCTGGCGGTAGCGGTAGGCCTGGTCGGCGAGCTGATCGCAGAAGGCCAGCAGCCAACGCGATCCGCAGCTGGAGATCAGACTGCGATGGAAAGCACGATGCAGGCGTTCCCATTCGGGATTCTCGTGATACTCCTCGGGGGAGGTCGAACGAGGAATGCGCGACAAGCGGTGCAATGCCAGGATCACGCCTTCCTCCCAGTCGTGGTGGAAGGCGCGCATCGATTCGCGCAGGCCGATTTCCTCGAGCCAGCAGCGGGTGCGAGTCAGCTCGACCAGATCCTCGGCGCTGGCCGAGGCGACGTAGAAGCCGCGCTGGTCGCGCCGGCTGACCAGACCATCGGCGGACAGGCGATTCAGCGCCTCGCGCACGGGACTTCCCCCCGCGGCGTAACGCTCGCTGACGAATTCGATGCGCAGCTTGTGTCCGGGAGGAAGTTCGCCGCGCAGACGCTCGTACACGCTGCTCGCAAGCGTGGGGGTGATCGTGTCGTGATCGCCGACGGCGGCGGAAGAATCATCCATCGAGCAGGTGGACTCCAGAATCTCCGGGTGGCGCAGGCGCGTCTCCCGAGTCGGGCACATTATCGACGAAAATGCCAAATTTGTACATTTTGTCGATATTATTCTAGAATGGCGGTGCCCCCTGCCGGCTTGCCGCTCGATGAGCGCATCGGCTGTACCGGCATTTCTCCACGCGGAGCGCTCCGATGCGCAATATCAATCTCGACAACATCACGGGCGCCGTGAACGCCACGTTCGACGGCGCCGCCGACCCGCGTTTTCGCGAGGTTGCCGCCAGCCTGGTCAAGCATCTGCACGCGTTCGCCCGCGAGGTGAATCTCACCCACGACGAGTGGAACACCGGCATCGACTTTCTGTGGCGCGCAGGCCGGATCAGCGACGAACGCCGCAACGAATTCATCCTGACCAGCGACGTGCTGGGCCTGTCCTCGCTGGTCGACATTCTCAATGGATCGCAGGCCGGGACCGAAAGCAGCGTGCTCGGGCCGTTCTATGCGGCCGGAGCGCCGATGGTTCCGGTTGGCGCGAATCTGGTCGGCAGCAACGCCGGCGACCGCGTGCTGATGCGAGGGCGAGTCCTCGATACCGCAGGACAACCGCTGGCCGGCGCCTTGCTCGATTTCTGGCAGACCGACGCTGCCGGTCTCTATTCGCAGATGGACCCGACGCAATCGCCGTTCAACCTGCGCTGCCGGATGCATGCCGATGCCGAGGGCCGCTATGCGCTGGTGACGGTCAAGCCGCGTTATTACTCGGTGCCCTATGACGGCCCGGTCGGCGATTTGCTGCGCGCCGGCGGGCGGCATGCGTTGCGGCCCTCGCACTTCCATGTCGTGGTGACCGCACCCGGACATCGGCGCCTGGTGACCGAGATCTTTGCCGACGACGATCCCTACATCGACGGCGACGCGGTATTCGGCGTACGCGACGCACTGGTCGCGCACTTCGAACTCCGTTCCGACGCCGCGGCGGCATCGCCCTACGCCGTCGAGGCGCCGTTCTACGAAGTGAACTTCGACTTTCGCCTCGATGCGGAAAAGGCGGCTGGATGAGCGCGGACGTGCAATCGGCAACGACTCCAGCCGAACGCGTGCGCGCGTCCCGGGCCCGCCTCGAGCGCCTGTCCGAACCGGCGCTCGATCTGCTGTTTCGCGAGGCGCGTTCGCACAAGGCCTGGCTGCCGAGGCCGGTGACTGACGAACTGCTGCGCGAGGTGTTCGCGCTGGCGCAGTGTGGACCGACCGCGACCAACAGCCTGCCGATGCGGGTGGTCTTCGTCCGCACTTCCGCCGGGCGCGAGCGCCTGCGCCCCGCGCTGCACGCCGGCAACATTCCCAAGATGATGCAGGCACCCGCGACCGTGATCATCGGTTACGACCTGGGTTTTCACGAGCACCAGCACCGGACATTTCCGCATCGCGACGTCGCCGCCGAGTATCGGGCCGATTTCGTGCATGCGCTGGCGACCGCGCAGCGGAACAGCACGTTGCAGGGCGCCTACCTGATGCTGGCCGCCCGGGCGCTCGGCCTCGACTGCGGCCCGATGTCGGGCTTCCATCACGAGATGGTCGACGCCGAGTTCTTTGCCGGCAGCAGCGTGCACAGCAATTTTCTGTGCAACTTCGGTTACGGCGATCCGGACAAGCTGCCGCAACGCCTTCCTCGCCTTGCCTTTGACGAAACCTGCACCTGGGCCTGAGCCCTGCACGAATGGAGAACGCCTGATATGAAACGATCCCCCACGCTCGCATTGCTCGCTGCCCCCGGAGGGGGCTGGTCAGCACCTTGGGACGGCCCGGCGGTGCTGACATGACCCCCAATCCCCTGCAAACGGCGCTGCGCAAGCAGCAACAGGTGCTCGGCACCTGGATGTCGCTGGACAGTCCCGTCGCCGCCGAGGCGATGTCGCTGCTGCCCTACGATTTCCTGGTCGTCGACATGGAGCATGCGCCGACCGGAATCGGCAGCGCGCTGTCGCAACTGCAGGCCATCGGCCGTGGCGGCGTCGAGCCGATCGTGCGGGTGCCGTGGAACGACGGGGTCTGGATCAAGAAGACGCTCGACATCGGCGCCCGCAACATCCTGGTGCCGATGGTGCAGAACGCCGAGGAAGCGCGCGCTGCGGTGGCGGCCACGCGCTATCCGCCGCAGGGCACGCGCGGCGTCGGCACGCTGCACCGCGCCGGTCGTTTCGGACTCGACCCCAAGTACCTGCACGAAGCCAACGACGGCATTTCCGTCATTGCCCAGGTCGAGACCGCCGAAGCGCTGGCGTCGATCGAGGCGATTGCCGCGGTCGACGGTATCGACTGCATCTTCATCGGGCCCGCCGACCTTTCAGCGAGCCTGGGCTTCCTCGGTCGCAACGACGCGCCGGAGCCGCAGGCGGCGATGGCCGCAGCCGCGGCCACCTGCGTGCGACTGGGGAAATCGGTGGGCATGCTGGCGCCTTCGGTGGAGGCGGCGAAGCGCTACATCGCGATGGGTTACAACTTCGTCGCCATCAGCGCCGACATTGCCCACATGTTGCGCGCCGCGCGCGAGGTGCTGCGCGGCATGGGCCGCGAAGCCTGATTCACTGCGGTCATTCGATCAATTCAACATCTGAAGGACAATCTTGGCCAACGCACAACGGGCATTGATCATCGGGGGCGGCACCATGGGCTGCGGCGTGGCGGTCGTGTTCCTTGCCGGAGGCTGGGATGTCGACGTGGTCTCCCCCACCCCGGCGACCCGCGACAGTTTCGCCAAGCGTGCCGGGCAGGGGCTCGTGCGTATGAAAAAAACGCTCGACCCGGCCCGGCTGACCATCCACGCCGACTACCCAAGCGTGCCCTGGGCCGATGTCGACCTCGTGGTGGAGAACGTGAATGAGGATCTGGCACTCAAGCAGAAAATATTTGCCGACCTCGTCAAACACAGCAAGTCGACGACGCCGCTGACCAGCAACTCGTCGTCGTACCCGATCAGCGAGATCGCACTGGGCCTGCCGACGCAGGAGCGGATGCTGGGCCTGCACTTCTATATGCCCGCGTTCCTGGTGCCGCTGGTCGAAGTGGTGCGTGCCGAGGCCACCGACATCGCGCTGGCCGAGCGCATCGGCGAGTGGATGTGGGCGCTGGGCAAACGACCGGTGCAGGTGAAGCGCGACATCGAAGGCTTCCTCGCCAACCGCATCCAGCATGCGCTGATCCGCGAAGCGGTCAACATGCTCGAAATGGGCATCGCCTCGGCGCAGGACATCGATGCGGCGATCCGTTACAGCTTCGGTTTCCGGCTGGCTGCCGCGGGGCCATTGATGCAGCGCGAGCACGCCGGTTGGGACATGTCGTATGCGGTGGCGAAAAGCCTTTATCCGCATCTATCCAGCATGAGCGCGCCGCCGCCGGCGATCGAAGCGCTGGTGGAGCGCGGACACTTCGGCATGAAGAGCGGCCACGGCCTCTATCCGTGGGACGCCGAGTCAATCGCCAAGGAAAAAGAGCGTTACGAAAAGGCGCTGCAGGCGGTGCTGGCGGTGTTCGAGCGCGAGGGGTTGCAGTAGCCGGCCCGCCGGCAGCGCAAGGCCGGCGCGCGGGTGACCCCGCGCGGGCAATGGGCGATGGTGCGCAGCAACCGTTGTTCGCGGTGATCGTCCAGCGCATCGACGCGGCGGGGAAGGCGGTCACACCCCGACGCGCGGCCCAGGCCATGTAACATCCGCCTGATGCGACTACTTCCGCGTCTTCCATGACCCCATCCCAAAAAGCCGGCACGCTGGTCGAAGCGCTCCCCTACCTGCGCGCCTTTCATGGCAAGACGCTGGTGATCCGCTTCGGCGGCCACGCGATGGCCGATCCGGCGCTGAAGGCCGGCTTCGCCCGCGATGTGGCATTGCTTCGCCTCGTCGGCATGAAGCTGATCGTCGTCCACGGCGGCGGCTGGGGCATCGACGAACTGATGAAGCAGATGGGCCTGCCGGACCTGCACTATCGCGGGCTGCGCATCACCGACGAGCGCACGCTGACGGTGATCGAGATGACACTGGGTGAGCTGAATCAGGAACTGACCTCGCTCATCAACCAGCATGGCGGCCGCGCAGTCGGGCTCGACGGCCAGGACGGCCGCTTCATCATCGCGCGCCCCATGGCGAAGCCGGCCGATGACCCCGACGCGCCCGACCTCGGTTTTCTGGGCGACGTGGAGAGCATCGATACCGCGCTGATCGACCTGCTCCTGTCTCGCAATTTCGTGCCCGTGATCATGCCCATCGGCGTCGCCGTCGACGGCACGACTTATCACATCAATTCCGATGTCCTCGCCGGTCGCCTGGCGCGTGCGCTCGAGGCCGAGAAACTGGTGCTGATGACCAACGTTCCCGGGGTGCTCGACGGGGAGGGCAAGCTACGGCATGTCCTCACCACTTCCGATGCCGAGGAACTGCTGCAGGAACAGGTGGTGCACGGGGGCATGGAGTCGCGCCTCCAGGCCGCGCTGCGCGCCGTGCGCGAGGGCGTGCGCTCGGTACACATCATCGACGGCGGCGTACCAAGCGCGCTCCTGCTCGAAGTGCTCACGGCCGATGGCATCGGCACGGCGGTGCGCACGGATGCCGGCCCGCGCTTTTTCGACGACAGCCGCGCCTACCTGCTGGCGAAGTAAGCTGTACCTGTGCGCATCGGTGACGTTCGAGCGCGCTTGCGCGAAGCCGGCGCGAGGCCCGGGTTGTACGCACCGGCCCGGCAACACCGGGAATGACGCAGCCTTCCGGCAGAATTTCAGATCTCGCGCGCGTCGTAGGCCCAGTGCATCAGCGCCTGCCGTTGCCTGCGTCGACACGTCATGTCGTACGCCTCGCAGTTTTGCCGCAGTTGAGCGATGTGTCGCCGAATCGCACGCCACCGGCGAATCTGACGCACGTCATCGGGGCAGCGCCTGCCCATGAAGTAGCGGCAGTACCATTGAAACCAGCCCCGCGGATCCTCGTGGTGGATCCAGCCCTTTGCCTTCCAGACCGATAATGGCTGGGACGCATTCACGCCAAAGCAGTTCAAATCGGGATCGTGTCGCTCGCTGCACAGGCGGGCATCCTCGAACCAATCGGCAGGGAACTCCGCCGCGCAGTCCGTCATGTATTTGCCGCCGAAGACGCCGAGGACCAGCATCTGCTTCGGTGTCAGCTCCGGATGGAAATCCGCATGAAAGGACCGTCCCATGGGCTCCGCAAGTCGATACACGTAGCCGCGCTGCATGGAATCGTTGACTTCGATGCACTGCTGCTTCATCGCGCGATCCAGTCTTGAGCCCGGGAGGAAAGGTGCAGTTAGCGCCGCCGCGACCGGGCAGATTGCCGCCCTGCGGATCAAGTCAACCGGCCGTGCCGATGAACGCCGAAGGAGTCGCGACCGACGCAGTCCGGGTTGAACGTCGGGCTGGGCGACTAAGCATGGCGTCTTTGCGGAAGATATTTTTCTGCGCACATGATGACTTGAAGATTGGTGGGGAATTCAAGGCAGCGCCGGGCATCTGCATCCCTGGCCCTGTCGCGAGTTGCCCGGTTCTGCCGCGTTGTTTCTTCCTGCGCCTGTGCAGCGGCAGACGCACCATGATTGGCGTTCGGCGCCGGACGTTGAGCAAGCGCTGGTGGCAACGCGGCAAGAACTGCGAACACCAAAGCGGCGGCTTGTGGAGATTTCATAGGGCACCTCGCTGATTCGGAGACACACACGCGAAAACGACAGGCATCCGGAGGGCAGGGACCGACTGCCTAATGAGCGCGGTAGGCGGCATGGCAGGCAACGCACTGCTCGGTGATCCTTGCCAGCGCTCCCACCGCGCGGGACAGGTTTCCATCGGCCCCCGTTTCCTGGGCAATCAGGGCGAACTGACTGGCGGCCTTGTGCATCCGGGTGCCGATGTCCTGCATCGGCTTGGGCATGAAGGGCGCCATGTGCGAGGCCCCGTGCGACTCGAGGGAAGAAAGGCCGATTCGTTCTTCGGCGATGCTCGCCGCCCGCTGGTACTCTCCTGAGCCAAGGGCCGTTTGAATTCGAGTGATCGCCAACAGGTGGTCCCTCATGTTGGAAAGCATGTGCCGACTCATCATGGCCGGCATATTGACCAGTTGACGCGCATCGTCGGTCGCCAGCGCTGATGTACCGAACATTACCGCGACAAATGCGAGAACCAAAGTGCTCTTCATAGGGTGTTCCTCGGTCACTTCACTTGATATCGGGACGGACTGACGGTCGGGCCATCGACCGCAGCATCCGGTCAGGTCGCGCCACGATCAGGATGCCTTGCGTACTTTCGCGTCCAGATGCGTTTCGCCGGAAAGCGAGTTCGTCACCAGGCAACTCATTTCCGCCTTTTCGAGGATTCGATGCGCCCGTTCCTCGTTGGCTTCCTGCGGCACGTCAAGCGTTGCGCGCACCGCGAATCTCGTGAACTTCGTGGTGCCCGCCACCCGCTCGAGCGTGCCGTCCACTTCGCATTTCAACGATTTCCACGGGAGTTTGGAGGCCCTTGCGATCGCCCGAAAGCTGAGTATGAAACAGCTTGCGACCGCCGCGACCAGGAGTGTTTCCGGGGACCACCGGTTTCCGGGTCCGCCAAACTCGGCGGGTGGAGCGCAAGGAATAGCTTCGAGCCGGTCGGCAGAAAGGCAAACCTCGTCGTCCGGCCCGGCTGCGGCTTCGACCTTGTAGCAATGAGGAAATTCATGCATCGAGTCTATCCTCCGAGCCAGCTGGCGATTTTCTCCCGGACCGGCACGCCGCCCGTGTGCACGACCTTGCCGTCGACCACGACTGCGGGCGTCGCGAGAATTCCGAAGGCCGCGATGTCCTGGATCGCTTCGACCTTTTCCAGCGTGATCGGCACGCCCAGTTCCTTCGCGACCTGCGCGATGCGCTGCGTCGTCGCCCGGCAGTTGGCACACCCGGTTCCCAGTATTTTGACTACCTTCATGATGTCGTCCCGTTGTCCTTTCGTTGCCCTATAACACCGCGTTGAATACGTAGCCCACGATCAGGATGCCGCCGGCCACCACGGCGCAGAATGTGGCGATGAGCCGGATCTTCAGAACCTTGCGCAGGATGACTATCTCGGGCAGCGACAGGGCGATGACGCTCATCATGAACGCAAGCACGGTGCCGAGCGCCGCGCCCTTGGCGAGCAATGCCTCGACGATGGGAATGACGCCCGCGGCGTTGGAGTACATCGGCACGCCGATCAACACGGCGGCCGGTACCGACCACCAGACGTCCTTGCCCATCAAGCCCGCCATGAATTCCTCCGGCACATAGCCGTGGATGGCCGCGCCGACGGCAATGCCCGCGACGATATACGGCCAGACCCTGCCCACGATTTCGCGCATGGCGACGAATCCGGCCTGCACACGCTCCGCCAATATCAGGGTGTCGACGCCGGCCCTGGCGTGTTCCTGCGGCATGTTCCTGACCCAGTCTTCGAGACTGGCTTCCATGTGCAACCGCCCGATCACCCAACCCGACACGATGGCGACCGCAAGCCCGAGGCCTAGGTACAGGCCCGCGATCTTCCAGCCGAAAAGCCCGAGCAACAGCGCAAGCGCCACCTCGTTGACCATTGGTGCAGCGATCAGGAATGAGAAGGTGATGCCGAGCGGTACGCCCGCCTGCACGAAGCCGAGGAACAGCGGCACGGCCGAACAGGAGCAGAACGGGGTGACCACGCCAAGCAAGGCGGCCATCACATTGCCCGCGCCCTCGGCACGGCCGGCGAGCAAGGCGCGTGTCCGCTCCGGGGTGAAGTACGAATTGACGATGCCCATGGCGAATACGACGCCGGCGAGCAGCAGCAGCACCTTCGGAGTGTCGTAGAGAAAGAACTGCAGCGCTCCGCCGAGGTGGCTGTCGCGCGCCACGGGGAGCAGCGTGCTCAGGAATTCCGACAATGGCAACAGCAATTGAAAGGCGATCAACCAGACCACCGCCGCGACGAGCAGGAACAGCTTCGGCCGTTGGCTGGGAAGTGACAGGACCGCGTTCATGCGGCGCGTCCGGTGGCGCGCGGAGGCCGGCCCGGGAACGACGAGAGCCGCCTTCTCGCATCGCGCATCATCGCGGCAGGTACGCCCCCGCCGATCAGTGCGTCGAGCAGTGTTCTCGCCCAAATGGGCAGCCGCGCCAATCGATAGTGCATCCAGGTGCCCTCGCGGCGGGAGGTGATCCAGCCCCCGTCGCGCAGCATGGCGAGGTGACGGGAGACGCTGGGCTGGAGGTCCTCTAGCGCAGCGACGAATTCGCACACGCAGACTTCTCCTTCCACGGCGAGCAGCGCCAGCATGCAGCGCCGCGTGGGATCACCCAGGAGATCCATGTCAGGCTTCATGGTATAAATATAGCGCATTCGTTATATATGTGGACGCGAATCGCTTTGATCTGCGTCAGACTCGGTCTGGTTTGCAGGCTCGGTCCAGCGAGTGCGCATCTATTTGGCCCCAACTTCGAATCTGCATGGGGCTCGATTCCCTGTGGCCACATTGCGGGCCACGTCGGCTTTGGGAACCAGTACAGGCGAACTGCACCGGGGCGGTGGCTGCTCCGGCGCAAGCGATCAGCATATTGGTCGACATCAGCATCCCGAAAGCGTTCAACTTCAGAGTGCGTGACATCAGGGCCTTCTCGTGTGGGCGAGGCGCTTGGCGTAGCTGGCCGACCTCGATTTTGGCGGACCAACGCTTGACCGGGTGGTTGGACCGCACTGCGATGCCAAGGACGGCTAGAACCAATAGTCATCTACGCATTTCCCGTCTCGCGGCAGGTCATTGAATGTGTCGAGACCGTCGAAGTGGTCGATTGGCAGCTTCGCAATCGCCTCTGGTTCGGTTAGGCGCAGATTCACCGCAATGCGGCGTCTGCCCTCTTGCGCTTCCTGCGCGCGCCAATAGGCTACGCATCCGCATGCCGGGCAAAAGTGGAACTCGATTGACTTGCCCCGGATATAGGGCGTCGTGATTCCGGAAACGTGGATGCCTTCGTTCTCGTGGCCGTAGGCCCAGAGCACGCCGTATCGGCGGCAAACCGTGCAATTGCAGGCAGTAGCTCCCTCCGGAAGTCCTTGAAACGTCCACTTCACTGCCCCGCAGTGACATGAGCCGTTGATCATCGTCGAATCTCCGTTCGGAAGTCATGGAACGCCGTCCAGAGGCAATGAGAGCCTGGTGCCGGCACTGCGGAGTTCGTGCGGTCCGACGAGTGCGTTCAGTAGCGGCCGAGAACTGTCTGTCGAAATGTTGAGTCGGATTCAGGCGACTTGCCATATGTTTGTCTGCGCCTGCCTCGTTGTCAGAATATGGACGATTGTGTTTTGGTCGTCAAAGATTCAAGTACCTTCATGCCTTTGTGGGAATTGCCATTCTTGTTCAATTTTGGGCTCCAAACAGCAACACTGTATTCACCAGGATGAATGGCGACGATGCCGCCACCGACACCGCTCTTGCCGGGCAACCCCGTTCTAAACGCGAACTCGCCTGCTTCGTCATAAAACCCGCACATTTGCATGATTGAGTTGATGCGTTTCGTCCGTCTCGGCGTGGTGATGATTTCATTTGTCAGCGGGTGGACACCATCCGAAGCCAGAAACAGGAAGGATCGAGCCAGTTCCTGGCATGACATTTCAATCGAGCACAAATGGCAATACAGATCCAGTACGGGGTCTATGTCATTGTGAATATTCCCGAAATCCTTCATGAGGTTGGCCAGCGCATGATTCCTGTAGCCAGTTCGCATTTCTGACTCGGCCACTTTCGGCGAGTAGCCGATATCCGAAATGCCGGCAATCTTTCTGACAAAATCCAGTAACTCGGATTTCGGATCATCCAAATGACTGATCAAGATATCGCATATCACAATGGCCCCTGCGTTGATCAGAGGATTTCGAGGTAGGCCTCTTTCATATTCCAGTTGGACCAATGAATTGAAAGCAGTGCCGGACGGTTCAACGCCTACTCGATCCCACACACTTTCTCCCGCGATCCTCAATGCCAAGGTCAGCGCAAATACTTTTGCGATGCTTTGAATGGAGAATTTTTCGTTCGAATCATCAAAGAAATAGTGATCGCCCCGGACGACCGCAAGGTGGATGCCCAGTTTTCGCGGATCAACGCTGCTCAATTCCGGGATGTATTTGGCAACTTCACCGGAATCCTCAACGGTTTTCAGCTCGTCCGCAATCTCCCGGAAGATCCTTTGGTAATCCATGTTTTTCATCATCTATTCATCGATCCAGAGCATCGTCATCTGACGACTTGATTTCTCGCGTGACAGAAGCGTGCTGGATTCACCGCCGCCGCTGTTCGGCGCAGGGGCGCACGGCAAGGTGCAGGCGGTGTTCGCGCGCGGGGGGGGCGGCAATGGTCGGGACGGTACGACGTCCAGCGGTCGCTCGGCCTCGTCATCGCACGAACGTGCCCAGATGCTCCTTGTCGTAGAACTCGAGCGTGACCTTGCCGGTCTCGAAGGTCGCCTTGGAAATGGTTCCCGGTGAAGCATTTTCGTTGTCGAGCGTGAACGTGAACACGTCGGCATCCCAGTGCGCGAGCGGCAGCCGCAACGGCGCTCCGCCGATGGTGAGCGACAGCGAACCACCGGCCAATTCGACGTTCAGCGGACCGTGGTAGTCGTTGCGGTAGTGGCCGGCGAAAGCGGATAGCGACTGCGACGGCGGCATCGGCGAGGTCGGTGGCGGAACGCCCACCAGTGAGCCCTCCGGCGCATTCAACGCTGTGAAGAAGGGACCGATCAAGGCCTGGTAGTCGCGCTGGATGGCGCCGTATTCCAGGAGGTCGAAGAACTGCGCGCTGAGAATCTCCGGAACGCCGATCGGGTAGCCGTTGGTCAGCGCGACGAGCCCGATGCCGGTCGAAGGGACCACCCGGAACGCGGTGGCCGCGCCCATGCCGAAGGCGCCGGAATGGCTGAAATCCCTGCGGCCCGCCGAAGTCTTGCCGACATTGAAGCCGAAGCCGTAGTGGCCGGCGTCGCGTCCGTTGCCGGCCGGCGAAGTTTCGATCTGCGGCGAAACGGCAGCGCGCAGCGCGGCGGCGTCGACCAGGCGGCGCCCCGCGTAAAAGCCCTCGCCCAGCATCATCGACAGCCATTTCGCCAGGTCGTTGACCGACGAAGTGACGCTTGCGGCGGGCGCCTCGGCATCCGGCATGCGCAGGGTGTTCGTGGCCCACTTGCCATCGACTATGCGATGGCCGGTCACGCGGTTGCTGCGGTCGATGAAATCGGCGAAGCGCGAACTGGTACGGGTCATGCCAAGCGGGCCATAGATCGCCTGTTCGGAAAGCGTCGCCCAGTCGGTGCCCGCCGCCGCCGCCGTGGCGATGCCGCCGGCGGTCAGGCCGAAGTTCGTGTAGTCGTACCTGGTGCGGAACCCGTCGAGTGGCACGTAGCGCAGGCGTTCGAGGACCGTGCGCTGGTCGTAGCCCATGTCTTCCAGCCGATCGCCGATGTGGCCCGGCAGCCCCGAGCGATGCGCATACATGTCACCGATCGTCACCAGTCGAGTGGCTTCCGGGTCCGCCAGTTCGAACCACGGCAACAATCCGCGCAGTGGCTGGTCCCATGCCACCTGTCCGCGTCCGATCTCGCGCGCCACGACCGTCGCACCGATCGATTTTGATACCGACGCCAGCTGGAACACGGTGTCGGCGTCCACCGGAGAATGCGTGCCCAGCGCGCGGACGCCGAAGCCCTTCGCGTAGATCGTCTTCTCGCCGCGCACCACGGCGACCGCCATGCCGGGAACTCCCGTGCTCGACATGAGGGCGGCGACCAGCTGGTCGAGTAGCGCGACGGCGTCGTCGATGTTGCGATCGGGGACCGGGCCGGGATCGCCCGCGCTTCTTCCGGATCCGCCACCGCCGCCGCATCCGGCGAGCACAATGCACAAGGCAGCTTCCAGGAAACGACGGCGTTCTTCGGAAATTGGCACTGCGTTACTCCGGGGGTCATTACAGTTTGTGGGATTCGGCCATTCGGGCAAGCACGCAGCAGCGCTGCGCTCTGCCGCATGCGTTGCAGTCTCCGCCAATGCGGGACGCGCGATCGCCTGTTGCTGTGTGGCGGAGCGCTTGCCCCACATGATAAATCATGCGATCCACTCGAAGCATCGCGCGGGTCGCCGCACTTCGGCCGCTGGTCGATTGCGTCGCATGCGGCCATGGGTCAGGAGCACCAGCGGCTGGTTGGGTCAATTTTGCTGTGATACGGTACGACGCGTTCAACAACAAGAGCCACACGGAGCGCCATTCCTTGGCCTGTCGCAGACACAATGCTTGAGCAGGCAATCGCGCTGCACCGGTCCGGAAGGCTCGCCGAGGCCGAGCGGCTCTACCGCACGATCCTGCGGACGCACCCGGGGCAGAGGGACGCGCTGCGGATGCTGGGGATGCTGGAGGTCCAGCGCGGCAACCTCGACGATGCGCGGAGCCTGCTCGCGCGCGCGCGGGGCGTCGATCCGGAATCGGCGGCCGCGCATGGCCATCTGGGCGACGTGCTGAAGTCGGCGCGGCGGTTCGACGCTGCGCTCGCGAGCTATGACCGTGCGCTCGCGTTGTCTCCCGACGCTGCCATGTTCAACGATCGTGGCATCGTGCTCATCGAACTGCGGCGCGGCGACGAGGCGTTGCAGAGCTTCGACCGAGCGCTGGCGGCGGATCCGCGCTTCATGGTTGCGCATTTCAATCGCGCGCTTGCGTTGGAGTCGTGCGGCCGCAACGCCGACGCGCTGGCCGGTTACGACGCGGTGCTGGCCTTGCAGCCCGATTCCGCGGAAGCGCTGAACAACCGTGGGTCCGTGCTGGCGGCGTTGGGCCGCATCGACGACGCGATCGCGAGCTGGGACCGGGCGCTGGCGCTGCGTCCGGGGTTTTCGGCGGCGCGAGCGAACCGTGCGGCGGCGCTGCTGGAGACCGCGCGCTCCGGACGCCTGCGTCCCGAGGATGCGCTTATCGCCGTCGACCGTGTGCTCGCCGAGCAGCCGCGACTTGCCGAGGCACGGGTGAATCGCGGCAGCATTCTTCATGAACTGGGGCGCAGCGTGGCGGCACTGGAGGATTACGACGAGGCGGTGAGGCTGAAGCCCGAACTGGCCGGCGCGCACGGCAACCGCGGAACATTGCTGCTGACGCTGGCGCGCCCCGACGAGGCACTGGCGAGTATCGAACGCGCGCTCGCGATCGAGCCGCGCAATGCGGAAATGCTCGCGCAACGCGGCGCCGCGTTTACGGCACTGCGGCGTCACGAGGACGCAAGCCGCGCCTTCGCGCAGGCGCTCGCAATCGATCCGGATCGACCCGAACTGCCGAGCCTGCTGCTCCAGGCGCGCGCGCACTGCTGCGACTGGGCGGGCCGCGATACCGCCGTGCAGCGGGTTGTCGCCGACGCGCGGGCCGGCCGGCGCGGCGCGGGACCGCTGGTGCTCCTAGCGATCACCGACTCGGCGCAGGACCAGGCGGCGTGCGCGCGCACGCGGGTGCGCGAAGCCATTCCGGCCGCGCCGGCGCCGTTGTGGCGCGGCGAACGCTACGAGCACCCGCGCGTCAGGGTCGCCTACCTGTCATCCGATCTGGACGAGCACCCGGTCGCGTACCTGCTGGCCGGCGTGTTCGAGCGGCATGACCGCGCCCGCTTCGAGACGATTGCGTTGTCGTCGGGTCCCGATCCTCGTGGTGGGATGCGCGACAGGCTCAAGGCCGCGTTCGATCACTTCCACGACGTTCGCCAGCGCAG
>JAQBEY010000051.1:0-18004 GCA_032123655.1 Betaproteobacteria bacterium
CCCGGCGTGGGCAAGGTCGATTTCATCGGAGCGCAGGAAGAAAAAATCTATGTCGAGCTGTCCAACAGCCGGATCGCCACGCTTGGACTGGAGCCGTCGCAGATCATCGACACCCTCGCCAAGCAGAACGCGGTCACCGCATCGGGTGTGTTCGACACGTCGACCGACCGCATCGTCGTGCGCTCCAGCGGCGCATTCGACAGCGTCGAGGCGATTCGCGACATGGCGATCCGCGCCAACAATCGCCTGTTTCGCCTTGGCGATATCGCCACGGTGACCCGCGGCTACGTCGATCCGCCAAACCAGAAAATGCGCTGGCAGGGCGTCGAGGCGCTGGGCCTGGGCGTGACGATGGAGGAAGGCGGCGATGTGATCGAGCTCGGTCGCGATCTCGAGATTGCGGCGGCGAAGATCCAGCAGCAATTGCCCGTCGGCGTGGACATGGGACTGGTCGCCAGCATGCCCAGGGCCGTGCAGCGTTCGGTCAACTAGTTCCTGCGCTCGCTGACGGAGGCGGTGCTGATCGTGCTGGTCGTCTCGCTGGTCAGCCTGGGACTGCGGACCGGGTTGGTCGTGGCGGTGTCGATTCCGCTGGTTCTTGCCGTCACCTTCGTGTTCATGTGGCTGTTCGACATCGGCCTGCACAAGACTTCGCTGGGCGCGTTGATCCTGTCGCTGGGGCTGCTGGTCGACGACGCGATCATCGCGGTGGAAATGATGGCCATCAAGCTCGAGCAGGGCTTCGACCGCTTCCGCGCCGCGAGTTTCGCCTATACCAGCACCGCGTTCCCGATGCTGACCGGCACCCTGGTCACCGTCGCCGGGTTTCTGCCGATCGCCATCGCCAACAGCAGCACCGGCGAGTACACGCGTTCGATCTTTCAGGTCTCGGCGATCGCGTTGATCGTTTCCTGGGTGGTCGCCGTAGTGGTGATTCCGTATCTGGGCTTTCGGATACTTCCGGACTACACCAAGGCCCGCCCTGCATCGCTGTGGGCAAGGGTGTTCGCCCGGGTCCGCGGCAGGCCCTCGCCGCCGCCGCGTCTGCCGATGCACACCGACGACATCGACGCGCCGTACCGGACGCCGTTCTACGCGCGGCTGCGCCGGCTGATCCAGTGGTGCGTCGGGCATCGTGCAGTGGTGATCGTCGCCACCGTCCTGCTCTTCGTGGCAGCGCTGGGGCTGTTCCGCATCGTGCCGCAGCAGTTCTTCCCGGCGTCGTCACGCGTCGAGCTGATCGTCGACCTGCGCCTGCCCGAGGGCGCCTCCTATGCGGCGACGCTGGAGGCCACCAAACGCCTGGAGGCGGTACTCGAGAAGGATCCCGATGTCGAGAGTTTCGTGACCTATGTCGGTTCGGGTTCGCCGCGCTTCTACATGTCGCTCGACCAGCAGTTGCAGCATTCGAACATTGCCCAGGCTGTCCTGGTGACCAAGGGAACGCATCAGCGCGAAAATCTGCGCCATCGCCTGCGTGTGCTGTTCGAGACCGATTTTCCCGAATTGCGTGGGCGGATTTCCCGGCTGGAGAACGGGCCACCGGTGGGTTTCCCGGTGCAGTTCCGCGTGACCGGCGAGGACGCCGCAAAGGTTCGTAAGATCGCCAGGGAGGTGGCGAAGGTGATGCGCGCCGACCCGGACACGCAGGAAGTCCAGTTCGATTGGGACGAGCCGTCGAAGGTGATTCGCCTGGTGGTCGACCAGAACAAGGCGCGTGTGCTCGGCATTTCCTCGCAGGAACTCGCCGCATTTCTCAACAACTCGGTGTCCGGGGTCGCGGTGACGCGTTATCGCGAGGGCGATCGCCAGCTGGAGGTGATTCTGCGCGGCACTGCCGACGAGCGGGCGCGAATGAGTTTTCTCAAGGACCTGGCCATTCCGTCGCGCAACGGGCGGGCGGTACCGATCACCCAGATAGCCGAGATCAGCTACGGACTCGAGGACGGCATCATCTGGCGCCGCGACCGTTTCCCGACCATCACGGTCCGGTCGGACGTGCGTGGTGACGCCCAGGGACCGACGGTGGCCAAGCGAATCGATCCGCAGTTGGCGCAAATCCGCGCCGGACTGCCGTTGGGTTATCGGATCAATGCCGGTGGCGCCATAGAGGATTCGGCACGCGGCCAGCGCTCGATCATCGTCGGGGTGCCGGTGTTCGTGTTCGCCGTGCTGACCTTGCTGATGATCCAGTTGCAGAGTTTTTCACGCACTTTGATGGTCGTGCTGACCGCGCCGCTGGGTCTCATCGGCGTGGTGATCGCACTGCTCGTATTCGGGCAGCCGTTCGGTTTTGTCGCGATGCTGGGTACGATCGCGCTCGCCGGCATCATCATGCGCAACTCGATCATACTGGTCGATCAGATCGACCAGGACATCAAGGCGGGGCGAACGGGCCGGGAGGCGGTGGTGGGCGCGACCGTACGTCGATTCCGGCCCATCGTGCTGACCGCGGCGGCGGCGGTGCTGGCGATGATTCCGCTGGTGCGCAGCGACTTCTTCGGGCCGATGGCGGTGGCGATGATGGGCGGCATTGTCTTTGCCACGGCGCTGACGCTCCTGTTCCTGCCAGCGCTTTACGCGGCGTGGTTCAGGATCGGGCGTGATTCGGTGTCGGAGTCGACGGCAGTCGCTGGCGCGCTGCGGTAAACTCATGGCTGGCGCCTGTGCCTCCGCCTGTATCTCGTCTCCCGGCGCAACCACCCCTCCGACATCATGACCCTAGCTACCATCCAGGAAATCGTCGCCGAACTCAAGGCGGGCCGCATGGTCGTTCTCGTCGACGAGGAGGAGCGTGAGAACGAGGGCGACCTGGTCCTGGCGGCGGATTTCGTCACGCCCGAGGCGATCAACTTCATGGCCAAGCACGCGCGCGGCCTGGTATGTCTTACGCTGACCGAGGAACGCTGCCAGCAACTTGATCTGCCGCCGATGGTTTCTGCCAATCGATCGGGCCTCGGCACCAATTTCACGGTCTCGATCGAAGCTGCGGAAGGCGTGACCACCGGGATCTCGGCGGCGGACCGGGCGCGTACCGTTCGCGCTGCGGTGGCGGCGGATGCCCGGCCTGGCGATATCGTTCATCCGGGCCATATCTTCCCGGTTCGGGCGGTACCAGGGGGCGTGCTGGTGCGCGCCGGCCATACCGAGGCGGGTTGCGACCTGGCGAAAATGGCGGGACTCACGCCGGCGGCGGTGATCTGCGAGATCATGAAGGACGACGGCACGATGGCGCGCATGCCCGACCTGCTGACCTTCGCGGCCGAGCACGGGTTGAAGATCGGTGCGATCACCGATCTCATTCAGCATCGCAGCCGCACGGAGAAGATCATCGAGCGCGTCGCCGAACGGCCGATCAACACGCCGCATGGTGCGTTTCGCCTGGTCGTATATCGCGAAAAATTGTCCGATGCCACGCATCTCGCGCTGGTGCGTGGTCCGATCGCGCCCGATGTCGAGACGCTGGTGCGGGTCCACGAGCCGCTGTCGGTGATGGACCTGCTCGACGCGGAAAGCGCGTCGCACTCCTGGACGATTTCCGGCGCGCTGGCTGCGGTGGCGCGGGAAGGACGCGGCGTCGTGGTGCTGCTGCACCGGCCGGAGTCCGCCGTCGAATTGCGCGACCGCGCGATCGCGGACTCGCCGCCCCAGTCGCCGAGGATGGACCTGCGCAATTACGGCATCGGCGCGCAGATCCTGCGCGATCTGAACGTCGGCCGGATGCGCCTGCTCGCCAAGCCGCGCAAGATGCCGAGCATGGCCGGCTTCGATCTCGAGGTCACCGGCTACGAAAGCGAGGCGTCCGGCGCGTCCTGAACGCGCCGACGCGACCAGGGATCGGGATGGCGATGAAACGCATCCAGCCTGATTTGGCGGGCGAGGGCCGCCGTGTCGGCATCTGCCTGTCGCGCTTCAACGCGCCGATCGGCGAAGGACTGCTCGGAGGAGCGTTGCGCGCGCTCGCCGAATCCGGTGTCGACGAATCGCACATTACCGTGGTGACGGTTCCGGGTGCGCTGGAATCGCCGCTGGTGTTGCAGCGCCTTGCGCAGTCCGGCGAATTCGATGCGCTGGTCGTGTTGGGCGCGGTGATCCGCGGCGAAACCTACCATTTCGAGATTGTCTCCAACGAATCGGCGGCGGGAGTTTCGAGCGTTGCTCTGGAGTTCGGCATCCCGATCGGCAACGGCATTCTCACCTGCGAGACCGATGCGCAGGCAGCGGCGCGAATGGACCAGAAGGGCTACGAGGCCGCGCAGGCCGCGCTCGAGCTCGCCAACCTCTTCGACGCGATAGACGATGCCGACTAGTCCGCGTCGCCGCGCGCGTGAGCTGGTGCTGCAGGGACTCTATCAACAGCAGCTGTCCGGAAATGCCCGCAGCGTGGTGCGGGAGGATCTCGTCACCAGTCATGGCTACCTGCGTGCGGACCAGCCGTATTTCGACGACCTGTGGCAGGGCGTGGGCGCCGATTACGAGGCGATGCTCGAGGCGCTGACCCCGCATCTCGACCGCAAACCGGCAGCGCTTTCGCCGGTCGAGCGGGCAATCCTGATCATCGGCGCCTGGGAACTCGTCCGGCGGACCGAGATTCCTTACAAGGTCGTGATCAACGAGGCGGTGGATCTCGCCAAGAGCTATGGTGGTACCGATGGGCACCGCTTCGTCAACGGGGTGCTGGACCACCTTGCGGCCGATGTGCGGGCCGACGAAATCGCTGCATTGCGCCGTGGCGTCGTGGCGCCCTGAATTCGCGGGGCGATTGTGTCGCGCGCGCGCCGGCGACGCGCGGCGATGAACGAGTTCGAGTTGATCGCCCGCCACTTCGTGCGGCCAATGGGCGATCCCGCAGTCCGGGTGCCCATCGGCGACGACGCGGCGATCGTGGCGCCGACGCCCGGGTGCGAATTGGCCATGTCGGTGGACATGCTGGTCGAAGGCCGGCATTTCCTGCCCGATGCCGACGCGGAAGCACTTGGCCACAAGACGCTTGCGGTAAATCTGTCCGATCTGGCGGCAATGGGCGCGACGCCGCGCTGGGCGCTCCTCGCGGGCGCGCTGCCGGATGCCGACGCGGACTGGCTTGCCGCGTTCGCGCGCGGCCTGCACGCGCTCGCCGAACGCTTCGGTGTGGCGCTGATCGGCGGGGACACCACGCGGGGGCCACGCAACCTCTGCCTGACCATCGTCGGTGAACTTCCCGCCGGCACTGCCACGCTGCGTTCGGGCGCGCGGCCTGGCGACGATCTGTACGTCTCCGGAACGCTTGGCGACGCCGCGCTGGCGCTCGCCGGCATCGGGGGGCGGACGCTCATCGAGCCGGCGCCGCTCGTGGCAATGCGGACACGCCTCGATCGGCCCGAGCCGCGCGTGGCGCTCGGCGTGCGCCTTCGCGGCGTGGCTACGGCCGCGATCGATGTGTCCGATGGCTTGTGCGGCGACCTCGGCCACATTCTGGCGGCATCGGGCGCAGGCGCGGACCTGGAACTCGCGCGCGTGCCCTGCAGTGCCGAAAACGCCCATCGTCTCGCCTCCCGGGAACGTGAACTGGCGCTTGCCTGCGTGCTGGCGGGCGGTGACGACTACGAGCTTTGTTTCAGCGCGCCACCGGAGCGGCGCTCGACCATTGCGCGGATCGCCGAGGATTTGGCGTTGCCGCTGGCGCGTATCGGGACCATCATTGCAGGCAGCGGTCTCGTCGTGCGCGACGAGCTTGGTGTGCCGCTGACGGCGTTGCCATGCAGTTTCGACCATTTCAGTTGAGCGACGTTCCTGCATCGCCCACGGCGCGATTCCTGGTGCGTCATCCGGCGCATTTCCTGGCACTCGGCTTCGGCGCCGGTTTGGCGCCGTTCGCGCCAGGTACGTTCGGTACGCTGGTGGCGATCCCTTTCGCGCTGCTGCTCGCCCGCAGCGGCGACGCCGCGTTTGTCGCGGCAATATCGGTGCTGTTGATCGCGGGAGCCTGGTCGGCGCAATTGACTGGCGCCGCGCTCGGCAAGCCGGACCACGGCAGTATCGTGATCGACGAGGTCGCGGCATTCCTGCTCGTGCTGTATTTCACCGGCACCACGCCAATGGCGATTGTGGTCGCCTTTGTGCTCTTTCGCTTTTTTGACATCGTCAAACCGCCGCCGATCCGGCAGGTCGACGCCGCCCTGAAAAACGGTGTCGGAGTGATGGTCGACGATCTACTCGCGGCGGGTTACACATTATTGGTGTATGCGCTCGGACATCGGTTGCTTGCATGGTCAGCCTAACGGAATTCGCCGGCGTCGATCTGAAGCGGATCGAGGAGGCTGGACTGAACGGACTGCAGACGCAGCGACAGCTGTTCTACGACGGCTGGCTGCTTCGCGTTGCGGCGGGGAACGCCAAGCGGGCGCGCAGCGTCAACGCGCATTTCGCGTCGTCGCTGCCGCTTTCCGGCAAGATTTCCTACTGTGAGCGCGTCTATCGTGAACGCGGCTTGCCGGTGTTGTTCCGGATCACTCCGTTCGTGCAGCCACCGGAACTCGAGGAGGCCCTGGTCGCGCGCGGCTATCAGGCCTTCGAGACCACGCTGGTGCAGGTGCTGCGGCTGGAGTTCGCGCCGGAGCCCATTTTTCTGCCGGGAATCGAGCTCACCGCGTCGCCACCGCCGGAGTTCGCCGATGCGGCCGCACGTCTGGTGAATGCGACCGCCGCGCAGCGTGCTGCCCTTGAGGGGCGGCTGGCGGAAAGCGTGCTGGTTACCCGAGCGCTGGTCGCCTACGACGCGGGCAGGGCGGCGGGTACCGGTATCGCGACGCTTGAGGACGGACTCGCCGGGATCTTCACCATGGTCACCGCGCGCGAGCTGCGCGCACGCGGTGTAGCGTCGACCATTCTCTCGGCTTTGTTGACCTGGGCCTGGGAACACGGCGCGCGTCATGCGTATCTTCAGGTGGACGAGGATAATCACCGTGCGCTCGCCGTCTACCGCAAATTCGGTTTCGTCACCGGATACAAGTATCACTACCGCGGTCTGCCGGGAGAATGCGCATGAGTGTTGAATCTTTCGACGCGCTCGCCGCCGAACTCGGCCGCGCGTTGGTGGCGCGTGGCTGGTGCTGCGCGACCGCCGAGTCCTGTACCGGAGGGCTTGTCGCCGGGGCAATCACCGATATTGCGGGTAGCTCGGATTGGTTTGACCGCGGCTTCGTGACCTATTCCAACGCGGCGAAGACCGGACTCCTCGCCGTTGCCGCGGAAACGCTCACGCGGCACGGGGCGGTATCGGAGGCAACCGCGCTGGCGATGGCAGAAGGCGCGCTTGCGGCCAGTCGCGCGGACCTGGTCGTCGCGGTCACCGGCATCGCCGGTCCGGGAGGTGGCTCCGAGGGGAAACCGGTCGGCACCGTTTGTCTGGCCTGGGCGGTGCGTGGCGGCGAGGCGCAGGCGGTGACCTGCCGGTTCGACGGGGATCGCCGCGCGGTTCGGCATGCGGCGGTGGCCAGGGCGCTGGCCGGAATGCTGGCGCAGGCGCTTGCCATCGATCATGTTCCCGCGTTGCGCCGTGGTCAGCCGGACTGAGGTCGAATGAAACGAAAACGAACGCGTGTCCTCTTTGTCTGCGTCGGCAACCTCTGCCGTTCGCCGACGGCAGAGGTGGTCTTTCGCACGATGGCCAAGCGCGCCGGATTCGCCAGCCGCGTGGAAATCGATTCGGCCGGTCTCATCGATTGGCATGTCGGGGATCCCCCGGACTATCGGGCCATCGCCCATGCGGCAATCCGTGGCTATGATCTGAAGCGGCTCCGGGCTCGGCAGGTGACCGACGACGATTTCCGGCACTTCGATTGGATTCTGGCGATGGAGCAGTCGATACTCGATGAACTGGAGGCGCTGCGCCCGGCGGAATCGGGCGGACGACTGGCGCGTTTCCTCGATTTCGTCCCCGACCTCGAGCAGCGTGACGTTCCCGACCCCTACGACGCGGGGGACGAGGAATTCGAGACCATGCTCGACCTGGTCGAACGGGGAAGCGTGGCTCTGGTGGCGCGGATCTTCGGCTCCCCGGAAGCCGGCGAGAGCAGCCGCTTCGACCCTGCGGACTAGGCTGAAAGGTGGGGTTGCGTCGAACGATCGTTCTATGCCATCATTCCGTCGACTGACGCCCGCCTTCCCGGCCGACCGGCCGCCGGGTGATACTTCGGAGACCTTTCATCATGCCCCTAGACGCCCACATGGACGACCAGAAAAGCAAAGCCTTGGCCGCGGCTCTCGCGCAAATCGAAAAGCAGTTCGGCAAGGGCTCGATCATGAAAATGGGCGAGGCGCAGATCCAGAACGATCTGCAGGTGGTCTCCACCGGCTCGCTCGGACTCGACATCGCGCTTGGCGCCGGTGGCTTGCCGCGCGGCCGCGTGGTCGAAATATACGGACCGGAGTCGTCCGGCAAGACCACGCTATGCCTGCAGGTGGTGGCGCAGGTGCAAAAATCGGGCGGAGTCGCCGCCTACATCGATGCCGAAAACGCGCTCGACCCGGTTTACGCAGGCAAGCTGGGCGTCAACGTGGGCGACCTGCTGATCTCCCAGCCAGACACCGGCGAACAGGGACTCGAGATCGCCGACATGCTGGTGCGCTCCGGTGGTGTTGACGTGATTGTCATCGATTCGGTCGCCGCACTTGTGCCCAAGGCCGAAATCGAGGGTGAGATGGGCGACCAGCTTCCGGGCTTGCAGGCGCGGCTGATGAGCCAGGCGCTGCGCAAGCTCGCCGGAAACATCAAGCGTGCGGGTACCCTGGTCATCTTCATCAACCAGATCCGCATGAAGATCGGCGTGATGTTCGGCAGTCCGGAGACCACCACCGGCGGCAACGCCCTCAAGTTCTACGCGTCGGTGCGCCTCGACATCCGCCGCATTGGCGCGATCAAGAGGGGCGATGAAGTGGTCGGCAACGAGACCCGGGTCAAGGTCGTGAAGAACAAGATCGCTCCGCCGTTCCGCGAAGCGCTGTTCGACATCCTCTATGGCGAAGGCATTTCGCGCGAAGGCGAGATCGTCGAACTCGGGGTCACGCACCGCATCGTCGAAAAATCCGGCGCGTGGTACTCGTACAACGGGGAAAAAATCGGTCAGGGGAAGGACAATTCGCGCGAATTCTTGCGTGAACACCCGGAAATCGCCCAGGAAATCGAGGCCCGAATCCGCGACACCGCCAACGTGCCGACGCCGGGACGCATCGGACCGGCTCTCGCCAGCGACGAATAGCGTCGCCGGACCGCGTCAGGTGCGATCGCGCCGAACGTCGCGAAGCGACGCCGGCCGGGAGGCGGCGAAAACGCCGCCGTCGGCCAAGGTTCTCGCGGTGCACTGGCTCGCGCGGCGTGAGTACAGTCGTGAAGAGTTGCGCGTACGGCTTCGCCATCGAGGTGCGGACGATGACGCCATCGAGCGTGCGCTCGACGACCTCGCGGTCGCCGGGTATCTGTCGGACGCGCGTTGCGCGCAGGCGATCGTCGCGCATAAGGCCGGCCGCTACGGCAAGCGCGCGATCGCGCATGCGCTGAAGGAAAAGGGCATTGCCGCGCCGGAGGCGCAGGCCGCGCTGAGGGCGTTGGACGATGGCGACGAGTTCGCCGAAGCGCAGGCGCTGTGGTTGCAGCGTTTTGCGGTCCCGCCTACCGACCAACGCGAACGTGCCCGGCAGATTCGCTTCCTCCTCGGCCGCGGTTACCCGCTGTCGGTCGCCATGCGCGTGCTGCGCCAGGCCGGCGCCGGAGACGAGGACGACGCGTTGTGAGGGCGCCTCCCTTTCATCCTGCATGCTGTCCGGCCGCAAGGCGGCCTGCACACCGCTGTCACCTGCGTCCTGATCCGGGCGGGTGACTGCCGCGGCGTCGGGCACGGCTCGCGTTACAATCCGACCTTTCGATTCCGTGTCTCGTCATGCCGGTAACCGGGCGTGCCGGGCGCGCACCATTCCATGCAAGTCGCCGACATCCGCCGCCAATTCATCGATTATTTCGTGTCGAACGGACACACGCAGGTGCCGAGCAGTTCGCTGGTGCCGGCCAATGACCCGACCCTGTTGTTCGTCAATTCCGGGATGGTGCAGTTCAAGGACGTGTTTCTGGGCGCGGAAAAACGCTCGTATGTGCGCGCGACCTCGTCGCAGCGCAGTGTCCGCGCCGGCGGCAAGCACAACGACCTCGAAAATGTCGGCTACACAGCGCGCCACCACACGTTCTTCGAAATGCTGGGCAACTTCAGTTTCGGCGACTATTTCAAGCGCGACGCGATCCGCTTCGCCTGGGAGCTGCTGACGCAGGTCTACAAGCTGCCGTCCGAGAAACTCTGGGCGACTGTCTATATCGACGATGACGAGGCCTACGACATCTGGACCAGGGAGATCGGTGTTCCGGCCGACCGCGTGGTGCGCATCGGCGACAACAAGGGCGCCAAGTACGCGAGCGACAATTTCTGGCAGATGGCCGACACGGGGCCCTGCGGCCCATGCTCGGAGATCTTCTACGACCACGGCCCCGACGTGTGGGGCGGCCCACCCGGATCGCCGGACGCCGAGGGCGACCGCTACATCGAGATCTGGAACCTCGTGTTCATGCAGTTCAATCGCGACGACAAGGGGGTGATGACCCCGCTGCCCAAGCCCTGCGTCGACACGGGAATGGGTCTGGAGCGCCTGGCCGCGGTGTTGCAGCACGTTCACTCGAATTACGAGATCGATCTCTTTGCCGCGCTCATCAAGGCGGTGGCGCGGGAGACCGGCGCGACCGATCTGGACAATCCCTCGCTCAAGGTCATCGCCGATCACATCCGCGCCTGTGCCTTCCTGATCGTCGACGGCGTGATTCCGTCCTCGGACGGTCGCGGCTATGTACTGCGCCGGATCATCCGCAGAGCGATTCGCCACGGCTACCAACTCGGTCAGAAGCAGCCGTTTTTCTACCGCTTGGCCGACGACCTTGAACGGCAGATGGGCGCTGCGTATCCGGAACTGACCCGCGACCAGGCGCGCGTGCGAGAGGTGCTGCTGGCCGAGGAGGAGCGTTTCGGCGAGACCGTCGAACACGGCATGAAAATCCTCGCGGGCGCACTCGACTCGCTCGATCAGTCGGGTGGCAAGACGCTCGACGGCGCGACGGCGTTCACGCTCTACGACACCTTCGGCTTTCCGCTCGACCTTACCGCCGACATCTGCCGCGGACGCGGGTTCGAGGTGGATGAGGCAGGCTTCGACAAGGCGATGGGCGCGCAGCGCGATCGGGCGCGATCGGCGTCGACCTTCCGGATGGATGCGCAGCTCGACTACTCGGGTCCGAAGACCGCGTTTCGCGGCTACGAATCGCTGTCGGAGCAAGGGCGCATTGTCGCGTTGTACAAGGACGGTGCGAAGGTCGATGCACTGGCCGCCGGTGAGCAGGGAATCGTGGTGCTCGATCGCACGCCGTTTTATGCGGAGTCGGGGGGGCAGGTGGGAGACCGCGGCGAACTCACCCGGGGTGGCGCCTGCCTGACGCTGTTTGCCGTGACCGATACGCAGAAGATCCAGCCCGAGGTGTTCGGTCACGTGGGCGAGGTGAAGACCGGCGAATTGAAACTGGGCGACGCCGTTGTCGCCCAGGTAGATCACGATGCGCGGGGCCGGACGGTGCGCAACCACTCGGCGACGCATTTGATGCACAAGGCGCTGCGCGAGGTGCTTGGCCCGCATGTACAGCAGAAGGGGTCGCTGGTCGACGCCGACAAGACCCGCTTCGACTTTGCGCACAATGCTCCGCTATCGGACGCCGAGATTTCCCGGGTCGAGCGGATCGTCAATGACGAAATTCTCATGAACACGGCAACGCGGGCGCAGGTAATGCCCATCGAGGACGCGCAAAAACTGGGCGCCATGATGCTCTTCGGCGAAAAGTACGGCGACGAAGTTCGCGTCCTCGACATCGGCAGTTCGCGCGAGCTGTGCGGCGGTACGCATGTGACGCGCGCCGGCGACATCGGCTTTTTCAAGGTTGTCGGCGAGGGTGGCGTCGCCGCCGGAATTCGGCGCGTGGAGGCCGTGACCGGGCGCGGCGCGCTCGAATTCGTGCAGCGACAGGAGGCCAGTCTCGCGGCGGCGGCGGCGGTGTTGAAGGCCCCGGTGGGCGAACTCGAGGCAAAGATCGCGCAACTCATGGAGACCACCCGCCACGCGGAGAAGGAACTCGCGCGACTGAAGGCGAAGGCCGCGGCCAGCGCGGGCAATGACCTTGCCGGCGACGCGGTCGACGTCAAGGGCACCAAGGTGCTCGCCGCGACGCTCGATGGCGCCGACGTGAAGGCATTGCGCGAAACGATGGACAAGCTGAAGGATCGACTGAAAAGCGCGGTGATCGTGCTCGGCAGCGCTGCGGACGGCAAGGTGACGCTGATCGCGGGCGTGACGAGTGACCTGACTGCGAAGGTCAAGGCCGGTGAGCTGGTCAACCACGTTGCACGGCAGGTTGGCGGGAAGGGTGGCGGCCGCCCCGACATGGCGCAGGCGGGTGGTACCGATCCGGCCGGGCTTCCCGCCGCATTGATGTCCGTACGGGCATACGTCGACGAACGCCTCTAGCCGCTGATTTCGCGGGCGCCGGTGTATGCGCGCGCCGGTTTGTCGATGGCGAGAAGCGTCGCCGTCACGGCCTGCGGCCCATCGTCGCTCAATTCCAGAACCGATCGGATTCGCCATGCCACTGCGCGCCACCGTCACACTCGAGGTCCTGCAGCGCCGGGGAGGCGGGCGCCTGCCGGGACTCATCGGCTTCCGCGTGGTGAATCTCGAGGAAAACAAGCTGGTCGCGGAAGTCGACCTGCGCCCGGAATTGCTGGCGCCGAACGGCTTTCTGCACGCGGCCACGATCGTCGCGCTGGCGGATACCGCGTGCGGATTTGGCTGTATCGCCCACCTGCCCGAAGGCGCCGAGAATTTTACGACGGTCGAACTCAAGACCAATTTCCTCGGTACGGCGCGCGAGGGCACGATCATGGCGATCACGCAACCGGTGCATCTTGGCAACTCGACGCAGGTCTGGGACGCCGTGGTGTCGCGCAAGACCGACGGCAGGCAAATCGCGTTGTTCCGCTGTACGCAGATGGTGCTCTGGCCCAAGCGCGAATAGAGGCACGCGTCATCCAAAGGTCTGCTTGCGAGACCTGAGGCGTCGTCGCTAGAGTCGGATTCGCTCGCCGCATTCGCAGTGCGTGGGCGTTGCGATGCGCGCATCAACCAGCCTCGTCCTGTCAACTTTCGCGTGCGGTGTGGCGTGGCTGCAGACGCGCCCCATCCTGCCGCCGGCGCCGTGGGCGATCGCCTTGCTGGGTGCGTCGACGCTTGTCGTCGTTGCTCTGGCCATGCGCCTCGATCGCCTGAATCGTGGAATCGCGCTGGTGCTCGCCGGTGTCGCTGCACTGGGCACCGGGTTCGGCTATGCGGCGTGGCGGGCCGAATGGCGCCTCGCCGAGGAACTGCCGCGGTCCTGGGAGGGTGTGGATGTTCGCGTGGTCGGTGTCGTCGACGACCTGCCGTCGACGTCCGCGCGGGGCGTTCGTTTTACTTTCGCAATCGAGCGCGTCGACACCCCCGATGCCGTCGTGCCCACCCGTATTTCATTGCTGTGGCCCGCGGCGCGACCGGGCGGCGAACCCACGGGTGAAGTTCCGGCGGTCCGCGCCGGGGAGCGCTGGTCGCTCAGGGTAAGGCTGGCGCGACCACACGGCAACGTGAACCCCGGTGGTTTCGACCTGGAAGCCTGGCTGCTGCAGCAGGGCCTGCGTGCAACCGGTTACATACGAGACGAATCGCGCAATGTTCGGCTGGAGGTCTTTGCCGGCAGGCTGGGTGACCATGTGCAGCGTGCCCGCGAACGGGTGCGCGAACGGGTCCGACGTGTGCTAGGTGACGCGCCCTACGCGGGCGTGGTGACGGCGTTGGCGATCGGTGACCAGAGGGCGATCAGCGAATTGCAGTGGCGAGTCTTCAATCGCACCGGCGTGACTCATCTGGTCAGTATTTCCGGTCTGCATGTGACCGTTTTCGCAACGCTTGCCGGAGGCCTCGCGTTCGCGTTGGCGCGGCGCAGCGCCCGGCTCACGCTGCGTTGTCCGGCGCGGAAGTTCGCCGCAGTGGCCGGGGTGGTCGCCGCCGGCGGCTATGTCCTGCTCGCTGGGGCGCAGATTCCCGCCCTGCGCACGTTTGCCATGCTGCTGGTGGCAGCGTGCGGGCTGTGGTGGGGGCGACCGGGAACGGCGAGCATCGTCTGGCTGTGGGCGCTTGTGGCAGTGCTGCTGGTCGACCCCTGGGCGCCACTCACCCCCGGATTCTGGCTGTCGTACGGCGCGGTCGCGCTCCTGCTCTACGCGGGCAGCGGCCGCCTTCGCGAACGTCGGTCGCAGTCGATGCCCGCCCGCCTGCGGCGCAACTTGGCCGATGCAGCGTTCGCACAGTGGGTCGTGACCGTGGGTCTCGCGCCATTGACGCTCGCCATGTTCGGGCAGCTCTCGCTGATCGCGCCGGTCGCCAACGCGATTGCCATTCCGCTGGTGACGCTGGTCGTGGTGCCGTGCGCGCTGGCCGGCATCGTATTGCCTGTTGACGCCTGCTTTGAATTGGCGCACCTGATGCTGGTGCCGTTGATGCAATTGCTCGAGACGCTCGCGGCTTGGCCCGACGCGACATGGCAGCAGCACAGCCCGCCGGTCTGGACCATCCTGGCCGCGCTAGCGGGGACGCTTTGGCTGCTCGCGCCGCGAGGCGTTCCCGGACGGCTGTGGGGGCTGGTGGCGGTGGCGACGCTGTTTCTGGTGCGCCCCGCATCGGTACCGGAAGGCGCTTTTCGGCTGATCGTGCTCGATGTTGGCCAGGGCCTGGCGGTTGTCGTGCAGACGCGTCGTCATGCGCTGGTCTACGACACCGGGCCACGCTACACCGAGGCGGCCGATGCGGGCGGACGCATCGTCGCGCCGTTTCTGCGTGCCGCGGGAATCGGTCGCGCCGATGGGCTGATCATCAGCCATCAGGATCTTGATCATGCCGGCGGCGCGCGTACCCTGCTGCAATCGGTGCCGGTGGGCTGGTTCGCTTCTTCATTGCCCGACGACCACCCGGTCATGCTGGAGGCGAGGGCGCTTGCCACCGCAGTGCGCTGTGTCGCGGGCCAGGTCTGGACGTGGGATGGCGTTCGTTTCACGGTCCTGCATCCTACGGTGGACGAGTATGCCGACCACTATGCCAAATCCAACAACCGCTCCTGCGTCGTGCGCGTCGATTCGGCGCACGGCAGTGTGCTGCTGGCAGGCGATATCGAGGCGAAGGCCGAGATGAAGCTCCTCGATACACGGCAGACGCAACTTGCCGCCGATGTGCTGGTGGTACCGCATCACGGCTCACGCACCTCTTCGACGTGGCCGTTCCTGCGCGCGGTTGCGCCATCGTTCGCCATCGTCGGATGCGGCTATCGCAACCGCTTCGGTCATCCGCGGGCGAACATCCTCGCCCGGTACGCGGCGATCGGCGCACGTGTATTGCGCACCGACCACGAGGGCGCGTTGACGCTTGACTTCACCGGGGCCGGCAGGCTGACACCGATCGGCGCGCGCGCGCTGCAAGCACGCTACTGGCTGGACCTGCCCGTCGTTGCCGAGGCGCCGCGCGATTGAACTGCTACACTTTTACGTCAATGTCTGCGATCAGGAATCTCCACAAGCCGTACCCGCCGCGCTCGCTGCGCGGTCCCGAGTCGAGGCTGGCGAGGTGGTGCAATCCGCCGCTGTCGTGGCTGTTGCGAATGGCGCCTGTGCTTGCGCTGGTTGCGCTGGTTGCGGCGGCACCGGAAATTCGCGCGCAAGCCGATCCTCCGGAACTCAAACTCTCCACTGCCCTTGCACCGGCATATCCACTCGGCAAGGCCGGACTGCTCTGGGCCGAGGCGCTCAACAGCAATGCGCAGGGTGCCTTCGAGGTGCGGCAGTATCCGGCGGCGGTGCTGGCGGGCCGTGATCCCGCCCGCGAACTGCAGGCGCTCGAAGAGGGCGCAGCGGATCTCGCGGTCGGATCCGCGCTGGCGTGGTCGACCCGACTTCCGGCGCTGGCCGCCTATGTCCTGCCGTGGCAGTCACCCGATGCACGGGCGCAGGAGTTGCTTGTCGCGGACGGTGCGCTCTTCGACCTCATCGCGGCGGCTGCGGATCGCGCGGGTGTCGTGCTGATCGCGATCGCGCCTCTGGGCGATCGCGTATTGTCCACGGTTCGGGACGCCGTGACCGCCCCGGAGCAAGCTACCGGGTTGCGCATTCGCAGCTCGACCAATCCGTTGGTGATCGACACCTTCGGCGCGCTCGGCATCCGCACCGAAGCGATGAGTCTCCGTGACGCCCGCGCCGCGTTTGCCGGAGGCGCGCTCGACGGGCAGGAGGCGATGCCATCCACTCTGGCAGCCACCCGTATCGGGTCGACCCGGCAGAAATTCGTCACGCGGTGGGGCGCTTTCGCCGACGTGATGGTCTTCGCGGTGCGCCGTGAGATCTGGGATCGTTGGAGCGGCGAGACGCGCCAGCGCGCGCGCGCTGCGGCGCAGGATGCCGCGCGCGAGGCGGGTGCGCTCGCCAGGGAGGAGCAGGCCTTGGGGGAATTGAACAAACAGGGAATCACCATCGCCCTGCTGGCGCCCGTGCAGCGGGCGGCGTTCCGTGCCGCGGTGCAGTCAGTGTGGGACCGATGGACCCCGGTCATCGGCGCGGATATCGTCGCAGCCGCGGTGGCGGCGGCAGTGCCGAAGTAGCTGGAGGTTCGCGCGGTCGCCGCCGGCGCGCAGGCGCCTGCCCGGTGCGTTCAGTCGACGAAGCGACCGATGCGCACCGCAGTTTCGCCCTTCTTCGGTCTTCGCGTCGGCATGACCAGCACCGCGTTGTCGTAGGGCGTGTGGATGGCCGTTTCGCCATCGCGGGCGAGCAGGCTGCCGCCCTTGGCGATCACCGCCAGTCCTTCGACTTCATGGGCGAAAGCGAAGCTGTCGGTGGCGATGGTCACCACATCGGTGATCTCGACGGCGCGCTGCCGGGGGCGCGCCGTGGTGTCGAGGTGTGCGTCGAGAAATTCCTCATCGACCATCCCGAAATGGCGCAGGAAGCGCAGCGATGTCTGCTTCGCCACTTCGGGTGCTGCATGTTCCCAATGCTGGCCGCATTCGATCAGCAGGGCACAGCGCGGATCCACCGGGTCGTCGAAGGCCGCATAGTCGCGCAGGCGTTTCCCCGCGGCATGGCCGGCGTCGATGACGATGTATTCGGGGATGCCGATCGCCTGGGCGAGTTCGAGCCCCTTGCGCTGGCGCCCCGCAAGCGCCAGCGGCGGGCAGGGGTCGGTCATCGAATGCAGGTCGAGCAGATAGTCGGTCGTGTCGTAGACCGGGCGCAGCTCCCGCGCGCGCTGCAGATCGCGAGTCTGCCGGTCGCCGTCCAGAACTTCGGCGGTCCAGAGCCGATTGAAATCCTCTTCGACGCAGCGCGACGAAAAGGGTTCTTCCGGTCGGAAGCCAAGATAGGCCTCGACGTTGGCGAAGGTCAAGGTCAGCGTGCCGCGTGTTGGTCGCATGCCTTCGCGCAACAACCAGTCGTTGGCGATCGCACCGCAGACTTCATTGCCGTGCGTCAGCGCCTGGATCGTTACCCGCGGCCCGGCTCGTTCGGAGGCAAGGCGCCAGACGTAGGGCGTGCCGGTATTCCCTTCGCGCCAGCGTTCGATGTCGGGAAAATCGACTTCGATTGGCGGAATCGGTCGCGAATCGGCCCCCTTCGCGCCTTGGGACGGCCCGGCGGCGCTCATGGTCCCCCCACGCTTGCGGCTGGCGCCGCTGCGCTGCCCCCTGAGGGGGCGCAATTCGCGCCTTGGGACGGCCCGGCGGCGCTCATGGTCCCCCCACGCTTGCGGCTGGCGCCGCTGCGCTGCCCCCTGAGGGGGCGCAATTCGCGCCTTGGGACGGCCCGGCGGCGCTCAT
>JAQBEY010000052.1:0-10073 GCA_032123655.1 Betaproteobacteria bacterium
CCTGCTGGCCGGCGTGTTCGAGCGGCATGACCGCGCCCGCTTCGAGACGATTGCGTTGTCGTCGGGTCCCGATCCTCGTGGTGGGATGCGCGACAGGCTCAAGGCCGCGTTCGATCACTTCCACGACGTTCGCCAGCGCAGCGACGGCGAAGTCGCCGCACTATTGCGCGAGCTGGAGGTCGACGTTGCCGTGGACCTGAACGGTCACACGCTGGGCAGCCGCCTGGGCGTGCTGGCGCGGCGCCCCTGTCCGGTCCAGGTGAGCTACCTTGGCTATCCCGGGACCACCGGCGCGCCCTTCATCGACTATGTCCTTGCCGATCGGTTCGTGGTTCCGGAAGCGCAGCGCGCGAACTTTTCCGAGAAACTCGTCTACCTGCCGGACTGCTTCCAGGCCAACGATCGCCAGCGGGCGATTGCCGCGCACACGCCCACACGCGCGGGCATGGAACTTCCGCAACAGGGATTCGTATTCTGTTCGTTCAACAATCCCTACAAGATCACGCCCGCGATGTTCGACGTATGGATGCGCCTGCTGCAGCGCTGCGAAGGCAGCGTGCTCTGGTTGCAGGGAAGCGGGACGGCGGCTGGCGAGAATCTGCGGCGCGAGGCACGCGACCGCAGCGTCGATCCGCGGCGCCTGGTGTTCGCGAAGAGACTTCCTTATGCCGAGCACCTGGCGCGCTACCGTCTGGCTGATCTCTTTCTCGACACCTTGCCGTTCAACGGCGGCGCGACGGTGAGCGACGCGCTCTGGGCAGGCCTGCCGGTCCTGACCTGCACCGGCGAGGCGATGGCGGCGCGCATGGCGGGCAGCCTTCTCCACGCGACGGGATTGCCGGAGCTGGTGACGAGCTCGGTCGCCGACTACGAGGCGCAGGCGCAGGCGCTGGCGTTGGCGCCGGAACGGCTTGCCGGGTTGAAGGCGACGCTGGCGCGCGAACGCGAAGTCTGCACGCTGTTCGATACCGACCGGTTCCGCCGCCATCTTGAAGCGGCATATGTCGAGATGATCGAACGCGCACGGCGCGGCGAGGCGCCGGCGAGCTTTGCGGTACCCGTCATCACTTGAGGAAACGTGCCGGCATCGACTGTGAATCGGGCTACCTGGAATTGTCGGCCGTGACGCCGGACCAGCCGCCACCCATCGCCTGGAACAGCGTCGCGGTGTCGGCGTAGAGGTCGCCCTGCAAGCGGACGAGCTCCAGCTGCGCGTCCAGCTGCCGGCGCTGCGCGTCGAGCACGGCGTAATGACTCACGCCGCCGGCGCTGTACCGATCGATGGTGATGCGATAGGCGTTGTCCGCGCGCGCGGACTGATCGCTGCGCGCGGTAATCCCGCGGGCGTCGGCCTCCAGCGTGCGCAGCACATCGGCGACGTTCTGCAGTCCTTGCAGGACCGTCAGCCGGTAGCCGGCGGCAGCCTGTGCGAAGGCGGCCTCGGCGGCACGCTGGCGCGCCTTGAGTTCGTTGTGCCGGAAGATCGGCTGGACCAGGTTGAGTCCGATGTTCCAGATGTTGATGCCGCTGCCGAGCACATCCGATATGTCGAGCTGGCTCGACGAGAATGCGCCGGACACGACGAGCTTGGGATAAAGGTCGGCGGTGGCGACACCGATGCCGGCACTGGCTTTGTGCAGCAGGGCCTCGCTGGCCAGGATGTCGGGTCGCCGCCGCACGAGTTCCGAGGGTACACGCAATGGAATCTCGGCCGGCAGTTGCAGATCGGCGAGCCGAAGCACGGGAATCTGCGCCTCCGTCGGGGCGATCCCCATCAGCACGGCAAGCTGGTGCTGCGCCTGCGCCCGGCGTGCGTGCAATGCGGGCAAGGCAGACTCCGACTGCGCCAACAGCGCCTTCTGAGTCTCCACATCGAGCTGCGCTGCGCCGCCGGCCACGTGGCGCTGTTCGACGATGACCAGCTGCTGCCGCTGCGCGCTCAGAAGTTTGTCCAGGATCTCGATCTGCGCGGCAAGCGCGGCTTCGCGGATCGCCGTGACCACGACATTGGAGGCCAGCGTCAGGCGCGCGCCCTCGAGTTCATAGGTCTGGTAGTCCACCTCGGCGGCGTAGGCTTCGAGGTCGCGCCGCGTGCCGCCGAAGAGATCGAAGTTGTACGAGACGTTGGCGCCGAGGCTGAACACATTGAACGGACCGGGATTGGGCGCCTCCGGGAAACCGAAGGTGGCGGGATCGATGCGCTGCCGCACGGCGCCGAAGGTCGCGTCGACCTGCGGATAAGTAGTTGCACCCGTCCGCGCCGTGCGCAGTTCCTGCGCCTGCAGCAGCCGCGCGCGGGCCTGGTCGAGCGAGGGACTTTTTTCGAGCGCGTTGCGAACCAGCATGTCGATCTGCGGCGACGCGAACACCGTCCACCATTCGGCCGGAAGGTCGCGCGCGGCCACCAGCCGCGGCATTCCTTTGGCCGCCGGCGCGACGCCCCGCGTGTATTGCTCGACCGCAGGCGGATCCGGCGCGCGAAAATCGGGCCCGAGAGTACAGGCGCCGACGACCAGCGTGCCGGCCACGACCAGCGCGCACCGCCGGACGGCACGCGCCAGCATGGCGAATCGTGATGTGGACATGGCGTTCAATCCAGCGTCCGGCGATAGAAGCGGTTGGCGATGGTCATCACGATCAACGTGAACAGCGCCATCGGCCACAGGTTGGGCCACAGGTCGACCCACTCGTTGCCCTTGAGCAGGATGCCGCGCACCACCCGGTTGAAGTAGGTCAGCGGCAGTGCGCTGCCGAGCACCTGCGCCCACTCGGGCATGCCGCGGAAGGGGAACATGAATCCCGACAACAGGATGTTGGGCAGGAAATAGAAAAAGGTGAGCTGCATCGCCTGCAGCTGGTTGGCGGCCAGCGACGAGAGCGTGATGCCCACGGTGAGGTTGCAGGCGATGAACAGCAGCGTCGCGCCGTAGAGCACGCCGATGCTGCCGACAAACGGCACGGCGAACAGCGCTCGCGCGGCGATCAGGATGATCGTCGCCTGAATCAGGCCGATGACCACGTAGGGGACGATCTTGCCGGTCATGACCTCGAGCGGCGTCAGCGGCATGGCGAGCAGGTTCTCCATCGTGCCGCGTTCGCGCTCTCGCGTGATGGCCAGCCCGGTCATCAGCACCAGGGTCATGGTCAGGATCACGCCCATCAATCCGGGCACGATGTTGTACTGGGTGATCGACTCCGGGTTGTACAGCCGGTGCACGACGACGTCGAAAGGTGGCGGTGGACCGACCAGCGACGCCAGCGGGCCGGTCAGGTCCTTGCGCGCGACGACGCCGGCAAGACGGTTGACGGCGGCGAGGGCCGCGCCGGTGGCGGTCGGATCCGACGCGTCGGCCTCGAGCAGCACGGTCGGCCGCTCGCCGCGCAACAGGCGACGGGTGAAATCGGGCGGGATCGACAGCACGAACTGCACGTCGCCGCGGGCGAGTGCATCGCGTCCCGCCTTGTCGTCGGGCAGTTCGCCGACGATCCGGAAATAGTCGGAGGTCTGCATCGCCTGCACCAGCGAGCGGGTGAATTCGCTGTGATCCGCGGAGATGACGGCCGTCGGCATATGCCTCGGGTCGGTGTTGATCGCGAAGCCGAACAGCGTCAGCTGGATGATCGGAATGCCCACGATCATGGCGAAGGTCACCCGGTCGCGGCGCAACTGCAGGAATTCCTTGCCGACCATCGCCCACCAGCGCTGGAACGAGAACCACGATGATCCCCCAGCGCTGCGCGCCGAGGCTCGCCGAGCGTCGTCGGGTCCGGAGGTTGCGGCGGCGGTATTGGCGTTCACGCCTTGCCCCAGTTGTCGGTCGCGCCCTGCATCATGTGAATGAACACGTCCTCGAGGCCGGTGTCGACGCGCTCGTACGAATACTTTCCGCCGGCGGCGACTTCGCGCAGCGCGCTTTCGACCGCCGCCGCGTCCTTGCCGGTGACGTGCACGGTCTCGCCGAAGGCCACCGTCTGTTCCACGCCGGGCATCGCCCGCAGGCGGTGCGCCAGTTCGTTCAGCGCGGGCCCGCGCACCGAATAGGTGGTGAGCCCCTGCGCCGCGATCACTTCGCGCGCGGTGCCCTGCGCCAGCAAGCGGCCGTAGGCGATGTAGGCGAGCTTGTGACAACGCTCCGCCTCGTCCATGTAGTGCGTGCTGACCAGCACCGACACGCCCTGCGCCGCCAGCTGGTGCAGTTCTTCCCAGAATTCGCGCCGCGCGTTCGGATCGACGCCCGCGGTGGGTTCGTCGAGCAGCAGCAGTCGCGGCCGATGCAGCATGCACGCCGCCAGCGCCAGACGCTGCTTCCAGCCGCCCGACAGCGTGCCGGTCAGCTGCTTCGCGCGACCGGCGAGGCCGAGGTCCTCCAGCGCGCGGTCGACGACCTCGCGGCGATCCGTCATCGCGTAGACACGCGCGATGAAGTCGAGGTTCTCGCGAATGGTCAGGTCTTCCCAGAACGAAAAGCGTTGCGTCATGTAGCCGACGTTGCGCTTGATCGCCGCCGAGTCGCGGCGCAGGTCATAGCCCAGGCAGGTGCCGCTGCCGGAGTCCGGCGTCAGCAAGCCGCACATCATGCGGATCGAGGTGGTCTTGCCGCTGCCGTTGGGTCCGAGAAATCCGTAGATTTCGCCGCGCGCGACGCTCAGCGAAAGATCGACGACGACCTGCTTCGTGCCGAAGCTCTTGTTGAGATCGTGGACGTCGATCACGTCGATCACGTCGTCCGCGGCGGTCGTCTCGATCATTGCAGGCGGACGCTCACGGGCTGGCCCGGGTGCAGGCGCGGCGCATTTTCCGGAGTCGGATGCGCCTCGATCATGAAGACGAGCTTGCTGCGCGTCTCGTTGCTGTAGATCACCGGCGGTGTGTACTCGGCTTCGGACGAAACGTAGGTCAGGGTTGCCGCGATATCCGCACCGCAGCCGTCGCAGCGGATCGCGACCGGCTGTCCGATCCTGAGTGCGCCCACCATCGTCTGGGGGACAAAGAAGCGCACCTTGACGTTTTCCGGCGGCAGCATGCGCACCACCGGAGCCCCGGCGGCCACCCACTCGCCCTCGCGGTAGAGGGTGTCGAAGACCCGGCCAGTGCGCGGGGCCAACACCGATTTCTGGTCAAGGCGCCACGTCGCCTGTTCGAGGGCTGCGCGATTGGACGCGACCTGTGCTGCCTGTGCCCTGATCTGGTCGGTGCGGCTGGGCAACTCGGCCACGACCAGTTCGCTGCGCAACTGCGCGACGCGCGCGGCGCTGGCGTCGTGCGCCGCACGGCTGTCTTCGAGCTGTCCGCGGGGGATGCCGCCGGCCTTGTACTGCGCCTGGTCGCGCGCGAACTGCAACGCCAAGCGCTGCTCCTCGACCTGTGCTTGCACGAGCTGCGCGCGCGTGACCTCCTGCTCGGGCAGCCGGCGCCCCAATTTAAGGTCTGCCAGCTGCGCCTCGGCAACCTTCACCTGTTCCTCCGCCTGTCGCTGAGCCGCGGCCTCGCTTGCCGCTTCGAGCACGTACAGCGTCGCGTTGGCGGCGATCCGGTCGCCGCGCCTGACCGCAAGCCGGTCCAGCTGTCCGGCAATGGGTGCGGCCACGTTGACGAATTCACCTTCGACATAACCCTGATGATCCAGCGTCGGCTCGGGAGCGCAGGCGCCGAGCGCGATGCCCAGCACGCCGATCGCCATGCGGGCGGATGCTGCTGGCGCAACCTGACTCATGTGGATCTCCTTCGTCGCGGCGCCGGGGCAAGGCCCGAGGTAAGCACCGCCAGCGCATGTTGTTTCAATTGGGCCTCGGTCAGGGTCGCCAGCGCCGGTAACCGACCCCACATCGAACGCACCGCCAACGGCAGCATGGTCGCCCCGGTGATCGAGAGGAAGGCGAGGCGCGGATCGATCCCTGCGGGCACCTTGCCCTGCCGCTGCCCCCGCGCAACGGTTTGCGTAAGCAGGTTGACGGCGGCGACCGGAAAATGGCGCAGCATCCTCTCGCGCAGCGCGCCGCCTTCGCTGACGATCTCGCGAATCCAGATCGCCGGCATCCAGGGCATCTTCGCAGTGGCCGCGAACAGACGCTGAACGATGGTGGTGATCATCGTCGTCGCATCGGCTTCCGGAATCGGCGCGGCGAAGACCTGCGCGGTGAAACGCGCCAGCCGCTCGTCGACCACGGCGTCGAGCAGTTGCTCGCGACCCCGGAAATAGTAGTGCACCATGGCCGGGGTGACGCCGGCCCGCTGGGCGACGTCCGCCGAGCTGGTCGCCGCCGCGCCGCGTTCGGCGATGAGGCTGACCGCGGCGTCGAGCAGGTCATCGCGCGCAGTCGAGTCGCCCACGCCGGCGGGCCGGCCGCGAGTCGGCTTGAGGAGTTTGGCGGGTATTTTTGAGGTCGCCACCTTAGGAGATTAAATCAATCATTAATTAATTACAAGGTAGGCGGGTGCCGTCGCGATGTGACGAGCGCAAACCGGGCGCGCCTGCTACATTTCGCGCAGATGAGCGAAGCCGCCCAACACCGCCAACTCTCGGCGCTCGACTTGCGGAGAATCCTGGGGGTGACCCGGGCGCTGGCTGCGCCGTTCGACCTGACGACGATGCTGGCCGAAGTGGTGAATGCGGCCGCGCAGGTGCTCGATGCCGAGCGGGGCTCGGTATGGCTCCACGATGCCGCCACCCACGAGCTGGTTCTGAAGGTCGCCACCGGCCTCGACTCGGTCCGGTTGCCGGCGGGCAAGGGCATCGTCGGCACCTGCGCGCGCACGCTGCAGATCATCAACGTGCCCGATTGCTATGCCGACCCGCGCTTCGACCCGGCACTCGACCAGGCGAGCGGCTATCGGACGCGCTGCATGCTGACGTTGCCGCTCGTCGACCACAAGGGTGGCCTGGTGGGCGTGCTGCAGGTACTCAACAGAAAGGGGCGAAGCTTCGACGGCGACGACGAGGCGCTCGCCATGGCGCTGGCGGCGCAGTGCGCGGTCGCGCTGCAGCGCGTGCGGATGACCGAGGCGATGCTCGAGGGCGAGCGGATGCGCAACGAACTGGAGATGGCGCGTGCGGTACAGCTCAGCACATTGCCGGCGATCATGCCGATCGTACCGGGCTACGATGTCCACGGCCTGTTCCAGCCCGCGGATTTGACGGGGGGCGACACTTTTGACCTGGCGGCATCGGCTGATTCCCTGTTGGTGGTGCTGGCCGATGCCACGGGTCACGGCATTGCGCCGGCGCTCTCGGTCACGCAGATGCAGGCCATGCTGAGGATGTCGTTGCGCATGGGGGCCAGCCTCGAAACGGCGTTCACGGAGGTCAACAACCAACTGGCCGAGACGCTTGCCGATGACCGGTTCATCACCGCGTTCATCGGGCAACTGGACCTCGCCACGCACCGATTGCGTTTCCACAGTGCCGGCCAGGCGCCGATCCTCCATTTCCAGGCCACGACCGGGACCTGTGCGAGGTACAAGCCCACCAGCTTTCCGCTGGGCGCGATGCCCATCGTGTCGCTGCGTCCGGCGGTGACGCTCGAAATGCAGCCTGGCGACATCCTGGTGCTCCTGTCGGACGGCGTTTTCGAATACCACGATCCCGACCGCGAGCAGTTCGGTGAAAATCGCGTCGAGGCAATCGTGCAGACCCACCATGGCAAATCCATGAACGAACTGGCAGCGCTTGTCCTCGACGAAGTGAACTCCTTTGCCCGGGGCGCGCCGCAGGAGGACGACATCACAATGGTGCTCGTGAAGCGCGCGGCGCAGGAAACCACCCTGTCCCGGGCATTCGCCCGCGACTTCGGCGCCCTCAACGCCATCTTCTCGTTCACCGCTGATGCGTTCACCCGGCTCCGTGTGGATGCCGCGCTGCTGCCGACCATCGACCTGGTGGTGGAGGAACTGTTCACGAATATGGTCAAATACAGTCCGGAAAGCCGTGCCGAGGTGTACATCGGCCTTGCGCGGATCGAAAATGGCGTCGAGGTGACGCTGACCGATCATGATGTCGAGCCGTTCGACGTGACCCAATCGCCCGAGGTGAATATCGACCTGCCGATCGAAGAACGCACGCCCGGAGGTCTTGGCTTGCAACTCATCCGGCGGCTGACCGACTCCGTCGAATACGCATATTCCAGGGAAGACCGGCAAAGCCGGATCACCATCAGGAAGACCCAACCGGGACCACAGTCGCCCGGGAACGCAGCGAAGGCAGGGGGGCGAGATGCTGGCAATTGACTTTGCTGCCGAAGGCGTCGTTGCCATCTCGGGGCGGCTGGACGCGGCCCAGGCGCCTGCGGCCCAGGCGTTTCTCGATCGGGTCCAGGGCACCGTGACCCTGGACTGCCGAAATCTCGAATACATCTCCAGCGCGGGCCTGGGCGTGCTGCTCAAGACCCAGAAACGGCTGCTCGCTTCGGCCGGCAAGCTGCGGCTCGCCGGAGTCGGCCGCCATCTGCAGGACATCTTCAGTTACTCTGGATTTGACCAGATCTTCGAGATCGAGCCGGCTCAATAGAGCCGAAAACCAACTTTTCCGGCCGACGGGTGTAATTGTGGACGACGGGACCGACGTGGAGCTGGTGCAGCGCTTCCGCAACGGCGACCGGGAGGCGTTCGCCGAGTTGGTGATCCGCTACCAGCGGGCCATATACAACGCGGCGTTCTGGATCCTGCGGAAACCGGAAGACGCGAGCGACATTGCACAGACGGTGTTCCTGAGGGTCGCGGAACGGCTGGACGAATACGACGACCGGTACAGGTTTTTCAGCTGGATCTATCGCATTGCGGTCAACGAATCGTTGAATCTGTTGCGGCGGAACGGGCGGAACGAGGAACTCGATGACGAAGTCGACCTGGCGGGTTCCGAGCGCGACGGTCCCGAGCGGCGTGCGGGCGATGCCGAGTCGTCGGCGAGAATCCGCGAAGCGTTGATGCGGCTTTCGACCGGTGATCGCATGGTGGTAACGCTTCGGCACTTTTCGGAGTGCAGCTACGAGGAAATCGGGCAGATCCTGGAACTCGACGAGAAGACCGTGAAATCCCGCCTCTACGAGGCACGGCAGCGCCTCCGCGGGATGTTGAAGGACTTTCGGGATTCATAGACATGAAAATGGCCAACCAGACCACACTGATGCACGCGGTTCTCGACGGTGAGGCCAGCCCGGACGAGTGCCGGGAACTCGAGCGCCGCATGTCCGCCGATCCCGCAGTACGCGCCGAGTTCGAGGAATTGCGCGTCCTTTTCAACGAACTGGGCAGGATTCCGCAGGCGTTTCCGCCGGAAGGGCTGGTGGCCTCGGTGATGCAGCAGATTCAACCGCCAGGAGTGTCGATCGATCGGTCCGGCCAACTTTCTTCGCGGTCGGGTGTATTTGGGCAAGCTTCCGACGAATCCGGCGCTACGCGCCGGTCCACAATGACCAATGGTCCGCGGGATTTCCGTTCAGGGCCTTCCTACAGGGGTGAAAACATGAGCGAAAACAAAGGCGGGGCCTTGCGTAGTCGCAAGGTGTGGATCGGCGCCGGTGTCGCGGTTGCCGCCGTGTTGGTCCTGATGTCGTCGGGAGTCGTCAATTTCCCGCCGGACGGCAAGGACGCCAGCGGCACGATCGTTCCTGCGCAGCGCTATAGGGCGCCCCAGAACTCCGCCAATGACGTGAAGCTCGGCGACCCGGCGTTGACGCAATCCGGACAGGCCGGTTCCGCGGCGGGCGCCGCCGGTGCCGAGAACGCCGTCCGCCAGCAGGGTACGGACAACGCGGTGCGCATGCAGGGCACGGATAACGCGGTGCGCATGCAGGGCACGGATAACGCGGTGCGCATGCAGGGCACGGATAACGCGGTGCGCATGCAGGGTACGGACAACGCGGTGCGCCAGCAGGGTACGGACAACGCGGTGCGCCAGCAGGGCACGGACAACGCGGTGCGCATGCAAGGCACGGACAACGCCGCCCGCATGCAGGGCACGGACAACGCGGTGCGCCAGCAGGGTACGGACAATGCCGCCCGCATGCAAGGTACGGACAACGCGGTGCGCCAGCAGGGCACGGACAACGCGGTGCGCCAGCAGGGTACGGACAACGCG
>JAQBEY010000053.1:0-31904 GCA_032123655.1 Betaproteobacteria bacterium
GCGGTCATGGCCCGGCGCGAGGATGCGTTGCTGCGCGCGACCCGCGATGGCGCGGTCTGGATCACGCACGTGAAACGCGTGGACGATCCTGTGCGGGCGTTCAAGCTTCCCGCGGCGATGGCGCTGGCGGATCGACTGGACGGGGTGCCGGAATCACCACTTGCCGCCGATGCCATCGCTACCCAGCCGACCTGGCGGCCGATCGTCTACGAGGAGGAGGGGGCGGTCGGCTTCCTGCACTTCGCGTTCCATAACGGCGCAATGGGTTCCGCGCAATGCGAAGCGCTGCGCGCCGCGCTGCTTGCGGCGAAGGCGCGGCCGACCCGCGTGCTGGTGCTGCTTGGCGGACCGGATTTCTGGTCCAACGGCATCCACCTGAACCTGATCGAGGCCTCCGCGCATCCGGCCGAGGAATCGTGGCGCAACATCAACGCCATGAACGACCTGGTGCGTGAGATCGTGCTGACCGAACGGCAGATCACCGTCGCGGCCATGCAGGGCAATGCGGGCGCCGGCGGCGTGTTCCTGGCGCTGGCCGCGGATCGGGTGTTCGCCCGGGATAGCGTGATGCTCAATCCGCACTACAAGGGCATGGGCAACCTGTACGGGTCCGAGTACTGGACCTACCTGACGCCACGGCGCGTCGGCGCGACCGCGGCGCAGGCGCTGACGCAGGCCCGCCTGCCGCTGCCCGCCCGCGCCGCGGCGAGCCGGGGACTCATCGACGATTGCTTCGGCCTGTCGCCTGCCGCTTTTCTCGCGGAGGTGGCGCGACGCGCCCATGAACTGGCTGCCGATCCCGATTTCGCGCGGCGGCTCGTCGACAAGGCGGCGCGCCGCGATGCCGATGAGGCGATGAAGCCGCTGGCGCAATACCGCGCCGAGGAACTCGCCCGCATGCGGCAGAACTTCTTCGGCTTCGACCCGAGCTACCACGTCGCGCGCGCGCATTTCGTCGGCAAGGTGCCACGCTCGCGCACGCCGCCCTACCTTGCCAGGCACCGCGCGCTGCGCCGGCGCGGGCCGGACCACGCCGACCAGGCCACTGTCGAACCATGACCGGGGCCGATCCGGGCGAGGAAGTCCGTTGCGGCATTGCGCCGCAGGGAGGCGACGCGCTGCGCCGCTGGCTGCTAAAATTGCCGGTAGTCCACAGGAGGCTCTGTCGACGCAGGTTCACGGTTCACTTGAGGCCAAGGCAACGCAAGAGGCCGAGGCAACGATCCGGTCACGCCAACCAACGCAAAGGAGCACACATGAAGATGCTGATCATCGCCGCCGTCGCTGCCGTCGGAATCGCCGCCGCCGGCACCGCGTCCGCGCAGGAAGCGCTCGCCAAGAGTTCCGGCTGTCTCAACTGCCACGCCGTCGACGCCAAGAAGGTCGGCCCGTCGTTCAAGAGCGTCGCGGCCAAGTACAAGGGCAAGGCCGATGCCGAGGGCAAGCTGGTCACGGCGTTGACGGAGGGCAAGGGCCATCCGGCGACCAAGGCCAAGCCGGACGACGTCAAGGCGCTGGTGAAGTGGGTCCTGGCAATGTAATTCGCGGCCGCGAGGACGGAAAAAAGCCGGCGTAAGCCGGCTTTTTTCGTGGTGCCCGTCCTCGCGTCGATCTCGGACGGAAGGCGCCTGCCGGCACTGCCCGCCGCCGCGTTGCGCTGCGGCGGCGATGCCGTTGCTGACTACTTCGCGAACTTGAGGCTGGTCGCGCCCATGTGGAAGGCGTGCCGTACCTGCGCGTTGTCGAACAGCGCGAGCCCGAACGGATAGGACTTGCCGAGGTTGCTGAACTGCACGTCGTTCTTGCTCTTGGTGACCAGCGGCTGCGCCATCACCATCGTCCACTTTCCACCGTCGTACTCGACCGCCGCGTCGATGACGCCACGGTCGCCGGTGAATTTCTCGACCATGATCGACGCGACCTCGTCACCCGCGACGAACTTGCTGTCGTCGAACGGCGCTTTGTCCCCGGCGCGCAGCGTGGTGCCGGTCGACCGCTACTCCGATTGGCACCATGCCAACTGCTTGGAGGGGTCGCAACGCCTATGCCATCGCCCGAGATGGCGGGACCGCGGTTGATGGTGGTCAACGGAATTTCCGGCTGCGGCAATTTGCCGCAGGGTTTGTGGTTTACTAGCGTCTGCGCCGCTCGCGCCGCCGCGGGTCGCGCTGCCGACGCCCCCGTGCGACGTATCGCATCAACTGGGCCAAGTGAAGGATTGTCGTGGATCTCACGCTGGAACGAGGAAACGCCGTCACCACTCCGACCGCGCTGCCCAGCGTCCCGCCGGAGGAAAGCCTCGCTCTGCTGTCGCGGTTGCGGACGCTGGCCATTGCCGGGCAGGCCGTGGCGATCGGCGCCGCCATGGTGCTCGACGTCGTCCTGCCCGCAGCGGCGATGGTCGTGATCGTCGTCGCGCTGGCCGGCTTCAACGGGGCCGCGCTGTGGCGCCTTCGCCGCAGGCGCGTCGCCACGATCGGCGAGGTCGGCCTGGCGCTTGGTCTGGATCTGGCCGCGTTCACCGCCTTGATCGTGCTTTCGGGCGGCGTGGCGAATCCCTTCCATCTTCTGTTCGTGCTGCACGCCGTGCTGGTTGCGTTGCTGCTGCCGCCCGGGCTGGCGCTGGCCGGGACCGCGCTGGTGCTCGCTGGATACGCGCTCGCGCATCAGTTCGGACAGCCGCTGCTGGTCAGCGGCGGCCACCCGTTGCCCGCGAGCCTTGGCTGGCTGGGCGACGTGCTCGCTTTCCTGATCACCATCGTCGTGACCGCGGGTTTCATCGCTCGCCTGGTCGGCGTGCTGCGTGCGCAGCAGCGGCTGCTGCACGACGCGGCGGAGCGCGCGCATCGCGACGAGATGGTGGTGCGGATCGGTGCGCTGGCGGCGGGTGCGGCGCACGAATTGGCGACGCCGCTGACGACCATGGGCCTGCTGGCCACGCAGATGCAGCATGAGAACGATGCACAGGTGCTGCGCCAGGACGCCGCGACGCTGCAGGCGCAGGTCGAATCGCTGCGCGGCACGCTGGCAAATTTGGGCGCCGCCGCCCGGCATGCCCACGCCGGGTCGCGGTCGATGCTGCGAGTCGATCGTCTGCTCGATCGGATCGGCGAGCGCCAGCGCCGGCTGCGTCCCGGAATCGGGTTGAGCTGCCGCTGGGAAGGCGCGCTGCCGGTGCCGGAGGTCATCGATGACCCCGCGTTCGAGCAGGCGGTGCTGATCCTGCTCAACAACGCGGCGGACGCGGCGCCTCAGGCCGTTGATCTGGTCGCGCGCTGGAGCGAAGCCCGGCTCGATGTCGAGGTCTGCGACCGCGGGGCCGGCGTGCCCGAGGCGATGCGCGAGCGGCTGGGCCGGATGTTCTTCACCACCAAGCCACCGGGCAGGGGCACCGGGCTGGGGCTGGTGCTGACCGCGAACGTCGTCCGCGAGCGCGGCGGCACCCTGCGTTTCTCCGCGCGCGAGGGCGGTGGCACCTGCGTGGAAATCTCGCTGCCGCTGGCGAAACTGCAGATCGGGAGCGGCTGATGGATGCGGCAGTGAAGCGCGGCGAGCCGGCACCGATCGTGCTGGTGGTCGACGACGACGTTGCGCTCGCCGGCGTGCTGGCGCGAACGCTCGAACGATCGGGCATGCGCGCGGTGCAGGCGCATTCGGCGCAGGCGGCGACCCGCGCGGCCGTGGTGCAGGCGCCGGACTACGCGGTCGTCGACCTGCGCCTTCCCGACGGCACGGGCCTGCAGCTTGTCGCGCGGTTGCTGGCGAAGAATCCCGGCATGCGCGTGATCATTCTCACCGGCCACTCCAGCATTGCTACGGCGGTCGAGGCGATCAAGCTCGGCGCCGTCGACTATCTGGTCAAGCCGGTGGACGCCGACGCGATCCTCGCGGCGCTCATGCGCAAGGGCACGAATCCGGACGTCCCGGTCGCCGACAAGCCAATGTCGGTAAGCCGGCTCGAGTGGGAGCACATCAACCGGGTGCTGCACGAGCATGGCGGCAACATCTCGGCGACGGCGCGCGCGTTGTCGCTGCACCGGCGCACGCTGCAAAGGAAGCTCGCGAAACACCCGGTGCGGTCCTAGGCGGCGATGCTCCATACGGCGGCCCGCCGGCAGCCGCGTCGGGTTCCGGAAGGCCATCGAGCGCATGCTAGACTGGATTTTTTGCCGCGCATTCGATGGCCACGCCGCCACCATCACACATCGACCGCACGATCACCCTCGTCGTCCTGACGATTCTGATTGCCGGCGTATTCCTGGTCCTGCAGCCCTTCCTGTCGGCCATCGTATGGGCGGCGATCCTCGCCGCCACCACCTGGCCGCTGTTCAACGTGATGGAGGAGCGCTTTGGCAGCCCGATCGTCGCCGCGACGCTGGTGACGCTGGCCATCCTTCTCGTCGTCGTCGCGCCCTTCGTCATCGTCGGCGCCACGCTGGCCGAAAACGCCACGCGCATGACCGACTACGTGCGCATGATCATCGACCAGGGTCCGCCCGATCCTCCCGATTGGCTGCGGCAGTTGCCGCTGATCGGCGAGCGCGCCGCCGAGTACTGGGGAACGTTCACGCACGATGGTGCGAGCCTGATGGCCGAGGTCAAGAAACTCGTCGAGCCCTTCAAGCAGTTCGCGTTCAAGGGCGGCGCCGCGGTCGGTCAGGGCCTCATGCAGCTGACGCTGTCGGTGTTCATCGCCTTCTTCCTGTTCCGCGACGGCCGGGCGATCATGGAACGCGTGCGCGGCGCGGTCAGCCGGATCGCGCCGACCCGGGGCATGCACATGCTCGCGGTTGCCGGGGCGACGACGCGCGCGGTCGTCTACGGCATCCTGGGCACGGCGCTCGCGCAGGGCGTGCTGATGGCCATCGGACTCTACATCGTCGGCATCAAGGCGGCGCCGCTGCTCGGGCTGGTCACGTTCTTCCTGTCGCCGGTTCCGGTGGGTCCGCCGCTGGTCTGGATTCCCGCCGGCATCTGGCTCATTTCGCAGGGCGAAACCGGCTGGGGCATTTTTCTGCTCGTCTGGGGTGCGCTGGTCGTGTCGTCAGTCGACAATTTCCTCAAACCGACGATCATCAGTCGCGGCAGCGACCTGCCGTTCATCCTGGTGCTGCTTGGCGTTTTTGGCGGCGTCGTCGCCTTCGGCTTCATCGGCGTGTTTCTGGGGCCGGTGCTGCTCGCGCTGGGCTTCGCACTGATCAAGGAATGGGCGGCGCCCACGGACATTCCGCAGGACGGCGCAGCCGTACCCGACCCCTGACGCGTCGGTGCGTCAGATCGCCGAGCAGAAGGCGATGCTGTTGGGCCCGTAGCCCTCCGGCGCCCACGCCCGGTTGATCATCGCCCGGCGCACCGACAGGTCCGCCGTGTAGCGATGATTCGCGTCGCGCCGATTGTTGAAGAACCGGTAGACCGGCAGCGTGCCCGACGGACAGATGCCCGCGGAGTCGGGGACCTGCACGTAGAACGCGGCGCTCTGCTCGAGATTCCAGATGCCTGGCCAGTTCGTCTGCACGAACGTGCACTCCGGCTGGTCCGCCGAGTACCAGTGCGAATTGATCTGGACGTTGGCGTCGGCGTAAAAGCGACATACGGGCCGTACCCCAACTGGGCCCGAGTCCGGCGTCGGGTAGGCATAGAAGTACAGTCCGGTGCGCTGGAAGATGCCACGAAGGAAGGTGTCGACGAAGTAGGCCTCGGCCGGGGACGAGGTGATGAAGTAGTGGTCAAGGTCGGCCCGGTAATACTCGATGACGCGAACGGCACCGGCGGGCGGCGGTCCATCGGGGAACGTGCTGGCGATGGCCATGCCCGCGTCGAGCATGCCGGCGCCGCAGAGTCCCGTCGTGGCGCACAGCGTCCCCGGAGGAAATACGCGCGACGTGGCGGTGACGATGTCCAGGAGCCGGCCGCCGGTCAGCAGCGGGTTCCGGGCCAGCATCAGCGCCGCCGCACCCGAGACCAGCGGCGCGGAGAAGCTCGTTCCGGCCGCCAGTTGGTAGGTCGAACCCTGCGGGACCGTGTGGCCAATGTCGGACAGCGAAAGGATGAGACCGTCGTTGGGCACTTCACCACCGGGGGCCGTCAGGTCGATCCCCATGCCGTAGTTCGAATAGCTGGTGAGGTCGCCGTCGCGGCGGTGCGCGCCTACCGTGATGACGCCGCTGCAGTTGGCCGGTGCGAATTCGCTGACGTCCCTGGATTCGTTGCCGGCCGCCGCGACGACCACCGCACCCTGCGTGAGTGCCAGGTCGATCGCCGACTGCAACGACTGATCGCAGCTGCCGAAGCCGCCCAGGCTCAGGTTGATGACCTTGGCCGGATTCACGTTCGGCGGTACGCCGGAAATCGGTACGCCGGACGCCCAGAGCATTCCCGCGAGCACATCCTCGAACGTGCCGCCGCACTTGCCGAGCACGCGCACCGGCAGGATCGATACGCCTTCGACCATGCCGGCGATGCCAAGCCCGTTGCCGGTGTTCGCCGCGATCTGCCCGGCGACGAAGAGCCCGTGGAAGAAGCTGTCCTGCGCCGATCCGCATTCACCCTCGGCGGACCAGTCGCCCTCATCGCGCGGATCGGGGTCGCGCGGATTGCCGTCGCGCGCCGCATCGGGATCGGAAATGAAATCGTAGCCCGCGAGCACGCGATTGGCGAGATCCGGATGCGGCAGGATTCCGGTGTCGATGACCGCAACGACGATGCCCGCGGCATCGGGCTGGAGCGCCCAGGCGGTCTCGATGTCGACGCCGGAGACCGGGTCATGCAACGACCACTGCAGAGGATAGAACGGATCGTTCGGCGCCGCGCTGGCGTAGGCGCGCCGCACCGGATCCGCATACTGCACGGCCGCATCGGTTTGCAGCGTCTCCGCCAGCGCCGCAAGTTCGGCGACCGGTCGCTTTTCGGCGATGCTCAGCACCCAGATATCGGCCAGTTGCCGTTCGACGGCGAGTTGCTGCCCGGCGCGCTCCGAAAGCCGCGGCAGCAGAACCTCCCAGTCGGGCGCCACGCCGTCCTTGAGGCGAATCAGGAGGCGTTGGCCCGGCGGACCTTCGGCGGCGCCGGGCGTGATCGACTCGCGGCGGGCGCTGCGCGGTTGCCGGGTCTCGGCCCAGAGCACGTCGCGATCGACCCGCAGACGGCGGACCAGCGCGTCGGCGTCCGCCACGTCAAGCGGCGCGGGCAGCGCGAGGTCAAGCGCGCCGGTACGGGTGGTCCCGGTGAGCGTCAGTCCGGACTGTGCGATCTGCTCGAGGCGGGCCTGGGCCTCGGGAGGCAGCGTGCCCGGCGCGGCCAAGTACGGATGCAGCATGACCCGCAGCGTCGAGACGGTCTGCGCAACCACGGGCTGACCCATGGCGGCTACCGCAACGGCCACGGCGGTCAGTACCACTGCACGCTTGAATCGCACCAGCATTCGTCTTGCTCCTTGATGGGAGACCGCGGTTCGAATTGCGCAAGTCATCGCTGCGGGTTCGGTGCCATCTGTGGGCGCACAGCGGGCCGCACAACGATCGTCCGCGGAAAGCATACGCCGTCCCTGTGCCGGCAGGATAGAGGGCAGCCGGCAACCGGCGTGGCGATCGGTCGAGGGCCAGGGCCGCGCCGTGAGCAGGCGTATGCCAGTGTAGTGCCGCCCCCGGCGTACCGATCCGCCTTTCGTCAGGTGGCGGCGCGCGCGCGGTCCCGCTCCATATCCGCGCGATAGGGTGCCAGAGCGGTCACCATTTGCGCGAAGACCTTGGGATTCGCGGCGATCACCTGGCCGCCGTGCAGATAGTTGCCCTCGCCGGTCAGGTCGCCGATGAGTCCGCCCGACTCGAGTACCAGCAGGCTGCCCGCGGCGACATCCCAGGGGTTCAGGCCAACTTCCCAGAAACCGTCGTAGAATCCGGCGGCGACGTAGGCGAGATCGAGCGCCGCGGCACCAGGCCGGCGCAGTCCGGCGGTGTGGGTGATCATGGTCTTCATCATCGCCAGGTAGGTATCGAGATAGCTGCCGTCGCGAAACGGGAAGCCCGTGCCGATGAGGCAATCGCGCAGATGCGTGCGCCGCGACACCCTTATTCGCCGATCGTTGAGGAACGCACCGCGGCCGCGCGTGGCGGTGAAAAGGTCGTTGCGCACCGGGTCGTAAATGACGCCTTGCTGGACGACGTCGCGGTGGGCGAGGGCGATCGACACGCAATATTGCGGAAGGCCGTGCAGGAAGTTGGTCGTGCCGTCGAGCGGATCGATGATCCACGTATATTCGGCATCCGGATTGGCGCCTTTTTTCGTGCCTTCCTCGGCGAGGATTGCGTGGTCCGGATAGGTGCTCAGAAGCGTATCGACGATCGCCTCCTCGGCGGCATGGTCGATTTCACTCACGAAATCCTTCGGCCCCTTGGCTGTTACCGTCAACAGGTCGAGGTCGCGGGCGCCGCGATTGATGATGTTGCCGGCGCGGCGCGCGGCTTTCACGGCTGCGGTGAGCATGGGATGCATGGTAGGTCCTCGCCGGCCGGGCGTGGCGCCCGCTGCGCGTGTCAAATGGGGGAATTCAGGCTATTTTACCTGCATCTGCAACCACGACCCGCGGTCCGGCCTTGAACCTCGATCCTCTTCCGTTCGACCCACTTGCGCAGTTGCGTATCGTGCTCGTGCACACGACGCACCCCGGCAACGTAGGTGCCGCCGCGCGGGCGATGCTGACGATGGGCCTCGACCAACTGGTGCTGGTGGACCCCCGGCAATTTCCGGACCCCGAGGCAACGGCACGCGCGACCAGCGCGGAACACGTGCTTGAACAGGCGCGGGTGGTGCCGACCCTCGCTGACGCGCTCGCGGGTTGCGATCTGACCGTAGGCCTGACCGCCAGGCCCCGCGCATTCGCCGGCCGTGTGCTGCCGTTGCGTGAGGCCGCGCAGGAGGCGATCAACCGCGCTGCCGCCGGCGGCATTGTGGCGATCGTCTTCGGCACCGAGATGTCGGGGCTGTCCAATGCGGAACTCGCCCAGTGCGCGATCGCCGCGTCGATCCCGGCGAATCCGGACTATGCATCGCTCAATGTTGCCGCCGCCGTGCAGGTCGCCGCCTACGAGTTGCGGCAGGCTGTCGGACTCTCGGGTACCTGGGCGGCACCGCGCTTTGCGGCCGCGGCGCACGACGAGATCGAGGCCCTGCACGAGCACGCGGCGCGGACGCTCGCGGCGATGCGCTTCCTCGATCCCGCGCATCCTCGTCGCCTGCTGCCGCGCCTGCGCCGTCTGTTTGCCCGCGCCGAACTGGAGCGCGAGGAGGTCAACATCCTGCGCGGGATTCTCGCCGGCATCGACCAGGTCCTTGACGGGGAGAGACGGCGTTGAGTCTGGCCGCCGCATGGTTCGCTCGCGTCGGTGGTCCGCTGGATGAAGACGACCGTGCCGACATCGCGGCAATAGCTCGCGCGGCCGGGGACGCCTCCTCGGAAGTCGAGCGGATGATCTCCTGGTTTGCCGCCTGCGCCTGGGCCGAGACTGCCGCCGCCGTGGCGATCGCCGAAGAGGACGAGGACGAACGCGAACGCCTCTGGCAGCAAGCCGCGCAGTTGCATACCGAGGGCGAGCTCCTGGCGCAATTGCAGCCGGTGACGCGCGATGCGGCGGCCAGCGTGCGCGCCGCCGCGCAGGACGCGGTGGCACGCCAGCGCATCCATGAACCGATGCTCGTCGACGCGGCGACTGCCGCGGCGCTGCTGGCCATTCATCACCACGCGCTGGCGCTTCTCGCGGGAGTTCCGGACGCGCATCCGTTCATGCGCAGACACGCACTGTTCAGACGCGGCCGCTGGCCGCTCGGCTGCCACGCGGGTCGCTATGTCATCTACTGAATTGAAGGAAGCGGTCCCGACCGAAGCGGGCGCGGTGGGCGGCGACGCGACGTGCCGCAACTGCGGCGCCCCGGCGCCCGGCAGGTTCTGCGGCAGCTGCGGTCAGGAAACGGCGGTGGTGCTGCCCAGGGTCGGAACCTTCCTGCGCGAGGCGGCCGGGCGCTATGTCGCACTCGACGGACGGCTGTGGCGGACACTGTTCGCGCTGTTCGCGCGGCCTGGCTTCCTGACGCTCGAATATTTCGCCGGCCGCCGCCGCCGCTACATCCGTCCGGCCCGCCTGTTCCTGGTCCTGTACCTGCTGCTGTTTGCCCTGATCGGACTGATGCATTCATCAGGTCAGCTTGCCGACGAGATTTCCTTCGTCAACTCGGACGACGTGGCGAAAGAAATTGCCGACGAACTGACTGCATCCGGCGGATTGTCCGTAACGGACGGCGGCGCAACCCTGCGGATTCCCGGGGTGGCGCTGCCCGGCGTCGAGGACGCCAACAAGTCGGCCGGTTCCGACGACGATCTGAATGTCGAAGTTCGGATGGGGGACCTGGTCAAGGCCTTGCCCGAGCCGCTGCGAAACCGCTATGCAAACTTCAAGAAGCTGTCAACCGAGGACAAGACCGAGCGAATTTATTCGGGAATGCTGCGCTACGGACCGTATGCGATGGTCGCGCTGTTGCCGGCATTGGCCTTGCTGTTCGGGCTGGCCTACGTCGGGCGCACGGCGAGCTATCCCGGTCGTCCGCGCCGGTACGCCGAGCATCTGGTGTACGCCGCACATGTCCAGGCCTTTGCGGCGCTGATGCTGATGGCGCAGCTGTTCGTTCCCGCCGGTCTGCTGGGTTCGGCGCTGACGCTGTGGACCGTCTATTACCTGCTGCGCGCCCAGCAGGTCGTCTACCGCGGACGCTGGTGGGCCGGCGTGTTGCGCGCTGGATTCGTCGCCATCGTCTATTCCGTCCTGCTGGCGCTGGCGGTCGTCGGCCTGCTCACCATGGCCGTGATGCTGCGCTAGCACCGCGGAGGCCGCGCCCGCCGATGACGGCAGGTCGGCCTCCACGGCAATCACTTCTTCTCGTACTTGGCGATCAGTTCCTTCGCCGACTTGAGCAGCGCGGCGCCGTCGCTGCCTTTCGCGGACACGTCCTTGACCCACTCCGCCGGAAGATGCGCCGTGGCCTTCTGCCAGTTGGCGAGTTCGGACGCCGGAATCATGTAGAAAGTATTGCCGTGTTCGACGGCAAGCTTGCGCGCCGGCGGTGCCGACGCATCCCACTTCATGCCCATCGACTTCGCCAGCGACATCCCCGAATTCGCGTCGATCACCTTTTTCATATCCGGCGGCAGGCTGTCGTACCTGGCCTGGTTCATCGCCAGAATGAAGACCGCCGTGTACAAAGCGCGCGACTTCGGGTCGGTTTCGCTTTCGTACTTGGTCAGCTCATGCGCCTTGATCGACGGGATCACCTCCCACGGCAGCAGGTAACCGTCGATGACTCCCTTGCTGATCGCCTCGGACAGCGCCGGCAACGGCATGCCTACGGGCGTGGCGCCCAGCGCGCCAAGCATCTTGTTGGTCTGCCGAGTGGGCGCCCGCATGCGCAGGCCCTTGAAATCGGCCATGACCTTGACCTGATGCGGATTGGTGTGGACATAGCCGTTGTCGTGCACGTTGACCGACAGTGCCTTGATGCCAGGGAACTCCTTGTGCGCGAACTTGGTGTAGTACTCCCAGGCCGCCTGGCTGGTGGCCTCGGCGCTGCTGGACATGAACGGCAGCTCGAATACTTCCATCATCGGGAAGCGGCCGGCCGTATAGCCGGGCAGCGTCCATGCGATGTCGACCACGCCGTCCTTGGCCTGGTCGATCAGGTTCGGCGGTCTGCCGCCCAATTGCATTGCCGGATAGATCTGGCATTTCATCTTGCCGCCCGAGTCCTTGGCGATCTTGTCGCACCAGGGCGTGAGAATTTGCGAGGGGGGCATCGCCCCCGGCGGCCAGAAGTGGTGGACCTTGAGCACGATTTCCTGCGCGAGCGCGGGGAGGGTGATGGCGGCAAACAAGGCGGCGGCGGCCAGACGAAACATGCGGCGCATGGATTTCTCCTTTTTGAGGGTCGAAAAGGACATGAGGCTGTCCTGTCTCGGGACTGTAGTTCAGTCTAGCAAAAATGTCAGGCCTGCGTGCCCGGTGGCAAGGGTGACAACCGACCGTCAAGCGATGGTGGAGTGATTCGCTCGGAAATGGGAAAATGCCCTGATGTTTGCCTACCTGCGTGAAGACATCGCCGTGGTATTCGACCGGGATCCGGCGGCCCGCACCCGCTTCGAGGTGCTTACCTGCTATCCGGGGCTGCACGCGCTGGTGTGGCACCGGGTGGTGACGCATCGGCTGTGGCGCGTCGGGCTGCGCTGGCTGGCGCGCTGGCTGGCGCACTGGTCGCGGTGGCTGACCGGCATCGAGATCCATCCCGGCGCGACCATCGGGCGACGTGTGTTCATCGATCACGGCATGGGCGTGGTCATCGGCGAGACCGCCGAAATCGGCGACGATTGCACGCTATATCATGGCGTCACGCTTGGCGGTACGTCGTGGAACGCGGGCAAGCGGCACCCGACGCTCGCGCAGGGCGTGGTGATCGGCGCAGGGGCCAAGATTCTCGGGCCGATACTGATCGGCGCGGCGGCCAAGGTCGGCTCCAACTCGGTGGTCGTACGCGACGTGCCCGCCGGTGCTACGGTTGTCGGCATTCCGGCGCGAATCGTGACGGCGGACGACCAGGATCGGCGGGAGGCGCAGGCGACCAAACTGGGATTTTCGGCCTATGCCATCGTCGCCGACATGAACGACCCCGTCGTCCAGGCCATCCACCAGTTGCTTGACCACGCGGCGGTAACCGAGGATCGATTCGACCGCCTGATCGCGCAGCTGCAACGTGGTGGACTCGACTGTGCTGACGCCAAGGCTGCGGCAGACGGTTTCGACCCCAAGCAGATCAACAAGACGCTCGAATGAACTTTGGGTTTGTTTAGTTGACTAAATTGTTCGGGTATAGGATAATGTTTGTCCTGTACAAAGCCACCCTTTATTGTCTCCGGGGAGGCGTTCTCCGGCCCCGCGGCCGGTCGGACGAAAGGACCAGAACATGCGCTTGACGACCAAAGGACGATTCGCAGTCACCGCGATGATCGACATCGCGCTGTACGGCGGCAATGGCCCGGTGACGCTGGCCTCGGTGTCGGATCGGCAGTACATCTCGCTTTCATACCTGGAGCAGCTGTTCGGCAAGCTGCGCCGCGCCGGCCTCGTCGAGAGCGTGCGAGGTCCCGGTGGCGGATACAATCTCGCCAGGGAAGCGGCGCAGATTTCGGTCGCGGATGTCATCGTTGCAGTCGACGAACCGCTTGATGCGACCCAGTGTGGCGGGCGTGAGAACTGCCGCGATGACCGGCGCTGCATGACGCATGACCTCTGGGCCAGCCTGAACGACCACATCTTTTCCTTCCTGTCGGACGTGTCGATTGCTGAGCTGGTGCGTCAGCAAAGGCCGGCTGACGTCGCTGTCCTCAAGGATCGTCGTAACTCGCCGCCGTCGACCGCGACAGGCAAGGTACCGGCTGCGGTCGACGGCTGATTTGCGCAACAGGAACACCATGAAACTACCGATCTATCTGGATTATTCGGCGACGACACCCGTGGATCCGCGTGTCGCGCAGAAGATGATCACCTACCTCACCGACGAATTCGGCAACCCGGCGTCGCGCTCGCATTCGTTCGGCTGGACCGCCGAAGCCGCGGTGGAGGAGGCGCGCGCCAACGTGGCCGCGCTGGTCAACTGCGATCCGAAGGAAATCGTCTGGACTTCCGGCGCGACCGAGTCGATCAACCTGGCCGTGAAGGGTGCTGCCCATTTCTACAAGGACAAGGGACGGCATCTGGTCACGGTCAAGACCGAGCACAAGGCGACGCTGGACACCATGCGCGAGCTGGAGCGCGAAGGCTGTGAGGTCACCTATCTCGGCGTGGAACCCGACGGACTGGTCGATTTGGCGAAATTCGAGGCCGCGCTGCGCCCTGACACCAGCGTCGTCTCGGTGATGCTGGTGAACAACGAGATCGGCGTGATCCAGGACGTCGCCGCGATGGGCGAGCTGACCCGCGCGCGCGGCATCATCTTTCATGTCGACGCGGCGCAGGCGACCGGCAAGGTTCCCATCGACCTCGCGGCGCTCAAGGTCGACCTGATGTCGTTCTCGGCGCACAAGACCTACGGCCCCAAGGGCATGGGCGCGCTGTTCGTGCGGCGCAAGCCGCGCGTGCGCATCGAGGCGCAGATGCACGGCGGTGGGCATGAGCGCGGAATGCGTTCGGGCACGCTGCCCACGCACCAGATCGTCGGCCTGGGCGAGGCGTTCCGCGTCGCCAAGGCAGAGATGGCCACCGAGAACGAGCGCATCCGGATGCTGCGCGACCGACTGGCGAAGGGTTTGTCGGAGATCGAGGAAATCTACATCAACGGCAACATCGAGCGGCGCGTTCCGCACAATCTCAACGTCAGCTTCAATTTCGTCGAGGGCGAGTCGCTGATCATGGCGATCAAGGACATCGCGGTTTCGTCGGGTTCGGCCTGCACGTCGGCATCGCTGGAACCGTCCTATGTGCTGCGGGCACTCGGCCGCAGCGACGAACTGGCGCACAGCTCCATCCGCTTTTCCATCGGCAGGTTCACCACCGAAGCGGACGTCGACTACACTGTGGACCTGCTCAAGCGCCAGGTCGGCAAGCTGCGCGAACTTTCGCCCTTGTGGGAAATGCACCAAGAAGGCGTCGACCTCGACTCGGTTGTCTGGGCGGCGCACTAACCGGTACGAATCAAGAGGAGCAAGACCATGGCATACAGCGACAAGGTTCTGGATCATTACGAGAATCCGCGCAACGTCGGCTCGATGCCGAAGGATGCGCAGGACGTCGGCACTGGAATGGTCGGCGCGCCGGCCTGCGGCGACGTGATGAAGCTGCAGATAAAGGTTGGTCCGGATGGCGTCATCGAGGATGCGCGGTTCAAGACCTACGGTTGCGGCTCGGCGATTGCCTCGTCGTCGCTGGTCACCGAGTGGGTGAAAGGCAAGACGCTCGACGAGGCCATGACCATTCGCAACACGCAGATCGCCGAGGAACTGGCGCTGCCGCCGGTGAAGATCCACTGTTCGATCCTGGCGGAGGATGCGATCAAGGCCGCGGTGGCCGACTACCGGAAGAAACACGGCACCGCTGCCGCCGAAGAACTCGCGGCCGATTGACCACGGAGACCTGCGCATGGCCGTCACACTCACCCCGACCGCGGCAAAGCATGTGGCCGCGCATCTGTCCAAACGTGGCAAGGGACTCGGGCTGCGTTTGGGTGTGCGCACCACCGGCTGTTCCGGTCTCGCCTACAAGCTCGAGTACGCCGATGAGGCGAAGCCCGAGGATATGACTTTCGTCTGCCACGGCGTCACCGTGGTCGTGGATCCGAAGAGCCTGCCCTACCTCGACGGGACCGAACTCGACTTCACCCGCGAAGGTCTGAACGAGGGTTTCCGGTTTCGCAATCCGAACGTCAAGGATGAATGTGGTTGCGGCGAAAGCTTCAATGTCTGAGTGCCGCGACCGGCGATGGTGAACAGGGGCGGCGAGGCCGCCCCTTTTTCTGACATGATCAATTTTTCCAGCACGCACTACGAACTTTTCGGCTTGCCGCAGCGCTTCCGGGTCGATCGGGCGCTGCTCGACCGCGCCTATCGTGATTTGCAGTCCGAGGTGCATCCGGACCGCTTCGCGAGCGGCACCGACACCGAGCGGCGGGTGGCATTGCAGTCGTCAGCGCGGGTGAACGAGGCCTACGGCGCGCTCAAGGATCCGGTACAGCGTGCGCAGTACCTGCTTGGATTGCACGGTATCGAGGCCATCAGTGAAACCGACACGCAACTGCCGCTCGAATTCCTTGAGCGCCAGCTCGAGCGGCGCGAGGAGGCCGAGGAAGCGCTTGCCGCAGGCGACGCGCGCGTTCTCACCGCGCAGTTGGTCGCGGTGCGCGCCGATGCACGCGAACTCGAGGACGCGCTTGCCCACCGCCTGGACGCTGAGCAGGCCTGGGACGCGGCCAGGACGCAGGTGAGCGAATTGACCTTTCTCGCCAAGCTCGCGCAGGATCTCGACGCGATGCTGGCACGGCTGGACGGTTGATGCTTCGTTCATCGACGCGGCAGGCAGGTGCAGAGGCGATGGCGGCGCATGCTGCGACAGGTTGTTCCTTCTTCGCGTTTGCGTCGGTGCCGCGGATCGTGGTCGGAGGACACGAGTAATGGCCCTTTTGCAGATTTCCGAACCGGGCGAAACGTCCGCACCGCGTCCCCGCAAGCGCGCGGTGGGCATCGATCTTGGCACGACCAACTCGCTGGTCGCGACGGTCAGGCACGGGCTGGCAGTCGTTCTGCCCGATGAAGAGGGCAGTCCCTTGGTGCCTTCCGTCGTGCGTTACGGCGAGCAGGGCGTCGAGACCGGCAGTGTGGCCATGGCGAACGCGGCGGCAGATCCACAGAACACCATAGTGTCGGTCAAACGAATGATGGGCCGCGGTCTCGCTGATCTTGCTGATGGGCGACGCTTTCCCTACCACTTTGTCGACGCGCCTGGCATGGTCAGGATCAACACGCGCTCCGGCGTGAAAAGTCCGGTCGAGATTTCAGCGGACCTGCTGCGCGCGCTGCGCGAGCGTGCCGAAGCGTCACTCGGCGGCCCGGTGGACGGCGCAGTGGTGACCGTGCCGGCGTACTTTGACGATGCGCAGCGACAGGCGACCAAGGATGCCGCGCGCATCGCCGGTCTGCCGGTGCTGCGCCTGCTGAACGAGCCGACCGCCGCCGCGATCGCCTATGGTCTCGATAATGCCGCCGAGGGTGTCTACGCGGTCTTTGATCTCGGTGGTGGCACGTTCGATATTTCGATCCTGCGACTGTCGCGCGGCGTGTTCGAGGTGCTCGCCACCAACGGTGATTCCGCGCTTGGCGGAGACGACTTCGACCATCGGGTGTTCTGCTGGATCATCGAAGTCGCTGGGCTGCCGCCGCTCGCGCCGGCCGACGTGCGGCTGCTGCTCGGCTGCGCCCGCGAGGCCAAGGAAAGCCTGTCCGATCACGCGGCGGCGCCCATTGTCGTGACACTTTCCACCGGGCAGGCGATCAGCGTGTCGCTGACCAAGTCGATTTTCACGCAGATCACGGCGAACCTCATTGCCAAGACGCTGCAGCCGGTCAAGCGCGCGCTGCGCGACGCGCGGCTCGAGGCGGCCGACGTCAAGGGTGTCGTGCTGGTGGGAGGCGCCACGCGGATGCCGCAACTTCGCCGCGCCGTCGCCGAGTTCTTCGGCCAGCCGCCGCTGACCAATCTCAACCCCGACGAGGTGGTCGCGCTCGGGGCTGCGATTCAGGCGAACAAGCTCGCCGGCAACCGCGAGCGCGACGACGACTGGCTGCTGCTCGACGTGATCCCTCTGTCGCTGGGTCTCGAGACCATGGGTGCTCTGGTGGAAAAGATCATTCCGCGCAATTCGACGATTCCGGTGACCCGGGCGCAGGAGTTCACCACCTACCGCGATGGACAAACGGCAATGGCGATCCACGTCGTGCAGGGTGAGCGCGAAAGGGTAGCCGACGGCCGCTCGTTGGCGCGCTTCGAACTGCGCGGGATTCCGCCGCTGGTCGCCGGTGTCGCGCGCATCCGCGTGACCTTCGAGGTCGACGCCGACGGCCTGCTCGAGGTTTCGGCGCGCGAGCTGACGACGGGCGTCGAGGCATCGGTGTCGGTGAAGCCGTCCTACGGTCTGGCCGATGCGGAAATTGCCCGGATGCTCAAGGACTCGTTCGCGCACGCCGCCGAAGACATGCAGGCAAGGTCGCTGGCCGAGGCACAGGTCGAGGCGGACCAGATCGCGGCCGCGACCGACGCGGCACTTGCCGCCGACGGCGATTTGATGTCCGCCGCGGAGCGTGCCGACATCGACCGCGAACTTGCGCGGCTTGCAACGATTCGCGCAGGCACTGACGCCGCCGCGCTGCGTGCCGCGGTCGAGGCGGTCAATCGCGTCACCGGAGACTTTGCGGCGCGACGCATGGACCGAGGCGTCGCGCGCGCGCTGACCGGCAGGCGCATCGACGCGCTGTCCGGTTGAATCCCGATTGTTCCCAATCTTTCCCGAGCGTATTCGCCATGCCGGAAATCGTCGTACTGCCGCACCCGGAAATCTGCCCGGAAGGGAAGACCTTCGAAGGTGACGCTGAACGTTCGCTGCTCGACAACCTGCTCGACCAGGGCATTGACGTCGAGCACGCCTGCGAGAAGTCCTGCGCCTGCACCACCTGCCACGTGATCATCCGCGAGGGGATGGCATCGCTGTCGCCGTCGACGGAGGATGAGGACGACCTGCTCGACCGTGCCTGGGGACTGACGCCGCAGTCGCGTCTGTCCTGCCAGGCCAAGGTGGCCGACGCTCGCCTGGTCGTCGAGATCCCCAAATACACGATCAACTACGCGAAGGAGGGACACTGACATGCTCAAGTGGACCGATTCCCGCGAAATTGCCATTGCGCTGTTCGATGCCCACCCGGACGTCGATCCGCAGCTGGTTCGCTTCACCGACCTGCATGCATGGGTCTGTGCGCTCGACGGCTTTGCCGACGAACCGGCGCGCAGCGGAGAGAAAATCCTCGAGGCGATCCAGATGGCGTGGATCGACGAAGCCGCCTGACGCCCGTCGACAGGCGCCGGGAGGCGCCGGTGCGCCCGGAACACGGGCGCTGCGATCAGTTGAACAGGTTCAATACGGCGTCGAGGCCGCAGGCGTCGAGCGCGTGCGTGGCCGCGGCGCGCACCGCGGGCTTGGCGCGGTAGGCGATCGAGACATCTGCTTCGGCGAACATGGGCAGGTCGTTGGCCCCATCGCCGATGGCCACCACCAGACCGCCATCGGCGGCGACCGACTGGCGCAGTTCACGCAGCGCGCGCGCCTTGGCCGCGGCGTCGACGATCGGCGCGATCACGCGACCCGACAGGCGCCCGTCGATCACTTCCAGTGTGTTCGCGACCGTGCGATCCAGGCCCAGGCGGGCCTTCAGCCGGTCGGTGAAGAACGTGAACCCGCCGGACAGCAGCGCGGTCTTCGCGCCCGCTGCACGGAAGCCGGCCAGCATCGCTTCGGCACCCGGGGACAGGACGAGGCGCTCGTCGTAGACGCGAGCGAGCGCCTCGACCGGCAATCCCTCGAGCAAGGCCACGCGACGAATCAGACTCTGGGCGAAGTCGATCTCGCCGCGCATGGCGCTGACGGTGATCGCGGCCACCTGTGGTTTCAGGTGCAGCATGTCGGCGATTTCGTCGATGCACTCGATGGTGATCAGCGTCGAGTCCATGTCCATCGCCACCACGCGCACGTCGTTCCGGCGGCGGGCGCGGGGGACAAAGGCGCCGTCCAATCCTGCGGTGCGTGCCTGATCGAGTAGCTCGGGAGGGCCCGCGACGCCCGGGAGGCGATACGCGGCCGGACTGCCGTTGCCGAAGGGAATCAAGGCGCCGGCGTCCGCAGTCCGGGCCAGCCTCGCCAGAACCGACGGCGCTACCGAGGGCGCCTGCACGACGAAGTCCGCGCCCGGCGTTCGCTCCGGTTCCATGGCAACGATCAGGCCGTCGGCTGCACGAGTTCCGCGCAGGCGCTGGCGCGCTCGCGGGCTTCGGCGATGTCCTTGCCGGTCGCGAGCGCTACGCCCATCCGCCGCGTCTTGTACGCTTCCGGCTTGCCGAACAGACGCAGGTCCGTGCCCGGAATCCGCAGCGCGGCGTCGATGCCGCCATAGCGGACGCCGCGCGCCTCGCAGCCGCCATAGATCACCGCCGAGGCGCCGGGTGACGACAGACTCGTGTCCACGGGCAGTCCGAGGATCGCGCGGGCATGCAGGTCGAATTCGCTCTGCCGCTGCGTGCACATCGTGACCATGCCGGTATCGTGCGGTCGCGGACTCACCTCGGAAAACCAGACTTGGTTGCCCTTGACGAAGAGCTCGACGCCGAAAATGCCCTGGCCTCCGAGTTCGTTGGTAACGGCTGTGGCGATCTTGCGCGAGGCCGCGAGCGCTTTTGGCGACATGGGCTGCGGTTGCCACGATTCCACATAGTCGCCGTTGATCTGCCGGTGGCCGATCGGAGCGCAGAAGCCCGTCTTGATCTTTCCGTCGGCGCCGATTGCGCGCACGGTCAGCAGCGTGATCTCGTAGTCGAAATCGACGAAGCCCTCGACGATCACCCGCGATCCGCGGACGCGCCCCGCGCTTTGCGCGTACTGCCACGCGGCGGCGATTTCAGCCCGTTCACGCACCACCGACTGCCCCTTTCCCGACGACGACATTACCGGTTTGATGATGCAGGGATAGCCGATGCCGTCGTCGATCGCCGCGGTGAGATCGGCGAGGCTGTCGGCGAAGCGGTAGGGTGACGTCGGCAGTCCGAGACTCTCCGCGGCCAGCCGGCGGATGTCTTCGCGGTTCATGGTCAATTGCGCCGCGCGCGCGGTCGGAATGACCCTGGCAAGTCTGGCGTCCTCGATCTCGACCAGTGCATCGGTGGCGATGGCTTCGATCTCGGGGACGACGATATGCGGGCGCTCCTGTTCGATCAGACGCCTGAGCGCCGCGGCATCGGTCATCGCTATGACGTGCGCCCGATGCGCGACCTGATGGCCAGGGGCGTTGGCGTAACGATCCACGGCAATGGTCTCGACCCCGAGCCGTTGCAGCGCGATGATCACTTCCTTGCCGAGCTCACCCCCGCCGAGCAACATTACACGCGTCGCCGATGGGGAAAGCGGTGTGCCGATATCCATTGTTTTATATACGGAAAATTGATTTTGGCGACCTTGGTCGTCCTCGGTGCCGGGATGCCTGCGGGCGGCGCGGCGAGCAAAAATGCTGCAACGCACTATTATAGTCCTTCGGCGGATGGGGCGTGGCGGCAGCGCCGGCGAACCGGCGCGAATGGTCGCGTTGCCGGAGCCGACGGATTATGGACGCGTACGGCCCTTGGGCGACCTGGTTTCGCGTGACAGCGGTTCGGGAAACGATGGTCGCGGCGGAGGCGACGTCTTGACGGTCGAAACATCGTCCTCGGCGAGGGAAAAATCGATCTTCGCGGTCTCGAGGTCGACGCGTGCCACCTTCACCTGGATGCGTGCGGCAAGCTGGAACGACAATCCGCTGCGCTCGCCGATCAGCGCATGGCGACCTGCATCGAAATGAAAGTAATCGCGCCCGAGTTCGGTGATGTGCAGAAGGCCATCGATGTTGAGTCCGTCGAGCGTCACGAACAGTCCGAAATTGGTGACGCCGCTGATGGTTCCGCTGAATGTTTCTCCCACCTTGTCCTGCATGTAGTAACACTTCAGCCAATTGGTGACGTCCCGTGACGCTTCGTCCGCGCGACGTTCGGTCATCGAGGTGTGCACGCCCAGTTGCTCCCAGTTCATCGCTCCCGGGACGTAGCGCTTGTCGGTGAGTGCGGCCTTGATCGCCCGGTGGACCAGCAGGTCCGGGTATCGGCGGATGGGGGAGGTGAAGTGGGCGTAGGCCTCGTACGCCAGCCCGAAGTGTCCGTCGTTCTCCGGTCGGTACTGCGCCTGCGAAAGCGAGCGCAGCAGCACCTGCTGCAGCAGGTCGAAGTCGGCGCGGTCGCGCACCTGGTCGAGCAGCTTCGCGTAATCAGCGGCGCTTGGAGATTCACCGCCCGGCAGGTGCAGCGCCGACGTCGCCAGAAACTCGCGCAGCGCCGTGAGCTTGTCCGGCGGCGGCCGTTCGTGCACGCGGTAGAGCACCGGATGTCCGCGGCCGGCGAGAAAGCCCGCCGTGCAGACGTTCGCCGCGAGCATGCACTCCTCGATCAGCTTGTGCGCGTCGTTGCGCGGTGCCGGGGCAATGCGGGTGATCTTGCCGTGGTCGTCGAATTCGATCGCCAGCTCGACCGTGTCGAAATCGATGGCGCCGCGCTTCCGCCGTGCCGCGGCAAGAACCTTGTAGAGCGCGTACAGCTCGGTCAGCTGCGGCAGCAGGGATCGCGCGAGCGCACCCTTCGCCTTCGCCGGATCGGCGAGCCAGTCCCAGACCTGCGTATAGGTGAGCCGTGCCTTTGAGTGGAGCACCGCCGGAAAGAAGCGGTATGCGGTGATCACGCCCTTCGGTCCGATGTCCATCTCGCAGGCCATGCAAAGCCGGTCGACATCCGGCTTGAGCGAACAAAGTTCGTTGGACAGTTCCTCCGGCAGCATCGGGATCACCCGGCGCGGGAAATAGACCGAAGTTCCACGCTCGCGCGCATCGATGTCGATCGCGTCGCCGTCACGAACGTAGTGCGACACGTCGGCGATGGCCACGATCAGGCGGTGGCCCTTGCCGCGGCGCTCGCACCACACGGCGTCGTCGAAATCCTTTGCGGTCTCGCCGTCGATGGTCACGAAGGGCAGCGCCGTCAGGTCCTCGCGGCCCTTGCTGTCGGCGGGACGCACCTGCGCGGGCAGTCGCTTTGCCTGCCGCATGGCCTCGCGCGTGAACTCGTGCGGCAGCGCATGCTTGCGCAGTGCAATCTCGATCTCGATGCCGGGATCGGTCGCGCTGCCCAGCACCTCGATCACCCGGGCGATGGCCTCACCCTTGGCCGACGGCTGCTCGATGATCTCGCCCACCACCACCTGTCCGGTCGTGGCGCCGCCGGTGGATTCAGGGGGCACGAGGAAGTCCTGGTTGATGCGGCGATTTTCGGCGACGATGAAATAGACGCCGCGTTCCTCATAAAGACGCCCGACGACTTCCCGGTTGGCGCGGGCAAGCACTTCGACAATGCCGCCTTCGGGCCGGCCCCGGCGGTCGGTTCCGCTGCGGCGAACGACGGCGCGATCGCCGTGCAGCACCTTGTGCATTTCGCGCGGCGACAGGAAGAAGTCCTCGCCGCCTTCTTCGGGAACGAGGAAACCGAAGCCGTCGGCATGACCCTGCACCGTTCCGATCACCAGGTCGAGTTTGGCGACCAGGCACAGCTCGCCCCGGCGATTGGTGAGGAGCTGCCCGTCGCGTTCCATCGCGGCCAGACGGCCATGGAATGCGTCACGGGCCACGTCCCCGACCGCGAGCGCTCGCTCGACCTCGGTCGGGAGCATCGGCGTGCCGGCGGTGCGCAGCGCGGCGAGGATCGCCTCACGTGATGGCAGCAATTCCGGGTCGATGTCGCCACGGCGGGCCCGGCGCGGCGCGGCGCGTGGAACGGGATCGGTCGGCGTGGCGCGCGGCTTCGCCGGTCGGCGGGGCGTCGCGGCCGGCGGCGCGAGGTTGGTGCGGGGGGTGGTCTTTTTTGACAAGAATCAGCTTGAAAAGTAGAATATCGGGTTGCGGTTGCCCAGGTGGCGGAATTGGTAGACGCACTAGGTTCAGGTCCTAGCGGTGGCAACACTGTGGGGGTTCGAGTCCCTTCCTGGGCACCACTTTAACATCGTAGTGCTGCAAGCAATCGTACATGCATTTGAACAGGCAATCGAGGTACGACCAGACGCCCGCGCATGCGGGCGTCTGCATTTGCGGCCCGCGCATGCGGGCGTCTGAATTTTCGGCAACCGCCGCGAAGCGCCTGCCGATCGCGGATCTCGCGACGCCCGCCGCGAATTGCGTCAGTCCTTGTAGGTGACCTGCACGGGTCTGCCGTTGACACGCAGTTCGCCTGTCGCGACGTCCACTTCGAACAGCGGCTTGTCGCCGTTGAACAGGCCCCAGCGCCCCGACTCGGGGTCGAACTTGCTGGCGATCTGCCCCGACTCCTCATAGGCGATCTTGTTGCCGGCGCGCATCGCGAAGCACGCAAAACGGCATTTGGACCACACCATCATGCCGAAATTGACGTCAGCCTCCTCGTCCTTGAGCCCATAGGGTGCCACGAGCACGCCGTAGTCGATGGTGGCCTTGGGACCGGTGTTGAACGCCCGGCCGAGAATGATCCCGAGACCGATGCGGTCGCCGTCCATCGCACCAGGCGACGGACTTGGACCCGTGCTGAACGCGTCGATCTCCAGGCCGAAAAAGCCGCCACGACCGGTCGCGTCGTGCACTTCGAAGACGCCACCCCACGTGGTGCCGCGGCCCGTTTTCAACGCCTGGCTGTAGCTGGCGACATTGGCGCCCTGATCCGCGGGATTGTTGAGAATCGTGAGGCTCGCCCATTCGTAGGTCTGTGTTGTCGGTTGCGTCGTCACATGCGTGTAAAGCGCGGGCACGACGTTCGGCGCGCCCCCGGCCGGCGCCGTCCGGGTCACCGTGAGGCTGGCGGGCAACGGATACACGTCGGACGGGCGCGGCGTAAGTCCCTGGAAGTATCCGGTTTGCGCGGACACGGCGTCGAGGAGAAGGAAGGCGAACCAGGGAAGCAGGCGTTGCATCATCATTTTCCTCGCAGAAGTCGAAGAGCCACGCCGGTGTCCGCGTGGCGCCAGCACGCACGGTAGCGCAGGTGCGCACGCAAAGGAAGGCGCTGATCCGCGGTCTGGATATATTTCCTTGGTATGCTCATGGAGCCGGCCGCGCGGTGCGGCCTGCCGGGCATGCGGACTGCGACTCTGCGCAAGTCCCGCAGCACCACCACACTCAGACGGGAGTATCGACGATGGCAAGCAAAAAGGGACTGCTGGACAGGATTGGCGACGCCATGGAATCCGTGAAGGACCAGGCGACGGCGGCGGGCACCGCGATCGCCAGGAAGGCGGAGGCGGTCGCGAAAGACGCCAGGCGCGAAGCCGGCAAGGCAGCGAAGGTCGTGGCGAAAAAAACGCGCGTGGCGAAGGCTGCGGTCAAGCGGCAGGCGAAGGCCGCAGAGGGTGACGCGAAAAAAGCGTTCGGCAAGGCCAGGCGGTCGGTATCCAGCACCGCGCGGTCGGCCAAGGTCACGGCGAAAAAAATGGCTGGCGACGTCAAGCGCGCGGTCAATCGCGAGGAAACCGTTGCCAGGAAGAAGTTGGGCGCGGCCAAACGCGTGGTTGCCCGCAAGGGCGCGGCGGCGAAGTCGGCAGTGAAGAAAGGCGCCGTGAAGGTGAAGCGCGCTGCCAAGGCGGCGGTGCGAAAGGTCGAGCGCAAGAAGCCGGCAGCCAGGAAATCCGCTGCCGCCAAAAAACCGGTGGCGAAGAAGGTCGCCGCGAAGAAGCCGGCCGCGAAGAAGACCGCGCGCAAGCCAGCGGGAAGGGCCGCCAAGAAAATGGCCTGAGGATCCGCCGACTGCCCTGGCCATCAGCCGGCGGTGCGCCGTGCGCAGCGACGCGCGCGGCGCGGATTCGTTGGCAGGCGGGCTCGGTCAACCCTTGAGGCGAGCCTTCAGACCCGTGGGGCGCAAGGTATCGTAGACCTCGAAGGGCTGGTGAATCCAGGGGTTGTCCGGCAGATGCTGCACGAAATAGTCAGGTTTGAATACCGAGCAGCCTTTCCACCACAACACTGCGGTCTTGAGCGCCGTCATGTGGGAAAAGCGCTTGGGCAGTTCGTTGTAGACCGCTTCCAGCGTATGCCCCGAGTCGACCATGTCGTCGACCAGCAGAACGCGTTCACCGAGGCGCGGCCTTGTCATGGTCATGTGTTCGGCAATGACCAGCGCGCCACGGATCGTGCCGCCCTCCGCGCCATACGAATGCGTCGACAGGACTGCGAGCGGTTGCTCGAAGATGCGCGACAGCACATCGCCGACGCGCATTCCGCCACGGGCAATGCAGATGATCTGGTTGAATTCGAAACCGGACTCGTGGACATTCGACGCCAGTTGCTCGACCAGCGTGTTGTACTCGTCCCAGCTCACCTTCAGACTCATGGCGGCGTCTCCGTTGTCGTCGTTGTCCCGCCGGGAAGCGGTGGTCGAATCGGCGCGCAGTCGCGATGGGTCGGCCCTCGCGACTGCGCGAATTGCAATTGTACGATCAGCGCATTTTCCAGGGCCGTTGGATCATTGGAAAGGATGATGCACGAGAATCGTCTCGTCGCGATCCGGCCCGGTGGAAACCATCGAGATGGGAACGCCGGTCAACGCCTCGATGCGCTTCAGGTAGGCGCGCGCCGGTGCGGGCAGCGCGTCGAAGGATTTCGCGCCGACGGTGGAATCCTTCCAACCTGGCATCGATTCGTAGACCGGCAGGCATTGACCGACGGCGTCCGCGCCCGTGGGAATCAGCTCGATGGACTCGCCATTCCTGGTGTATGACGTGCACAGGAGGATCTCGTCCATGCCGTCGAGGACGTCGAGCTTGGTGATGCACAGACCGTTCACACCGTTCAATTGCAGCGATCGTCGCAGCGCCGCAATGTCGAGCCACCCGCAGCGGCGCGGCCGGCCGGTGACCGAGCCGAATTCGTTGCCGCGCTTGGCGAGTCCTGCGCCTATGACGTCGGTCAGCTCGGTCGGAAACGGGCCGGTTCCCACGCGCGTGGTGTAGGCCTTCACTATGCCGAGCACGTAGTCGAGCATCTGCGGGCCGATGCCGCTGCCCGGAGCCGCCGCGCCTGCCAGACAGTTCGAACTCGTCACGTAGGGATAGGTGCCGTGGTCGATGTCCAGCAGCGCACCCTGGGCGCCCTCGAACAGCAGCGACTCGCCGCGCTGGCGCGCCTGCTGCAGCAGCGCGGCGACGTCGGCGACCATCGGCGCCAGCTTTTCACCGAACGCGAGCGTCTCGTCACGCGTCTCTGCAAACGGCACCGGATCGCGCTTGTAGTAATTGACCAGCATGAAATTGTGGAACTCGAGGAGCGCTTCGAGCTTGGCGGCGAAGCCGGGCGGATCGAGGAGATCCTGAACACGCAACGCCCGTCGTGCGATCTTGTCTTCGTAGGAAGGACCGATTCCGCGTCCCGTCGTGCCGATCTTGGTTTCGCCCATCGACGCTTCGCGCGCCTGGTCGAGCGCGACATGGATCGGCAGCACCAGTGGACAGGCCGGTGAAATCTTCAGGCGCGAGCGAACTTCGACACCAGCCGCCTCGAGTTCGCCGATTTCCTGCAGCAGCGCCCCCGGCGACAGCACGACGCCGTTGCCGATGTAGATGCCGACACCCGGGCGCAGCACGCCCGATGGAATCAGTCGCAGGATCGTCTTGCGCCCACCGATGACCAGTGTGTGCCCGGCGTTGTGTCCGCCCTGAAAGCGAACGACGCCCGAGGCGCTCTCGGTAAGCCAATCGACGATCTTGCCCTTGCCCTCATCGCCCCACTGCGTGCCGATGACGACGACGTTCTTGCCCATGTTGCAACCCTCGCTTTGCTTGAAAGACACGCCTTGCGTGTCGCGTTCAGTCTTTGACGTGCCAGCCTTTGCCGTCGCGCACCAGGCTGCGCCGGCCGTCGAGCGGTTCATCGGGCAGCGCGATGACGACGGCTTCTCCGGAGGCGCGGAGCGCGGCAATTGCCTGTGTCAGATCCGGATCTGCGTGGCCCGGCGCGACGATGGCCGGCGCAGCGCTGTTGCTGCCGGCGAGCGCGACCAGCCTGCGCTGGTCGAGCGAGAAGCCGGTTGCGGGACGTGCCCTGCCGAATGCGCGACCGACGCCGTCATAGCGGCCGCCACGACCGCACTCGACCACAATGCCGCCTTCACCAGGCGCGTAGACGCCGAAGGTGGCGCCCGTGTAGTAGTGGTACCCCGCGAGGTCCGCCAGGTCGACGTGCACGGCGTCCACATTGTCTGCCTGTTCCGTCAGGGCACGCAACGCGGCGAGACCCGCCACGACCTCGGGCAGCGACGGCAGCACGCGCGCTGCTGCGTCGAGCGTCTCGATCGCGGGCCCGTACAGCGTGGTAAGCGCGACGAGACCGGATTTCGCCGGTTCCGGAAGCGACGCCGTCAGTTCGCCGACCGCAGGACCATCCTTGTCGCGCAACGCCGCGAATAGTTCGGCGTCGTTGCCCTCACCGCTGGCCTCCAGACCCGCGGCGTGGGCGAGAGCGCGGTAGATGCCAACGTGGCCGAGGTCAAGATGCATTCCGCGTACGCCTGCCGTACCCAGTGCCGAGAGCAGCAGGCGCATCACCTCGACGTCGGCCTCAATGCCGGCGTGACCGTAGAGTTCGGCGCCGATCTGCAGCACTTGCCGCGTTTCACCGGGGCGGGCCGGCGCAGTGCGCAGCACGCTGCCCGCGTAGCACAGGCGGGTGACGCCGGATTCGTTCAGCAGGTGCGCGTCGATGCGGGCGACCTGCGGCGTAGTGTCAGCGCGCAGGCCGAGCATCCGGCCGGATGCGGGGTCGACCGTCTTGAAGGTGAGCAGATCGAGATCGCGACCGGTGCCGGTCAGCAGTGAATCGAGGAACTCGACCAGCGGCGGCTGGACCAGCCGGTAGCCTTGAATCCGGAAGTGGTCCAGCAACGCGCGGCGCAGCGCCTCGACCTGCGCCGCTTCGACCGGCAGCACGTCCTCGATCGCCTCAGGGAGAAGCCACTTACGCATGCCGGATCAGCGCCAGGGCGATGAGGCCGGTCGCGATCGAGGCAAGACCGATGAAGCGCAACTGGCCGTCGGAAAGCTCGACCATCTTGCGGAAGGCCTCGCGCCAGAATCGAGGTGCGACGAAGGGCAGGATGCCTTCGACGATCAGCAGCAGTGCGAACGCCACCCACAACGAATTCGCCATCGGACTGCCTGTCAATCGTTGTCGGGCGACGATCACTTCGCGGGAGCACGTCCCGCGCGGGCGGCCCCGGACTGCCTGAAGTACTGGAAGAACTCACCGGAAGGGTCGAGGACCATCATGTCGCCCTTGCTGCGGAAGGTCGTCTTGTACGCCTCGAGGCTGCGATAGAACGTGTAGAACTCCGGACTCTGGCCATAGGCAGTCGCGTAGATCGCCGACGCCTTGGCGTCGCCTTCACCCTTGATCTTCTGTGCCTGACGATAGGCGTCGGCCAGGATGACCTGGCGCTGGCGGTCGGCGTCGGCGCGGATTTTTTCCGACTCCGCAGCGCCGAGCGAACGCAGTTCATTGGCCACGCGACGGCGTTCGGATTCCATCCGGGCATATACCGGACCAGTGACATCGCCGGGCAGGGCGAGCCGACGCAGCTGGACGTCGACGACCTCGACGCCGATCAGCTTCGCGTCCTGGGCCGCCTTGATGCGCGTCTCGTTGGTGATGCGCTCGCGACCGGTCGAAATCGCCTCGTGCATCGTCGCCTTGTTGAATTCCTCGGCAAGATTCGACCGCACGGTCTGCGAGAGCCGGCGCCGCGCCGCTTCCTCGTCGCCCTGCACTGCGACGTAGTACTGCTTGACGTCGAGGATTCGCCACAGGACGACGAAATCAACCTCCAGCGGGGTCTTCTCCGAGGTGACCACCCGATCGACTTCGGGATTCTCCAGCGTCAGGTTGCGCCGGTCGAAGAAGCGGACGTTCTGCAGCAGCGGTACCTTGAAATACAAGCCCGCTTCGGACTTGACGTCGACGATTTCGCCCAGCTGGAACAGGATTGCGTATTTTGTCTGGTCAACCGTGAAGACCGCCTGCGACGCAACGAGCAGGGCAGCGACCAGGAGGGCAAGGAGTGGGGCGATGGCTTTCATGCGGGCTCTCCTTTTCTCTAGCGTTCGCGGCTGCGCAGGCCGTCGCGCGCGCGCGCTTGCTCGGCTGTCGCCGGGGCAGGCTCGGGAACCGAGGACGTCGTGCGCGGCGCCGACTCGCTGCCTGCAGCGGATGCGCCGCCCTCCCGCAGCAGGCGATCAAGCGGCAGATACAGCAGGCTGTTGCCGGCCTTCTGGTCGATCAGCACCTTGCTCGAGTTGCCGAGTACCGACTGCATCATGTCGAGGTAAAGACGATCGCGCGTCACGCCCGGCGCCTTCTGATATTCCGTCAGCACCGACTTGAAGCGCGAGGCGTCGCCCTCGGAACGCTGCACGACTTCGGTGTTGTAGCCGTTGGCCTCTTCCAGCAGGCGTGCGGCAGTGCCGCGGGCCTGAGGCACGACCCCGTTGGCGTAGGCCTGGCCTTCGTTGACCAGGCGAACCCGGTCCTGCGCTGCCTTGACTGCGTCGTCGAACGCCGCCTGTACCTTGTCCGGCGGCTGCACGCTCTGCAGCGTGACCTTTTGCACGAACACGCCGGTCTTGTAGCGATCCATCGACTTCTGCATAAGATCGCGTGTCTGCGCGGCGATCTGCTCGCGGCCTTCATAGAGCGCGAAGTCCATCTTGGCATTGCCGACGACCTCGCGGATCGCGGATTCGGCGACGAATTTCACCATCTCGTCGGGCTTGCGGTTGTTGAAGACGTAGGCCTCGGCGCTGTTGAGGTTGTATTGGACGGCAAACTGGATGTCGATGATGTTCTCGTCCTCGGTCAGCATCGTCGCTTCCTTGGCGTTGCGATTCGCCGTGGAATTGCGGTAACCGATCTCGACGGTCCGGACCTGCGAGAAGTCGACCAGTACGACCGCTTCGACCGGGAAAGGCAAGTGCCAGCGCGGTCCCGGCTGGGTGGTCTCGGTGTATTTGCCGAAACGCGTCACAACGCCCCGGCGGCCCTCGTCGACGATATAGAAGCCACTGGCGAACCACACGATGAAGACCAGCGCGATCAGCAAGCCGGCGCCACCCAGCGTGGCACCGCGTCGCGGCGGACCACGGTCGCCGCCGCCCATGTCGTCGCCACCACCACCGCGATTGCGGCCGAGCAGCTCGCTCAGTCGGCGATTGACGTTGCGCCAGATTTCGTCGAGGTCCGGCGGACCACCACTATTCCCGCGCTTGCCCCATTGGGGATCATTGAGCGACATGCTGGAACCGAAGAGTTGAAGACAAGGATGAGTTGGGGGCGCGGGGCGAATCGCTCAAGCGGTTCGCAAGGGCGCGTCGCGGACGTCCCGCGAGAGTTGCTCGTATTCGTCGGAATCATGCCGCAATACCGCCGCTACGGGAAATCGCTCGGCAAGCGCGCTGCGCAATGACACGCAACCGTCACCACTGATCGCGCTCAACCGAACCGAGGAAATGGTACCACAGCCGTCCCTTTCGACGCCGGTGGGAATGTCGGTCAGGTCGGCCTTGTTCAACACCCGGATTTGCGGCACGTCGGCGGCTCCGATCTCCGCCAATACGCCGTCGACAGCGGCGACCTGCTCGTCGCGGTGCTCGGACGCGCCGTCGATGACGTGCAGCACGAGGTCCGCGTCCGCCGCCTCGGCCAGTGTGGCGCGAAAGGCGGCGACGAGATCATGGGGGAGGTCGCGAATGAATCCGACGGTGTCGGACAGCACGATCGGTGCGGCGCCCGGCACATGGACCTTGCGCAGTGTCGTGTCCAGCGTGGCGAACAACTGGTCGGCCGCGTAGCCGCCGGACCCGGTCATTCGATTGAACAGCGTGGTCTTGCCGGCATTGGTGTAACCGACCAGCGCCACCATGCGCACTTCGGCGCGCCGCCGATTGCGGCTCTGGACGCCACGACTGACCGTGACCCGGGCGAGCCGGCTGCGCAGGAGTTTTACCCGCTTGCCGATCAACCGTCGATCGGTCTCGAGCTGGGTCTCGCCCGGACCGCGGGTGCCGATGCCGCCACCCGTGCGCGAGAGGTGCGTCCACATGCGCGTCAGGCGGGGCAGCTGGTACTCGAGCTGGGCCAGCTCCACCTGTAGTCGGCCCTCGTGGGTGCGAGCGTGCTGGGCAAAGATGTCGAGGATCAGGCCCGAGCGATCGAGGACCTTCACCGGGAGCAGCTCCTCGAGCGCCTTCTGCTGCTTGGGACTGAGCTCGTCGTCCGCGATGAGCATGGTGAAACCGGTCTCGCGTTTGGCCTCGAGCAGCTCGTGAGCCTTGCCCTTGCCCAGGTACCAGTTGGGATCGACATGCCGGCGGTTCTGCCACTCGGCACCGACGACCTCGGCACCGGCCGTGTCGGCAAGGCTGGCCAGCTCGGCGAGGGAGTCCTCTGCCGTCCAGCCGTCGTCGTCGCCCGTGTCGACGGCGATGAGGAATGC